>NZ_JBIDCA010000023.1:0-80100 GCF_043204345.1 Streptomyces sp. NPDC047917
ATCAACGTCCCCAGATCATCACTCGACCCACGCGACTTCGACGACAGACTCGTCAGAACCTGCGCCCCCATGTCGAACTTCATTCAATCCCCCTGCCGAGCCGAACGAACAAATGCACGGATCATGCCTATCAACTCCCCGACACCGAAGGCAATCGAAGACCACCAGGCTGTGGACAGTCTGTGACACAGCCACCGAATCACAGTACGGGTGACGAGGCCCGGAGGCGGAGCGCTCGACCGGAGCGCGGAGACGGAAGCCCTCCGGCGCGACGGGACCCCGATGACCTCGGGCCGTCCTTCATGCCGTGCCCACGACCGCCAGCTCGATGAATGCGGCGGCTTCGATTTCGGTGATCCCGGCACGGCCGGACTCGTCGTGGCCGGGTTCGCACAACCGGAGGTGATCGGTCGGCTCCCAGCGGAGGTCGTGGGTGAACGCCTCGTCGTACGTCCGGCCGTCGTCGACCCGGCGCCTGACGATGCCGCGCGGGCCGCCCGCCCCCGGATGCCCTTCACCGGTCCTCGCGAAGTATGTGATCTCGCCCTCGGCGTCCAGGGCGTCCAGGGTCGCGGGGGCAAGTGTGCGGAACGGGCGGGCCGAGAGGTTGCTCTCCACCGTCCCGAGCCGCAGCATCGCGCCATCGAGGTCGATGAACTCCTCGACGAAGTAACCACCACCCCGCTCGTACATGAGCAGAAGCGGCTCATAGGGGTCATCCGGAAGATCTCGGGGCAACTCGCCTCCGGCGCCCCGCAGCACGGCCCACCGGACGGCGCCCCGGCACGTCTTTTTGAGCGAGGACGGAGCCAGGCCCGTGAGTACCGCTTCCAGTTCGGTGGCGACATCGGACGGCGTCCGGACCCCGGGGGTGACATGCTCCGCGATGTCGAAGAACGGCCATGACTCCTCGGCGCGGTACGCCCGGGCCCAGCCGGCCGCACGGCGCAGATATTCACGCATCAGCAGAGCGCGCGAATTCGCGTGCTCGTAGGCCGCCGAGTCGTCGTTCCAGTCGATGGCACGCAGCCGTTCGAGCACGAGGAGCGGAAGGTCATCTGCCACTTCGGGTCCGGCCCCCTTCGTTTTCGGCCCCTTTGAGGAAAACATCGTCCGGACGGCTGCCGGTGAACCCGCCGTGCAGGCCGTCCATGCCCTTCAGCATAAAATTGCGGTTCGCGCGGAAGACCGCAGGGCATCGGGGGAGGCCGTCACCGATCGACCGGGCGTCACGGGCCGGATCCGATGCCGCCGGGGCGCCGCTTCCTCACGCTCTGAGACAGAATGCCGTTTGGCACAAGCCGTGTCGCCGCCGGCCACTATCCACTTCCGCGCCTGCTGCACAGCTGTTTCACGTCCGCACCGTGTGTGCGGACCGCGCGACGACTCCTGGAGTGCAGATTGACTACGACGTTCCGCTCCCGTATCACCGCCCGGATCGGGCGCAGCTACCTGTCCAGGATCCAGAAGTACGGGATCGGCTCATCCACGGTCAGGCTGCTGCCCGACGACCTGCTGATGATGCTGCGCAGAGACGGCCTCGACCCGGTGGACAAACTGGCCAGGACCCGGGCGAAGCGGCCGGTGCACAAGGTTTCGTTGCCGTTCGGCATGGACGCCTGGGTGGTCAGCGGCTACGAGGAGTCGAAGGCCGTCCTCGGCTCGGCCGACGGGTTCAGCACCGACTTCGCCCACCTCGCGACGAACGCCGGAGTGGCCGCCGAGCAGAGCCCCGGCGGGCTCGGCTTCAACGATCCGCCGGTCCACACCAGGCTGCGCCGCATCCTGACCCCGGAGTTCACCATGCGCCGGCTGCGGCGGCTGGGCCCCAGGATCGACGCCATCGTGGAAGAGCGCCTCGACGCGATGGCGGCCGCCCGGGGTCCGGTCGACCTGGTGCAGGAGTTCGCGCTGCCGATCCCCTCCCTCACCATCTGTGAACTGCTCGGCGTGCCCTACGAGGACCGTGACGACTTCCAGCAGCTCGCCATGGACCGCTTCGACCTGTTCGCCGGAACGACCGCGCCCTTCGGCGCGATGTCGGAGTCGCTGACGTACTTCAGGGACGTCGTCAAGGCGCAGCGCGAGAAGCCGGGCGACGGCCTGCTCGGCATGATCGTGCGGGAGCACGGCGACGACGTCGACGACGAGGAACTCGCGGGCCTCGCCGACGGTGTGCTCACCGGCGGGTTCGAGACGACCGCCAGCACCATCGCCCTGGGCTCCCTGGTGCTGCTGCAGAACGGGGACGTGCTCGACCGAATACGGCATGACGACGCCATGACCGCACCCTTCGTCGAGGAGGTGCTGCGCTACCTCTCGGCGGTGCAGATCGCCTTCCCCCGGTTCGCCCGCCGGGACATAGAGATAGGCGGAGTGGTCATCCCGCAGGGTGACATGGTGCTCTGCTCGCTGAGCGCCGCCAACCGCGATGCCGGGTACGTGGGCGACGACGGGCGCTTCGACCCGCACCGCACCCCCGCGGGCAGCCACCTCGCCTTCGGCCACGGCATCCACCGCTGCATCGGCGCCGAACTGGCCCGGATGGAACTGCGCACCGCCTACCCGGCCCTGGCCCGGCGGTTCCCCGGGATGCGGCTCGCGGTGCCGCCCCAGGACCTGGCCTTTCGCAAGCTGTCCATCGTCTACGGCATCGAATCGCTGCCGGTGCACCTGAGCTGAACGGACCGGCGCCCGTCCGGTGGATGCGCCGCGCACGCGGCGCGCCCCGGAAGCGCACCCCCGCCCGTCGCGCCGACCCGATGACGACCCGGTGACGCCCCACCGCCGACCCGACGGGCCTCCCGCCTACCGCTAGCGTGGACGGGCGGCCGGGCGCACCTTGTGATGCCGTGACCGGCGCACGATCATGGGCCCGTGCCGACTCGCGCCGGACCGTTCGACGTTGCTTCGGTACTGCGGGAGGTCGCGTTCAGCGAACGGACCGGACCCCGTGAACGGACCGGACCCCGTGAACGGACCGGACCCCGTGAACAGAAAGGGCGTGAGTGCGGGTGAATCCCTTCATGATGCTCGCCGCCGTCGCGGCCGACTGGCCCCGGCTCGGGCCGCTGCTCGGTCCCGACGCGCACCGGGCGCTGCGCGCGCCGCTGGCCGAGATGCGTACCGGCCTTCGGACCCGCGAGCCGGGAACCGGCCGGGACGCGGCGGACCGCGCGGTGCGCACCATGCTGGACGCGCTCCCGGAAAACGAGGCGGACCGGCTGCGCGGCGACGGCGCCACGAAACGGTTCGCGGGCTCGTCCCCGTCCGTCGTCCACGAGGGCTACGACGTCATGGACCTCTGCATGCTCGTGATCGACGGCAACCGGATGGTCGGCCCGCTCCTGGGCCCGGTGCGCGAACGCCTGCTGCGGGCCCCGGCGTCGAGCCCGCGCGGGACGGGCCCCGTCGACCCCCGGCTGATCGTCCTGACCCGTGAGTACGGGGAACGGCAGCTGCCCGCCTTCCAGTTCGAGGCCGGGGACATGCCGTGGGAGGTCGTCCTGGAGGTGGCCGACGTGCTCCGCGCCGACCGGGACCCCTGGGGCGCCGCCGACTGGTGGCTCTCCGCGAACGCGTGGACCGGCGCCCCGCCGAGCAGCCTTCTCGGTCAGGGGCGCGACCCCGAACTCCTGGGCGCCGCCCGCGCGCTGACCGTCACGGACGGGGATTGGTAGACCGTGCCCAAGTATCCGCCCCCCGAGGAACTGCCCGGCGAACCCGGCCGCGTCACCCTGCCCGCCGGCACCCTCGTCCACCGCGTCCACAGCAGCCACCGCGACCCGGTCGCCTTCAACCCCGAGCCCGCGCACGCCTTCTACTACGGCGGACGCTTCGACAGCACCCCGTACGAGAAGTACGGCTACCTGTACGTCGGGTTCGGCGTCGGCGCCGCCGTGTGCGAGGTGCTGCTGCGTTCGCTCCCCTTCGACGGCGGCGGTGACGGCGGTACGCGTCTGCTCCCGCGAGCCGCGTTCGAGCGCCGCAGCCTGTCCTTCCTGCGCCTGGCCACCGATGTGGACGTGGTGCCGCTGATGTCCGGCAGGGACCTGGCGGCGGTCGCCCAGGACTCGTGGCTCGTGCACGCCGAGGGCGCGGACTACCCGCAGACCCGCGACTGGGGCCACTGGATCCGCCGCCGGACCGCGCCCTGGGCGCAGGGCTTCGTCTGGCCCTCCAAACGCGAACCCGCGGACCGGGTGGCCGTCCTGTTCGAGGACCGGTGCGCGACACCACCGCTCGAACCCACCGGAGCCCCCCGGATCGACTTCGGGACCGACGAGGGCGAGCGATGGCTGAACGGTGTCCTCGCCCCGTACCGCACACAGGCCGCGCCACGACAGCAGGAATGGATGCGCTAGACATGCCGGGGAAGCCGTACGACCTCCAGGCCCTCACCTACGAGATCCAGCAGTCGCTCCTGGCCGCCAGGACCGACGCCCAGGACCTCACCCGCGCCGCCGATCTCGTACTCGACCGGCTCGGCTGCGACACGGCCGGCGAGGCGTGGGCGCGGCTGTACACCGACTGGCAGGCCCTGGAACGCGGGACCTTGATGTCCGGCATGCGCGCCGGACAGATCCTCGTCGTCCTCCCGACGCTGCGCTGGCACCAGTCGGTCGGAAGCCCGGACGAGGTGGACGAACTCCTGCGGGAGGCCGAGGCCCACGGACCGGAGGGCCGCTGGAAGGCGACGGTCGCCGCCACGAACAGCATGTCCGGACTGCAACGGATCGAGACCCCCGCCGAGATGGAGGCGGCGATCGCCCAGATCGAGCAGAATCGCGACGCCTTCCCGGCCGGCAGCCGGGAACGGGACGCGCTCGACGCGACCCACGCCGGACTCCGGGCCCACCTCGCCCAGGTCGGAGGCGGCGAGGACGATTTCGACTCGGCCGTGGAGGACCTGGCACGGCTGCGGAACTCGCCGGCCTTCGACGCCGGAACGCGCCTGGCCTTCGACGGACAGCTCGCCGTGTTCCGCGGGCACCAGGCCGTCCGGAGCGAGGACGCGGACGCGCTCGCCCAGCAGGTCGGCGAGTTGGAGGAGGTCGTCGCCCGGCTGTCCCCCGACCACATGGACCGGGTCGGGCTGGAGGCCAACCTCGACATCGCCCGGGCCAACCTGGAGATCCTGCGGGGCCGCGGCACCGCAGGCGTCTTCCCGGACCACTCCGCGATGATGGCCACCCCCGACATCGCCGAGGTACGGCGGCAGATCGCGCTGCTGCCGCGCGAGGGACAGATCGACCGGCTCGGCGAGGCGGGCATCAGCAGCGTCAGCCGGGCCATGTTCGCCGGCAACGCCCGAGGGGTCGTCGAGGCGACCCAGCTGCTCCGGGACGCCCTGGACCTCCTCGAACCCGACGACGACCGCTGGATCCGCAACGCCCTCTCGCTCGGCTCCGCCCACTGCGCGCTGGGCGGAATGGCGTCGGTCCCGCGCGCCGACCGGCCCGGCCACCTCGACCAGGGCATCTCCTGGCTGAAACACACCCTGCGCCTGGCCGGCGGCCCGGCGCACCCGCTGTGGAACACCATCGGGATGGCCCTGGCCTCGGGCTACCGGTTCCGCGGCGACAACCAGCTGTTCAACACCCGTGCCACCCGTCTCAACCACGCCGAGTCCCGCCGCATCGGCCTCGACGCGATGCGCGCCGCCACCTGGAGCGTCCTCCTCCAGTCCGGTACGGTGCACGCCGCCGAGACCGGCCGCCGGGCCGGCGAGCAGGCGCTCGGCGTGGCCCGCTGGTGCCTGACCGACGGCGCCCACGACGACGCCGTACGGGCCCTGGACGCCGGACGCGGCCTCGTCCTGCACGCGGCGACCGTCGCCGCCACCGTGCCCGACATGCTGGACGCCCTCGGGCAGTCCGGCCCGGCCGACGAGTGGCGGGCGGCGGGCGGCGTCGCACCCGAACCGGCCCCCGGGACCACCCCCACCGCCGCGCCCCCCGCCTCGGGCCCCTCCAGCCGGCTCCGGCGCCGAGTCCTCCAGGCACTCGCCGCGTCCCCGCACCGGCGGCGGCTGCTGGACGTCCCCACCCTCACGGACATCGGCCGGGCGCTGCGTGCCATGGGCCGCACCGCGCTGGTCTATCTGGTGCCCGGCGGCGACGGCGTGCCCGGCACGGCGCTGATCGTCTCCGCCGACGGCACGGCCAGGGCACTCGGACTGCCCCGGCTCACCGTCACCGCCGACGAGCTGACGGGCTACCGGGCCGTCGGAGCCCCGGGCCGTACCGCCGGTGGACCCCCCGAGGCCCCGACC
Source organism: Streptomyces sp. NPDC047917 (assembly GCF_043204345.1). Lineage (NCBI taxonomy): Bacteria > Bacillati > Actinomycetota > Actinomycetes > Kitasatosporales > Streptomycetaceae > Streptomyces > Streptomyces sp. NPDC047917. The sequence goes on from NZ_JBIDCA010000023.1 coordinate 6,275, forward strand.
CGGCCGCAGCCGGCCACCCGGACCGAGGGCCGCATCGCGCTGGAGCGGCTGTGCGACTGGGCGGGCAAGGCGGTGATGGAGCCGCTGCTCAAGGAAGTCTCCCGGGGCCGAAGGCAGGCCGGGGACCCGGCCCTGGTGCTGGTGCCGATGGCCGAACTGGGCGTCGTGCCCTGGCACGCCGCGCGCCTGCCCGACCGTCGCGGCACCCGGCAGTACGCATGTCACGAGGCGGAGATCTCGTACGCACCCTCCGCCCGCCTGCTGTGCGAGGTGGCCACCCGGCCCGCCGCCGACACCCGGCAGGCCCTCGTCGTCGGCGACCCGACCCGCGACCTCTTCCACGCGGGACAGGAGGCCGAGGCCATCTTCCGTGCCTTCTACCCGGACGGCGAACTCCTCGGCCCCGGCACCGCCACGCCCGCCGCCGTGACCGACTGGCTTGGCCGGCAGCGCGGCGGCGTGCTGCACCTGGCCTGCCACGGCGAGGTGCGGCAGGGCCGGCGGAACAGCGCGTACCTCAAGCTGTCCGGCGGGAACCTGAACGCCGAGGAACTGACCGAGGGCACCGCCCGCTACCCCCACCTGGAACTCGTCGTCCTGGCGGCCTGCAGCACCAACGTGTCCGGGCACGGCTACGACGAGGCGTACAGCCTGTCCACCGCGTTCCTCGTCGCGGGCGCGCGCTCGGTGCTCGGTTCGCTGTGGCCGGTGCCGGACGCGGCCACGTCCGTACTGATGTACATGACCCACCACTTCATGTGCCGGGCCGGCCGGACACCCGGACAGGCCCTGCGCGACACCCAGTTGTGGATGCTCGACAAGGGGCGCGGGGCGCCGGCCGGAATGCCCGCGAACATGGTTGCCCGCGTGCCGCTGATCGACGCCACCGACCCGACCGGCTGGGCGGGTTTCACGCACCTCGGATGGTGAGGTCAGGGCATACGGTGCGCACCGGCACCACGACAGTGCCCCACCGGCCCACGTCCCCGGCCGGACCCCCCGCGGTCCGGGGGCCCGTCGGCGGCGCGAGCCGCAGCACGGAGCCCGCGTCCCGGTCCGGCCGGCCCACGGCGCCGCGCTCCGCGCCAGGGGCGTCCGAAGACCAGGCCGGCAGCCGGAACGGGGCCACGTTCAGCTCGTTCTCCGCGACGATCAGCCGCAGCCAGTCCCGGGCGAACGAACCCCGGACCAGGGAACGGCCGGGCGGCAGCCGCAGCCACACCGGCTCGCCGTGCCGTGCCGTCCCCGCGTGCCCGGACGCCACGAAGTCGCCCTCGAACAGGGCGGGCGAGGACGCGTAGTCGTCCGCCAGATCCAGCAGTACGCACCACAGCATGCGCGGGGAGTCGTTGTGGACCCGGACCCGCACCTGCGGCTCCTGCCCGCTGCGCGTGTACGCGCAGACCACCTCGCCCGTCGCCGTGTGCCACAGGTCGCCGACGAGTGGTTCGACCGTCACCCGCACCAGCGACGACAGCCAGGGGTCGGGGTTGTCGAGGTCCTTCAGCTGATGCCAACGGGCGATGTGGGAAAGGCAGTCGACCACCCGGGCGGCATCGTCGGACGAACGCAGCGGCAGCGGGCCGACCGGATGCCCGTCGCCCCCGGTCACCCGGGCCAGGCCGCCCCCGACGTCCAGCCGCAGCGCCAGTCCCGGCCCGCCGGTGGACAGCATCGGCGCACCGGCCACGGCCGCCGTCATCATCCCGACGGCCGCCGGGTCACCGACGACCGTCACCGCGGCCGGAGGGAACGCCGGGGCCGACGGATTCACCCCGTGCACCGTGGTGAGATCGTCCCGCCCGGGCGTCCAGCCGGCCGGCTCCACCAGTGCCGACTCGGGGCGCAATTCCCGCACGACCACCACCCGCGGCCCGTCGGACCTTCCTCCGGCCGTCTCCTCGACCAGGGTGAACTCCGCTCCCACGGCCCGCAGTCCGTGCACCTGGCCGCAGTTGACCTCCCACCCCGAGACCGTGTGCCGGAGCAGGAACGGGGGGACGGACAGCGCGTCGCCGTGCAGGAAGCGCAGATGCTCCGGACCGCGCAGTTCGGGATGTTGCGCGTCGTACCGGCCACGCACCCGCTCCTCGGTGAGCGCGTGCGCCTTCCCGAGCGTGGCCGCCGGGCCGAGCCGCCGCAGCGCGTGCACCAGTGAATGGCTGAAGTACCCGCGCTGCTCGCCGTCCACCAGCGCCTCGTACGCGAGCTCCTGCTCCCGGCACGCGGCGAGCAGCACATGCCGCAGCGGCTCGGCGTCCTGCGCACCCGCACCGCGCGGAGCCCCGTCGCGGTCCGTACGCCACCACGGCTGCCAGGCCACCCGGCGCGAGCGCGCACCGGGCGGCGGATCACGGGTGATCCCGCCGGAGTGGCAGCAGTCGAGCACGGCGACCACATGCGCGCCGCCCGCCGCGATCTCGTCCAGCAGCGCCCCGAGTTCGGTGTCCTGGATCGGCTGACCGCCCGGGTCCAGGCTGTCGGCGCACACGAGCGCCTGACTGCGCCCGGTCGCCGTACGGGGACCGTCGCTCTCGTCCTCGCTGCCGTGCCCGCTGAACCACAACAGCGCCGTGTCGCCCGGACCGCCGCGCCCCAGGTGCCCCCTGATGCCCTCGACCACCGCCGCCCTGGTCGCCGCCCTGTCGCGCAGCGGAAGGATCCGGAGATCGGGACCGCCGTGCTGACGGAGCCAACTCTCCGCCTCCGCCACGTCGTTGACGCAACCGCCCAGCGGCTTGTCCGGATAGTCGTCGATGCCCACCAGGAGCGCGTACACGGTTCCCATGCGGTGATCCTGCCAGCCGGCCGGGCCGGTGGCAGGGCGAATCCGGGGCGATTGCCGGGCGGACACGCACCACTCGATGCGCGGCCCTCGTACGGAGGGTTGACTGCTGACGGAGATTCACCAAGATCGGATCCGCGGCACACCCGCCGCCCGGTTCAGGAAGGAAGAACGGCGTGACTTTCGGGGGACACAATCCGTACGACCCGTCGTGGCGGCCGAACGGGCAGCCACCGCCACCACCGGGCGTGCCCCCGCAACCGGGGCCGTATCCCTACCCCGGGCCGTATCCGCCCCAGGGCCCGCCGCCCCACCGCCCGTACGTCCCGCACCGCTCGGTGTGGCAGCAGTTCCGCGACGGCGACTGGCCCCCGCTGATGGAGGTGTTGCGGGCGCTGCCCATCCACGGGTGCGTGTGGGCCCTGCTGGTGTGCTGCTTCTGGCCCCTGCTCATGCTCGGCCTGGCCTACCCGCTGGCCCGCACGGCCCGCAGGCAGGCGCACCTGAGGTTCCCCCCGCACGCGCACCGCCGCATCGTGGACCCGCAGGTGGTGCGCGTGCAGCAGATCAGGGCCTGGGCCGCGCTGGCCACGTCGTTCCTGATCCTCCTCGTCTACGGCACCGAGGCGGACTTCGCGGAGGTCCAGGAGCAGTACGCGCTCCGGCTCGCCTTCACCCCGTGGCTGCTGCTGCTCAGCGCGCCGCTGGTGATCCTGGTCCTGTTCCGGATCGCACCCGAGGCCGCGCGGCCGGGCATGCGCGCACGCCTGCGCCCGGCGGTGCGCTCGGCCCTGATGTACTTCGGCGCGCTCACGTCGGTGCCGCTGCTGGCCATGGCCGTCTTCCTCATCGGCCAGAACATGGAGGCATACATCTTCACCCCGTTCGTCTCGCTCGCCCTGGCCGCCCCGGTGGTGTGGATGCTGTTCTTCGTGTTGTTCGCGTCGCGGACGATGATCCGCACCGTGTTCGGCACCTCCGAGGTGCACGCCACGCTTCCGGCCCTGCTGACCGGGGTGCTGGTGTGGGAGCTGGCGGTCGTCAACCTGCTCATGAGCGGGATGCCGCCGGGCCCGCCGCTCGTCCAGCTCTGCGCCGTGATAGGCGGGCCGGCCTCGGTCTCGGCCGTGGCCTGGTGGGAGATCGACCGCCTGCGCACGAGGTACGGGGTGACCCTGCGGGGCCGGCAGCTGCCCTGAGAACCCGCCGGCCGGGCCGGGCCCGCTCCCTCGGCGGAACCCGCCGGCCGGGCCGGGCCGGGCCCGCTCCCTCAGCACTCGATGATGTTCACCGCGAGCCCGCCCCGCGCCGTCTCCTTGTACTTCACGCTCATGTCCGCGCCGGTCTCCTTCATGGTCTTGATGACCTTGTCGAGGGAGACCTTGTGGCTGCCGTCGCCGCGCAGCGCCATCTTCGCCGCCGTGACGGCCTTGACCGCGGCCATGCCGTTGCGCTCGATGCACGGGATCTGGACCAGACCGCCGACCGGGTCGCAGGTGAGGCCCAGGTTGTGTTCCATGCCGATCTCGGCGGCGTTCTCGACCTGCTCGGGGGTGCCGCCGAGGACCTCGGCGAGGGCGCCGGCGGCCATGGAACAGGCGGAGCCGACCTCGCCCTGGCAGCCGACCTCGGCGCCGGAGATGGAGGCGTTCTCCTTGAAGAGCATGCCGATGGCACCGGCCGCGAGGAGGAAGCGGACGACGCCGTCCTCCTTCTCCGCCTCGGTGGCGCCGCCGGCCGCGAAGTTCATGTAGTAGTGCAGGACCGCCGGGATGATGCCCGCGGCGCCGTTGGTGGGGGCGGTGACGACCCGGCCGCCCGCCGCGTTCTCCTCGTTGACCGCCATCGCGTAGAGGGTGATCCACTCCATCGCGTGGGTCTGCGGGTCGCCCTCGGCCCTCAGCTGGCGGGCGGTGTTCGCGGCGCGGCGGCGGACCTTGAGGCCGCCGGGCAGGATGCCCTCGCGGGACATGCCGCGCGAGACACAGGCCTGCATGACGCGCCAGATGTCCAGCAGCCCCGAGCGGATCTCGTCCTCGGTGCGCCAGGCCTTCTCGTTCTCCAGCATCAGCGAGGAGATGGACAGCCCGGTGTCGTGGGCGAGCCGCAGCAGCTCGTCGCCGGTGCGGAAGGGGTGCTTGAGCACGGTGTCGTCGAGCACGATCCGGTCCTCGCCCACCGCGTCCTCGTCGACGACGAAGCCGCCGCCGACCGAGTAGTAGGTCTTCTCCAGGAGCACCTCGCCCTCGTGGCCGAAGGCGAGGATGGTCATGCCGTTCGCGTGGTACGGCAGGGCCTTGCGGCGGTGCAGGATCAGCTGCTCGTCGGCGTCGAAGTCGATCTCGTGCATGCCGAGCAGGTTGATCCGGCCGGTGGAGCGGATCTGCTCCACCCGGTCGTCGGCGGACTCCACGTCGACGGTGCGCGGCGACTCGCCCTCCAGGCCGAGCAGTACGGCCTTGGGGGTGCCGTGGCCGTGACCGGTCGCACCGAGCGAGCCGTACAGCTCGGCGCGTATCGAGACGGTGTGGGCGATCAGCCCCTCGTTCTTCAGCCGGCGCGCGAACATCCGGGCGGCGCGCATCGGGCCGACCGTATGGGAGCTGGACGGGCCGATGCCGATCGAGAACAGGTCGAAGACCGAGATGGCCACGGTGACTCCTCAGGGGTTGGTAGACGTCGCTGTCTGCCGGGTGGTGCGGTGCGGTATGGGCCGGGCGGCCCGGAGGGCGGGGGCATGGGACGGGGCACCGCGCTCACAGTTCAGTGTGCGCGGTGCCCCGCCCCAACGTGTTACCAGAACTTGTCCGGACTACTTCAGGCCGGGGTACAGCGGGAACTTCCCGGCCAGCGCGACGACGCGGGCCTTCAGGGCGTCCGCGTCGTACGACGGCTTGAGGGCGGCGGCGATGATCTCCGCGACCTCGGTGAAGTCCTCGGCCTGGAAGCCGCGGGTCGCCAGGGCGGGCGTACCGATCCGCAGGCCCGAGGTGACCATCGGGGGCCGGGGGTCGTTCGGGATGGCGTTCCGGTTGACCGTGATGCCCAGCTCGTGCAGCCGGTCCTCGGCCTGCTGGCCGTCCAGCTCCGAGTTGCGCAGGTCGACGAGGACCAGGTGCACGTCCGTACCGCCGGAGAGGACGGAGACGCCGACCTCGGTGACGTCCGGCTGTACCAGGCGCTCGGCGAGGATGCGGGCGCCGTCCAGGGTGCGCTGCTGGCGCTCCTTGAACTCCTCGGTCGCCGCGACCTTGAACGAGACCGCCTTGGCCGCGATCACGTGCTCCAGCGGACCGCCCTGCTGGCCCGGGAAGACCGCCGAGTTGATCTTCTTGGCGAGTTCCTGGGTGGAGAGGATCACACCGCCGCGCGGACCGCCGAGGGTCTTGTGCGTGGTGGTCGTGACGACGTGGGCGTGCGGCACCGGGTTGGGGTGCAGCCCCGCGGCCACCAGACCGGCGAAGTGCGCCATGTCGACCATCAGGTACGCGCCGACCTCGTCCGCGATGCGGCGGAAGGCGGCGAAGTCCAGCTGACGGGGGTACGCGGACCAGCCGGCGACGATCAGCTTCGGCTTGGACTCCTTGGCGAGGCGCTCGACCTCGGCCATGTCCACGACGCCGGTCTCGTCGACGTGGTACGGGACCACGTTGTAGAGCTTGCCGGAGAAGTTGATCTTCATGCCGTGGGTCAGGTGACCGCCGTGGGCCAGGTTCAGGCCCATGATCGTGTCGCCCGGCTTGAGCAGCGCGAACATCGCGGCGGCGTTGGCCTGCGCACCGGAGTGCGGCTGGACGTTCGCGGCCTCGGCGCCGAAGAGCGCCTTGATGCGGTCGATGGCGATCTGCTCGACCACGTCGACGTGCTCGCAGCCGCCGTAGTAGCGGCGGCCGGGGTAGCCCTCGGCGTACTTGTTGGTCAGGACGGAGCCCTGGGCCTCCATGACCGCGACCGGAGCGAAGTTCTCCGAGGCGATCATTTCGAGGGTGGACTGCTGACGGTGGAGCTCGGCGTCGACGGCGGCGGCGACGTCGGGGTCCAGCTCGTGGAGGGATGAGTTGAGAAGCGACATCAGGTGGTCCCTTGGGGTCTTTAGTTGCCGGAGAACTCGGTGTACTCGTCGGCGGAGAGCAGGTCGGCCGGCTCCTCCGTGACGCGTACCTTGAACAGCCAGCCGCCCTCGAAGGGAGCGGAGTTCACCAGCGACGGGTCGTCCACGACGTCCTGGTTCGCCTCGGTGACCTCGCCGGTGACCGGGGAGTACAGGTCGCTGACCGACTTGGTCGACTCCAGCTCACCGCAGGTCTCGCCCGCGGTCACCGTGTCACCGACCGCGGGGAGCTGGGCGTAGACGACGTCGCCGAGCGCGTTGGCCGCGTACTCGGTGATGCCGATCGTGGCCACACCGTCCTCGACGGCCGACAGCCACTCGTGCTCCTTGCTGTAACGCAGCTGCTGGGGGTTGCTCATGACCTGAATTCTCCTGTACGCGGGGGAGTGCTGATGAACGGTGGTCTTACGGTGTGAGACGCGACTGCGTCACTTCTCGATGAGCGCGGGGGTCACTTCTGGCGCTTGTAGAACGGCAGCGCCACGACCTCGTACGGCTCGTGGGTGCCACGGATGTCCACCGCGACGCCCTCGGTGCCGGGCGTGGCGTGCGCGGCGTCGACGTATGCCATGGCGATCGGCCTGCCCAGGGTCGGGGACGGGGCGCCGGAGGTGACCTCCCCGACGACCTGGACGCCGGCTCCGCCCACGGCGACAACGGGGTAGCCGGCGCGCGGCACCCGGCGGCCCTCGGCGACCAGGCCGACCAGCTTGCGCGGCGGAGCGGTCTCGGCGCGCTCGGCGGCGGCCTCAAGGGCCTTGCGGCCGACGAAGTCGCCCTCCTTCTCGAACTTCACGACCCGGCCGAGACCGGCGTCGAAGGGGGTGAGCTCCGTGGTCAGCTCGTGCCCGTACAGCGGCATGCCCGCCTCCAGGCGCAGCGTGTCGCGGCAGGAGAGCCCGCACGGGATCAGGCCCCGGGAGGCGCCCGCCTCGGTCAGCGCCTGCCACAGCCGCTCGGCGTGCTCGGGGGCGACGAACAGCTCGAAGCCGTCCTCGCCGGTGTAGCCGGTACGGGCGATCAGCGCGGGGACACCGGCGACCGTGCCCGGCAGACCGGCGTAGTACTTCAGGCCGTCCAGGTCGGCGTCGGTGACCGAGGCCAGGATGGCGGGGGACTCCGGGCCCTGGACGGCGAGCAGCGCGTACGCGTCCCGGTCGTCGCGCACCTCGGCGTCGAAGCCCTCGACGCGGGCCGTCAGCGCGTCCAGCACGATCTGGGCGTTGCCCGCGTTGGCGACGACCAGATACTCGGGGGCCTCCGCCTCCCCCAGCCGGTAGACGATCAGGTCGTCGAGGATGCCGCCGTCCTCGGCGCAGATCATCGTGTAGCGCGCCCGGCCCACGGCGACGGTGCCGATGTTGCCGACCAGCGCGAAGTTCAGGAAGGCCGCGGCCGCGGGGCCGGTGACGGTGATCTCGCCCATGTGCGACAGGTCGAAGAGTCCGGCCTTCGTGCGCACCGCGTTGTGCTCGTCGCGCTCACTGGCGTACCGCAGGGGCATGTCCCAGCCCGCGAAGTCGGTCATGGTCGCGCCCAGCGAACGGTGCAGGGCATCGAGGGCGGTGAGGCGGGGGGCGGTGCTCATGGATATGGCTCCCAGGGCATGACGACGAGGACGATCCCTCCCCATCTGTCATCGGAACCTGAGAGGTTCGCCGAGACCCCCTGGAAGGGTTCGGCTTGCACCTTGGGTGGAGCCGCGAAGCGGCCCGCTTTTCAGATCTGCCTCATCCACGCGGTACGGGGCCTGAGAGATTCAAGGGAGGAACTTGCTCCTTCGGCGCCCGGCACAGGTAGTGACCGGAACTCTCCCGCGCGGATTCGAACGGCCTTTATGCAGTTGGCCGGGCCATCATCGCACGCATCGGGCCGGAGTGGGGCCCCGGTCCCCCGCCGGAAATCACCGGCGTGGACGGTTGTGCCGCATTACCTTTTCTTTACACTTCAGGGGCATACGTGGGGTGATCCGACAGGGGGAGGGCGATGACGTTGCAGCGGTACGCGACGACCGCGGGGTTCGCACACGGGGCGATGCCCGCACAGCCGGGGGCCCCGGCCAGGGAGATGTCGGGGCGCGCGCCCGTCGTACGGGATCTGCGGGAGCGGGCCGGGCGCAGCCCGCGCGCCCTGCGGTTCGCGGCGGGCGACGTGGTCGTGGTCTCCGGGCTGCCCGGCAGCGGCAAGTCGACGCTCATCCGGCGCGCGGTGACGACGGCGCACGCCATCGACTCCCAGGACACCCGGGACCGCTGGGCGCGGTCCGTGCCCCGGTTATTCCCGTACGCCCTCTACCGCCCGCTCGTCCGTGCCGCCCACTACTGGGGGCTGTGGCGGGTGCTGCGTTCCGGGGTGTCCGTCGTCGTCCACGACTGCGGGACGCAGTCCTGGGTGCGCGGCTGGCTGGCCCGGGACGCGCGGCGCCGGGGCCGGGCGCTGCGGCTGGTCCTGCTCGACGTCACGCCCGAGACCGCGCGGGAGGGCCAGCGCGAGCGCGGACGCGGCGTATCGGGATACGCCTTCGCCCGGCACCGCAGGGCGGTGGGCAGGCTGCTGCGGGCGACGGAGAAGGGGCTGCTGCCGCCCGGATGCGGCTCGGCGGTGCTGCTGGACCGGGAGGCGGCGGGGCGGCTCGCCCGGATCGAGTTCACCGGCGGGCCGCCCGGCGGGCGGTAGCGGGGCGGAGCCGCTTCGGGGCCGGGCGTTAATCTTCTGCCGGAAGGCTTGGGCGAGAAGGGGAAGCAGTGGACGTTCCGGCGCAGGTCCAGTCCCATCCGCAGGGCGGATGGCCGGGCAACGAGCTCGAAGAAGTGCTGATGGCCTCGGTGGGCAGCCCGGAGGCGGGCGGACGGCTCGTCGAGGTGCTCGGCCGCAGCCAGGTCTGGGTACCGCTGCCCAACGGCGGCGGTCCGGACTCGGGGGCCCTGGACCTGCCGACGACGGAGATCGAGGGCGCCCCGTACGTCCCGGTCTTCAGCTCCGAACAGCAGTTCCTCGCCTGTGTCGGCGCCCACATGTCCTTCACCGTCGCGCCCGCCCGCGACTTCGCCCGCGGACTGCCCCCGCAGCTCGGCATCGCGGTGAACCCGGGCGGCGCGGTCGGGATGCCGCTGCCGCCGCCCGCCGTGGCCGAACTCTGCCGGGCCGGGCGCACCCCGCTGGACGGGCCGGCCGGCGGCGGCAGGGTCCGGCTGTACGAGCCGGACTGGAAGGAGGAGCCGGTCGACTTCCTGGCCGCCGCGGCCGGTGAGTTCGAGGAGAGCGGTGTGGTGCTCTCCGCCCGCCGGGCGCTCGCCAGCATCGAGGGAGGCGACCCCGTCCTCTTCATCGGTGTCGAGTTCTCCACCTGGGACGGCGCGGGGCGCAACGCCCCGATGGACGCCCTCGGCCGCGCCCTGGGCCGGGTCGGGGTTCCCTGGCCGGTCAATCTCGTACTGCTCGACGTGGCACAGGACCCGGTCGGCGACTGGATGCGGGAGCGGATCCGGCCGTTCTACCAGCGAGCGGGCATATAGAACACGGCGCGGGACCTCCGCCGGGCACCGGTGGGGAACACCGCCCGGACCCATGACGTCAAGTCGGTGTCAGGACCGGCGCATAAGCTGGTTTCATGGCTGGTGCCTCGGCATCACGCCGCACCCGTGTGCCCGGGGCGGCGGGCCGACACAGTGGATCGAAGAGGGGCGGGACCAGGTGAGTGCGTCAGGCACCGCGGCGGCCGGGCAGGTCGAGCACATGCTGCGCCAAGTGACGCCCGGGCGCTACGACGCGTACGAGGCGCTGCTGCAGGCCCTCGCGGGCGGCCGGATCTGGATGCTCCTCTGGCAGGGCCAGGCCGGCTCGCCCGACGCCCAGTACGGGAACATGGAGGTCGACGGCCTCGGCTACGCCCCCTGCGTGACCTCCGCCCAGGAGCTCTCGGCCAGTGGCTGGAACCGCGCCCATGAGCTGGTCGACGGCCGGGACATCGCCCGCACCCTCTTCCCCGACCGCTGGGGCATCTGGCTCAACCCGCACGCCCCGGGCGGCGGCGTGGGCGTCCCCTGGCTGGATCTGCGCCGGATCGCCACCGGCCTCGACCGGATGCCCGCCGGCCCGCTCCGGCTCACCGAGCCGGCCATCGAGATCCCGCAGTTCTACGCCCTGCTCACGCAGAACGCCCACCACACCCCGGCGATCCGCTCGCTGCGCCGCGCCTGGGTGCAGCCCGCGCTCGGCGTCCCGTACCTCACCATCGGCCTCGACCTCTACGACACGAGCCCGCCCTCGGTGGACGCGGCGCGCGCGATGATGCAGCAGTCGGTCTCCGCCGTCCCGGAGGGGCTGCCCGTCTCCACCGTCGCGATGTCCGACGAGTACGACCCGGTCGCGATGTGGCTGCGGGCCAACGCCCGCCCGTTCTACGACCGCGAGGCACACGCCCCGGCGGCCCCCGTCGCGGGCTACGGATACCCGCCGCAGAGCGCGTACTGACCCGTCCGGACACCCGGCCGCTCGTCCCCCGCACCGGGAGGGCCGGTGCGCCCTCCCGCCGTCCGTAAAGGGGCGGTTCACTCCCGGAAGCCCGAATGCGGCTGTACGTTCCCGATGTCCGGGAAGCGGCCATCGGGCGCCAACTCCCCGAATGTGAAGGCGTGTTCATCCGCGCCGCGGCCCACCGGGCCGCCCATGTCCGAGATTTCCGTGCTCGGCACAACTCGTGGTGAATGCGTCGTGAATCCGCGCGCATGCCCCCCTTCCGTATCAACTGACCTGTGTTCGGCGGGCGTTCACATCCGTCCGGATAACGGAACACCCCAGAGCGCATCACGGTTAGGCATCCATTCGCCTGTCGGTATGGCTACCAGTCGTAACGGCAATGAAGACTCCCGCAGCAAGGGCGTCTTGCCGCCTCTGCGTACGACTGACTGATCGCGCCGCCACAGCGGCCAGTTCGGCCCGGCCACCGCCGGTTGAGAGGGGTCCTTGCCACGATGACGGCACCACTGCACGAGCCGACCAAGGAAGCGGATCCGATCGCGGCCGGCGGTCCCGCAGTCGACTCCGGGGTGAAGAAGGTCGAGGGACGGTCGCTCAAGCAGATCGCCTGGAACCGCCTGAAGCAGGACAAGGTCGCTCTGACGGGTGGCATCGTTGTCCTCGTCCTGATCGTGGTGGCCGTCTTCGCGCCGCTGATCGTGAACCTGTTCGGGCACCCGCCGAACGAGTTCCACCAGGACCTGCTCGACCCGCTGACCAATCTCCCCACGGGCAGCCTCGGCGGCGTGAGCGGCGACTACCTGTTCGGCGTCGAGCCCAACAAGGGGCGCGACATCTTCAGCCGGATCGTCTACGGCGCCCGGATCTCGCTGCTGGTGGCGTTCCTGGCGGCCCTGGTCGCCGTCGCCCTCGGCACCCTCTTCGGGATCATCGCCGGCTACTTCGGCGGCTGGGTGGACGCGGTGATCAGCCGGGTCATGGACGTGCTGCTCTCCTTCCCGCAGCTCCTCTTCATCATCTCCCTGGTCTCGGTCCTCCCCGACGACCTGCTCGGGCTCACCGGCAGCGGCGTGCGCATCGCCGTACTCGTCGCCGTCATCGGCTTCTTCGGCTGGCCCTACGTCGGACGCATCGTCCGCGGGCAGACGCTCTCGCTGCGCGAGCGCGAGTACGTGGAGGCGGCGCGCAGCCTCGGCGGCGGGCGGACGCACATCCTCTTCCGCGAGCTGCTGCCCAACCTGGTGGCGCCGATCACCGTCTACGCGACGCTGATGATCCCCACCAACATCCTCACCGAGGCGGCCCTCAGCTTCCTGGGCGCCGGTGTCCGGCCGCCGACCGCCTCCTGGGGCGGAATGCTGCGGGACGCGCTGGAGACGTACGAGCACGACCCGATGTTCATGGTCTTCCCCGGCGTGACGATCTTCATCACCGTGCTGGCCTTCAACCTCTTCGGGGACGGGCTGCGCGACGCCCTGGACCCCAAGGGGACCCGATAACCCACGACTTGCCCCTGCCGCATCGTCAGGTGGCTTTTCCCATGGTTCTCCGGCAAGCAACGGCCTGGGACCGCGATCTCGGAGGTTACGAGAAAATGTCCACAGTTACCTCGAAACGACGGCTCACCGCTGGTGCGGCCCTCGTGGTCGCGGCGCTGATGACCACCACGGCGTGCGGCGGCGGCGACGACAGCGAAGGCGGCGGCAAGTCGAAGGGCGCCGGCTTCAACGCCGCGTTCAACAAGGTCGCCAACCCGTCCACCAAAACGGGTGGAACGCTGAAGATGGTCGGCAAGCAGGACCTCGACTCCGCCGACCCCCAGCGTGCCTACTACGGCATGGCCTGGGACTTCATGCGCTTCTACACCCGCCAGCTGGTCAGCTACGACACCAAGCCGGGTGCGGGCTCCACCAAGCTGGTCGGCGACCTGGCCACCGGCCCCGGTGAGATCACCGACGGCGGCAAGACCTACACGTACAAGCTGCGTGACGGCATCACCTGGGAGGACGGCTCGAAGCTGACCTCCAAGGACGTCAAGTACGGCATCGAGCGCATCTGGGCGACGGACACCATCACCGGTGGCCCGCAGTACCTCAAGCAGACGCTGGACCCCAAGGGCGAGTACAAGGGCCCCTACAAGGACAAGTCCGCGGACAAGCTCGGTCTCAAGTCGATCGAGACGCCCGACGACAACACCATCGTCTTCAAGCTGCCCAAGCCCAACGGTGACTTCGAGCAGTTCCTCGCCATGCCGTCCGGCTCGCCCGTGAAGGCGGACAAGGACAACGGCGCCAAGTACACCCAGCGCCCGTTCTCCTCCGGCCCGTACAAGTTCGAGTCGTACAAGCCGGGCAAGAGCATCGTGCTCGTCCGCAACGACAAGTGGCAGAAGGCCTCCGACCCGCTGCGCGCCGCGCTCCCGGACAAGGTCACCGTGACGATCTCCGCCAACCTGGAGGAGAACGACAAGAAGCTGATGGAGGGCGACTACGACGTCGACCTCAACGGCACCGGCATGACCCAGTCCGGCCGCGTCACCGCCGTCCAGGACCACAAGGACAGCGTCGACAACATGCAGACGTCCTTCGTCCGCTACGTCGCGCTCGTCCACACCGCGAAGCCGCTGGACGACGTCCACTGCCGCAAGGCCGTCTTCTACGCCACCGACTTCGCCGGTCTCCAGCAGACCCGCGGTGGCGAGATCGCCGGTGGTGCGATCGCCAACAGCACCCTGCCGGTCTCCATCAAGGGTCACAGCGACTACGACCCGTACGGCGTCCTCGCCCGCAAGGGCAAGCCGGACCTGGCCAAGGCCAAGGACGAGCTGAAGCAGTGCGGTCACCCGACCGGCTTCTCCACCAAGCTCACCGCCCGCAACAACAACCCGGGCGAGGTCGACACCGCCGAGGCGCTCCAGGAGCAGCTCGGCAAGGTCGGCATCAAGATCGAGGTCGACCCGCTCGACGGCGCCGAGGCGTCCAGCATCACCGGCTCGCCGTCCGTCGTGAAGAAGCGCGGCTACGGCATGACGATGAGCGGCTGGGGCCCGGACTTCCCGTCCGGCCAGGGCTTCGGCCAGCCGCTGTGGGACAGCCGGTTCCTCTCGGACACCGGTAACTACAACGAGTCCCAGATCAAGGACCCGCAGATCGACAAGCTCTTCGACAACGCGATCGCGGAGACCGACCCGGTCAAGGCCGGCGAGATCTACAAGGCTCTCGACAAGCGGATCCTCGACCAGGCCGACTGGATGCCCTTCATCTACGAGAAGAACATCACCTGGCGCGGCAGCCGTCTGACGAACGCCTACATGTCCGACGCCTACAACGGCCGTTACGACTACGTCTCGCTCGGCGTCGTCAAGTAGCCGCTGTAGTCAACAGCATCTGCAGTCAACCCGGTTGACTGTTCCACCGCCGCCGAAACCCGCCAGTCCGAAGGGCAGGTGAGGGCCGGGGCGGTGGCCGGGAGCCCCCACAAGGGGTTCCCGGCCACCGCCGGGCCGCACACAGTGCTTGCTTATCTCATCCGGCGCCTGTTCGCCGTAGTCATCATGGTGCTCGTCGTACTGCTCGCGACGTTCACCATCTTCTTCATGCTGCCCAAGTGGGCGGGTCAGGACGTCGCAGTCCTCTTCGCCGGCAAGGCCACGGGTGTCGAGCAGCTCCAGGGCATCCGGATCAAACTGGGTCTCGACGACCCCCTCCTCGTCCAGTTCTGGGACTTCGTCAAGGGCATCCCGATGGGACGCGACTACGCGAACGGTGCCGATGTCACCCACTGCGCCGCGCCCTGCTTCGGGTACTCCTTCCGCACGGAGGTCCCCGTCTGGACCACCCTCAAGGACGCGCTGCCCGTGACCGGCGCGCTCGCCGCCGGTGCCTGCGTGCTGTGGCTCCTCGGCGGCGTCGCCACCGGTGTGGTGTCCGCGCTCCGGCGCGGCACGATCTGGGACCGCGCCGCGATGACCACGGCGCTCGCCGGCGTCTCGCTGCCGATCTTCTTCACCGGCATGGTCGCCATGGGCCTGTTCGTGCACAACTTCGGCTGGGTCCACATCGCCGACAACCTCTCCACGGACGACGGCATCGGCACCTGGTTCCAGAGCCTGATCCTGCCGTGGATCGTGCTCGCCTTCCTGAACGCCGCGATGTACGCCCGCCTCACCAGAGCCACCATGCTCGAAGTGCTCGGCGAGGACTACATCCGCACCGCCCGCGCCAAGGGCCTGGGCGAGGGCACCGTCATCACCCGGCACGCCCTGCGGTCCGCGATGACTCCGATCCTCACCGTCTTCGGTCTGGACATCGGCGTGCTCCTCGGTGGCGCCGTCCTCACCGAGTCCACGTTCAACCTGCCCGGGCTCGGGCTCGCCGCGGTCCAGGCGATCAGCAACAAGGACCTGCCGGTGATTCTCGGCGTCACCCTGTTCGCGGCTCTCGCGATCGCCGTCGCCAACCTCGTCGTCGACATCATGTACGCCGTCATCGACCCGCGAGTGAGGCTGGGATGACCGAACTGCACAAGAGCGGTGCCGCGCTGGGCGAACCCTCCCCGGCCGGCTCGCCCGCTCCCACCGCCTTCCTCGAAGTGCGCGACCTCAAGGTGCACTTCCCGACCGACGACGGCCTGGTCAAGTCCGTCGACGGGCTCAACTTCCAGCTGGAGAAGGGCAAGACCCTCGGGATCGTCGGCGAGTCCGGCTCCGGCAAGTCCGTCACCTCGCTGGGCATCATGGGCCTGCACACCACGGGCCAGTACGGCAAGCGCAAGGCGCAGGTCTCCGGCGAGATCTGGCTGGACGGCAAGGAGCTGCTGTCCGCCGACCCCGACGAGGTGCGCAAGCTGCGCGGCCGCGACATGGCCATGATCTTCCAGGACCCGCTGTCCGCGCTGCACCCGTACTACACGATCGGCAAGCAGATCGTGGAGGCGTACCGGGTCCATCACAGCGTCGACAAGAAGACCGCCCGCAAGAGGGCGGTCGAGATGCTCGACCGGGTAGGCATCCCGCAGCCCGACAAGCGCGTCGACAGCTACCCGCACGAGTTCTCCGGCGGTATGCGCCAGCGCGCGATGATCGCCATGTCGCTGGTCAACAACCCCGAGCTGCTGATCGCCGACGAGCCGACGACCGCGCTGGACGTCACCGTCCAGGCGCAGATCCTCGACCTGATCCGGGACCTGCAGAAGGAGTTCGGCTCCGCGGTCATCATCATCACCCACGACCTGGGCGTCGTGGCCGAGCTCGCCGACGACATCCTGGTGATGTACGGCGGGCGCTGCGTGGAGCGCGGACCGGCCGAGAAGGTGTTCTACGAGCCCCGGCACCCCTACACCTGGGGCCTGCTGGGCTCGATGCCGCGCCTGGACCGCGACCAGACCGACCGGCTCATCCCGGTCAAGGGTTCCCCGCCGTCGCTCATCAACATCCCGTCGGGCTGCGCCTTCAACCCGCGCTGCCCGTACGCGGACGTGCCCAAGGACGACGTCACCCGCACCGTACGGCCCGAGCTCCAGGAGGTCGGCGGCCGGCACTGGGCGGCCTGCCACCTGTCGCCGGAGCAGCGGGAGCGTATCTGGACCGAAGAGATTGCGCCCAAGCTGTGAGCGAGGACAAGGCCGTGACGAGCGAGGACAAGGGCGTCGACGTTCCGGCGCAGAGGTCGGCCGGTGACACCGCCTCCCGCGAGGTGCTGCTCAAGGTGACCGGGCTGCAGAAGCACTTCCCCATCAAGAAGGGGCTGCTGCAGCGCAACGCCGGTGCGGTGAAGGCCGTCGACGGGATCGACTTCGAGGTGCGCTCGGGCGAGACCCTGGGCGTCGTCGGCGAGTCCGGCTGCGGCAAGTCGACGATGGGCCGGCTGATCACCCGGCTGCTCGAACCCACCGCGGGGAAGATCGAGTTCGAGGGGAGGGACATCACGCACCTCGGCGTGGGCGGCATGCGCCCGATGCGCCGGGACATGCAGATGATCTTCCAGGACCCGTACTCCTCGCTGAACCCACGGCACACGATCGGCACGATCGTGGGCGCCCCCTTCAAGCTTCAGGGCGTCACGCCGGACGGTGGCGTCCGCAAGGAGGTGCAGCGGCTGCTGGAGGTCGTGGGCCTGAACCCCGAGCACTACAACCGCTACCCGCACGAGTTCTCCGGCGGTCAGCGCCAGCGCATCGGGATCGCCCGCGCACTGGCGCTCAACCCCAGGATGGTCGTGGCGGACGAGCCGGTGTCGGCGCTGGACGTGTCGATCCAGGCGCAGGTGGTGAACCTGCTCGACGACCTCCAGAGCGAGCTGGGCCTCACGTACGTGATCATCGCCCACGACCTGTCGGTGGTCCGGCACGTCTCGGACCGGATCGCGGTGATGTACCTCGGCAAGATCGTGGAGCTCGCAGACCGCGAGTCGCTCTACCGGGCGCCGATGCACCCGTACACGAAGGCGCTGCTCTCGGCGGTCCCGATCCCGGACCCCAGGCGCCGGTCGGTCAAGAGCGAGCGGATCCTGCTCAAGGGCGACGTGCCCTCGCCGATCTCGCCGCCCAGCGGCTGCCGCTTCCACACCCGGTGCTGGAAGGCGACGGAGGTCTGCAAGACGCAGGAACCGCCGCTGGCCGCGCTGAAGACCGGGCACCAGGTGGCCTGCCACCACCCGGAGAACGCGCCCGACCAGGTGCCCGGCGAGACGGTCACCGCGGCGGCGCGCGAGGCGATCCAGATCGTCGACGTGCAGAAGCCGGAGGCCGCCGGGGCGACCGGGGCGGAGGGTGGCGCCTCCTCGCCCGATACGCCGGAGGACAGCACGAAGGAGTAGTACCGGCACAATTGCCCGGTGCTCAACGAACTGTTCACGCCCTCCGTCCAGCATGCGCTCGACATCGTCGGAATCTTCGTCTTCGCGATCTCCGGCGCTCTGCTCGCCGTACGCAAGAACTTCGATGTCTTCGGCATCGCGGTGCTCGCCGAGGTGACCGCGCTGGGCGGGGGGCTGTTCCGTGACATCGTCATCGGGGCGGTCCCGCCCGCGGCCTTCACGGATCTCGGCTACTTCACCACCCCGCTGCTCGCCGCCGTCCTGGTGTTCTTCATGCACCCGCACGTCGAGCGGATCCAGGTCGGCGTCAATGTCTTCGACGCGGCGGGCCTGGGACTGTTCTGCGTCACGGGCACGGTCAAGGCGTACGACTACGGCCTGGGGCTCACCGCGTCGGCGGCCCTCGGTCTCGCCACCGCGGTCGGCGGCGGTGTGCTGCGTGACGTGCTGGCCAACGAGGTGCCCTCGCTGCTGCGCTGGGACCGCGATCTGTATGCGGTGCCCGCCATCGTCGGCGCCGCGATGATCGTCCTCTGCATCCGCTTCGACACGCTCAACGCGTTCACCAGCGGCACCGCCGTGATCGTCGCCTTCGTGCTGCGGCTGCTGGCGATGCGCTACCACTGGCGGGCCCCGCGCGCCTACAACCGGAAGTCCGCGTCGGCCGAGGAGAGCCCGGCGGCCACCTGAGACGCATTCCGCGAGACGTGTTCCGTGAGACATATTTCGCGAGACCGTTCCAGCCAAAAAGCTACCGCTCAGTAATACAATCGGTGTACGGTGCATCGCATGGCACAGGCAGCAGAGCAGGCGGCGCGGACCGGACAGGCGACCATCGGGGACAGCGAGTTCGACCGCGACACCGCCGTCACCCTTCGCGAGGACGGCGTCTACGACGCCGAACTCTCCGCCGGATGGACGATCATCCAAGCCGTCAACGGTGGATATCTGCTGGCCATGCTGGGTCGTGCGCTCGGCCAGGCCCTGCCGCACCCGGACCCCTTCTCCGTCTCGGCGCACTACCTCACCGCCTCCGTCCCCGGCCCCGCGGTGATCCGGACCCAGACCGTCCGTACCGGCCGTACCCTCTCCACCGGTCAGGCCTCCCTCTTCCAGTTCGCGCAGGACGGTACGGAGGTCGAGCGCATCCGGGTCATCGCCACCTACGGCGACCTGGACGGACTGTCCGACGAGGTCCGTACGTCGGCGAAGCCGCCGGCCATCCCGCCGGTGGAGTACTGCCTCGGCCCGGGCGACGGCCCCGCCCCGATCCCCGGCAGCTCCGCCATCACCGGACGGCTCGACATCAAGCTCGACCCGGCGACGGTCGGCTGGGCCGTCGGCGCACCCTCGGGCAAGGGCGAGATGCGCGGCTGGTTCGGTCTCTCGGACGGCCGCGACGCCGACCCGCTCTCGCTGCTGCTCACCGTCGACGCGCTGCCGCCCACCTCGTTCGAGCTGGGTATCAAGGGCTGGACGCCCACCATCGAGCTCACCACCCACATCCGCTGCCGCCCGGCCCCCGGCCCGCTGCGCGTCTCCATCACCACCCGCAACCTCGCGGGCGGCTTCCTGGAGGAGGACGCGGAGGTCTGGGACAGCGCGGACCGGCTGGTGGCCCAGTCCCGCCAGCTGGCCCGCGCACCGCGCTCCTGACGGCCGGCGGCGGCCGGGGGAACTGGGCAGAGGCACCGGGGCGCCGGGCAGGGACGCCGGGAACTGGACAGAGGCACCGGGGCGCCGGGCAGGGACGCCGGGAACTGGACAGGGGCAGAGGCGGGGGCGGGGCACGGGCGAGGGTCGCGGACGCGAGAGGCTGGTGAGGTGAAATCCGACCGGCTGCTCTCGATCCTCCTGCTGCTCCAGACCCGCGGTCTGGTGCCCGCCACCGAGCTGGCCGAGCGCCTCGAAGTCTCCGTACGCACCATCTACCGCGACATCGAGGCGCTGTCCGCCTCCGGCGTCCCGGTCTACGCCGAGCGCGGGCGGCACGGCGGCATCGCGCTGCTGCCCGGGTTCCGCACCGATGTCACCGGGCTCACCGCCGACGAGGCCCGTGCCCTCTTCGTCCTCGCCGCCGAGGGCGCCCATGCCGCGCTCGGCCTCGACGAGGCGCTCGGCTCCGCGCTGCGCAAGGTGATGGCCGCCCTGCCCGAACCGCACCGGCCCGCCGCCGAGCTGACCAGCAGGCGGATCCTGGTCGACCCGGTGCGCTGGATGAGCGGCCCGCAGCCCGCCGTCGACGTGGCCGAACTCCACGACGCCGTCTTCGCCGACCGGCGGTTGCGGCTGGACTACCGCCACAGCGGTACGGGCACCCCGCGCACCTACACCGTCGATCCGTACGGCCTCGTCGTGAAGGCGGGCGTCTGGTACCTGGTGGCGGACCGGGACGGGGTGCCCCGGCTCTTCCGGGCCGACCGGGTGCGGCGCGCCACCCTCGCGGACGAAGCGGTCGTGCGGCGGCCCGGGGTGGAACTGGCGGACCTGTGGGACGCCCTGCGCCGACAGGTCGAGGAACGGCCGGGGCGCGTGCGGCTGTCGGTACGCGTGCACCGCTCCCGGCTCGATCTGTTCGTACGCCTGCACGGCGGGGCACTGACGGGGGAGCCGCAGCCGGACGACCTGGACGGCCCGGGCGGCCCGGAGGACCCGGACGGTTCCGACGGCCCGGAGGTGGGCGCGGCCGGAGACGGGTGCGGGGAGTGGGTGCGGGCCGAGCTGGCCGTGGACTCGGTCGAGTGGGCCCGCGCCCTGCTCTCCTTCGGCCCGAACGTGGAAGTGGTCTCGCCGCCCGAGGCGCGGGACGTCCTCCTGCGTCACGCGGTGGCGGTCGTGGAGCTGTACGGGGAAGCGGGCGGGCCCTGAGGGGCCGGCGCGGCCTCAAGGGGTGCCGGCGCCGCCCGTGTCGTCCAGCCAGTGCAGCCGGCCGAGGTTGATCAGCCTCAGCCGGCGGCGGGCCACCCGGGCCACCTCCTGCTCGCCGCCCGGTCCCACGTCCAGCAGCGCCGACGTGGTGATCACCATGAGGTCGACATAGAGACCTCCCAGCATCAGCAGGTCCTCCTCGCTCCACCCCCGTGACTGCGGTTCTCCCGCGATGGCCGCCGCCACTTCCTCCGCGAAGAGCCGCAGTTGGGCCGCTATGGCCGCGCGGACCGGGCCCGCGCCGCCGTGCTGTTCCCGGGCGATGAAGCGGAAGTGGGCGGGCTGTTCGCCGACATGGCGCAGGATCAGCTCGACGCCGCGCCCCAGGCGCTCCTCGCTGTCGCCGGTCTCGGCGAGGACCGCGCCGATCATTCCGTGCAGGCTGCCCAGCGCCTCCTCGACGAGTGCCACACCGAGCGCGGCGGTGTCGTCGAAGTGCCGGTAGAAGGCGGTGGGCGTGAGGCCCGCGGCCCGGGTCACCTCGCGCAGCCCGAGGCTGCTGAGGCTCTGATGCTCCAGGAGTCCGAGTGCGGCGTCCAGCAGCGCCTGACGGGTTCTCAGCTTCTGGGTCTGGCGGACGCCGAAGGTGTGACTCATGCCATTCAGTAAACAACTGTTCTCCGGAGTGGGGAAGTGATGGGCGGGTCTAGACTGGCAAGTCAGTGAACAGTCGTACTCTCAAATGCTCGTGGAGAGCCCGCGGAAAGGCTGAACATGATCGCCCTCGTCGTCGCCCTGCTCCTGCTCGGGATCGTGCTCGGAGCGGTGGCCCAGATCCCGCTGCCGCTGAGCCTCGTATGCACCGCCGCGATCGGCTGCTGGCTGCTGGTCTTCGCCGTGCGGGAGCGGACGGGTGCGCGGCGCCGTTCGCAGTGACCACCGCCCGGGCTGTCCCGGCTGTCCCTGCCGTCGCGGCCGTTGCTCCGGCCGCCGGTCCGATTCCCCTTCCGGCCACCGATACGAAGGAGCCCGTGTCATGACACTCACCACACCGATCCGCCGGCCCGGGGCGGACGGGGCGACTCCCGCCGAAGCCGCTCCAGGAACCGACGTCGCCACCGCGCCGAAGGGGCCGTCGCGCGGCACCCGGGACGCCGATGGGCTGGCCGTGGCCTCGTTCGTGCTCGGGCTCGTCGGCCTGCTGGTGATGAACATCCTGCTCGGCCCGGCCGCCATCGTGATGGCGATACTCGCCCTCGTCCGGTCCACGTCCCGCCGCGGCCGCGCCCTGCTCGGGCTCGCGCTCGGCATCGCCGACCTCGTGGTCCTCGCCTTCCTCGTCGCCGGAAACGGCGTCGTCGCCTGGAACTTCGGCGGCTGAACCGGGCGGAGCGGACCTCGCCGCCGCGGTGCTCGGGTCCCGGGACACCGGGTGCCCGCCGTACGTCCCGCCCCGGGCCCGCGGAGACCGTGGTGTCCTCCGGTCGCTCGACAGGGCCGCCCGCATCCTGTTCGATCATGGATGGCACAGCGGGCGTCCGTCTGGGGTGGGCTGCGGCGAGGGAGAGGGTGCGTGCTGGAGATAGCGGGGATCGGGGCAGCGGAGGAGCGGGTCTACCGCCACCTGGTGGAGGTACGGGGTGCGGGCGTGGACGAGATCGTCCAGCGGCTCCACATCCGGGAACGCGAGGCGGCGTCGCTTCTGTCCTCCCTGCATGACAAGGGCCTGGTCGGGCGGCTGCCGGGCGACGGCGGAATGCGTTACGTACCCGTCCCGCCGGACGTGGCGCTCCAGCCTCTGCTGTCGCGCGGCCAGGAAGCGCTGGAGTGGGCGCGGCGTGGAGTGGAGCAGTTGGCCGAGGAGTACCGGGCGGGCGGCCGGCGCCATGACGCCGGGCAACTGGTCGAGGTGATCACCGGGGCCGGCGCCATCCGTCAGCAGCTGCGTCAACTCGCCTACGGGGCCCGCAGTGACCTGCGGTGGTTCTGCAAGGCCGATCCCGTGGCGCTGCGCGCCCAGGACAACGACGAGGAGTTCGAGCTGCTCGCCAAGGGCATCCGCTACGAGGCGATCTACGAACGGGCCTGCCTGGAGCAGCCCGGCATGGTCGACAACGTCGCCCAGGGCATCCGCGCCGGGGAAGTGGCCCGTGCCACCAGCGCACTCCCCGTACGCATGGTCATCGTCGACAGCTCTGTCGCCGTCTGCCCGCTGATGCCGGGCAGCCCGACCGGCACCCGCGGCGAGCCGACCGCCGCGATCATCCGCAGCAGCACTCTCCTGGACGCCCTCGTCGCCCTGTTCGACATCCACTGGGCGGCGGGGACCCCACTGCACGTCACGGAGGCGGGCGAGCTGGCCGACTTCCCCGACGGCATGGGCCCGGGCGGCAGTCTCGCCGACGACGAGCGCTATCTGCTCTCCCTGGTCGTCGCGGGCGTGACGGACAAGGCGATCGCCACCCAGCTGCGGGTCAGCCAGCGCACGGTGCAGCGCCGGATCACCGCGCTGATGCAGCGGGCGGGCGCGACGACGCGTACACAGCTGGTGTGGCAGGCGGCGCGGCGCGACTGGCTGTCCTGAGGGACGCACGGAAGCCGCGACCGGGGCCGGCCGCGGCTTCCGGATCTCGCGTACTACCTGAGCGCGTACGCCCGCTCGATCTCCTGCGTCACCTCGTTGCCCGCGTCGTCCCAGGCGCGGACCCGCAGCGTGACGTACCCGCTGGTGCGGGCCGTCGAGGGGTGGGTGACCCGGACACGGTAGGCGCCGTCGCCCCGGGCGGAAGCCTTCGCCGCCCGCCAGTGCCCGCCGTCGTCGTACGAGACGGACACCTCCATGCCCTTCACGGAACGGCCCGTCAGGCCGTCCTGGTGACGGGCGCTCACTCCGAAGGCGAAGGACCCCGAGTCGGGGGCGGCGCCCCGGAGGTCGGTGGCCACGTCGTAGTCGAGCTGGAGGAGCGGAAGCGGGGACCGCGCGCCCTCGGCCGGGCGCGGGGCCGTGAACGACCAGCGGGTGCTGGTGGCCCGCGAGAGGGTGCCCTCGGGGCTGGTGCGCTTCACGTCCAGGTCCAACTGGTAACGGCCGTCGCTCCCGCCCGCGGGGAAGGGGCCCCACGCCCGGGGGCCTTCGGCGAGGATCTCGCCGTCGTGACGGAGTACGGCCCGGGTCTCGTCGGGGTAAGGGGTGTTGGCGTCCTTGCGGGGCAGAGCGTAGCCGTAGTGGCCGGAGGCGCTGTCGGCGAACTCGGGTATCCCGATGGTCAGCTGGTCGCCCTCGCGGTAGGCGAGCCCTTCGACGCCCCGGGGGATCGCCGGGCGCACCACGGGGGCGTACCAGCTCTCCGTGACGCGCTCACCGGGCCGGTAGGTGCGCAGGGAGCCGAACATTCCGGTCCCCGCGGCCTGGCCCGCCCAGGCGTTGCGGGGGTTGACCCAGTGCAGCCACCGGGTGTCGGCGGGACCGCTCACGTACTCCGTCCGCGCCTGCCCGGTGCGGACGTACCGGGCCTGCTGGGAGAGGTACACGCCCTCCCACGGACGCCAGGACGGCCGGTTCTCCGTGACGTAGCGCGTCCCGCCGGTGTCCGGGTAGCGCGAGACCACGGTGGCCGTGTTCTTCGGCCCGACCTTGTGGACGACGTGCTCCGGGATGCGCTGTTCGGCGACCTGCACGACGTCGTAGAGGTAGGGGCTTTCCGGGGTCCCCCTCAGCTTCAGCACGGTGCCCGGGGCGCGCAGCCGCTGTGCGGCGGCGTGGGAGGCGTAGAGCCCGATCGCCGGCAGCCGTTGGCCCACCGGCTGCCAGGTGGCTGCCGCGTACCTGTCGCCGCCGGCGGTGGTGACGGCGGCCGCGGCCCCCTCCCGGGCGGCCGTGGCCACCGCCTCGTCGTACTCCACGCCCTCCAGTTCCACGAGCACCGCCGCTCCGCGGACGTCGATGCCCCGTGCGCGCAGCGCCGCGTAGTCCTCGGGGCGTCCGTGACCGGCGTCCACCACCCGCAGGCTTCGTGTGCCTTCCACGGCGGGGGAGTTGTGCAGCAGACGGACGGGGACATCGGATGCGCGGGCGCCGGAGACCGCGCGTGCGCGGAGCATCGCTGCCGTCAGCTGCCAGCGGGAGGTGAACTCGAAGGTTCCCTCGGTGAACTTCTCGGTGGGCGTGACATAGAGGAGCTGACCGCCGCTGTGTCCGTTGGTGAAGGAGCTGGTGAACTCCCGGTCGCCGGACTTCCAGTGGGTGGAGAAGACCATCGAGCCCCGCTGCTCGGCGGGCTTGGGGGTCCGGATCTCCACGGGGACCGCCTTGCGCGCGTCGAGCACCAGGTCCATGGCGCCGCCCACCCGCAGCCGGGGGTCGACCACCAGGCTGCTGGAGACGTTCTCCTCCGAGGCCTGCGTGATGACACCGTGCAGGTAGTAACTGCCCTCGGGGAGGGCCACCGTCAGGCTCTGCCCCGCCGGCACCGCCTGGACGACGTCGAAGCGGCCCGTGGGGCCCAGCAGGATCAGCGGCCAGATGGTCGCCGGCTGCCCGGCGCGATCGATGCCGCGCACGGTGACCTTGTGCGTGACCGGGTCCTTCGCCGCGGAGAGAACGGTGTGCGCGACGGTCTGCCCGTCGGCCGAGGTGGCGGTGAGACGGCCGCCGTAGACACCTTCCGGCAGTGCGGACGCGTCAAGGGTCACGGTCACGTCTGCGGTGCCGTGGGCGGGCACGGTGACCTGCTCGGGGGCGTCCATGGCGGCCGCCGGGGCCGGGGAGCCGTAGAGCTTGTCGAAGGTGGTGTCCAGGGCGAGCGAGACGGACGCGTCACCGTCGTTGGTATAGGTGACGTCCACCTTCTGCGGGCCCGCGTCCGGGGTCAGGGTGCCGAAGCTGGTGGTGCCGGTGGCGCGCACCCGCTGGCGCACCGAGCGGGCCACATCCACCCGGCCGGTGCCCTGCTCGTAGACCGTCCGGTCGGGGGCGGTACGCGTCGTGCTCATCAACGCGTCCTTGAGCTGCGGGCCGCTCCAGTCGGGGTGCTGCCCGGCCAGGATCGCCGCAGCGCCCGCCACGTGCGGGGTCGCCATGGACGTACCCGAGGCGGTGGTGTAGGCCGCGTCCACCGGGTCGCCCATGGACGTGCCGGCCGCGCGGGCGGCGACGATGCCGACGCCGGGAGCGGTGAGGTCGGGCTTGGCGCCGTTGTCCCCGACGCGCGGGCCGCGGCTGGAGAAGGGGGCCAGCTCGTCGTCGCGGTCGACGGCGCCCACGGTCAGCGCGCTCGCCGCGGCGCCCGGGGAGCCCACCGAGTAGTCGGACCCCGTGTTGCCCGCCGCGACGACGAAGAGGGTGCCGGTCTCCTTGCTGAGGTCGTCGAGGACGAGGCTGAGTATGTCCGTGCCGTCGGTGGCGTCGCCGCCCAGGCTCATGCTGACGATGTCGGCGCCCGAGTGGGCGGCCCAGTCCATGCCGCCCATGATGGCGGAGTACGAGCCGGAGCCGGCGTCGTCGAGCACCTTGCCTATCAGCAGCCGGGCACCCGGTGCCACGCCCTTGCGCGAGCCGCCCGAGGCGGCGCCGCTGCCGGCGACGGTGGAGGCGACGTGGGTGCCGTGGCCGTGGCCGTCGTTCGCGCTGGGGCCGTCGGTGAAGTTGCGTACCTCGCCGAGCTTCCCGGCCAGGTCGGGGTGGGTGGCGTCGACGCCGGTGTCCAGGACGGCGACGGTCGCGCCGTGTCCGTCGTAGCCGGCCTGCCACGCCTCGGGCGCACCGATCTGCGCGGTGCTGCGATCGAGGGAGGCGTGGACCTTCGCGTCCAGCCACAGCTTCTCGACGCCGCCCTCGAAGGCCGCGTTCTTGAAGGAGGAGTTCTTGGAAGCGTTCTTCGCACCGCCCTCGGCGCCGCTCCTGGCGAGCGCGTCGTCGTCGATGGCCTTCCAGAAGCGCCCGGCCTGCTTCTTGTCCGCCTTCAGTGCCGAGCCGCGCAGGCTCTTGATGACCAGGCCCTTGCGCGAACCGGTGGGCGCCCCTTTGGACGTGGGGTTCGTGCCGCCGGTGTAGCGGGCGATCAGCGGGATGGCGGAGGTGTGGGCGTCGTCGTACCCCTGCTTGACCAGGGAGGTGATGTTGAACAGCTGCCGGTCCAGTTTGCCGGAGGCGATGTACGGGAGCGCGGCGCGGGGCAGCACGTACAGCTGCTTGTCGATCTCCAGTTGGGTGAAGTCGGCCTGCGAAGCGCCCGAGGCCGGCTCGACGGAGACGGCCTTCCGGCCGCCGGGGAAGGTTTCCAGCCGCACCCGGTCACCGGTCACGAGCGTGACGGCGCTGACCTGGGGGCGGCCGGCGGAGTTCGCGCCGACGGAGGCGGGCGCCGGGGCGGCGCTCGCGCCGGAGGAGGTTGGGGCCAAGGTGGCGATGAGGACTCCTGCCGCCAGTACGGCGGCAGAGCGATACCGTCTGTGCATCGGAACCTTTCCGGAAGGCAAGGGGATGGACACGCGGTGCGGCTCAAGACTGGGGCTCCACTGATCGGCCGCACCAGCCTTTTCCCTGCCGTGCTTGCGACATGTCGCCAAAACGACAGAGCGCGCTCCACCGCGCGTACCGACAGAGCCACCGGGGCCGAGCAGCCCCTCCTCGTCACCGAGCAGCCCCTCCTCGTCACCGGGAACGGGCTCGTCGTCACCGGGAACGGGCTCCTCGCCCGGGACTTCGCCGGGCCGGGAGCGGAGCCCCGACATGCTCCCCGCCCGGACGGACCCGGGGGCGGGGCGAGGAAGACCGCACCGGGCCGTGCAGGAAGACCGCACCGGGCCGTGCGCGGGTGCGCCCGCCGTACGCCCCGCGGCGGGCTCGTAGAATCGAGCCCACCATGGCTTACCTCGACCACGCCGCGACCACGCCGATGCTTCCGGAAGCGATCGAGGCGATGACCGCCCAGCTCGCCGTCACCGGCAACGCGTCCTCCCTGCACGCCGCCGGGCGCCGGGCCCGCCGTACCGTCGAGGAGTCGAGAGAGACCCTCGCCGACGCCCTCGGCGCACGCCCCAGCGAGGTGGTCTTCACCTCCGGCGGCACCGAGGCCGACAACCTCGCCGTGAAGGGCCTCTACTGGGCCCGCCGCGACGCCGACCCCCGCCGCACCAGGGTGCTGGCCAGCCCGGTCGAGCACCACGCGGTGCTGGACGCCGTCGACTGGCTCGCCGAACACGAGGGCGCGAACGTCGAATACCTCCCCGTCGACCGGCACGGGCGCGTCCACCCGGACGCCCTGCGCGCGGCGATCCTCCGTGACCCCGACGATGTCGCGCTGGTCACCGTGATGTGGGCCAACAACGAGATCGGCACCATCATGCCGGTACGTGAACTGGCCGCCGTGGCCCGCGAGTTCGACGTACCGATGCACGCGGACGCGGTGCAGGCGTTCGGTCAGCTGGAGGTCGACTTCGCCCGGTCCGGGCTGGCCGCGATGACGGTCAGCGGGCACAAGATCGGCGGCCCCTTCGGTATCGGCGCGCTCCTGCTCGGCCGCGAGTACACCCCCGTACCCGTGCTCCACGGCGGCGGCCAGGAACGGCACGTCCGCTCGGGCACCCTCGATGTGCCCGCCATCGCCTCCTTCGCCCTCGCGGGGCGGCTGGCCGCCGACGGGCGCGAGGAGTTCGCCCGTGAGATCGGCGGACTGCGCGACGCACTGGTCGCGGCCGTGCTGGCGGCCGTGCCCGATGCCGTACTCGGCGGCGACCCGGCCCCCGGCGGCCGGCTCCCCGCCAATGCCCACTTCACCTTCCCCGGCTGCGAGGGCGACTCCCTGCTCCTGCTGCTGGACGCCCAGGGCATCGAGTGCTCCACCGGCTCCGCGTGCACCGCCGGGATCGCCCAGCCCAGCCACGTACTGCTGGCCACCGGCACCGATCCGGACCTGGCCCGCGGCACCCTGCGCTTCTCGCTCGGCCACACGTCCACCAAGCAGGACATCGACGAGGTGGCCCGCGCGATCGGACCGGCGGTGGAACGGGCACGGACAGCGGGCCTCAGCTGAGCCCGGGACCGTACACCTGACCCCGGGCCCGCCCGGCGGCAGGGCGGGCTCCGAGGTCACCCCTTGCCCCGGCGGCAGGGCGGGCTCCGAGGTCACCCCTTGCGCGTGGTGGTCATCTCCTTCTCCGCCGCCCGGACCAGCTTCAGATACCGGTCCCAGTCCCAGTGCTTGCCCGGATCGGTGTGGTCCGCGCCCGGTACCTCCACGTGCCCGACGATGTGCTCCCGGTCCACCGGCATCCCGTACCGCGCGCAGATCGCCGCCGTGAGCCGCGCCGAGGCCCCGTACATCGCGGCCGTGAAGTCCTGCGGCCGGTCCACGAAGCCCTCGTGCTCTATCCCGACACTGCGCTCGTTGTACGACCTGTTCCCCGCGTGGAACGCCACGTCCAGCTCACGGATCATCTGCGTCACATGGCCGTCCTTGCGCACCACGTAATGCGCCGCCGCCCCGTGTCCCGGGTCCTGGAAGACCTTCACCGCGCTCTGGTAGCTGCCCTGGGTGACATGGATGACGACCCGGTCGATCGTGTAGTCGTCGGGGCGGTCGGCCCGCCGCCAGTTCGCCGAGGAGGCCGATATCCACTGGGCGCGCGCGTAATCCACCTCGCCGGGCTTCCGGGGCTTCGCCACCCCCGGCAGCCGCCACCAGGCGTGCTCCAGCTGCTCCCGCGCCAGCGCCGCGGTGCCCACGGCCGTGACCGCGGCGCCGATCAGCAGCCCGCGCCGGCTGATGCCGCGCCCGGACTTCGCGCCCCCGGAGCTCTTGGCGCCCGATGTCCCCTTGGTCCCCATGTGATCCACAACGCATATCCGAGCGCGTTCGGTTCCCGGCGACCCGTACCCTGGTGGAGCTATGACTGAGACTTCCCAGCGCCCCCTCCGAGTCCTCGCCGCCATGTCGGGCGGTGTCGACTCCGCCGTCGCGGCGGCCCGCGCCGCCGAGGCGGGCCACGACGTGACCGGTGTGCACCTCGCCCTCTCCGCCAACCCGCAGTCCTTCCGTACCGGGGCGCGCGGCTGTTGCACGATCGAGGACTCCCGCGACGCCCGCCGCGCGGCGGACGTCATCGGCATCCCGTTCTACGTCTGGGACCTGGCGGAACGCTTCCGCGAGGACGTCGTCGACGACTTCATCGCCGAGTACGAGGCGGGGCGCACCCCCAACCCGTGCCTGCGCTGCAACGAGAAGATCAAGTTCGCCGCGCTCCTCGACAAGGCCCTCGCGCTCGGCTTCGACGCGGTCTGCACCGGCCACTACGCCACCGTCGTCCGGGGCGAGGACGGCGGCCGCGAGCTGCACCGCGCCTCCGACATGGCCAAGGACCAGTCGTACGTCCTCGGCGTCCTGGACGAGAAGCAGCTCGCCCACGCGATGTTCCCGCTCGGCGACACCCTCACCACCAAGGACGAGATCCGCGCCGAGGCCGAGCGCCGGGGACTCGCGGTCGCCAAGAAGCCCGACAGCCACGACATCTGCTTCATCGCCGACGGCGACACCCAGGGCTTCCTGGCGAGCCGCCTCGGCACCGCCGAGGGCGACATCGTCGACGAGTCGGGCACGAAGGTCGGCACCCACGAGGGCGCCTTCGGCTTCACCATCGGCCAGCGCAAGGGCCTGCGCATCGGCCACCCCGCCCCCGACGGCAAGCCGCGCTACGTCCTGGACATCTCCCCGGTGAACAACACGGTGACGGTCGGCCCGGCCGAGTCCCTCGACGTCACCGCCCTCACCGCCATCAAGCCCCGCTGGTGCGGCACCGCCCCGGCGGGCCCCGGCACCTACACCGCCCAGCTCCGCGCCCACGGCGGCGAGACGGAGGTGACGGCGGAACTGACCGACGGCACGCTCCACGTCACCTTCACCGAGCCGGTACGGGGCGTGGCCCCCGGCCAGGCGATCGTCCTGTACGACGGCACCCGCGTGGTCGGCTCGGCGACGATCGCGACGACGGCGCGACGGGAGACGGCGGCAGCGACGACGTCCGGCTGACCTGGACGACCTCCGGAGCTACGCCGATCCTTTGTCCGCCGCCCGAGCGGCTCCGTCGGCTCATGTGCAACAGCCCCTGCACGGGAGCGGCAGGGGGAAACAGCTATGTCTCGCGAGAATGGATTGTATTTGCGTACGTTGGGAGCGGTGCGATCGGTGTGTTCCGATGTCGCTGTCGTAATCCGAGAGCGACCATTCCCTCGGCGTCGAAACCAGTGCGCCGAGAATATGAATTCGTGCGAGTGCGAGTGCGAGTGCGAGTGCGAGTGCGAGTGCGAGTGCGAGGCGGAGCAAAGGGGCCGGGGAACGTTCCGTACCGTTTCAGTGCGTTCCAAAGCGTGCCGGGCTTCCTAGTTTTCTGGCCTCGGCAGAGTAAACGCGCAACAGCAATCGCCATCGCCGCCACCGCTGTCGCGTCTACGTGTCCTCCGCAGGAAGCGGGATTTCTTCCAGGAAGGAAATCATTCTGTCGAAATCATGCAGAGCCGTGATGCAAAATTCATGGTCTTCATCTTTGATTTCACACATGATCTTCTGAAATTCAGAATTGCCGCGCTCTTGCAACTCTCGGACGATGCGAGAGGGGGTGATGAACCAATTCCTCGCAGATGGATCGAAGGTCCATTTGAGCTGCATCGGGGGATCAGTCACTGCGCTCTCGAAAATTTCCGTAGTTCTCTCTCCGGGTGAGGTGTATCTCCACGCAAGGTAAGGGACTTGTTGGCGTCCGCGAAGGGGATCCGGTTCTGATATGAGCTTGAACCAGGCCAGCTCGCCGAACCTGGACAGAAGTGCCATGCATCGCGTCGCTCGCGAAGTCATTCTATGCGTCCCCAGATTTCACCACAGCGGTCCGGAATATCCGCCGTTCGTAACGACAAGCTTTTTCCCTGGAACGGCAGCGGCACCAGCACATCCAGCAACCGCGCGCCCAGAACCGTCCGGTACATCCACTCCCTGCCGACATCACCCTGTGCGTAGGCGAACCGGGCCAGTGCCTCCTCGTCCGAGAACGCGCAGATTCACCGCACGCCGTTCCGGTCGGCCGACCACAGGCTCCCCGATGCGTCGAACGGGACCAGTACCGCCGTACGACGGAACTCGCCCAGCAGCACCGCGAACTCCCGACGCGCAGCAGCCGGCGGATCGGCCCCGATGTCAGGCGTCGGCGCGTGAGCCTCCGGCGCGTCCGGTATCGGTGTTGCCACCAGGCCGACCAAGTCGGCCAGCCGTGACGGTCGTTGTTGGTTCGATGTCCTGTCCCCACCCGTGGTCACGAGTGGGATCATCACATGTTTGTATTTTCCATTGCGATGCGATGCTGCCTGCTGGCCGAAAAGCAACGGATGCGGTCGAGCAGCGGGCGCAGCCGTCTCTCGCTCGGCAAAGGCCTGCGTCGCAGGCCCTTGCCGCCACCACACGTGAGCGGGAGTACGGCTCGGTTCGTCGTGACGACGCGCTCAGGGCGTCAGCTCTCGCGGATCGCGAGGTGTGTGCCCTTCACTGCGGCAACTTCGACGCGGTTGTTGCCGCTGTCCGTACAGAATGAAGAGCGCTGTCATGCGAACCTCGGCGCCCACGAGTTGACCGAACTCGACTACCAAGCACAGGTGTTGACAGCCAAGCTGGCCAGCGGCCCCGTGCGTCGCCCCGAGGGCCGGCCGCCGTGCGATCCAGTGGCGGCACCGACGCTCCGGATCGGCGTCCGGGACATGGGGCCGGACGCCTCTGCGGCGCCCCGCGCGGTCGCGTCCGACCCCCGTACGGGCGGGACCGCGCGGGGCGGGTCGTGGGTCAGGAAGCCTGACGCAGGGATACGGACCTGGTGAAGAAGTCCGTGAGGACCGGGGCCACCGCCTGCGGGGCCAGATCGCGGGTCTGGCCCGTCAGGGTGCGGTGGCGGGCGCGGGGGAGGGCGTCCGCGAGGGCGCGGGAGGCGAGGCGGGACGGGGTGGGGCTGGAACCGCCGCAGATCACCAGCGTGCGGGCCGTGACGGAGGCGAAGCGGGCGGCCGGGATCGCGCCGGTGCCGAGGATCGCGTCGTCGTACGCGAGGGTGTGCGCCATCGCCAGCAGGTCGCTCCAGAGCGGGGCGCGGCGCATGCGGGCGATCATGTCGGCCGGCACGCCCGTCACGGACAGGAACAGCTCGACGGCTCCCGCGCGGTCCCCGGCGGACAGCAGCCGGTGCAGGCGCGAGGTGCAGCACGCCTTGTACCGGAGGCCCGAGGCACCCGGCGTGTAGGGCGGTTCGTACACGGCCAGCAGATCGACGGGGAGGCCGGAGGCCTGCGCCTCCAGGGCCAGGGCCCCGCCGGCGCCCATGCCGAAGACGGAGGCCCGGCCGCCCGTCGCGGAGACGAGCGCGGCCAGGTCCTCGATCTCGCGTTCCACCGCGTACGGGGAGCTGTCGCCGCTGGAGCCGCGGCCGCGCCTGTCGTACGTGACGACGTGGAAGTGCGGCGCGAGCAGCCGCGCCAGCGGCGCCTCGGTCGCCGCGGTGCCCAGCGAGCCGCCCACCAGGATCACCGGCGGGCCTTCACCGCGTCGCCGGTACGCGATCAAGGTGCCGTCGCGGGAGAGAATCTTGTCCATGCGAGGGTGGACCGCCGGGCCCGCGAAAACTCATCGCTCCAGCCGAAGTTTTTCTGAAGTTCTTCGATTGCCCAGGTCAGGGCTGTTCTTGATGATCAGTCGGCAGCGATCTCGGTGTCGTAGAAGCAGAAGTGGTCCTTGATCGCGGCGACTTCGGGCTTCGGCTCCGGATAGGCCCAGACGAGATCCGCGGCGTCCGGGAGCGACCAGTAGGAGGCATCTCCCTTGAACGGGCAGTGGGTTCGGGTGTCCGAGGCCGTGATGAGTTCGGTACGGACGTCCTCGGGCGGCAGGTAGTAGCGGACCGGACAGCCCGTCTCGCGCAGGACGAGCGGGCGTCGGCTCTCGGCGAGCACCTGCCCGTCGCGGACCACACGTACATGCTCGGTGCCGGGCTCGACCGTGATGCGGTGTCCTGGTGACGTAGTCATGTAAAGGTCAGCCGTTTCGCGGACCGGATTCTTCCCCGGTTCCCCGGTTGCCCGGTTGCCGGGTTTCGCAGCTCGCGGCCCGAGCCCGCCGCCTTCGGCCCCAGCCCCGGCCCTCTTGCCCGCCGGTCCCCGCCAGGGGCGGTTTTCCACAGGGTGCGGGGGCCTGTCGGCGCTGGCCCTTACGGTTGGTCCATGAAGATCTGCGTATTTCTCTCCGCCGCCGACCTCGACGAGCGCTACACCCGGCCCGCCCGCGAATTCGCCGAGCTGCTCGGCAAGGGCGGCCACACCCTGGTCTGGGGAGGCTCGGAGAGCGGGCTGATGAAGGTCGTCGCCGACGGTGTCCAGGAGTCGGGCGGACGGCTGGTGGGGGTGTCGGTGGACTTCCTGGCGGCCAAGGCGCGGGCCGACGCGGACGAGATGGTGATCGCGCGCGATCTGGCCGAGCGCAAGGCGCTGCTCCTGGAGAAGGCCGACGCGGTCGTGATCATGGTGGGCGGCACCGGGACGCTCGACGAGGCGACCGAGATCCTGGAGCTGAAGAAGCACGGCAAGCACGACAAGCCGGTCGTCCTGCTCAACACGGCGGGCTTCTACGACGGGCTGCGCCAGCAGTTCCAGCGCATGGAGGACGAGGGCTTCCTGCCCGTCCCGCTGACCGACCTGGTGTTCTTCGCCAAGGACGGCGTGGGCGCGCTGGCCTACCTGGAGGAGTGGTCCGGCCTGCGGTGACGGGGCTGCGGGGGTGCGATCATGAGGGCATGCCCACTCATGTCATCACCGGTGCCGGCTCCGGCATCGGAGCCGCCGTCACCCGTCGTCTGCTGGAGCGCGGTGACGAGACCGTGCTCCTGGCCCGCGACGCGGGCCGTGCCAAGGAGCTGGCCGGGCTCCACCCCGGCGCCCGTACGCTCGTCGGAGACCTCTCCAACCCGGACCGGCTCTCCTGGGCGTTCGCCCAGCAGGCGATGCCGGATCGGATCGACTCGCTGCTGCACGTCGCGGGTGTGGTCGAGCTCGGCCGGGTCGGTGACCTCACGCCCAAGGCCTGGCACTTCCAGCTCAACACCAACCTGGTCGCGCCCGCCGAGATCACCCGGCTCCTGCTGCCGCAGCTGCGCGTCGCCCAGGGCCACGTCCTCTTCGTGAACTCCGGCGCCGGCCTCGCCGCGCACGCCGAGTGGAGCGGGTACGCCGCGAGCAAGCACGGCCTGAAGGCCCTCGCCGACTCGCTGCGCCACGAGGAGCACGCCAACGGTGTCCGGGTCACCTCCGTCTACCCGGGGCGCACCGCCAGTCCCATGCAGGCCAAGGTCCACCAGCAGGAGGGCAAGGAGTACGACCCCTCCCGCTGGATCGACCCGGAGTCGGTGGCCACCACGATCCTGATGGCCATCGACCTGCCGCGCGACGCCGAGGTCAACGACCTGACGGTGCGCCCCGGACGCTGAGCGACGCGGCGCCGGTGGTGGCCCGGCGCGGCCTTAGGCTTCCCGTGTGAGCGAGAAGAGCGAGTTCAGCGGTTGCCCGGCCACCGGGATCGGGTCCATGCCCGGCGGAGACGCGCGGGAGGCGGCGAAGACCGTCACCGGCTCCTTCGCGGGCGGTGAGGGCCTGCCGCATCTGGCGGAGCTGCCCGCCCGCGGGCCCGGCGCGGACATGATCGGGCGGACCATCGGGCTGCTCGTCGACCTGTACGGGCACGTCGAGCCCAGCGGCTGGCGGATCAGCGACCGGCCCGGACGCGACACCCGCCGGGCCAGGTCCTGGCTCGGCGAGGACCTCGACGCCCTGGAGGAGTTCACCCAGGGGTACGAGGGACCGCTCAAGGTCCAGGCCGTCGGCCCCTGGACGCTGGCCTCCGCACTGGAGCGCCGGGGCGGCGAGGCCGCGCTCGGCGACCCCGGAGCCTGCCGCGACCTGGCGGGCTCACTCGCGGAAGGGCTGCGCGCCCACCTCGCGGAGGTACGGCGCAGGGTGCCCGGCGCCCGAGTGGTCCTCCAGCTCGACGAGCCGTCCCTGACCGCCGTACTGCGCGGGCGGGTCAGGACGGCCAGCGGCTACCGCACGTACCGGGCCGTGGACCGCCAGGTCGTCGAGGGCACCCTGCGCGACGTCCTGGCGGCGGCCGGGGACGGGACGACGCTCGTGCACACCTGCGCGCCCGAGGTGCCGTTCGCGCTGCTGCGCAGGGCCGGGGCCGGCGGCATCTCGTTCGACTTCTCACTGCTCACCGAGCGTGAGGAGGAAGCGATCGGCGAAGCCGTCGAGGGCGGCACCCAGCTTCTCCTCGGAGTGGTGCCGGGCACCGACCCGGCCTCGGGCGGATTGTCGGACCCGGGCGGTAGCGTCATGGGTGTCAGGACGTTGTGGCGCAGGCTGGGGCTGAATCCGGGGACTCTGACGGAGTCCGTGGTGATCACCCCGTCGTGCGGGCTCGCGGGTGCCTCGCCCGCGTACGCGCGCGCCGCGCTCGCCCACTGCGTCCGGGCCGCGAGATCGCTCGCAGACAACCCTGAGTAACGGGGCAACGGGTAACGGGAGGACGAGACGATGGCCGGCGAACAGCAGACGACGGTGCCCGCACAGGCCCAGGAGCAGCACGCGCTGCTCGCCGAGCAGATCGAGGAGCACCGCTTCCGGTACTACGTGAGCGACCAGCCGGTCGTCAGCGACGCCGAGTTCGACCGGCTGATGCGCGAGCTGGAGGCGCTGGAGGACACGTACCCCCAGCTGCGCACCCCGGATTCGCCGACGCAGAAGGTCGCGGGCCCCTACCGGACGGAATTCACCTCGGTCGAGCACCGGGAGCGGATGCTCTCGCTGGACAACGCCTTCGACGATCTGGAGCTGGCCGCCTGGGGCGAGCGGATCGCCCGGGACGTCGGCACCACCGACTACCACTTCCTGTGCGAGCCGAAGGTCGACGGGCTGGCGGTCAACCTCACCTATGAGCACGGGCGGCTGACCCGGGCCGCCACCCGCGGCGACGGCCGCACCGGCGAGGACATCACCCCCAACATCCGTACGATCGCCGAGATCCCGCACCGGCTGAAGGGCGACCGGATCCCGGCGCTGGTCGAGATCCGTGGCGAGGTCTTCTTCCCGATGGAGGCCTTCGAGGAGCTCAACGCCCGGCTCGTCGAGGCCGACGACAAGCCGTTCGCCAACCCGCGCAACGCGGCGGCCGGTTCACTGCGCCAGAAGGACCCGAAGGTCACCGCCACCCGCCCGCTTCACATGGTGGTGCACGGCATCGGCGCCCGCGAGGGCTTCGACATCGACTGCCTCTCGCACGCCTACGAGCTGCTGCACGAATGGGGCCTGCCCACCGCCAAGTACAACAAGGTGGTGGACTCCCTCGACGGAGTAAGGGAGTTCATCAGGTACTTCGGTGAGAACCGGCACTCCGTGGAGCACGAGATCGACGGCGTCGTCGTCAAGCTCGACGAGATCCCGCTCCAGGGCCGGCTCGGCTCCACCTCCCGCGCTCCGCGCTGGGCGATCGCCTGGAAGTACGCCCCGGAGGAGGTCAACACCAAGCTGGTCAACATCCGGGTCGGCGTCGGCCGGACCGGCCGGGTCACACCGTACGCGCAGGTCGAGCCGGTCGAAGTGGCGGGCTCCGAGGTGGAGTTCGCCACCCTGCACAACCAGAACGTGGTGAAGGCGAAGGGCGTCCTCATCGGGGACACGGTGGTGCTCCGCAAGGCGGGCGACGTGATCCCGGAGATCCTCGGCCCGGTCGTCGACCTCCGTGACGGCACCGAGCGGGCGTTCGTCATGCCCACCGAATGCCCGGAGTGCGGTACGGAGCTGCGGCCGATGAAGGAGGCCGACATCGACCTCCGCTGCCCCAACGCGCGCTCCTGCCCGGCCCAGTTGCGCGAACGCGTGGCCTACCTCGCGGGCCGCAAGTGCCTCGACATCGACCACTTCGGCTATGTCGCGGCCGCGGCCCTCACCAGGCCGCTGGAGCCCGCCGAGCCGCCGCTGCGCGACGAGGGCGATCTGTTCGGGCTGACGATCGAGGAGCTGCTGCCGATCCGGGCCTACGTCCTGGACCAGGACAGCGGGCTGCCCAAGCGCGATCCGAAGTCCGGCGAGGAGAAGACCGCCTGGGTCTTCGCCAATCAGCAGGGCGAGCCGAAGAAGAACGCGCTCGCCATGCTCGACGCCATCGCCGCGGCCAAGGAAGCACCGCTGGCCCGGATCCTCACCGGGCTCTCCATCCGCCATGTCGGCCCGGTCGCCGCCGCGGAGCTGGCCCGTCAGTTCCGTTCCATCGACCGGATCGACGAGGCCACCGAGAAGGAGCTGTCCGACGCCGACGGGGTCGGTCCCATCATCGCCGCGTCGGTGAAGCAGTGGTTCGCCGAGGACTGGCACCGGGAGATCCTGCGCAAGTGGCGCGAGGCCGGCGTCCGGATGGAGGACGAGAGCGCGGGGGAGGACGAGGGGCCGCGTCCGCTCGAAGGACTCACCGTCGTCGTCACCGGCACGCTGGTCGGCCACACCAGGGATGGCGCGAAAGAGGCGCTCCAGAGCCGCGGCGCGAAGGTGACAGGTTCCGTTTCGAAGAAGACCTCCTTCGTGGTCGTCGGTGACAACCCCGGTTCGAAGTACGAAAAGGCCATGCAGTTGAAGGTGCCGGTGCTGGACGAGGACGGCTTCGCCGTACTGCTCGGACAGGGTCCGGATGCGGCCCGCGAGGCGGTGGTTCCGGCCGAGGAACCGGCGCAGTAGGCGGATCCCCGCCCCCGGGCGGGGTATCGGTACAGAACGGCGTCCGTCGGAACGGAGCGGTGGCCGTACGACCGGGAGGTGGGCGAATGGTGCGCAAGGGGGCGATCAAGGGTGTAGAGGGGCGGATCGGGGCAAGGGTTTCATGGTTTCGGCCGGTTCACCCGATCGGTGCATAGCAGATGCTGACGGATGGTCGGTCCGCATTCGGGCAAGAGCGTCAGAGCGCTGCCCGTAGAAGCCCTCCGCGGCCTACTGTTGAGACGTGCACCTGCCGTGCCCGGCTGCGGGGTGGGAAACCGGGTCGTGGCGGCGTGGAACGGAACCATCGGGTGACATCGGCATCGCCGGCTGTGAGAGGGACGGAATGAAACCGACCGAGAGCGCCGCACCGGTGTCGCGGCTGCAAGGTTTCGTCGGCCTCACGCCCAAAGTGGGCGCCGTTGCCATGGCGATCGCCGTTGTCCAGATCGCGACCGGTTTCTACCGGACCGTGAGCGAGGGACACGCGCTCTTCCCCGACGGCAGGGCCGGCTGGTCCCTCGCCGTCCTGACCGGAATCATCGTCGGCCATCTCGTCGCGCTCGGCCGCGACCGCTGGTGGGGAGGGACCGGTTCCGGTGCCTCCCTCACCCTGGCGGTGCTGCTGCTCTACGGCTGGGTGCCCGCCGCGCTGGTCTCCCTGGTCGTCGTCGTCCTCGTCGGCGTCGCCCGCAGACACCGCTGGTGGCAAGGGCTGCTGCACGGCGCCGTGGACATCCTGGGGATCGGCGCGGCGGCTCTGGTGCTCGGCGCCCTCGGCGAGGTGCAGACCGTCGAGTCACCCTGGCAGCCACTCGACTGGGGCATCGACTCCGTCCCGGAGGTCCTCCTCGCCGCCTCCACCTACCTCGTGGTCACCAGGGTCCTGCTGTGGTACGCGAGGACGCCGCAGGGCGGCGGACTGCCGACCATCGCCCGCACCGCCCTGCTGCGCCAGGGTCTCGTCGCCCTGGCCCTCGTCGCGATCGCACCGCTGATCTGCGTCGTCGCGATGGCCACCCCTCTGCTCCTGCCGCTCTTCGCCGTCCCGCTGATCGCCCTCGACTCCGCCCTCTGGATCGCCAGGGCCCGGGCCGAGGAGCAGCTGCGCGACCCGCTGACCGGGCTGCCCAACCGGCAGTGGCTGCTGGAGCGCACCTGGACGGCCCTGGAGGACGCCGAGTCCGTCGGCGCCAGATCAGCTCTCGTCCTGATCGACCTCGACCGTTTCCGCGCGGTCAACGACACCCTTGGTCATCTGGCGGGGGACCGGCTGCTGTTGCAGATAGCGGAACGCCTCAGACTCGCCCTGCCCCGGGGCGCGGAGGCCGCACGGCTGGGCGGCGACGAGTTCGCGGTGCTCCTGCCGACCGCGGACTCCACCACCAGCGCCCAGCGGGTCGCCCGCCATCTGGTCGCCGAACTGTCCTCCCCGCTGGACCTCGACGGGCTGACCCTGGTGCTGGAGGCCAGCGCCGGAGTCGCCGTCTATCCGGACCACGCGCTGGACGCCGAGGGGCTGCTCAGGCGTGCGGACGTGGCGATGTACCAGGCCAAGCGGGACCGCACGGGCGTCGAGGTCTACGAGTCCAAGCGGGACAGCAACACCCCGGACCGGCTCGGGCTGCTGGGTGATCTGCGCCGTGCTCTGGACGCCGGCGAGGTCGAGCTCCACTACCAGCCGAAGGTCCGCTTCGACGGCCAGGTGGCCGGCCTCGAAGCCCTGGTGCGCTGGGTGCATCCGGAACGCGGCAGGGTTCCTCCGGACGAGTTCATCGCCATCGCCGAGTCGTCCGGCCTCATGCCGCACCTCACGGAGTACGTCCTGGAGACCGCGCTGGCCCAGGTCGCCCGGTGGCGTGCGCAGGGCCTGTTCGTCCCCGTCGCGGTCAACGTCTCCCCGCGCGACGTCCACACCCCAGGTTTCGCGGGCGGCGTCGCGGCCCGGCTCGCCCGGCACGGCGTCCCGGCCGGTGCGCTGCAGCTGGAGATAACGGAACACGTGCTGCTGGAGGACCCGCAGCGCGCCGCCGACACACTCGCCGGGCTGACCGGGCACGGAGTGAAGATGTCCCTCGACGACTTCGGCACCGGGTACTCCTCACTCGTCCATCTGCGCCGGCTGCCGGTCAGCGAGCTGAAGATCGACCGCTCGTTCGTGGCCCGGCTGGCCGTGGACAACGAGGACGCGGAGATCGTCCGCTGCACGATCGACCTGGCCCACTCGCTGGGTCTGCTGGTCGTCGCGGAAGGGGTCGAGGACGACGAGACCTGGGAGCGGCTGCGGGATCTGCGCTGCGACGCGGTGCAGGGCTGGCTGGTCGCCGCGGCGATGCCGCCGCAGGAGACCACGGCCTGGCTGCGGGCACGCGGCGAGCACGGCTGGCGGCGCCCGGCCGAGCTGGCCGCGGCAGCGGCCGCCGCCGCGGCGGCGGCCGGCACCCAGCCGGAACTGGAACAGCGCCCGCCCGGCCGACCGGTCAACTCCCGGCCCGCGACGACCTGAGGATTGGGGGGCTGGGAGCGCGTGGCGGCCTGAGCTGCCGCGGTGGTCCCAGCTTCTGGCGGCCCGAGCCGCGGAGGTACTGGCACGCGGTGGTCCGAGGTTGCGGGAGTGCCGGCGTGCGGTGGTCCGGGGCTGCGGTGGTGCCGACGTGCGGTGGTGCCGGCCTGCGGTGGTACCGGCGTGCAGTGGTCCGGGCCTGCGGTGGTACCGGCGTGCGGTGGTCCGGAGCTGCGCCGAACGCCTCGTGTGGCGCGGCCGGTGCCTCGGGCGTGGCGAATGGCGGATCCACCGCGTGCGTGAGCGTCGCGTCGTACATCGCCGGCCGTTCGCGCGCGACATCCGTGTGCGCCCGGCTGAGCGCGGCCGACGCGCCCCGCTCGTCCACCGCCGAGATGCGGGCCGCCCGTAGCGCCGTGGCCGGCCCGCCACAGCCCTCCACCACTACCGCCGCCATGAGCACGTCCGTGCCCTTGAGGTGGCTGTAGAGGATCGGCCCGGCCGTACTCGACCTCCGAGGCGATCCAGCGCGTGGTCGTCGCCCGCCTGCCCTCCGGCCGTGCCTGCCCTCCGGCCGTGCCTGCCCTCCGGCCGTGCCTGCCCTCCGCGTGGCCGCCACGCTCAGCTACTGGCGCTCCGCCCGCTCCGCCCGTTCGCGCTCCGCGCCTCCGCTCCGCCCGTCCGTTCCGCGCTTCCGTTCCGCGCTTCCGCTCCGCCCGTCCGCGCTCCGCCCGTCCGCGCTCCGCGCTTCCGCTCCGCGCGCCTCCGCTCCCGGTGCGTCCGAATGGTCGTGCCAGAAGTTCTATCAGTGCTAGAAATGCTGCCGACGCTTCTGCTACCTTCGCTCTCGTTGCTAGCGGCGCTAGCAGCGGTGGCCTGTGAAGCCGCCCCATGAACTCGTCCGGTGTGAAGCCGGCAGAAGCCAGGAGTCCTGCCATGACCGTCGCCGCGTACACGCTCGCCGTGGTGCTCGACCTGTTCGTCGTGTTCATCGGAGCCCGCTTCCTGCTCCAGCCCCTGCCCGCCGCCGCCGGATACGGCGTCCCCGCCAAGGAGGACGGGGATCGCGCGTACCTCACGATCAAGGGGCTCAGGGACCTCACCTTCGGCCTGGTCGGCCTGGCGCTTCTCGCGTTCGTCGGCGCGCGGGCCGAGGCGTGGTTCATGCTGCTCGTGGCGTTGGCACCGCTCGGCGACACGCTCATAGTGCTGCGCCACGGCGGGACGAAGGCGGTCGCGTACGGCATCCACTTCGCGACCGCCGTCACGGTGCTCGTCAGTGCCGGCCTGCTGTTCGCCGTCTGAGAACCGAGGAGCCGAAATGTCGCTGATCGTTCCCGAGTTCGACGAGTCCGTCGTCGTCCGTTCCACCGACGCCGAAGTGATCGGCCGCGCGCCCACCACCGTGCGGCTGCTCGCCGACAGCAGCGCGACCGGCGGCGCCCTGTCCACGCAGCGCGTCACGCTCGCCGCCGGCGCCGCCGGCGCCACCCCGCACCGCCACGAGCGCAGCGCCGAGATGTTCTACGTGCTCGACGGCGCCGCCGAGTTCCTGGCGGGGGAGGAGGTCGTCACGGCCGGGCAGGGCGACCTCGTCGTGGTGCCGCCCCGCATGCCGCACGCGTTCGCCGCCGCCCCCGGCTGCGACACCGATCTGCTCATCGTCATCACGCCCGGCGTGGAACGCTTCGAGTACTTCCGCCACCTCCAGCGCATCGCGCTGGGCGAGCTGAGCCCCGAGTCGCTCCTGGAGGTGCAGGAGCGCTACGACAACCACTTCCTGAACAGCGCGGTCTGGGAGAAAAGGCACTGAGGAGACCCTCCGGGGGAAACCGTTTAGGGGCCATGCCTCCGGGCCCCATAGGATTGGGGGGCCGGCGGCACATTTCCACCTGCCGCGCGACGCCTGGCACGCACGCTCGCCGCGTTGCCGAATCGCCCACGTGGCCCCCGCCACGAGGGCGCTCCGGCGCTTTGCGATCGCACGCGCCGGACGCCGCGCGGCCCGTCCTTCGGACGGACGACGGAAATGTGCCTCCGGCCCGGCCAAAACCACACCAACCCCTGAGGATCGCTGCATGCCTGGCATCACGCGCGAGGAGGTCGCCCACCTCGCCCGGCTGGCGCGTCTGGAGCTGAAGGGCGAAGAGCTCGATCACTTCGCCGGTCAGCTCGACGACATCATCGGCGCGGTCGCCCGCGTCTCCGAGGTCGCCGACCAAGACGTACCGCCGACCTCCCACCCGCTGCCGCTGACCAACGTCATGCGCGCGGACGAGGTCCGTCCGTCGCTCACCCCCGCGCAGGCGCTCTCCGGCGCCCCGGCCCAGGAGCAGCAGCGTTTCAAGGTGCCGCAGATCCTGGGGGAGGACTAACAACCATGACGGACCACAGCATCATCATCAGGCTCACCGCAGCCGAGATCGCCGCGAAGATCGCTTCCGGCGCGCTCACGGCCGTCGAGGTCACCGAGGCCCACCTGGCCAGGATCGACGCGGTCGACGAGAAGGTCCATGCCTTCCTGCACGTCGACCGCGAGGGCGCGCTCGCGCAGGCCCGTGCCATCGACGCCAAGAAGGCGGCCGGCGAGAAGCTCGGCCCGCTGGCCGGCGTCCCGCTCGCGCTGAAGGACATCTTCACCACGCAGGACATGCCGACCACCGTCGGCTCCAAGATTCTCGAAGGCTGGATCCCGCCGTACGACGCGACCCTCACCCGGAAGCTGAAGGCCGCCGACGTCGTCATCCTCGGCAAGACCAACATGGACGAGTTCGCCATGGGGTCCTCCACCGAGAACAGCGCCTACGGCCCGACCGGCAACCCGTGGGACCTCACCCGCATCCCCGGCGGCTCCGGCGGCGGCTCGTCCGCCGCGCTCGCCTCGTACGAGGCCCCGCTCGCCATCGGCACGGACACCGGCGGCTCCATCCGCCAGCCCGCCGCCGTCACCGGGACCGTCGGCGTCAAGCCCACCTACGGCGGCGTCTCCCGCTACGGCATGGTGGCCTTCTCCAGCTCCCTGGACCAGGGCGGGCCCTGTGCCCGTACCG
The DNA here is from genome assembly GCF_043204345.1 of Streptomyces sp. NPDC047917. Taxonomy (NCBI): domain Bacteria; kingdom Bacillati; phylum Actinomycetota; class Actinomycetes; order Kitasatosporales; family Streptomycetaceae; genus Streptomyces; species Streptomyces sp. NPDC047917. The sequence continues at coordinate 50,701 of NZ_JBIDCA010000023.1, forward strand.
TCCTGGACGCGGCCCTGCTGCACGAGGTCATCGGCGGGCACGACCCGATGGACTCCACGTCGATCGACGCCCCGGTCCCGCCGGTCGTCGAGGCCGCGCGCAACGGCAGCGTCGAGGGCATGCGCGTCGGTGTCGTGAAGCAGTTCGCCGGTGAGGGCTACCAGGCCGGCGTCGTCCAGCGCTTCAACGAGTCGGTCGAGCTGCTCAAGTCGCTCGGCGCCACCGTCGTCGAGCTGGACTGCCCGTCCTTCGACCTGGCGCTCTCCGCGTACTACCTGATCGCGCCGTCCGAGTGCTCCTCCAACCTGGCCCGCTTCGACGCCATGCGCTACGGGCTGCGCGTCGGCGACGACGGCACGCGCTCGGCCGAGGACGTCACCGCGCTCACCCGCGAGGCCGGCTTCGGCGACGAGGTCAAGCGCCGCGTCATCCTCGGTACGTACGCCCTCAGCTCCGGCTACTACGACGCGTACTACGGCTCGGCGCAGAAGGTCCGCACCCTCATCACGCAGGACTTCGAGAAGGCCTTCGAGCAGGTGGACGTCATCGTCTCCCCGACGACGCCCACCACCGCCTTCCCGATCGGCGAGCGCGCCGACGACCCGATGGCGATGTACCTCGCGGACCTGTGCACCATCCCGACCAACCTCGCGGGCAACTCCGCCATGTCGCTGCCCTGCGGCCTGGCACCCGAGGACGGCCTGCCGGTCGGGCTGCAGATCATCGCCCCCGCCATGAAGGACGACCGTCTCTACAAGGTCGGAGCCGCCGTCGAGGCCGCCTTCGTGGAAAAGTGGGGTCACCCGCTGCTGGAGGAGGCTCCGTCGTTGTGAGTGCACTGACCAAGGCCAAGGGCTTCAAGAAGTCCAAGACCGGCACGTACCTGTCCATCGGCACCACCGCCTTCGGGGCCGTCAGTGTGCTCAAGCAGGCCAGGAAGGCCCGCTACGAGCACGACACGCTCCGACTGATCGACGCCGTTGTCTCCGCCGCCGCCATCGCCACCGGTGTCGCCCTGCTGCTGCGCGAACTCAAGCGCCTCGGCGACGACGACGTACTGCTGGGCTGAGAGGGAAGTTTCACCGTGACTGTCACCGACCTGGTGTCGTACGAGGACGCGCTCGCGTCCTACGACCCCGTCATGGGCCTGGAGGTCCATGTCGAGCTCGGCACCAAGACCAAGATGTTCTGCGGCTGCTCCACCGAGCTCAAGCAGGACGCCAACTCCCAGACCTGCCCGGTCTGCCTCGGCCTGCCCGGCGCCCTGCCGGTCGTCAACGAGATCGGCGTCGAGTCCGCCATCAAGATCGGCCTCGCGCTGAACTGCGAGATCGCCGAGTGGTGCCGCTTCGCCCGGAAGAACTACTTCTATCCGGACATGCCGAAGAACTTCCAGACCTCCCAGTACGACGAGCCGATCGCCTTCGACGGCTATCTGGACGTCCAGCTGGAGGACGGGGAGATCTTCCGGGTGCAGATCGAGCGCGCCCACATGGAGGAGGACACCGGCAAGTCGACCCACGTCGGCGGAGCCACCGGCCGTATCCACGGCGCGTCCCACTCCCTGCTCGACTACAACCGCGCGGGCATCCCGCTCATCGAGATCGTCACCAAGCCGATCGAGGGCGCGGGCGCACGGGCTCCCGAGGTCGCCAAGGCGTACGTCGCCGAGCTCCGCGAGCTCATCAAGGCGCTCGGCGTCTCGGAGGCCCGCATGGAGATGGGCCAGATGCGCTGCGACGTCAACCTGTCGCTGCGCCCCAACGGCACCGAGACCTTCGGTACCCGCTCCGAGACGAAGAACGTGAACTCGCTGCGTTCCGTCGAGCGGGCCGCCCGGTTCGAGATCCAGCGCCACGCGGCCGTGCTGTCCTCCGGCGGCACGATCGTGCAGGAGACCCGGCACTTCCACGAGGAGGACGGCTCCACCACGGCCGGCCGCATCAAGGACAACGCCGAGGACTACCGCTACTTCCCCGAGCCGGACCTGGTGCCGGTCGCCCCGGCCCGCGAGTGGGTCGAGGAACTGCGCAAGGGCCTGCCCGAGCTGCCCCGGCTGCGCCGGGCGCGGCTCAAGGAGGAGTGGGGCGTCTCCGAGCACGACATGCAGTCCATCCTCAACGCGGGCGCGGTCGACCTGATCGTCGCCACGACCGACGCGGGCGCCCCCTCGGACCAGGCCCGCAAGTGGTGGATGGGCGAGCTGGCCCGTAACGCCAACGAGACCGCCCGCGGCCTCGACGAGCTGCCGATCACCCCGGTGCAGGTCGCCAGGGTGGCCGAGCTCGTCACCTCGGGCGACCTCAACGACAAGCTGGCCCGCCAGGTCATCGAGGGCGTCCTCGCGGGCGAGGGCGACCCGGACACCGTCGTCGAGAAGCGCGGCCTGAAGGTCGTCTCCGACGAGGGCGCGCTGTCCACCGCGGTCGACGAGGCCATCGCGGCCAACGCGGCCATCGCGGACAAGATCCGCGGCGGCAAGGTCGCGGCGGCGGGCGCGCTCGTCGGCGCGGTCATGAAGGCCACCCGCGGCCAGGCGGACGCTGCCCGGGTGCGCGAGCTGATCCTGGAGAAGCTCGGCGTCGAGGGCTGATCCTGGAGACGTTCGGCGTCGAGGGCCGACCCCTCTGCGCAGGCACGTTCCCCGAGGGGCGGCGCACCCGTGAGCCGGGTGCGCCGCCCCTTGGACTTTCCCGCACGACCTGTTGGACGTTCACCACCGAGCCGTACGGAATCCTTCCGCACGCCACTTGGCTTGATTAGCTTCCCGGCTGTACGACAGGACTCGGGAGGCTCACTTGACCACGGACATTTCACGGCGACGGCTCTTCGCGCTGGGCGGCGGTGCACTCGGCGCCGCGGCGGCGGGGTCGCTGCTGCCGCCTTCGCTGCAGGCCGCGATCGCCGCGCAGCCGGCACACTCGGCGGGGTCCGGTGGCCGGGACGGGCTCGGCGCCATCAAGCACGTGGTGATCCTGATGCAGGAGAACCGTTCCTTCGACCACTACTTCGGGACGCTCCGGGGCGTACGCGGCTTCGGTGACCGCAATGCCGTCGAACTGCCCTCGGGCAAGCCGGTCTTCGAGCAGCCCGCGGCGCTCGGCTCCTCCGTGCTGCCGTTCCCGGTGCGCGACGCCGCCGAGACGCAGAAGAAGGACCTCCAGTACATCGGCGCGCTCGACCACTCCTGGAGCGGTGGCGGCAAGGCGTGGGCCGGCGGGTGGATGAACGGCTGGGTGAGCGCGAAGACGGCCGCCACCATGGCGTACTACGACCGCCGCGACATCCCGCTGCACTACGAACTGGCCGACACCTTCACGGTCTGCGACGCCTACCACTCCTCCATCCACTCCTCGACCAGCCCCAACCGCAACCACCTGTGGAGCGGGAAGACCGGCAACGAACCGAACGGCAAGCGGGCCGTCGGCAACGACGCGTACGACGAGGGCACCCACCCCGGCTACGACTGGGGCACGTACGCGGAGCGGCTGGAGAAGGCCGGGCGCAGCTGGCGCACGTACACCGAGTGGGAGAACTTCACCGACAACCAGATCGAGTTCTTCGCCACCTTCAAGGCGGTGGCCCGCAAGGCGCTGGCGAAGACCGGCGGCCACACCTTCATGGAGTCGTTCTACGCCGCGGTCCGGGACGCCGACGCCACGGAGCGGGAGCGGCTGTTCGGCCTGCTGGAGGAGGGTGTCGCCACCCTCGGCAAGACCGAACGCAGCTTGTTCGAGCGGGCGTTGCGCCGGGTGGAGACCGGGACGCTGGCCGACGAGTTCGCCAAGGACGTCGCGGCGGGCACCCTGCCGGAGGTCTCGTACCTGGTGCCCTCCGCCGTCGACTCCGAGCACCCGAGCGTCTCCTCGCCGATCCACAGCGCGACGATCGTCTACAAGGTCCTGGACGCGCTGGGCAAGCACCCCGACGTGTGGCGGCACACCGCGGTCTTCATCAACTACGACGAGAACGACGGCTTCTTCGACCACGTGCCGCCGCCCGTCGCCCCGTCCGAGGTGACCGAGGAGCAGTGGGAGGGCAAGCCCACCGGCCTCGGCATGCGGGTCCCGATGCTCGTGGTGTCGCCGTGGACCATCGGCGGCTACGTCTGCTCCGAGGTCTTCGACCACACCTCCGTGGTCCGCTTCCTGGAGCGCTGGACCGGGGTGAAGGAACCGAACATCAGCGACTGGCGGCGCACCGTCACCGGCGACCTGACCTCCGCCTTCGACTTCTCGCGCACCCGCCGCCGGCCCGAGGTGGAACAGCCGGGCGCCATCCCGCCGTTCAGCGGCCGCTGGTCGCCGAAGCCGCCGGCCGTGCAGCAGATGCCGGTGCAGGAGCCCGGCGCCCGTCCGGCCCGCGCGCTGCCGTACCAGCCGGACGCGCAGGCGAAGGTGGTGAACGGCGCGGTGCGGGTGGCCCTCAGCAACACGGGGCGCTCGTCGGCGCACTTCGCGCTGTACCCGTACGCGGGTGAGTTCCCCGTACCGCAGCACCGGGACGTGAAGCGCACCGCGCAGTGGACGGTGCCCGTCACCGGCGAGGCCTACCGGTTCACGGTGACGGGGCCGAACGGCTTCCGCCGGGAGTTCGCCGGGCCCGTGAAGGGCGGCGCCTCGGCCGGGGCCGAGGTCGCCTCGCGGGTCGACGCCCACGAGCGCGACCTGCACCTCACGCTCCGCAACACCGGCCGGACCACGCTCACCTTCACGGTGCGGCCGCTCGGCTACGTCGACGAGGCGGACCTGCGGGACTGGACCCGGACCATCAAGGTCAAGCCGGGACGCAGCCGCACGGTGGTCCACTCGGCGGCCGACGCGCACGGCTGGTACGACCTGGACGTCACCGTCGACGGGGACGACGCGTTCCGGCGACGGCTGATGGGGCACATCGAGAACGGCCGGGCGAGCGTCTCCGGCTGACGGGCCGCCCGGCGGGCCCTTCGCACGGGGGTTCGGCGCCCACAGGAACCACCGGGGCGCGGCCCGCGTGTCCTTGATCATGAACGAACTGATCGAGAAATGGGACGAAGTCACGGCGGGCGCCGCCCCCGAGGAGGCGGACCCCGTCGTCCTGGAGTGCGCCCGCCTGCTCGCCGCCGAACCGGACGGCGAGCAGGCGGTCCTGCTGACCTTCGGGCTCGTGAGCATGGCGCCGTACGTCCTCGGGCGACGCGGCGCGGCCGTCGAGCGGGCCGTGGTGGACGCGCTCGGCGCCGCCGCCGAGGCCATGGACGAGCAGGGTCGCGGGTGCGGGCACGAGGCCCATCCGTACACCGACAGCCTGGAGGAGTGGGAGACGGACACGGACGGGCTGCTCCACGCGCCGGACACCGAGGTTCCGTTCGACGAGTGGGACGCGGCCGAGGCCTGCCCCCGCAATGCCGCCGGATGGGCGCGGACGGCCGCCGATGTGATCCTGCCGGGCAGCACGGACGGCATCCCCGAGATCGTCCCCGAAGACCATCAGAGATACATCCGCAGCCTGGGCAGTGTGCTCAACGACTATCCGAACGGTGATCCGTTCTGGGACCTGGACATCCACGCCGTACCGCCCGGCGACCTCTCCCGGGCCGCTCTCGCCGGCTATGTCGTCGTCGCCCATGCGAACTGCTGGTACGCGGGGTCGGGCCGGATCAGACAGCGGTCGCTGCTCGACGACATGATCAAGGGCCTGGAGTCCGTACTGCCGCTGCTGCCGGACGAGGCCTGCGCGCACGAGGACGGCGAGCACCCGGCACTGCGCTCCGGCAGCGCCGAGCAGGCCTCCGAGGGCATCCACCTGCAGAGCCCCGGCGGCCGGGCCGTGCTGCGCGAGGAACACGCGGACGGATACGGCGCCTCGCTGGAGGCATGGACGTGCACCACCTTCCTGCGCGCCCTCGCCGTCGAGGCCCGCGACCATCTGCGCGAAGCGGTCGACCGGCTCTTCGGCACCCGCGAGACGGCACATCTGGACCAGGTGTACCTGCGCCCCGACGGCCGGCTCGACATCGGACCGCTGAGCGAGCGGCACGTCCCGTTCAAGGACGAGACGGCCTCCGAGGAGGCGGCGCTCTGGGCGGCCCGGCGGTACGAGCGGCTCGGCCCGGACGGAGCCGCGCCCGACCGGACCGTCCTGCTGCTCCTGATGGGCGCGGCGGCCGATTCCCTGGAGCTGTCGTACGGAATCGCCCGCGAGATCCTCGGCATCCTCCGTACCGCTGCCACCACCCTGCCCGGCGGCGCTTGCGACCACGCGGACGGTCATGCGCCGCGCCATGAGCGCTCGTCCGACCACATGGCACGCATCGCCCATCTCTACGCCCCGGACGCAGGCCCCGCCCCTGGCCAGGACTCCGGCCAGGGCTTCAGCAGTGACGTGCTGACCTGCCCCGTCCATCTGGCGGAGGTCGTGACGAAGGGCATCACGGAGATCGAGGAGCAGTTCGAGGAAGAGCTGGAGGCGGAGGAGGAACGACTGGCCGGGTGAGGTGGCCGGAGGCCATCGCGGCACGGGGCACGGTCATTCCCCGGCCGTTGTGAGTAAGGCCACGAAAGAGACAAAGGATCACTTTCTGCTGCCAGAGTGACGGTTCTCAGGTCATGCGTTCTCTGCGGCTGATTCATGTGTTGTGCTGCCCAAGGACCACGAACCAGCAGGGAGCACGTCCGTTGGCTGCCATCGCCCGCTGGTGCATCAGGCACCGTCTCGTCGCCGTCCTCATCTGGCTGCTCACCCTCGGTGGCGCCGCCACCGCGGCCGGCTTCGCGGGCTCCGCGTACTCCAACGACTACGAGGTGCCCGGCACGGAGGCCGGCCGGGCCACCGAGCTCCTCCGGTCCGGCTTCACGGATCTCGGCGGCGACACCGACACCATCGTCTGGCACACCTCCGACTCCACCGTGCGGGCCGACGACGTCCGGCAGACGATGACCCGGACCCTGCACGCGGTCGAGGGACTGCCCGGGGTCGGCGCGGTCACCGGCCCGTACGGGGCCTCCGGCGCCGGGCAGATCAGCGCCGACGGACACACCGCCTACGCCACGATCACCTTCGACCAGCAGGTCGAGGAGATCCCGGCCCAACAGGCCAGGGCCGTCGTCGACACCGCGAAGGCGGCCGCCGCCGACCATCTCCAGGTGGAGCTGGGCGGCCCGGCGGTCGCGCTCACCGAGGCACCCTCCGCCCACCTCAGCGAGGCCATCGGGGTCGTCGTCGCGGCGGTGGTCCTCTTCCTCGCCTTCGGCTCGCTCGCCGCCAGCATGCTGCCCATCGCCACCGCGCTGGTCTCCGTCGGCACGGCGTACGCGGGCACCGTGCTGCTCGGCCATGTGATGACCGTCGCCGACTTCGCCCCCATGCTGGGCATGCTGATCGGGCTCGGCGTCGGCATCGACTACGCGCTGTTCATCGTCACCAGACACCGCAGAGGTCTGCGCAGAGGCCTGTCGGTCACCGAGGCCGCGCAGAACGCCGTCGCGACGACCGGCCGCGCCGTGGTCTTCGCCGGGGCCACCGTCTGCATCGCGCTCCTCGGCATGCTGATCCTGCGGCTCGGGTTCCTCAACGGCGTGGCCATCGCCGCCTCGCTCACCGTCGTCCTGACCGTGGCCGCCTCCATCACCCTGCTCCCCGCCCTGCTCTCCCTCATCGGGATGCGGGCGCTGAGCCGGCGCGAGCGCCGGCAGCTCGCCGAGCACGGTCCCCAGCCCGAACTGCCCACGGGCTTCGCCGCCCGCTGGTCCGCCTTCGTCGAACGTCACCCCAAGCTGCTCGGGGCGTGCGCCGCCGTGGTGATGCTGGTCCTCGCGCTGCCCACCTTCTCCCTGCACCTGGGCAGCTCCGACCAGGGCAGCAACCCCGCCTCGTCGACCACCCGGCAGGCGTACGACCTGCTGGCCGACGGATTCGGCCCCGGCGTCAACGGGCCCCTGACCATCGCCGCTCAGCTGGACGGCGCGGACGACCGGCTCGCGATGGACGGCCTGCCCGCCGCACTGCGGTCCACCGAGGGCGTGGCCTCGGTCGGCCCGGTCACGTACGGCAACAGCGGCGACACGGCCTTCGTCACCGTGGTCCCGAAGTCGTCACCGCAGTCCCAGAAGACCAGCGAGCTCGTCGACCGGCTGCGCACCGATGTGCTGCCGAAGGCCGAGGAGAACAACTCGCTCCGGGCCCACGTCGGCGGAGTGACCGCAGGCTACGACGACTTCGCCCAGGTCGTCATCGGCAAGCTCCCGCTCTTCGTCGGCGTGGTCATCGGGCTCGGCTGTCTGCTCCTGCTGCTGGCCTTCCGGTCGATCGGCATTCCGCTGAAGGCCGCGGTGATGAACGTGGCCGCCGTCGCCTCCTCGTTCGGGGTCGTCGTCGCGATCTTCCAGTGGGGCTGGGGGAGCGAGCTGCTGGGCCTGGGCAGTGCGGGGCCCATCGAACCGTTCCTGCCGGTGATCATGGTGTCGGTGCTCTTCGGACTGTCCATGGACTACCAGGTGTTCCTGGTGGGGCGGATGTACGAGGAGTGGCTGGAGACCGGTGACAACCGGCGGGCCGTCCGGGTGGGCCTCGCCGAGACCGGGCGGGTGATCAACTCCGCGGCCGTGATCATGATTGCGGTCTTCCTGGCGTTCGTCCTCAGCGGGGACCGGGTCATCGCGATGTTCGGCATCGCGCTCGCCGCGGCCGTCCTGCTGGACGCCTTCGTCCTGCGTACGCTGCTGGTCCCCGCGCTGATGCATCTGCTCGGCGGGGCGAACTGGTGGCTGCCGCGCCGGCTGGACCGGCTGCTGCCGCGGATCAGCATCGAGCCGCCCGAGCAGGGTCTGCCGCATGCGAAGATCCCGCAGGCGGCGCAGCCCGCGCAGTCGGTGGAAGCGGTCCGAGAAGGAGCATGATGTTCGCGATACCCCTGGGTGACGACGGAGCGGAACTGCGTCCGCTGGAGATCTGGCAGGCGCAGGAGTTCCTCGACCACATGGACCGGGCCCGGGCGCTCGTCGACCCGTGGATCCCCTTCGCCTCCTTCGCCACCGACCTCGACTCGGCGCGGGAACTGCTGCGGCGGTACGCGGAGAAGCAGGCGGCGGACACCGGGCGGATCTACGGCATCTGGCTGGACGGCACGCTCGTCGGCGGTGTCATGTTCCGGATCTTCGACGCGGAGTCGGGGAACTGTGAGCTCGGCTGCTGGCTGGAGCCGGCGGGCGAGGGGCGCGGGCTGATCACCCGCGCGGCCCGAAGACTGATCGACTGGGCGTTCCGGGAGCGCGGCATGCACCGGGTCGAGTGGGACGCCTCCGCCGCGAACACCGCCAGCATCGCCGTGGCCGAGCGGCTGGGCATGACGCGCGACGGGGTGCTGCGCGAGAACTACCTGTACCGCGGCGAGCGGCACGACTCGGAGATCTGGTCGGTACTGGCCCGGGAGTGGCCGGCGCAGGAGTCCTGAGCCGCCCCCTGTACCCGGGGAGTCCACCCTGCACTCCGGGAGTCCTGAGACCGGTATCAACCCTCCGGGAGTCCTGAGCCGGCCTCAACACCCCGGGAGTTCCGAGACCGGTCCGCTACACGCCGGGACCGAACCGGGCGGGTGCGTACTTGCTCTGGTGCTCGCGGTACGAGCGGGCGAGGTGGTGCTGGAGCCGGATGTGGCGGAACTGGTACACCGCGCCGGTCTGGCGCAGCACGCCCCGGCGGTACGCGTCGTCCAGGAAGGCCACCGTGTCCCAGGGCAGCTTGCCGGTCAGCGGCAGCCAGACCCGCGACAGGACCAGCCACCGCCCCCAGGCGGTGAACGAGAGCGCGTACGAGCAGGCGCCGCCGAGCCCGCCGACGCCGCCGATGGCCAGCCCGTCCGGCAGCCGCCAGACCAGCGTTCCCAGCAGCCCCTGGAGCAGGTCGGTGATCAGGAATCCGCCCAGCGTGATCGCGAGGGTGAGCATCGGCACCAGGACGAGGACCTGCCGGGCCACCGTCGCGCGGTTCGAGGCCAGCAGGCCGACCGGGGTGGCCGCCGATGTGACGTCCAGCGGCGCTTCGAACGCGGCCATGAGCCCGAAGACGAGCCCGGCACCCGCCCCGAAGATCAGCCCGAGGACCAGCATGTTGATCAGCGTGCCCTTGATCACCAGTTCGTTCGCGAGGGGAACCCCGTAGTACAGCCAGCGCTGGAGGGCGAGGGCGGACGCGCACCCGACGCCCATCACGAATCCGCCCGGCAGAACGGCACCGAACCGGGCGATGAACGTGCGCACCGGTCTGCGGCCGATCCCGGTGCCCGCACCGGGCAGCCGCAGCCGCAGCCGTACATGGGCCGGTTCGAAGGCCGCGGTGCCGAACCGGGCCAGGATCGCGTGGACACACCCGAACGCGAGGCCCGCGGCGGCCCCCAGCGAACCGCCCAGCAGAAGGGCCTCGCCGATGGGGAACGGCAGGTTGACCAGATTGACGAACCACTGGGCGAAGGCGACGCAGAGCGCCGAGGCCACCACCACCGACAGCAGGCGAGTGGACAGCCGCAGCGAATCGCCGATCCGCCACCAGGCGAGGTCCTGCTGGTCGCGGTCGAGCCGGGCCAGATGGTGGGCGAGATAGCCGAGCCAGTGTTCGGCGCGCTCCGGGTCCCGGTGCCGCTCCCGGCCGCCCACGACGCTCCGCTCGGCGACCCGGCGGCGGTAGACCGTCGGTACGAAGCCGGCCAGCAGGTGTTCCTCCAGGGAGTTCTCGTCGGGGAACCGCTCGGTGTCCAGCAGTTCGGCCGGATCCCCGCCGGGTGTCTCGCTGTACATCGTCCGCGCCAGGATGATCATGAGCGGGGTGCTCAGGACCCTGGCCAGGGGGGTGTCCGCGCCGCCCTCCCCGGCGGTCAGCCGCGCCAGGACGGGGCTCCACACCGCCTCGCTCCCGCTGCCGCCGCGAGGGACCGGGCGGGCCGTGCGGGGCAGGTAGTCGTCGAGGTCGTCGAGGGTGAGATCGGTGAGTTCCAGACCGGCGGCCCACACCAGCGGGGTGCGGGTCTCCTCGACCGCCTCGGCGAACTCGCCGCGCCGGCTGGTCAGGACGAGCGGCAGCGAGGTGGCGTTCAGTGTCTCCAGCGCGGTGCTCCGCAGCCCCTCCGCGATCTCGTCGAAGCCGTCCAGGACCGGCAGTACGAGATCGGCGTCGACCAGCGCGGCGGCCAGCGTCGACCCGCCGGGGGCCCTGCGGGTGAGGTGGGGATGGTCGCGGACCAGGAGGTCGATCAGCCAGTCCCGTAACGCGATGGCCGTGGGATCCCAGGACCCGAGGCTGAAGATCACCGGCACCCGGCCGTGCGGATCCCGGGCCTCCAACTGGTCCAGGACGAACCTGATCGTCAGGATCGACTTGCCGGATCCGGCCCGGCCCAGTACCACCAGCCGCCCGGACAGAATCCGCCGGTAGACCTCGGCCACACTGCCCAGATCGCCGCTCAGATCCATTTCCTGGGAAGCCGCACCGGGCGGCAGGCGCTGGATGTTCTCCGAATGGTCGGTCAGGGATGCCGGGGCGTCCCGCCAGCGCACGGGAAGCGGAAAGGGGTCATGGACCCGGCGGTGTTCCTCCTCGCGCTGCCAGCGACGCCGGATCTCCTTCGCCAATTCCGTCGCGGCAGCCGCGAGTTCACTGGAGATCGGGTGCGAAGGACGGGGTCCGTCCGTCGTCGGCCGGGAATTCTGCGCGGGAATCGGCGGGGGAGCGGGGGCGGGCCCGGAATTCGGATCAGCGGGCGCGGGGCCGGGAACGGTCTCGGGAACGGATTCGGGAACGGATTCGGGAACGGTCTCGGGAACGGATAAAGGAAGGGGCGGAGGAAGGGGCGAAGGAGCGGATACGGCGGGTTCCGTCGCCGATCCGGCCAGCGTGGCCGCCAGCCGCTGGCGGTCCTCGGGCCCGGCCTCCAGCGCGTCGGCCAGCAGGTTCACCGTGCCCAGCCGGTGATCGCTGGATCTGCCCGTCTCCAGTCTGCGGATCGTACGCACGCTCACCCCGGAACGTGCCTCCAGCTGCTCCTGCGTCAGCCCCGACCGCTTGCGCAGCCGACGCAACAACGTGCCGAGCTGATCCGCCACTTCGCCATCCCCTCCACCACCGAGCGCGGCCGGCGATGAGCCTATCGTGACGACCGGTCATATATGGCCGGTCGGCTGTCCTGTCCGTCGAGCAGCGCGAACGCCACGATCGAGTGGTGCCCGGCCGGAGCGCCGACACGGGGCGGCGCACCGCGCGGGGCATCGGAGAAGCGGCCGGTGCCGGGATCGGACGGATCCCGGTGCCGGACCGGAACCACCACTGGTGGGCCTTCTCCTGTCACGACGGACGAGGAGTTGACATGGCCTATCGATTCTGGTGCGGCGAGTGCGGTTTCAAGACGCCGTGGCTCGCTGAATCCCGGGGTGCGCAGCGTCAGTTGGAGCACTACCTCAAGCAGCATCCCGGAATTCCCGCCGGTGGCCATGTGGAGACCAATCGGAAAAACCCGGAAGGCGGCTTCGGATTTCTTCAAGTGGCGGGAATCGCAGTTCTGTTGCTGATCATCGTCGTCTCCTGCCGGCACTGAGACAGCGATCTGAATCCGACCGCACTTCCGGAACGACCAGCCAACCGAAAGGGACGGTAAAGAAAATGAGCGTGCTCGATGCATCCGGTACAGGCGCAGCGGTGGACGCGGGGAACCAGGACGCCGCAGGTGCGGCCCGGCAGCAGCCCGCACCGGCCCGCGGGCGCCGGCACCGGCGCAGGCTGCTGCCGGTGGCCGGCCTGACCTGCCTCCTGCTGACCGCCGCCGGCACGGCGAACGCGGCCGCCGGGGCCGACGGCCGGTCGGCCGCCCCGGCCACCGGCTCCTCGGCCGTCGCCCAGACCCCGGCCGAGATCCTGCAGGCCGGGGCCCAGCAGGGGGTCGCCGACGGGTACCCGGGGGTGATCGGCATGGTCCGGAAGGGCGACAGCGCCCAGTACGTGAACGCGGGGGTCGGCAACCGCGCGACCAAGGTGCCGGCGGACCCGAAGGCGACGTTCCGGATCGGCAGCAACACCAAGGCGTTCATCTCCACCGTGCTGCTCCAGCTGGAGGGCGAGAAGAAGCTCTCGCTGGACGACACCGTTGCCCGGTGGCTGCCGGGAGCGGTCGACGCCAACGGATACGACGGCTCGAAGATCACGATCCGTCAGCTGCTCAACCACACCTCGGGCCTGCCCGACTACCTCAGTGCCGTGCAGATCAACGGGCCGTACTTCCTCAACCTCAACCCGCGGGAGGTCTACCCGCCGCAGAACCTGGTCAACGTCGCCCTCGGCATGCGCGCGCCGACGAGCACGCCGGGCGAGAAGTTCGGCTACTCCAACACCAACTACGTGCTCGCAGGCATGGTGATCAAGGCCGTCACCGGTTCGGAACCGGCCGCGGAGGTGCAGCGGCGCATCATCGAACCGCTCGGTCTGCGCGACACCAGCTTCCCCACCGCCGACCCCGCGCTCTACGGCAACCACCTCCACGGCTACGTGCTCCGGGCGATCCTCATCGACGACGCCACGGTCTCCAACGTGCAGGTCAGCGGGAGTGCCGGTGCCATGGTGTCGACCATGGACGACCTGGCCACGTTCTCCCGGGCGCTGATGACCGGGAAGCTCCTGGAGCCCGCGCAGCTGGCCGAGCTCAAGACCACCGTCCCGGTGAACGCCGATGCCGGATACGGACTGGGCATCGAGCACGTGAAGCTGTCGTGCGGAAAGTGGGCCTGGGGGCACAACGGCGCGGTGCTCGGCTACTTCAGCGAGTGGCTGAGCAGCGAGGACGGCACCGAGCAGGCGCTGCACGCGAACAACGAGTTCCACATGCTCGCCGGAACTCCGGGACAGGCCCACACGGGCAAGGCCATGACGGACGCGTTCTGCGCGCTCTGAGAACCGCGACCGGAAGGGCGGGGCCGCGCCGGCCGGCCCCGCCCACCCGCGCGAGCCGGCCGCCCTCGGAGAGGACCCGATGAAAACACTGCTGACCGCCTTGCGGACACGTACGCGGACGGCCGTCGCCGCCGCCGCGCTGACCGTGACCGCGGCCCTCGCGACCCCGCTCGCGCACGCCGAGGGCGCCGCCCCTCCGGTGCTGTCCGACGGATTCGGCCTGACCCAGGTCGCCGGGGGCACCGAGGTCCACTCGGACAACGACTTCACCATCACCGTGACCACTCCTCAGGTGGCCGGGAAGCACAAGATCCGCGTCTTCCTGCCCAGCGGCTACCGCACCGACCCCGGCAAACGATGGCCGGTGGCGTACTTCCTGCACGGCGGACCCGGAAACCCGGACGACGCCGCGGCCGCCCCGGCGCTGCGCTCGGACTCGATGATCACCGTCGTACCGGACGGCGGCCGGAAGGGCTGGTACGCCGACTGGCTCATGCAGAACACCGCGGAGGGCGCGGCGAACTGGGAGACCTTCCACCTGAATCAGGTCGTCCCCTTCATCGACGCGAACCTGCGCACCATCGCCGACAAGGACCACCGGGCCGTCGTCGGCCTGTCGATGGGCGGGTTCGGCGCCCTGCACTACGGCGAGGCCCGGCCCGATCTCTTCGGGCATGTCGCCTCGCTGTCCGGCGGCATCGACTTCGGCATGGCGGAGGTCCGCGCGGCGGTCCTGGCCACGGAACTCAACATCACGGGCGCCTGGTGCGCCGTGAGCACCTCCACCCCCGCCGGGACGGGCGAGTGCACCGGCTACGGGCCCATGGTCGACAGCGACGCGATCTTCGGCTCCCCCTATCCGGTCCTGAACGCGGACCGGATCTGGAAGGCGGTCGATCCCGCCGCCCCCGCCAACCTGGCCAGGCTCACCGGGACCGAGGTGACGCTCTACACCGGTGACAACGACGTGATCGACCACTTCACCGCGATTGCCGCCAGGAACGTCAAGTCCCGTATGGACACGCTCGGCCTGCCCAGCCGCCTGGTCGACTACGGCAACGGGGCGGCGCTCGCCCCCACCTGCAACGGCGGCCACAACTACGGCTGCTGGGCGGCCGCCCTCGCCGACTACGTACCCCGGCTCCAGGACTCCTTCGGGGTGAAGAGCTGACGCGGCGGACAGCGGCCCGGCAATGGCCCCCGGCCCCGGCGGGCGGACGCCCGCCGGGGCCGGGGGCCGCCCAGGACGCCGTCGCGTGGGGCATTCGTTAAGAGGGTTCTCATACGGGCCGCCTAGCGTGCGCAACATGAACCCCAGGACCCCCACTGACCCCACCGCTCCCGCCGACCCCGAAGCATCCGAAGCCTCCGCAGCAGTCGATACGTCTGATGCGTCCGATGCGGCTGATGTGTCCGGTGCGTCCGGTGCCGAGGAGATCGTGGCCAAGAAGGCCGCAGCCTCGGACACCTCGTACGACCTGACCAAGGCCACCGGGGACGCGGTCGCAGAGGGCGAGGACGAGGACGGCGCGGAGGACGAGGACCTGGACCTGGACGGTCTCGACGACGACTCGGCCAAGGAGAACTCCGGTCTGGGGGCGGCCGTCGCTGCCGTGGTCGCGGCCGGTCTCGGCGTCGTCGCGCTCACCGGGTCCTGGACCGGCAAGGTGGCCGCCGAGCGCGAGACCCTGATCGGCCAGATCAAGACCTCGGGCGGCGGGACCGCGGCCCAGCAGATCTCCGAGATCTACGGGGACGCCTGGCACTCCACCGCCCTGGTCAACGGCATCTTCGCCCTGCTGGCCCTGCTGGTCGGCATCTTCGCCCTGGTCCGCCCGGCCTTCGGCGTACCGTCCGCGCAACCGCAGCCCGGCTGGGTCCGCGCCGTCGCGACCGCCGGCATCGCGCTCGGCGTCCTCGGCCTGCTGATCTCCGTCGGCATGTACTTCGACCTCATCGTCGCCCTGCCGACCGCGACCGCCACCCAGTAGGCACGACGGCCCGAGGACCGTCGTGTAGGGCATCCGACGAGCGGCCCTAGGGCACCCCGCCCCACGAGGATGCGGATCTTGCCCGATGCGGTGACACCCCCTGGGGGACGACAGTCGGGGCACGGCAGAGAAACCCTGCCGCCCCCGGCCCGAACGGGCCGTCGTCCTCAGGGAGAAGCACATGCACGTGTACCGGCTCCACGAACTGCACGCCGCCGAACTGCGCCGCCGGGCCGAGCAGGACCGGCTCGTCCGGGAGGCCCTTCGCGCCCGCCGGGAGGCCAGGCGGGCCGCCCGCCGGGCCGTCCGGCGCTCCGGGCACAAGGAGGCCGAGGGGCCGGTGAGTACCGGCCGGAAGCGCTTCGTCCCCGCCGCGTGAAGGCCGTGCGACGATGCCCGATGCCCGATGCCCGATGCCCGATGAACCGGTGACCGGCGAGCAGGTGACCGGCGAGCTGATGCCCGTCGGGTCAGCGCCCGTCGGGTCAGCGCCCGTCGGATCACCGCCCGTCGGATCAGCGCCCGGCGCGGCGGTGGCCGGCCGCCCGGTTCCGGGAACTGCGCGCCCGGTCCCGTATGCGATGCTCGGCGGCGTGGAGACCAGGTCCGTCAGTCCCGTGTTCGTCGGCCGCGAGGGCGAGTTCGCCTCGCTCGTCGACGCGCTCGGCCGCGCCTGTGCGCAGGGCGACGGCGGCGCCCCCGGCGCACCGCAGGCGCTGCTCATCGGCGGCGAGGCGGGGGTCGGCAAGACCCGGCTGGTCGAGGAGTTCCTCGCGGCGGCGGTACGCCGCGACGCGGTCGTCGCGGTCGGCGGCTGCGTCGAGATCGGCGCCGACGGCCTGCCCTACGCCCCGTTCTCCACCGCGCTGAGGGCCCTTCGCCGCACTTTGCCCGCCGAGGTCGCCGCCGCCTGCGCCGGGCAGGAGGGCGAGCTGGCCCGGCTGCTCCCCGAGCTCGGCGAGGCCGGCCGGGACGCCGCCGACGAGCACAGCACCGCCCGGCTCTTCGAGCTCACCGCCAGACTCCTGGAACGCGTCTCCGCCGGGCGCCCCGTCGTCCTCGTCCTCGAAGACCTGCACTGGGCCGACACCTCCACCCGTCACCTCCTCTCCTACCTCTTCCGCACCGTGCGCAACGGCCGCCTCGTCGTGATCGGCACCTACCGCTCCGACGACATCCACCGCCGCCACCCGCTGCGCCCCCTGCTCGCCGAACTGGACCGGCTGCGCACCGTCCACCGGATCGAGCTCGCCCGCTTCAACCGCGCCGAGGTCCGCCGCCAGCTCACCGGCATCCTCGCCGCCACCCCCGAGACCAAGCTCGCCGACGAGATCTTCGAACGCTCCGACGGCAACGCCTTCTTCGTCGAGGAGCTCGCCCGCAGCCTGGAGAGCGGCGACCGTTCCCGGCTCTCCGGCTCGCTGCGCGACCTCCTCCTCGTACGCGTCGAAGCGCTTCCCGACGACACGCAGAGGATCGCCCGGATCGTCGCCGAGGGCGGTTCCACCGTCGAGTACGAACTGCTGGCCGCGGTCGCCAGGCTGACCGAGGACGAACTCATCGAGGCACTGCGGGCGGCGGTCGGCACCAACCTGCTGCTCGCCACTCCGGAGGGCAACGGCTACCGATTCCGGCACTCCCTGGTCCGCGAGGCCGTCAGCGACGACCTGCTGCCCGGCGAGCGCTCCCGGATCAACCGGCGCTACGCCGAGGCGCTGGAGGCCGACCCCGCCCTCGTCCGCGCCGGGGAGCGCGCCACCCGCCTCGCCAGCTACTGGTACGGCGCACACGACGCCGCCAAGGCCCTGCCCGCCGTGCTCAAGGCCTCCGTCGAGGCCCGCCGCCGCTATGCGTTCGCCGAACAACTCCGTCTGCTGGAACGGGCGATGGAGCTGTGGGACGACGCCCCCGACGACGTGCGCCGCACCCTGCGGCCGATCGACTACGCCGAGAGCTATCCGGCCTGCGGCTGCGACCCCGCCACCACCCCGCTGCGGTATCTGGACCTGATGGCCGAGGCCACCGTCGCCGCCCGGTCCGGCGGGGAACGCGAACGCGCCCTGGCCGTCGCCAAGAAGGCCATGCGCGTCCTGGAGGGCGAACGCGACCCACTGCGCGCCGCCTGGTTCTGGGTCCAGCGCTCCCGGCTGATGCAGGACCTCACCCGGGGCGACGGATGGCAGGAACTGGCCAACGCCCAGGAACTGGTCCGCGGACTGCCCCCGTCCGTCGTCCACGCCGACGTCCTGGCGAGCCTTGCGGGATGGGGCGCCCTGCACCGCCCCGGCGCCGAGACGCTGCTCGCCGTCGACCGGGCCGTGGAGTACGCCCGGCTCGTCGACGACGAGTACACCGAGCTGCACGCCCGGCTCACCCGCGGCGGGCTCACCGCCGAGGCGGGCGGCATCGACGAGGGCATCGCCGAGATGTACGCCGTCCGCGACCGCGCCGACGAACTCCACCTGGTCGGCATCATGAGCCGGGCCGGCATCAACCTCCCGTCCACCCTCGAATCCATGGGCCGCTCCCTGGAGGCCGTGAGCGCCGCGGACCACGGCATCGCGATCAGCCTCAGCCACGGCATCGGCGACATGGAGGCGTGGGTCCGCTGCAACCGGGCGGCCTCACTGTTCTCCCTGGGACACTGGGACGAGAGCCGGGCCACCACCGACGCCGCGGCCCGCGCCGCCCGGTCCACCAAGGCGCAGGGTCTGGTGGCTTCGTGCCGCACCGAACTCGCCCTGGCCCGGGGCGATCTGGCCGAGGCCGAGATGCAACTCGCCCTGACCCGAAGCTGTTTCGGCTCCCGTGATCCACAGCCGCAGCACCTCATCACCCCCGCGCGCCACGCCCTGGCCATCGCCGCGCAACAGGGCCGACTCGCGGACGCGCGAGCCGAGTTCGAGGCCCGGTCGGAGCAGGGATTCCCGCCCGGAACCCAGCGGTACGCCCTGCCGCTGCTCCATGTCGCCGCCGAGGCCGAGGCCGATGCCAGGGGCCTGCCCACCGCAGACCCCGGCCGGCCGGCGGTCCTGGCCGCCATCCGCGCCCACCTGAAGCGGCTCCCGATGCTGGTCCCGGTCTGGGCCGCCCACGGCCTCCTCGTCGATGCCGAGCTGGCCAGGGCGGAGGGCATCGACACCCCCGCCCACTGGTCCCGGGCGGCCGCCGCCTTCGCGCCGCTGCACCGCCCGTACGAGCTGGCCCGGATCCGGCACCGCTGGGCCGAGGCCCTCCTCGTCGCCTCGGGCGACCGGACGGCCGCCGGCACGCTGCTGCGCGAGGCCCACCGCACCGCCGTGCGGCTCGGTGCCCGCCCGCTGACGACGGCCGTCGAGCTGCTGGCCGGCCGCGCCCGCGTCTCCCTGGCCGCCGCGGACCGCGGTGCCACCCCCGAACTCCCGCCCGCCGTCACCGTCCCGGACGAGGCCGGCGCCGGCACGGCGGACCCGGAGCGCGCCGAGGACCGGCTGCGCGAGGCGGCCGCCGCCGCGGTGGAGTCCTTCGGACTGACCCGGCGCGAACAGGACGTGCACCGGCTGGTCGCCGAGGGCCTCACCAACCGCAGGATCGCCGAGCAGCTCTACATCTCGCCCAAGACGGCGAGCGTGCACGTCTCCAGCATCCTCGCCAAGCTCGGCGTCTCCAGCCGCGGCGAGGCGGCCGCCCTCGCCCACCGGCTCCGCCTGTATCCCGCCCCCGGCGACGCCTAAAGTGGACCGGGTCACCCGCTCAGGACCGCGCGCCGCCCACGTCCCCGTCCGCTCCCGGGTCCGCTCCCGGGTCCTGAGCAGCCTCCGGATCCGCCTGATCCACTTGGTCCGCCCGATTTACTTGGTCCGCCGATTCCGCCGGGTCCGCCGATTCCGCCGGGTCCGCCTGATCGGCAACGGCATTCGCACCCGGGCTGCCGTCCGCGCCGGAGGCCCGGACGACCACCTTCCCGGAGGACAGGTCTATCGGCCCGCGTCCCGGGTCACCGACACCGAGATCCACCCGGGTCAGCTCCAGCCGCTTCTGTTCGTCGGAGGCGTGCTTGCGGCCGGGTGCGAAGAGTTCCTCGAAGAAGTTGAACACCGGCCGCACGCCCTTTCACCTGCTGTAGCCGCTACCGCACCGCCAGCACCAGGATCCTGTCGTCTCCCGGCTTCGGGGTGCCACGGGTGTCCGTATTGCTCGTGACGAGCCAGAGCCTGTCGCCGCCCGCGGCGAGCACGGTGCGCAGACGGCCGTACTTTCCTTCCAGGAACGGCTGAGGGGCCGCCAGAGGTTCCTCGGCGTCATTGCCGGACAGCGGGATCCGCCAGAGCCGCTCACCGCGCAGGCCCGCCATCCAGATCGAACCCTTGGCGAAGGCGATGCCGCTCGGGGAAGCCTCGGACGTCTTCCACTGTGCCACGGGATCGATGAAACCCTTCTTGCCCGCCTTGCCCTCGGCCTCCGGCCAGCCGTAGTTCCCACCCGGCACGATCCGGTTCAGCTCGTCCCGGGTGTCCTGGCCGAATTCGGACGCCCACAGCTGCTTCTGCCCGTCCCAGGCCAGCCCCTGCACATTGCGGTGCCCGTACGAATACACCACGGAGTCGGCCTCCGGGTTGCCGTGCAGCGGCTGCCCGTCCGGGGTCATCCGCAGGATCTTGCCGGCCAGCGACTTCCTGTCCTGCGCGAGACCGTCGTCGCCCGTCTCCCCGGTGCCCGCGTACAGCATGTGGTCCGGGCCGAAGGCGATCCGTCCGCCGTTGTGGATCGACCCCTTGGGGATGCCGCGCAGGATCGTGTCGGGCGCGCCCAGCAGCCGGCCGGGCGTCGTGCCGTTCTCGTCGTACTGCATACGGGCGATGCGATTGTCGGACTCGGTGGTGAAATACGCGTACACCATGTGGTCCGCGCCGTACGTGGGGGAGACCGCGATCCCCAGCAGTCCGCCCTCACCGGCGGGCGACACCCCGGGCACCGCGCCCAGCAGCGTCTTCCTGCCGGTCTTCGCGTCGATCCGGGTGATCGTGCCCTTGTCGCGGGAGGAGACCAGCAGATCGCCGCCGGGCAGTTGTGCCAGCCCCCAGGGCGACTCCAGGCCCTCGGTGAGCGTCGACACCACCTTCACCGAGCCCTTGGCGGGCGGCAGGGCGGGCGACGCGGACGGGGCGGCGGACCGGCCCGGAGCGGTGGGGGAGGCGCTCGCCGCCGACGGCGTCCGCCCGGCCCCCGCCGTGCTCCCGGAGCCGTCGCCCGGGGAACACCCCGCGGCCAGCACCAGCGAGCCGGCCGCCAGCGCGGCCACCGTCCCGCGGCGCAGACCCCGGCCCGGGCCCCGCGGCCCGGCGGGGCCTCGTACAGATCCGAACAGAACACCGCGCACAGCACCGATCCCTTCGACGGCCACCTGACTACTGTTCTTACACCGCGGCCCCGCTCCGGAGTTCCCGATACCCGCCGATTCTGCCGCCCGGAGCGCGGGGACGAGGGCGGATCTCAGTCCCACGACCCCTGCGCACCGGGCAGCGCGGCGATCTCCGCCAGGTCCCGCGCGGTCAGCTCCAGCCCGGCCGCCCCCGCGTTCTCCACCGCCCACCGCTCCCGCTTGGTCCCCGGCACCGGCACCACGTGCGGCCCCTGCCGCAGCACCCAGGCCAGCGCCACCTGCGCGGCACTCGCCCCGTGCCGCTCGGCGATCCGCCGCAGCCCGACCACCACCGGCTGGTTCGCCGCCATCATCTCCGCGGTGAACCGGGGGTGCCGGGCCCGCAGATCGTCCGGTTCAAAGCCCTGCCCCGGCGTCAGAGTGCCGGTCAGATAGCCGTTCCCCAGCGGCATCGCCGCCAGCAGCCCCACACCCCGCGCCGAACACCACGGAAGCAACGACTCCAGCGCCTGCGGCGACCAGACCGAGAGCTCCGCCTGCACCGCGCTCACCGGGAAGACCTGCTGCACCCGGTCCAGCTGACGGATCGTTTCGTCGTACATCCGCGATCCCGGCCGCCGTGAGGCCCGCGCACCGATCGCGCAGAGCCCGAGCGCCCGCACCTTTCCGGCGGTCACCAGCTCCGCCATCGCGCCCCAGGTCTCCTCGACCGGCACCTCGGGGTCGGCCCGGTGCAGTTGGTACAGATCGATCACATCGGTCTGGAGCCGGCGCAGCGAGGCGTCGCAGGCCCGCCGCACGTAGCCGGGGCGGCCGTTGGCCACGATGTGCTGATCGCCCACCAGCAGTCCGCACTTGGTGGAGACGAACGCCTGCGACCTGCGGCCCTTCAGCGCCCGCCCCACCAGCAGCTCATTGGTGAACGGGCCGTACATGTCGGCCGTGTCGAGCAGTTGGACACCCGCGTCGAGCGCGGCGTGCACCGTACGCAACGCACGGTCACCGCGCTGCTGCGAGGCGCTGTAGGCCCAGCTCATCGGCATGCAGCCGAGACCGATCGCCCCCACGGCGAGCGCCGCCGCACCGAGACTCCTGCGCTCCAACTCCCCGACCCTCCCCAGGCCCGCCGCCGAACCGGGCCCATGCCCCGCCGTCGCGGGACCGCACCGCACCCCAAAGTAACCTCTGCCGCCCGCCCGTCCTCGCACGGCCTCCGGCGATTAGCCTCCTGACCATGACTTCGACGAACACTCCCGACGTGACGAAGACGCCCCAGGTGTGGCTGCCGTTCCCGGCCGACGAGGTGCCGGGGCTCCCCGGGGGGCTCGACTACCGGCTCTGGGACGGTGGACCGGACTACCCCGCCGACCCGGCCGACTGCGCCTTCTACGTCGTGCCGTACATGAAGGGCGCCGCGGTCGCGGTCCGCCCGCTGGCCGGCATGACGTCCGTCCGGGTCGTGCAGACGCTCTCCGCGGGCATCGACCACGTCGAGCCCGCGCTCGGCCTGCTGCCGGACGGGGCGCTCGTCTGCAATGCCAAGGGGGTGCACGAGGCGTCCACCGCGGAGCTCACCCTGACTCTGATCCTCGCCTCCCTGCGCGGTGTTCCCGGCTTCGTCCACGGCCAGGACAAGGAGGAGTGGCGGTCCGGCTTCTACCCCGCGCTCGCCGACAAGTCCGTGCTGATCGTGGGGTACGGATCGATCGGATCCGCCATCGAGGACCGGCTCGCGCCCTTCGAGTGCGCGCGGGTGGTGCGCGTCGCGCGCTCCGCGCGGACAGCCGCACGTGGCCCCGTACACCCGCTCGGCGATCTGCCCACGCTGCTGCCCGAGGCCGATGTCGTGGTGCTGTCCACCCCGCTGAACCCGTCCACGCAGGGGCTGGTCGACGCGAAGTTCCTGGCCGCGATGGCGGACGGGGCGCTGCTCGTGAACGTCGCCCGGGGCGGCGTCGTCGACACCGGGGCGCTGCTGGCCGAACTCCGGTCCGGTCGGCTGCGGGCCGCCCTCGACGTCACCGACCCGGAACCGCTGCCCGCCGGCCACCCCCTCTGGCACGCTCCGAACGTCCTGATCACTCCGCATGTGGGCGGCAGCACGTCGGCCTTCCTGCCGCGCGCCAAGCGACTGCTGGCCGGGCAGCTGAGCCGGTTCGCCGCGGGGGAGCCGGTGGAGAACGTGGTACGCGCCATCGGCTGACCACGCTGCGGAGGCCCCCGGTCGCACACCGTTCCGACAACTCCGCAGGTCGTCACGGAGAGTAGAGGAACTATGTCCCTGCGTGACGAGTCTGGTGTATCGTCCCGAAAGGGGCGCTGCGCCGTGGAAGGGACGGCGCCGGGGAGGACGCGACACGCGAGGGGGCGACGGGCGATGTACGGCCGATGGGTGCACGATCCGACACCGCGGGGCAGTCGACGGGGACCGGCGGGACGCCGGGTGCGCGCGCACCCGACGACACCGGGGGCGCCCCGGTGAGCGCGCCGGCCGACGCCCTCGGGGCCCTCCTCTCCCGGAGGCCGGCCGTGGGCGGCGCGTCCGCGCTGGTCTGGCAGATCCTTCTCGGCGTCGTCTGGGCCGGATACGCCGTGGGAGCGGCCCTGGGCTGGGGTTCTCCGCAACTGGCCCTCTTCATGGGGGATTTCGGGCTCAGCGCGGCGGCACTGATCGCCGCCGTCTCCTGCTTCCGCTACGCACGGGCCGGCTCCGGCGGGCTCCGGCCCGCCTGGCTGTTGTTCGCGCTCTCCTCGTTCATGGCCTCCGCCGGCAACGCCGTCTGGGGCTGGTACGAGGTGGTGCTCGGGCTCCCGGTGCCCACGCCCTCGCTCGCCGACGTCTTCTTCCTCTGCTTCGCGCCGCCCGCCATTGTCGGGCTGCTGGTCCTCGCCAAGCGCCCGGTCACCAGGGCCGGCTGGCTCTGTCTCGCGCTCGACTCCTGGCTGATCGGCGGCTCGCTGCTCACGCTCTCCTGGAGCCTCGCCCTCGCCCACACCGCGCATCTGGTGGACGCCGAGGGCGTGAGCGTGGCCCGCGTGGCGCTGGCGCTGGCCTATCCGCTGCTCGACATCGTGCTGGTCTCCATGGTGCTGGCGCTGCACTTCCGGCGTTCCAGCGTCAACCGCTCCGCGGTGAACACCGCCGTCGCCGCGCTGGCCCTGACGGTGCTGTCCGACGCCCTGTTCACCTCACCGCTGCTGCGCCAGACCTACCACTCCGGTCAGATGCTGGACGCGGGCTGGTTCGCCGGCTCGCTGCTCCTCGCGTACGCCCCCTGGGGCGCCAACAGGGCCGCGGACAACGCTTTCCCGCCCCTGGGCACGCAGCCCACCAGCCGCCCCATCGCCGGATCGCTGGCCGCGCTGACGCCCTATCTCGCCGCCGCCGTCTGCACCCTCGGCATCCTGTACAACGCCGTCGAGGGCCGCCGGGTGGACCGCGTGGTGATCCTCACCGGCTGCACGGTGGTGCTCGCCCTGGTCGTACGGCAGGGCATCATGCTCGTCGACAACATCGCCCTCACCCAGGAACTGGCGCAGAAGGAGAACCACTTCCGCTCCCTGGTGCAGGGCTCCAGCGACGTCATCATGATCGCCGCACCCAACGGCGTGCTGCGCTACGTCAGCCCCGCCGCCGCCGGGGTGTACGGGCGCGAGGCCGACGAGCTGGTCGGCGCCGAGCTGTCCTCGATCATCCACCCCGACGACCTGGGGCGGGTGGTCCACGAAGTGCGCCGGTTCCTCGCCGCCCCGCCGGGCGAGGAGCCCACCACCCGGATCGAGTGCCGCTTCAGATCCGGCACGGGGGACTGGCTCAACGTCGAATCCACGGTCAACCGCCACCAGGGCGGGCTGATCCTCAACAGCCGTGACGTGACCGAACGGGTCCGGCTCCAGGCCCAGTTGCAGCACAACGCCGAGCACGACCCGCTCACCGACCTGCCCAACCGCGCCCTGTTCACCAAACGGGTCCGCCAGGCCCTCGGCGGCCGCCGCTCCGGCGACTCCGGCACCGCCGTGCTCTTCATCGACCTCGACGGCTTCAAGGCGGTCAACGACCGACTCGGCCACCAGGCGGGCGACGAGCTCCTCGTCCAGGCCGCCCGCCGCCTCCACGAATCCGTCCGGGCCGGTGACACCGCCGCGCGCCTGGGCGGCGACGAATTCGCGGCGATCATCCTCGGTGACGGCACCCGCGACCAGCCCGCCCGGGAATGCCAGGTCCACGAGATCGCCGACCGGCTGCGCCTCACCCTCTCCCAGCCGTACCGCATCGGCACCGGCACCGGCGAGGTCCGGGTCGCCGCCTCCATCGGGGTGGCCTTCGCCGAACCCGGCATCACCCCCAGCGACCTCATGCGCAACGCGGACCTCGCCATGTACCGCGCCAAGGCGGGCGGCAAGGACCGCGTCGAGCTGTACGCCCCGCAGATGCAGGCCGATGTGGTGCGCCGCTCCGAGCTGGCCGCCCGGCTGCGCACCGCCCTGCGCGACGGCGAGTTCGCCCTGCTCCACCAGCCGGTCGTGCACCTCGCCAGCGGCAGGGTCGCCGCCGTCGCCGCCCAGGCCCGCTGGCGCTCCGCCCAGGGCATCCTGTTCACCCCGGCCGAGTTCCTGCGCGTCGCCGAGGACAGCGACCGCACCGCCGAGCTGGGCCGCTGGCTCCTCGAAGAGGCCGTCGAGCAGGCCGCCGACCGGGCCAGGGCCGGGCACCCGGTCTCCGTCGCCGTGCGCCTTTCCGCCCGCCGGCTCCTCGACAAGGGCATGCCGTTCGGCTCCGTGGAGGCGCTGCTGACCCGGCACGGCCTGCCCTCCGGTGCCCTGATGATCGAGGTCGCCGACAGCGACCCCCGGATCTCCTTCGACGAACTGGAGCAGCGTCTCGTGGCCCTGCGTCGCATCGGTGTCCGTATCGCGCTCGACGGCTTCGGCAGCGGCTACGCCGCGATCAACGCCCTGCGCCGCCTCCCCATCGACGTACTGAAACTGGACCGCGGTCTCGTCGAGGGCGTGGTGGAGTCCGCCCGGCTGCACAAGATCACCAGCGGCCTGCTGCGTATCGCCTGCGACCTCGGCATGCAGTCCGTGGCCGACGGGGTCGACGTGCCGGAGCAGGTCCTCGCGCTGCGCGCCATGGGCTGTACGCACGGCCAGGGAATGGCCTTCTCCGGGCCGGTCGACGAGTACCGGCTGCGCCGCGCCCTGGCCCGCGGCGAGTTCCCGGTGCCCGGCAGCGCCATGGCACAGCCCGTCCTGACGGGCGGCCAGATTCCGCTCCTCAGCGGCTCACATGCTGAGACGCCCATCCCACCCACTTGACACGTCGAGTGCGTCGGAGAGAGGGTCATTGCCATGCGCACCCGAATTCTCGTACTTGGAAAGCGCGTCGGCTGAAGCAGAGTCCCACGATGGCACTCTGCAGACCGCACCGACGCGCTCCCCTCGCTTGCCTCACGGCACGAGGGGTTTTTTGTTGCACCGGCACCACGCAAACTGTCGCAAAACACCCGCAGAAACCCTCAGCTTCGAGAAGAGAATGCCGATGACCGAGCAGGCCACCGGGGCCCACCATCCCCAGCCGCGGGCCCGTAACGGCGGATCGTCCCCCGCCACCGTTGAGCACGTCACGGGCGCGCAGTCCCTCATCCGCTCCCTTGAGGAGGTGGGGGCCGACACGGTATTCGGCATTCCCGGCGGCGCCATCCTTCCGGCGTACGACCCGATGATGGACTCCACCCGGGTCCGCCACGTCCTGGTCCGCCACGAGCAGGGCGCGGGGCACGCGGCCACCGGCTACGCGCAGGCCACCGGCAAGGTCGGCGTCTGCATGGCGACCTCGGGCCCCGGTGCCACCAACCTGGTCACCCCGATCGCCGACGCGTACCTGGACTCGGTGCCGATCGTCGCGATCACCGGGCAGGTGGCCTCCGCCGCCATCGGCACCGACGCCTTCCAGGAAGCCGACATCTGCGGCATCACCATGCCGGTCACCAAGCACAACTTCCTGGTCACCAAGGCCGAGGACATCCCGCACACGATCGCCGAGGCCTTCCACATCGCCTCCACCGGCCGTCCGGGCCCCGTCCTCGTCGACATCGCCAAGGACGCCCTCCAGGCGCAGACCACGTTCAGCTGGCCGCCGACCCAGGACCTGCCCGGCTACCGTCCGGTCACCAAGCCGCACGCGAAGCAGATCCGCGAAGCCGCCAAACTGATCACCCAGGCCAAGCGGCCGGTGCTGTACGTCGGCGGCGGTGTCATCAAGGCGGGGGCCACCGCCGAACTGAAGGTCCTCGCAGAGCTCACCGGAGCGCCCGTCACCACCACACTGATGGCGCTCGGCGCATTCCCCGACAGCCACCCGCTGCACGTCGGAATGCCGGGCATGCACGGTGCGGTCACCGCCGTCACCGCGCTGCAGAAGGCCGACCTGATCGTCGCCCTCGGAGCCCGTTTCGACGACCGCGTCACCGGCAAGCTGGACAGCTTCGCCCCGTACGCCAAGGTCGTCCACGCCGACATCGACCCCGCGGAGATCGGCAAGAACCGGCTCGCCGACGTGCCGATCGTCGGGGACGCCCGCGAGGTCCTGGCCGACCTGGTCCAGGCGGTTCAGGCAGAGCACACCGACGGCCATGTGGGTGACTACGAGGCGTGGTGGAAGGACCTCAACCGCTGGCGCGACACCTACCCGCTCGGTTACGACCTGCCCGAGGACGGCAGCCTCTCGCCGCAGCAGGTCATCCAGCGCATCGGCGAGCTCGCCCCCGAGGGCACGATCTTCGCGGCGGGCGTCGGCCAGCACCAGATGTGGGCCTCGCACTTCATCAAGTACGAGCAGCCCGCCACCTGGCTGAACTCCGGCGGCGCCGGAACGATGGGGTACGCGGTCCCGGCCGCGATGGGCGCCAAGGCCGGCATGCCGGACCGCCCCGTCTGGGCGGTCGACGGCGACGGCTGCTTCCAGATGACCAACCAGGAACTCACCACCTGCGCGCTCAACAACATCCCGATCAAGGTCGCGATCATCAACAACGGCGCCCTCGGGATGGTCCGCCAGTGGCAGACCCTGTTCTACAACCAGCGGTACTCCAACACGGTGCTGCACTCCGGCGCGGACACCGAGGGCGTCCCGGCGAAGGGCACCCGCGTCCCGGACTTCGTCAAGCTGTCCGAGGCCATGGGCTGCCACGCGATCCGTTGCGAGGACCCCGCCGACCTGGACAAGGTCATCGAGGAGGCCAACTCCATCAACGACCGCCCCGTCGTGGTGGACTTCATCGTCCACGAGGACGCCATGGTGTGGCCGATGGTCGCCGCCGGCACCTCCAACGACGAGGTCATGGCCGCCCGCGGGGTCCGTCCCGACTTCGGCGACAACGAAGACGACTGAGAGACAGAGAGAGACCGACTCCATGTCCACCAAGCACACGCTCTCCGTCCTGGTCGAGAACAAGCCCGGTGTCCTCGCCCGGATCACCGCCCTGTTCTCCCGCCGCGGGTTCAACATCGACTCGCTCGCGGTCGGCACCACCGAACACCCCGACATCTCCCGCATCACCATCGTCGTGGGTGTCGAGGACCTGCCCCTGGAGCAGGTCACCAAGCAGCTCAACAAGCTGGTCAACGTCCTGAAGATCGTCGAACTCGAGCCCTCCGCTGCGATCCAGCGCGAGCTCGTCCTGGTGAAGGTCCGCGCCGACAACGAGACCCGCTCCCAGATCGTCGAGATCGTCCAGCTGTTCCGCGCCAAGACCGTGGACGTCTCCCCGGAGGCCGTCACGATCGAGGCGACCGGCGGCGCCGACAAGCTGGAGGCCATGCTCAAGATGCTGGAGCAGTACGGCATCAAGGAGCTGGTCCAGTCCGGCACCATCGCCATAGGGCGCGGCGCGCGCTCGATCACCGACCGTTCGCTGCGCGCCCTCGACCGTACGGCGTAGCCGTCACCCCTCTCGCCGCTCGTATGGCGAGACCCGAAAACGTATCTGACGCACCCCGCCGTACGGTGGGACGCAACACCTGCACACCAAGGAGAAACCCAGTGGCCGAGCTGTTCTACGACGACGATGCCGACCTGTCCATCATCCAGGGCCGCAAGGTCGCGGTGATCGGTTACGGCAGCCAGGGCCACGCCCACGC
>NZ_JBIDCA010000024.1:0-70814 GCF_043204345.1 Streptomyces sp. NPDC047917
CGGGCTGGCCGGCGTCGAAGGCGATGACGCAGTCGAAGGAGGGCCGATCGCCCCAGTGGTCGACGAACCAGGCGAACTTCTCCGTCTGGTGGAAGGGGTCGTCCATCTCGGTGGCGTAGGCGTCGGCGTGGACGTCGAGGAGTATCTGCCGGATCGCGGGCAGATCCGTATGGCCGTAGCGGCTGATGGCGCTCATGTGCGGCTCCAGGTGGTGCGGTAGCGGTCGGCCCACTCCCGGGTGACAGGCGCGTTCGGTGCGGTGGTGATCAGGTCGCGGTAGAAGTCACCGAGCAGGGTCCGCAGCCGCCCGGGCAGGGTGGCATCGCCCAGGAGGGGGAAGATGCCGATAGTGGTGGCGGCCGCCTGGTCGAGGTCGCCCTGGTGGAGCTGGGCGAGCGCGAGCCGGGCGGTGGCGAACGCCCTGTTGCGGGCGAATACCTGGGGCAGGGCCGTGAGCGCGTGGTGGGAGGCGGCCTCGGCGGCGGGGAAGTTGCCGAGGCGGTCGTGGACGATCGAGGTGATGGCGTGGAGCTCGGCCCGGCCGTAGAACGCGATCCAGGTAGGCCGCGGACGGGCCAAGTCGGCCTTGGCGAGCGCCCTCTCGGCGTGTTCGAGGGAGCGCAGGGCGGGCCGGTGGTCGCCGAGGTGGGCGTGGGCGATGGCGGTCCGCGCGTGCGCGAGGCTGGCGAACAGCGGGTCGCGGCGGGTTACGGCCGTGGCCCGGGCGGCCTGGCCGGCCGCGAGGGACTCGGCGTGAGCGCCGCGCTGGTGGGCCAGGATCGCCACCGAGTTCCACACCCGCACCGTCGCGACCGGATCCTGCGCCAGCCCGGCCAACTGCAGGGCCCGCTCGTGCAGAGGCTGGGCACGACCGCTCTCACGGGCGTCCACGCACGACCAGGCCGCGGTCGCGGTGTAGTCGGCCGCGAGGGAGAAGAGCCGCTGCCGGGTGCGCTGGGTGGCCGGCTTCTCCTGGAGCGCGACGGCCTCCTGAGCGCCGGCGAGCGCGGCCCGTTCCAGGGTGTCGTGGCCGCCCCGCGAATTGTCCAGCGCCATGAGCGTGTCCAACTGCTGCCGCAGCCGCAGCACGTCACCGCTGCCGACCCCTGCCGCCGGCGGGCCGAGAACCGCGGCGCCTGCCGAGCCGGTCGTCAGCGCGAGAAAGGAACGGCGGTGCACAGGATCCTCATCCTCCACGGGCGCGGGCTTCTTCTTGCGACGATCGGGCGGAGCGAACCCTAAGACCGTCACCACCAGTCCGCTGACCTGCTCCAGCGCGATCCGGTACTTCTCCTGCGGCCAGGAAGTCTCACCCGAACGCCACTTGTGCACCGTGATCTCCGACAGCTCCCGCCCCGGCCCGGTGCTCTGCGTCAGCTGCCGTACGACGGCGTCCAGCTCCTTCGCGAGCGCCGGCGCCGACCACCCCTCGCGCTCCATCCAGGCGACGAACGCCTCGTTCCGTGCACGTGCCATCCCCTCACGGTAGAACCCAGCCCCACACCCCGCCGAAGTCGTCCTCCGCGAAGCCGACGGCCGCCTGTCCGCCCTGCTCAGGGCACCGCCCGCTGCGTCCAGAACCGTGCTCGCCTCGTACGGGCCCTCTACACGAGGCTGGACCGACTCACGGAAACCCTCCCTGATCTGGCCGCGGTGGGCTGGGAGTGATCAGTCGTGCGGATTCCGGCTGTCGCACCACCCGGTAGCTTGCCACCGAGCGCAGCCCCACTATCCGTTGCTCGCTTCGGCGATGATCTGCTGCTGCTCGGGGTCGTCCTGGGGCGCGGACCTGCGGTACTGGGGATGGTCAAGATCCATCTGCTGGGCGCAGTGGAGGGGGTGGCGTAGCGGGTGCGGTCGGACCAGGTGAGGGCCTGGTGGCTGAGGCGGGCCGTGGCGATGGCGAGGGCTTGGCGGGCGTAGCCATTCTGGGTGTGCATGGGGTTGATCTCCCGGGTGGTCATGGCGTACCAGGGAGAGTTCATCTCGTTCTCCTCGAACTCGCCGTCGGCTCCGGTCTTCTTTGCGGGTTCGGCTTGCCGGCGCGTCTTGTGCAGCAGAGCCGCGCCGCCGTGGTTGATGTCCACCGCCCACAGGACGTCCCCGGAGAGGGCGAGTACATCGCCAATGAGCTCCAGCAGGAGCCGGCCTCCCGCCAGAGGTTGTCCTACCTTTCAAGCGGGTCGGATCTGATCATTCGTAGGATCGGGGAAGCCCAGAGGCTCCGGGTATGGCTTGTCGCCGTTTGATGGCTCAAATAACTTGGCCGCCCGGAGCCCCGCGATCATCCCCCTAAGGGCTGTCCCGCAATTCCTGGCGGGCGTGCGACGACAACTACGGCACCTCGCCGCGTTGTCGGAACATCCACATACATCCAGTATGTGGACGTCCCTCCGCCTTGCGATGCACCGCATCTGACGCCGCACGCTGTTCCACCAGGAATTGCGGGACAGCCCTTAGACCGCACCCACTTCATTTCTGAGTGAAGACCCTTGGCCCTACAGGTCGTACGCGCTTGTTCGTCAGCCATCAGCGACACCCCAACGCGCGAACTCGGGGGCCTTCTCCGTCGGCAACGCGCGCATTGTCCGAAGCGGTGACAGGAAGTTGGGAAGGACACTCAGCGTCATACCCGCTGCACCGATCCACAAAGTGCCTGCCGCTCCGAACACAGAGCCCGAGGCTCCACCCAAAAGCCCACCAACAGGAATGCCACCCCAGGAAACGAACCGAGCCGTTGCGCTCATCCGACCCAGAAGCCGATCCGGCGTCAGGGCCTGCTGGAAGCTTGACTGAGCCACCACGCGGACGACTCCACCCAGTGACAGAGCCGCGAGTCCGATCGCAGCCACATACACGCTCCAACCCGCTCGCGCCAACGGCATGAGCACGGTCAACGGACAGGTAACCAGCGACGCCAGCCAGATGACCGGACCTTGCCCGACCCGCTTGGAGACCCTGGTTGCCAACAGTGCGCCCAGCAAGGCACCACACCCCATCCCCGAGAAAATGAGGCCGATGCCAAAGGACTGGAGACCAATCTCCCGCTCCAAAAAGACCAGCAACATGCTCTGATACATGACCAGGAAGAGGTTGAATATTGCATCCCCCAGCACGATCGCACGGAGGGTAGGGTACTTGACGACGAACTTCAGCCCCTCCTTGATCTCGCGAGACAATTTAGGATGCTCACCCAGCTCAGGCTGCTCTTCGCGTTTCCTGATGGTAATCGCGAGCAGCCCCGACATGGCCATCCCGGCCGAACTCACCAAAAGCGTTACAGGAGCTCCAACCAGGCCGACCAGCGGCCCCGCCACCGTCGGCCCGCTGATACTGGTCACCGAGCGTATGGCCGACAGTTTCGAGTTTCCTTCCACGAGATGGCCGCGTCCCACCAAGTGCGGGAGATAGCTGACGTATGCAACATCGAAGAAAACAGTCAACACTCCATGAATCAAGGCGACTGCATAGAGCCACCAGATGGTGAGAAGACCCGCCCACCAAGCCACCGGAATCGTCGAGAGGAACAGCGCGCGAGCGAGATCGGTGCCGATCATCACCGATCGCTTCCGCATGCGGTCCACCCACGCGCCCGCCGGCAACCCGACCAGGAGCGATCCTGCCGAAGTCATCGCGGTCAGTATGCCCACCTGGAACTCGTCGGCACGTAATGCCGCGATGGCAACAAGAGGCAAGGCCAGAAAGATGATGCGGTCGCCCAATTGACCGAGCGCAGTGGCAGCAAACAATCGCCCGAAGTCCCGATTGCGCAAGAGGCCGAGCCGGGAGGATTTTGCCATGGAATACCCTACTGTCGAATTGTCGATGCTAAATGGCTTCAATGACTACGGACGGTCGACTCCGAACTCGTAGACCACTTCCCGGCGCATGTCCGGAATGACCATGTCGGCCGTTTCCACCGGACGTCTGTCCGAGTCGAAGATGATCCGCTCGATCTGCAGCACGAGGTCCCCCACGCTGATCCCCAGAAGGTTCGCCTGCGCCTGGGTGGCACGGGCCGGGCGCGGCACCTCGACCACAGTCGAGATGACCACGCCAATGGAACGCATGCGCTCGACCACCCCCTTACCCGCCAGGGGACCCTTTTCGGGCAGCACAATCGGCGTACCATCCGTGATAGCCATCGGCTCCCAGGATTCGGAAAGCTGGACAGGCTGCCCGTCGGCGAGGAACTCGTAACGCGTATTGACACAGAGGTCCCCGGGACTGATGGCGAGCCGCTCGGCGATTGGCTCGGGGGCGGGGACGCGCACTTGGCTGTGTGAATCCCAGGCGTCGGCCCTGCCCCGCTCCCTCCTGTCCTGCCAGGGAGGAGAGCCCTCCCGGCGTTCGCGGTGCCGCGAGCGGACCAGCCGGAGGCGCTCTCGCGGCCTGCGGACGTAGGTGCCCGAGCCGGCGCGCCCTTCAAGGAGACCTTCGATGATCAAACGGTCCATGGCCCTCTGTATGACGTTGCGTCCGACCCCGTACTCCACGGCAAGCCGAGCCCGGGACGGCAGGCGCTCCCCGATCTCCCATTCCCCGGCGAGAATCCGCGCGCGCAGCACGTCGGCTACTGCAAGGTACGGCGCCTCTCGGGGCATGGAAAATCCTCCGGTTGTCCTGCTCTGCGGCAGCTGGTCATTCCCAGGGGGCGTTGGCAAGTTACTGCACCAGGAAAAAGCTGCTGGAGTAGAAATACGCTCCGAGCTCATGCGCCTACGGAGGTAGTCGGCAAGCAGACCAACTCGCCGCTGATCGGCCGCCAAGGCGCGCGGACATAGCGTGCTGGTGCGGGGGCAGCGGTCCGGCAACATGACCGGCTTCTGCCGGTCCGTGGATGCGCAGGGCTGGAGGAACCCCAAAACTCCTGGCAGCCGTGCATGAGCAGGTACGACGTGCCGAACCGTTAGGGCGCGTCGTACCTGCTCGTGGCGCTCTGCGCGGGGCGGATAACCGCCTTGCCGGAGTCGAGGTCAACCGAGCTGGGAGGTGCACCGGATTCGGCGTCGTCCCGGAGGACAAGTTGGCGTTCCCGCTCCTGTTGCACATGCCGCTGTGACGGATGGAAGAGCTCGCCCCAGGCCTCAGCAGCGGATGCTCCGCCGCCGCCATGCCTGCGCCGCCGCCAGCCGGCCCACGCAAAGAGGAACAGCCATAGGCAGATGACGACACTGACAGTCGTAAGAAGCAAGGGTTCTCGCCTTCCAGGCACCGATGGTTCGTGCTGACAGTCTGCTGACAACCGTGCACAACGGCCAGTGCAAGCCGAGCCAATGACTTGGCGGTGAGAGAGCCGGCTCAGCCGCCTGGCTCCGTTCACTTTTAGCAGCAGCGTTTGTCCGACACTTTGGGCAGCAGACGGACGTCGCCGGGCTCGGGAATGTTCACGAGAAATAACGTCAGCGCATGGACGGCCCGCCGCCCGTGAGGGCGGCGGGCCGTCGAAGCGGGCCAGGTTGAGGTCAGCCAGATGTGGCGGAGTCGAGATGACGGGTGTCACCGAGGCTGACGACTTGGCGGTTGCGGAAGAAGTCGTCTTCGCGCAGTGTGGTGATGCTCCCGGAGGGCGCCCGGAAACTGGCATAGCCGGCTGACCCGATCGGCATCTTGATCCAGGACGCCACGACGCACGTCAATGAGCCACCGTGCGTCACGATGATCTGGTGTTCGCAAGGGTTCCGCAGGATCTCGTCCATGGCTGCGTAAACGCGTTGTGCCCACACTGCCTTGGTCTCTGCACCTTGCACGCCCTCGTCGTGGTCCATTCGCTCCC
The DNA here is from genome assembly GCF_043204345.1 of Streptomyces sp. NPDC047917. Taxonomy (NCBI): domain Bacteria; kingdom Bacillati; phylum Actinomycetota; class Actinomycetes; order Kitasatosporales; family Streptomycetaceae; genus Streptomyces; species Streptomyces sp. NPDC047917. The sequence continues at coordinate 5,777 of NZ_JBIDCA010000024.1, forward strand.
CGACAGCCGGCGGTGGGATGAAGCGCCGGTCGAGCCACTCCTGCGGCCTTCCTCCCGCCTCGCCGTAGGACTTCTCCCGCAGCCTGCGATCCAGGACCGGCTTCACGCCGAACAGCTCGGCCACCTCATCGGCAGTCCGCCGGGTGCGCTGCAGATCCGAGGAGAACAGCTCCACCTCGGCGCCGTCCGGGATCTGGGCCCGCAACGCCTGGGCGATGGAGACCGCCGCAAGGACGCCGGCGGGCGTCAGCTGCGAGTCATGCCACCCGCCGACGACTCCCTCGACGTGGTGTGTCGCCTCCGGATGGGTGACGACGTAAAGAGTGCGCATGAGTGCGTGCCTTCCGGTAGATAGCGTCCTGCCTGGTTACAGACTGCAACTATGGAAGGGGCCGTTCAGAACCATCAAGCGGGTTCTTCGGCTCGGGCTCGTGTGCTGGCGAGGCGGTAGGAGTCCTTGCCGGTTTCGATGATGGTGCCGTTGAAGGTGAGGCGGTCGACGATGGCTGCGCAGAGGCGGGGGTCTGTGAAGGTTTTGGTCCAGCCGCCGAAGGACTCGTTGGAGGCGATGGCGACGCTGTTCTTCTCCTCGCGTTCGGTCAGCACTTGGAAAAGCAGTTCGGCGCCGTGGCGGTCGAGTTCCATGTAGCCAAGTTCATCGATGCAGAGAAGATCGACGCGGCCGTAGCGGGCGATTGTCTTGTTCAGCTGCTTCTCGTCTGCGGCCTCGACCAGCTCGTTCACCAGCTTCGTGGCGAGGGTGTAGCGGACGCGGTAGCCCTTCATGGCGGCCTCGGTGTCCAGGGCGATGAGCATGTGGGACTTGCCGGTGCCGGAGTCGCCGATCAGGCAGAGCGGCTGGCTCTTCTTGATCCATTCGCAGCTGGCGAGGGTGTGGATGGTCGCCGCGTCGATGTTCGGATTGGCCTCGAAGTCGAACGCCCGCAGTGACTTCCCCCGCGGGAAACCGGCTGCTTTGATCCGCCGTTCCGAACGGCGTCGGGCTCGGTCGTCGCACTCGGCCATCAGCAGTTCGGCGAGGAAGCCGCAGTAGGTCATCTGGTCCTTGACCGCTCGGTCTGCGATGTCGTTGAACTCGTGCCGGATCGAGGGCAGCCGCAGCAGGCGGCAGGCGGTGTCGATCGCGGCGTCGGCGGCCTGCTCGGTCAAGCCTCGCTGGCGGGGCAGGGTGGTCACTGTGCTTCTCCCTCATGGTGGTCGCTGCCACTGGTGCGGCGGCGTCGGAGCAGTTGGTCATAGGGGGTCACCGACGGCAGCGGCCTGGTGTCCGGCGGAAGGTGCGCAAGTCGCCACTCGTGCAGCGACGTGACAGTTGCTGGCGTCTGCCCGGAGCCCACCAGGATGGATGCGTTGCCGGTCGGCTCGTCCTCGGTCTGGGCGGCTTTGCGGGCCTCCAGAGCGACCGCGTCGGCGGTCAGCGCGCCGGCCCGCAACGCGGTGGCCAGGCCCGCGACGACATGCTCGTGGGCGAGATGCCGGTTCAGCAGCAGGACCTCGATCAGTGCCCGGGTGCCGTCCCGCTCGCCGTGGACTTTGCGGGCCTGGGCCCACCAGGCGTCGTGGACCGGGGTGAACTTGCCCGCGGAGCGGGCCTGTTCCAGGGCCGTGGCACCGGGGAAAGCGCCGGGCTTGCGGATGAGGGCTTCGAGGTAGTGGTCCAGGTCCAGGCGGCAGCTGCCCTTCGCGATCAGCCTCTCGTGCCGGGCTACTTCGACGTTCTTGTCGTAAACCACCAGGTGAGAGGCGTGCAGGACGACGCGCACCCGTTTGCCGATGAGGCGGGTCGGGACCGAGCAGCGGTTGGTGCGGACGGCGATCTGGCTGTAGCGGTCGACACATGGCGTGAACAGTCAGCCGGTTTCGAACGGCTCCTCCGGCAGCGGCATCAGCAGCGGCTGCTCGACGGCGAAGTACTCGTCGACGGTCCGAGCCCGCGAACCGATCCGGCGGTGCCCGTCGTGCAGGTCCCACTGGTCGACCATCTCGTTCAGCTCGGCGAGGGAGTCGACTTCCGGGACCGGGGTGAAGTGGTTGCGGCGGAAGTAGCCGATCATCCCTTCGACGCCGCCCTTCTCGTGGGCACCTTCGATGCCGGGGCGGCAGTAGAAGCTCTCGATGTTGAAGTGCGAGCGGAAGGCGATCCACCGGTCGGTCTCCACCCGGGCCCTGTTCAGGCCGAGCACCTGGGCAACTGCCGACTTCAGGTTGTCGTAGCGGATCTTGCTCCGAGGGACACCGCCCAGCGTGCGGAGCGCGTGTACGTGCCCTTCGAAGAAGGCTTCCTGGCCGCAGGAGGCGAAGACCCGGTGAACGGCTTTGCCCGAGTAGGACATGCGGAGCGAGAACAGGTAGCAGGTCACCAGCTCGCCGGCGAGGCGCACGGTCACGTCGCCGAAGTCGACCTCCGCCTCGTGGCCCGGCAGGTGGGTTTGCGGCACGAACGCTTCCACCGGGACTTTGCCCGAGGCCGCGAGGATCTCCGGCTTCCGGCCGGAGACGTAACGTCGGACCATCTGGTAGGACACATCGGCGCCGTGCTCCTGGACGAGCCGGTGGAAGATCCGCGTGATCGTATGCCGCTGTTTGCGCGGCGCGTCGATGTCCGTCCGCAGCATCTCGTCGATCACCGGCTTGTACGGATCCAGCGCAGTCGGCCGCGGCGGCAGCTTCTTCCGCGGCTGCGGCCAGACGGAGTCCACGGCCTTCTTGACCGTCCGCCACGACACGTTGTACTTGCGCTCAAGCTCGCGCATCTTCATGCCAGCACGGTGATCACGCCGGGCGCCGCGTACAGCTCGACCTTGGACGTCTGCGGCATGACCAGGACCTTCACCAGGAGCATCCCGATGCTGCCCTGGCAAGTACCTCAGCGCTGCCAAAACTCGTGAACATCACCCGACCGTGGATCTGGGTGCCTCCCAAACCCGTGAACAGCTGACGGCACTACTCGTGAACAAAGCCACAGGATCGATCGCGCGTACAAGGAGCAGCTGCGCCGTGCGGCCGAGCGCCAGAAGGCGGAGCGGGAAGCGCGCCGTCCGGCGTGCGCCGGCTGCGGCACGAAGCTGACCGACGACCGCTGGAAGGCGGCCCAGGCACACCCGACGCCGGGGCCGCGGTGGCATCCGACGCTGTGCGACGGATGCGAGGACCGGGCCGTCCGGGCCGGGAGTCAGGCCGAGAACGAGCACCAGGAGCAGGAGGAACAGATCCCTGGGCAGAAGGCCGGCGGCTGGTTCTCACGCCTGCGCACCTGACCCGGGCGGCCTTCCGCCGGCGACCCTGGGCAAGCCCGCGTTGCCGGCGGCGGCTGGAAGGCGTGGACAGTCCATGGACATGCCGGTGCGCCGGCAGTACGCGGCGATCAGCAGGCCGGTGACCAGACAACAACCAAGCGTCGGCAACGAAGTGCCCCGGCCCCGCTGTGTCAGTGGGGTGCGGCATGATGCCCGAATGGATCAGGTGGATCAGGGACTGGCAGCACTGATAGCCGGCGTGGCCGCCTTCGGCGGAGCCGTCATCAGCGGTTGGTACACCGGACGATCCGCCCGGGTCGGCGCAGAACGCGCCGCGGCAGCAGTCCTTGAACAAGTCACCAAGCAAGCCGCAGCAGAACACGGTCACTGGCTGAGACAACAGCGCCAAGACGCCTACACGGCATTGCTGGCAGCGTTCGACCGCGCTGCCGACGCTCTCGGCCCGGTGTTCGAGGCCTGGGCACTGGGCTACCAGGGGATGGACGCCCCAGCCGTACGTGAACTGTGGAGGCCGGTAGACGAAGCTGATCTGGCAATGCAGCGAGCCATAACGAGGCTGTCCATCGTTGGCCCGGATGCGGTGGAACGAACCGCCGGGGATCTACGCCTGACCATCATGCATGTTCGCACGAGCTTCTGGAACAGAAGACCGAATGAACGGGACTCGGTGACGCAGGAGCGAGCTCAGTGGACGGTGCGCCAACAGGACCTACATAAGCGGTTCGTCGCCGAAGCGCGTGCAGTTCTTCAGTCCCCATCTGCGGCACCGTCAGACGAACGGCGCCAGCTCCGCTAACGGGCTCGGTCCAGCTCCACCCGTATGCGTGCCAAGCGGCGGTTGCCCGGCCCAGGTTCAGACGTGATGGCGGCCGGCCAGGTCCCTCTGCACCGGCCGCCAAGAATGGAGTCGAGGAATCGGCGGATTGCAATCGCTGACTCCTTCGGCCTCCGTAGATGGGGCCAGTGGTCGGCGTTCAGTTCGATCAGGGTGGTGCCGGGGCGTCGAGATGCCATCTCGCGGGCCTGTGCGGTGGGCAGCACAGTGCTGGCCGTGCCGTGCAGGAGCAGCGCGGGGCAGTGGGAGCTCAGCCATTGGTTCCAGTGGTCGCCGAGCACGCGGGTGTCGGAGTCGACCATGTCCGCAGGGTGAGAGCCGAGCCGCCACCCGTCTTGGTGCGGTCGCAGTCCGTTTTCCAGCAAGGGTGTCAGGGAGCCGCAGGCGGAGAGGAGTTCCTCGCGTGTGGGGGCGGAGTACGGAAGGCCGAGCAGAACGGACAGCGGTGCGGGGTCCACGACTGGCAGGTGTGCAGGCCCGTCAATGTTGATCAGGGCGCTTACAGCGTCAGGTTGGGCTGCGGCCAGGTAGTAGGCGTTGATGGCACCGAGGGAGTGCCCAAGAACGGGCAGGGGCTGATGGTCAAGGCCCAGGTAGGTGAGCAGAAGACTCAGATCGTCGAGGTATCCGTTCCGGTCGTACTGCTTCGCCCGGTCGGAGTCCCCGTGCCCTCGCTGATCCAGTGCGACCACCCGCCACCCGTCGGGGCTCAGGGCGCGGGCGAGCTCTGCGAAGTCAGCTCCTTCGCCAAGGTGTCCGTGTAACCCAAGCAAGGGCCGCCCCCCTGCGGGCCCGAAGTCGAGATAAGAGAGGCGCCGCCCGTTGGGAGTGATGAGGTATCCGCGCACGGGCTGACCTGGGACTGGTTCGGTGGGCACGGCTTCACGATAGAGAACGCACACGCAGGCGTGCCACAGCATCGTCAGTTCAGAAACAGCTTCTTAACTTGCCGTTTAACCTCGGCGTGAAGTGAGTCGAGCGAGTGACTCCGTGGGCCAGCAGAGCCATTCGAGAAGAGGGTTGGTGACCACGAACCAGTGGACGCTGATTCGGCCTTGCTTCTTGTCCAGGATCAGTGGGGCTTCATCCCGGTAGACGTAGCGGAGATATCGGCGACGGACCGGCGCTCCGGCTATCAGCAGCACTGGCGAGGCGACAAGGATGGCCACGGGGACCAGGGCCCTTGCGGTGGTGAGCTTCGCCTTCTCCTCGTATCGCATGCGCTCAGTGTGCTGATCCTCGAAGTCGCTTGTCAGCCTGTCCTGCGGGGTTTGGTGCCGACCTTGTGGTGGGCGGGTCGGCTGTATGCCTCGCCGGTGGCGAGCACTCTGCCCACATCATGACGAGTGGCTGGGCGGCGGTTCTTCGAACCCGGGGGCCGACCTGGCCCGGGCCGGGACGGTTTCGGTGCACCGGCTGGAGAACCGGTCTTCGCGTGCAGGTTTCTGAACCCCCTGCGGACGCGGGCTGGTGTCAGTCTGTTCGGTTCGGCCGGCCTCTCCCAAGGCCTCCGGAGGTCGGTGGTCAGTGGGCGGACGAGCCGGAGCTGGGCGAAGGCGGCGATCACCAACCACGTCCACCGGTCGGCCGCCTCCGAGCTGCGGAGCCGGGGCTTGGTCCAACCGAGCGTCTGCTTGAACAGGCGAAAGGTGCGCTCGATGTCGAAGCGCCGGAGGAAGGACTGCCAGCAGCGGTCGACGTCCGCTTCGGTGGCGCCGGTGCCCGACCACCACAGCCATACCGGCTTGTTGACCCCGCCGCTGGGCAGCTTCTCCACGACCAGGCGGATGATGGTGCCCTCGATGATGGGCAGCGGGCCGTCGTGGTCGAGCCATGCGGCCCGGCGGGTCAGGCGCGGGTGCAGCCGGTCCCACGCCTGCGCGGTCGCCTTCCCATAGAGCCGGGTGGCCGTGTCCGTCACGGCCTGCTCGACACTCCAGGTGGCGGGGTCGCCGAAGACGAACTCGCCTCCGTGCTTGGGCGGCCGGCCACCCTTGGGGTCGTAGACCCGCGGCGGTGTCGGCCGCCGCATCACGCGGTCCGAACGGAGCCCCCCGACGATCTCGACTGGCAGCCCCGCGAGCAGGTGGGCGATGCGCGGAGCGTCGTATCCGGCGTCCAGCACGACCAGGACCTGCGGGTCGCCCGGCCGCCACTGGGCGGCGGTGACCAGTCGCTCGACGACCTCTCGAACCTGCGCTGAGGTCACCGCGGCGACGTCGGCGCCGGGCTCCAGGCGGACCACGTCCAGCACCGCCGTTCAGGACGTGCGGCCGGTCTCCAGCGCGGCCACCACCGAGTACGGCCAGCCGGGCACCATTTGGTGCTTGCCCTCACCCCGGCCGAACGTGTGGCAAAAGGCCCGGTCAGCACACGTGCTGGCTTCCGGCCTCAGCCACGGCGAGACGTCCACCGCCAGCACCAGCCGACCGTCCGCCGCCCTCGGCAGCGGCATCCCGGCCAGGGCGCGACGCAGCCGGGCGACATCGATCTGCCCCTATCTCGTCGGCCGATATCCTCGCCCCTCGTGCTGGTGGCGTCACACGCCGAGGCCCAGCTGCTGTGACGGATTCCCTGGGTTCCTCAGCACCAGCACCCCGATCCGGCTGCCTCCGATTGTCCGGGGCGGGCCGGATCAGGGCGAACGTACAGTCAGTTCTCCAGGCGGACCGGCATCAGGATCGAGAAGGTGCCCTCGTCGTCGGGCCGGCGGATCGCGATCGGCGCCGTGGGGGCCCCGAGCTCCAGAAACAGTCGGTCCCGCGCTCCGGCGGCCAGCGCGTTCAGCAGGAACTCACGGTTGACCGCGACGCGGTTCGGGCCGTCGTCGCTGTCCGCGCAGAGGGTCACCATGCCGCCGTCCTCCACCCTGAGCACGCTGAGGTCGGGCGCTCCCGCCTCGCCGGCACGGACAGGACCGGTCTCCAGGGCCTCCCGGAAGGCCGCCACCTCGACAAGGGCGCGACGTCCGCCGGCCGTCGGCAGGAGACGACGGTAGTCGGGGAAGTCGTGGTCAAGGCACTGACCGGCCGCCTGCCTGTCCCCGGCCTCCAGAGTCACGCGGCCACCGTCGACGCACAGCCGCACGGGTCCCTCGCCGTCCGACAGCGCCCGCATCGCGTCGACGAGCGGGGCGGGCACGATGACCTGCACTCGGCTCCCGTCGTGTCCGGCGACGCCGACCTGCGCGACAGCCATTCGGTACCGGTCGGTGGCCACGACGTGGAGACTCTCCCCCTCGATGTCGAACAGGACCCCGCCGAGCATGGGCAGTTCCGGGTCGGTGCTCGCCGCGAAACGGACCGCGTCCAGCGCGGCTGCCAGCTCGGGCGCGGCGATGGACAGCCGGACGGTGGCGATGCGGAGCGAAGTCATGACGTTCTCCCTGTGATCGAGTAGTGCCTGGAGCGCGGAGAACTCGCTGCGGGCATCGGACAGCCCTTGTTCGATGCGGCGCAGGTGTGCCTTGAGCAGCTTCCGGACCAGGTAGGTGTCCGCGCCGGACCAGCTGGCCAGCACCAGCCGGATGTCCGCCAGCGGCACCCCGGCCCGGCGCAAGCGGGCGAGCACCCGGGCCTCTTCGAGCTGCTCGGGTTCGTACCAGCGGTATCCGCTCACCGGATCCACCCAGGCCGGGACCAGCACACCGGCACGGTCGTAGAACCGCAGGGCACTCACGCCCAGGCCGCTGTCGCGGGCCATCTCGCCAATGCTGCGCATGTCGTTCTCCACACCCGGCACTCTGGGCCCTGCACAAGGTCGAGGGTCAATCTGGCTCCGGAACGGGCTGCGGGCGTCGGCTGCCGGGCTGGCAGGTGGTCACATCTGGAAGATGGGCTGGCCCTGCGGAACGTGCGAAGTGGCCGCAGGGCCGTCCCGGGAGCACCGTCCTGTCAGGGCACTCACGCCCGACCGTACGAGCAGCAGTGGTTCACCGCCCGGCGGAGCTGATGCATGCGTGCTTACCCCAGCCACGGGCGCAGTCACGATGAGCCCGCTGCTGCCGAACTCCTGTGCAGCTTGCTACCGCACCCGGTCATGTGCTCCGGCCGGGTGGGGGCCGGGGCGGTGACAGGGCCGTCTACTCTCATGTGGGGCCGCGCCCGCCCGGTGGTGACCTCACCTCGAAGCCGATGCCACCGCCGGGTTCATCGCCGGCCGGCCGCGGCGAGTCGCCGGCCCACGGGAGGTGCGGGATGTATCGATCCCTCAGGTGCCGGTGCTCCGTGGCAGAGCTCGTCGCCGGTGAGCCGGCAGCGATTCGGTCGGGTGGGCGCGGGCATCTTCGCGATCCTCGGTCAGGGCGTCATGAGCGCTCGGTAGACGTCGTCGGGGATTTCGACCTCGGTGATGGGCGTCTTCCGGCGGCCGAAGTCCGCGCCGTACTCGGAGGCGAGTCGACTCAGATGATCCTCCGCTCGCTGTGTGTACGAGGTGTCGAATGCGGTCGGGTCGATTGCCGCGACGAACAAACCTAGGCGCGGGGACCGGGTTCCGGAGTCGAAGGGCGCCGCATCCTGTGAGAACGATCCGCCGGCCACGGCGGCCAGCATCTCGACCATGAGCGCGATGTTGGCACCCTTGACACCTCCGAACGGCAGGAGCGCGCCGCTCAGGGCGGCGCGTGCGTCGCAGGTCGGGTTGCCATCGGCGTCGAGCGCCCAGCCGTCCGGAATGGCCTCGCCTCGCATCGCCGCGTCGCGGACGGTCACCCAGGCGGTCGCGCTCGTTGCCTGATCGAACATCCGCGGACCCGACGGGTGAGGCAGCGCGCACGAGAGTGGATTGGTACCCGTGATTGCCACGCGCGCGCCGTACACGGCCATGAGCGCCGGCGAGTTGGCGCATGCCAGGGCGATCAACCCCTTCTCGGCGACGCACGATGTGTAGTGACCGAGCTCTCCGGCGCTGAAGGAGTTATACATGGCGAGAATGGCCACACCGCTGGTGCGAGCCCGCTCGACAAGGGCTCCGAGGGCGTGGTCGAACGCGAGCTGCGCGGTGCCGCAGTCGGCGTCGACGGTGACGACGGCGGCCCGAGCCGAGGCGACGCGAGGCCGGGCCACGCCGTTCAGACGTCCGTATCGGAGAGCGGAGAGGTAGTCGAGCAGATGCGCCGCTCCCACTTCACGCCTGCCTCGGCGCTCGGCGGCAACGGTCGCTGACGCGAGAACTGCGGCCGTCTCTGGGGATCCGCCTGCGGACCGGATGGCAGATTCGCACAGTGATTCCAGAGCGTCCAGCGGCATCCGGTGGGAGGAACGGTTTGAAGTCATGTCCCTCGAGGCTATCGGAAGGCGCAGAGTCACAGGCCGCGTGGAGTCGTTCGCGACGACCAGCGCCAGGGCCTGTGGCTCCACCACACCACCAGGCCCTTCAGCTGGGACTTCGGCATCGCCCCTTCTCCGGCCGGAGGGCGCGGACAGCCTCACCGCCATGGCGATACGCGGAGCCCGGGTCGAGCCCGGCACGATGCGGGCAGTGTGGGATCAGACGTGTGCGGTCCGCCCGCAGGACGCCCCGGAGAACGGGCCCGGGACCTCCGAGCGCATCGTGGCGGCTACCACGCCGAACCAGACCAGCACCGACAGCCCCGCATGAGCAGTCCCGACCGCCCGGTCCTTCTTTCTTCTCGACGGCGACATCACCCTCGACGAGTTCTACAGCTACGTCCATGACCGAGTCGTCGACGAGATGCCACAGCAACGGCCCGAGATGACTTGTAAGTCCGTGACACAAAGAAGCTCATCGAGCAGCACCCGAACCTCACGGTCACCACCGGCGACGTCCTCGGCCCCGCCTCGGTGACAGCCGCAGCCGACGGCCCCGGTCACGACGCCACCATCGCACCGGCCGCACGCATCGGAGGTCGGGGTACGTGGCCGTCAGGGCTGATCTGCGGGCGGCTCGTGCGCGGGGCGTCCGAGCCTCCTGGCTCATCAGACAGATCGACTGGTCCGCTTCCGATCCCCACGAACCGGCCTGACTTCGCTACGGCCGGCAGGATGGTCATGGTGCGGAGCCGACTCGCTCCGCGCCACATCCGTGCTGCGCCCCATCCCGTGCCGCCAGTCTTCTCGTGCACGAGGGTCTCGGTTGCCCGCTGTGCCCTGGCGCCGGGCAACTCCGGCTCAGCAGGCCGTTCAGAAGAATTCGTGCCGGCAGAAGGCATGTCCCCCAGAAGTGAGGTACCGGTCCTCGCTGCCGTGGAGGAAACGAGGCCGAAGCGGCGCGCCCTGACGGTCGGTGGAGGCGGTCATCGTCTCCTGCATTTCCCGCGCGGTGACTTTGCGGCCGTACTCGTTGCGGATGGTCACACCAGGGCGGTCGATGAAAGCGAGCCAATCGCCCAGGGTGGTGAGGCCTTGATCGGAGTGGGCGCGGAAAAGAAACCGCTGTGCGGCGACGGACTGGCCGATGTGCAAGCCCTCGCCGTCTGGCCGGCCACCGACGAACGGGCCGAAAGCGTAATAGTTGACGCTCATGATGCTCTCACTCCTCGATGCTGCCGTTGCGATGCCAACGCAGCTGGTGGCTGAACAGCCGTGCTCGGGATACGCCTTCTCCTCGCGGGGACGACAGAAGTCCGTGAGCTCGATCAGCGCCTTCTTCGCCCCTCCGACGAGCACGTAGCTGGAGAACGACCATGACCCAGCGTCCCCTTCACCGGCAAGGCGATAGGGATACGGCGGCCCCTTCGTCCCGTCCCGGAAGGGAACTACCCGGGACGGGACGGTTGCGCCGGGGCTCTGGTGTTCCGTCACAGCCAGCTGCACGCGGGTGCGTCCAGCTGCCCACCGGACCCAGCACGTCAGGGTCGCACGAAAGGGATGTTCACCTGCCGGCCGCAGCCCCCGAGCAACAGCCCGCACCAGAACGTATCGGCTTCGTGCCGGCAGCGGAAAGCATCCACCTCGATCGCCTCCAGGGGCAGTACCAGCGGCACCTTCGACTCAGCACTGCCAAGGACCGCCGTCTGAATCTGCAGCCTGTCACCGGCATGAATCCCCTACCCTCCGCAGTGCTTGCCGGGCCCTGCGCGACCATCGGCCGACGTTGAGTTCTCGCATGGCATGCATGTGGTCCACCACGGCCCGCGGCAGGCACCGCCGCGTGAGCCGAAGCGCCGCAGCTCCTGCATCGAAAGATGTATCGGCATCTCATCCGCCGCTACGACCCCGGTGATCGCATGGACGCCGAGGATGGTGAATACCCCTGGTGCGACCGGGTGTTCAGCAAGGAGAGAGCCATGACCGACCCTCGCCCCGACTCGTCCGGCCACTGCCCTGCTCCCCCTCTCTCCCTCTCCAGGGTCCTGGGTCGAGCCCTGGGCGGCGGTCTCATCATGGCCGTGGCGCTGGGGGCCGGGACCGCGGTGGGCCCGGTGGTCGCCGACGCCGCCGGGATGACCGGGTTCGCGGCCCGCCTGGTGCCTGCCGTGCTCGTCAGCGTGGTGGCCATGCCGCTCGTCGTGTTCGCGCTGCGTCGGCGGCGCGGCTCGCTCGCGGACATCGGGTTCGGCGGTGCGGGCCCGAGTCTGCGGGCCCTGCTCGTCGGGGTGGGTGTGACGGCGGGGGCCGCGGCGCTGGTGCTCGGTGCCGGGACAACCGCCGGGATGCTGCACTGGTCGCGCCCTGACCTGCCCATGCTCGCCGGGTACATCGTGACGAACGTCGTGATCGCTCTGCTCCTTGAGGCGCTGCCCGAGGAGACGACGCTGCGCGGCCATACATGGACGTCGTTGCGGAGCCGGTTCGGCGGGGTGGCATCGGCGCTCGGGACGACGGCCGTGTTCCTGGTCGTACCCGGTGTCTCGACGGTGGTGGAGGCAGGCGCGGCGCGCCTCGTCGGTGGCGAGGCAGGGCCCGTCGGTCTCGCGCCCGGAGGGCAGAATGCGGCCGACTACCTGATTCTGCTCACCGTGTTCGGCCTGATGCTCGTCGCGGCCCGAACGGCGGTGCGGCACGCTCCCCTGTGGGCCGGCATCGGCGCGCATCTGACCTTCCTCACCGTCAACCGGGTTGTGTTCGAGGGCGACCGGCGCGGTGCGGGGTGGTCCGTGGAGGCGACGCCGGGGGCGGAGCTCCTCGTACCCGCGTATTTGCTGGTCGCCATGGCCGTGTTCGCGCTGTGGCGGCGGACACGGTCGGGCAGGCTGTCTCGTCGGGTGTGATGCCGGGCGAGGGCTCTCCAGTTCTTGAGGTGGGCGATGCCGTCTTGGACGGGGATTCTGGCTGAGGAGTGGGCGAAGGGGGCGGCCTCGTGGTGTGCCATGAGCCATTGCAGATGCCCGCGAGGCCGACAACTGCCACGAGACCGCCGAGGAACTCGCCGACAGACTGGAGAAGTACGCCCGCTTCTTCCGAGGGAAGACGAAGGACACCGACGGCAGGGAACGCCCGCCAGACGAACACGTCTGCGCCGATAAGACTCGGCCGTGGCGCTCTCGGGAACCGCGGTCGCCGGGTATGCAATTGGACTGGAGCGTCCTGGCTCCGTCGCTTCACTCGGCGGAGTGGAGTCGGCCACCCGCAGGGGGGCATTTCGGCGTCGCATGCTTCGGCTTCGTTGTGGTCCGCCCGACGATGGGCACATGTCACTGACCAGCCTGCGCTCGCTGGCCCGCCGCGTGGTACCCACGCTGCTGGCCGCCCAAGCCGCTTTCCTCCCCCTCCAGCCCGCCTCTGCTGCCGAGCACATGGCACACCCGTGCCGGTCGTTCGCCGGCTGCGGTTCGGTCATCATCGCCCCCGTTTCCCAGACACCCCCGGACCACGGTGACTGCACCAGCCCGGAGCCGGTCGTGTGCCTGATCCGGAGCGAGACTCCTGAGGAACGAGAGGTCGCCCGCAACCAGCGGATGCAGTATCACCAACTCCTCGAAGACATGGAGCGCAAGGAATGCGCCATGCGCGCAGACGGGCGCTCGGAGGAGGACATCGCCCGCACACTGGGCCAGATGCGCAACGAGGCCAAGGATATCGTCCGCGCCGGGATGACCCCGGAACAGGTCGCGGAACTTGAGGAACGCAACCAGAAGAAGTACGGCAACCCGCTCGGCCCGACGGCGGACCAGCTCTACTTGAAGTACGGCTCCTGGGAGAAGGTCGCCGAAGCCGCCACACGTTCGAGCGCAGCCGTGGACCACGAACTCGGTCTGGAATTCCGCCACTGCCCCTGTGAAGTGCTCCAGGAGGCATGACCCGGCCATCACCCACCCTTAACTCATGCGCGGCAAGGCCACAGCTCTGACCACGCCGAGGACGGCACACACCCAACACCACAGCGTCATCGGACGACCCGCATGGGCCCCGGACTTCTGGGCCGATGTCCAGGAGCTCATGGAGAGACTCGCATTCGAGCACGAGGAATGGTCGTACGCGAAGCAGAAAGCCACCGGGTACACACAGGACACCCTCTTCTTCAGCCTCACGTGACACCGCGGGCCCGGGGGAGGGCGTCAGGCGGGTTCAGCCCCAGGTCTTGCCGCTGACCTGGTCCGGTCCGAAGTAGCGGGAAGTGACGGAGGCAAGCGCCGGTAGTGGGCCGCCGTCCAGGCCGAGGCGGCCCAGCGCGTGCTTGAAAGTGTGGACCACGCAGGTCCGCACCGCGAGCACCGGCCCGTCGTCCATGTCCCCGCAGTCGTGGGCGGACAGCGGCCGGTTCTGCCGGCGCGCCAGGGCGAAACAGGCCAGCGTCGTGCGTCCGTCCTCGTACCGGAAGTAGTCGGTGATCGCCCGGTTGCCGAAGTCCATGTGGGCGAACACGACCGCGATGTCCTCGTCGCCGTACGGGGCGGCCCGCAGCGCCGGCAGTATGTCGAGCACCTTCTCGCCGCAGGCGAGCAGGCGGGCCTCCTCGTGCGAAGGGCCCCACGGCGGCGGATCGTCGTCAAGGTCCGGTGTGTCCCACGGATACTCCTCGGTCCGCAGCACCGTACCGACGGGAGGCCGGTCCCAGCGGGCCTGCCCGCTGACGCTGCCCCAGTTGAGACTCGCGTTGACGCACAGCCGCCCCGCAAGGAGCCCCCACGGGGCCCGGACCACACGCTCGCGCGCCAGCTCGACCGCGAGCCGGCCGAACGCCTCCGACCGCAGGAGAGTCGGCTCCGGGGGCGCGATGAAAGCGTCGGTCCAGATTCCCATGCCCTTCTTGTAGCAACAGGGTACGGCCCGGCGCGACCGTGTTTACGGGCAACCGGACAAGCCACGCAGTTCGATGAGCTCGTCGCGCAGTACCACCGGCTGCAGATCATGCGGCACCACGCGCTGCCCGCGTACGTGCCCGGCGCGCTGACCCGCGCCCGCTCGACCCTGGTGCGCGACCCGGCGCTCGCCACCGACGCCGAAGCCCGGCTGGTCGAGGCGATCGCCGAGGAGCAGCGTGCCCACGAGCGGCGGCGGACCGAGTTGCAACAGCAACTCGCCGTGCTGCGGGCCGTGGCCGATCCGCTGCGCGACGGCCTGCTGTTCGGCACCGGCCGTCCGCTGGAGGACGCGGTGCACGACGTCCTCAAGGCAGCCGGCGCCACGGTGACCCGCCTCGACGACGTGTACGGCACCAAGTCGGCGGACCTGCTGGCCGAGTACGGCGGCCGCCGATTCCTGGTCGAGGTGAAGTCGGCGAACAACCGGCCACCGCACAGCCTGCCCGACAAACTGCTCAAGCACCTGAACACCTGGCCCGGTCTGAACGGGACCGAGCCTGTTGACGGCGGCGTCCTGGTGGTCAACCACCAGATCAAGCTCCAACCCGCGCAGCGGGACGTCGAGGTCTACACCGACCGTGCGTTCGCCGACGCGCTGACCGTCCCGGTGATCGGCAGCGCCCGTCTGTTCGACTGGTGGCGCTGCGAAGACTGGGATGCCGTGCGACACACCGTCTTCGGCGACACCGGCGGCGCGCAGCCTCCCGAGACCGCCGTGCCGGATGCCGATCCGAAGGCGCCCGGTCGGCCCGGCCTGCTCTCGCGCCTGCGCCGGTAGCCAGCAGACGCCCGAGCACGACGGGCCACCACGTCAGACCGCTTCGGCGTTGAGGATGACCGTCACGAGGTCGACCCAGGTGTAGCCGCCCGCCACCACGTGCAGGTGTCGGACAACCGGAGCCACAAGGGCACCTGGGCGTCTGTGATGGGTCGGGGTGGTGTCAGCGGGTTGGGTGACAGCGGGTTTTGATGGTGCGGGTGGCTTGCTGAACAGCGCGTTCTCGTTGGATGTTGTCGAGTCATGGCTGTCGTGGGATGACTATTTCGCTGTCATGGAGTGAGGATTCTGCCTAGCACGCTCGTGGCCTGGCTGACACGAGGATGAACATTCCTGTGTCCTTGATCGGGGCAGGGGGTGTGTGCTGGCGGGTATGACCGCTGAAACATCGCCGCCATTGCCGTTACCGCCCCCGCTGTCATTGGCCTCGGCGGGATATGAGAGGCCGACTGCTGTTCCTCGGTCGCGGGACCGGGCGCTGATGCGGTCTGTGGTGGTACGGCGTCTTCTCGTTCTGGATGAGGCAGGCACGCTGCAGACGGTGCATGTCCGTATCGCTGCCGAGACGACGGGAGTCCATGTCCGTACGGTGTGGCGCTGGCTCGCGGACGCGAAGGAGTCGGGCCGGGCAGAACCCGTACCACGGCGTGGGGTGTTCGCTCTTGATGACGAGATCAAGCGCGAGATCGGCAGATCCGGTTCCTTGCCCGCGAGGGCCGACAGTTGGCCTGGTGGTTGGGCGGGGGTGGGAGTGCCGGTCGCTGTGGGGCCGCGCTCAGCGTGGTCCCACGCCCCCGACGCGCAACCTGTCCAAGGTGCGGTCCAGATTGCTGCGGGTCGCCTTGACGGCGGTGTCCGGATCCCCGGCGGCGATCGCCTCGACCAGCGCATGGTGCGCGTGGTCGATCGCGTGCTGTTCCTTGCCGTCGTGCAGGTCGGTGTCGGCCAGCAGATGCGCGGCCGCCGCGCGCAGGGCGTCGACGAACGAGTCGAAGAGCCGGATGAGCACCGGGTTGCGCGCGGCCAGCACCACCCGGCGGTGCAGGTCCAGATCTGCCTCGACGAGCGCGGCCAGGTCGGTGGCCGCGTCTCGGGTGGCCAGCGCCTCCCGCAGCGCGGTCACGTCCTCCGGTGTGCGTCGCCGCGCGGCCAGCCGGCCCGCTTCCACCTCCAGCGCCGCGCGGACCTCGTACACGTCGAAGACCGCCGAGCGGCGTAGTTCCCGGTCGAGATCGGAGACGGGGGAGGTCGCGGCGACGTAGGTGCCCGAGCCGTGTCGGGCGCGCAGTTGACCATCGGCGATCAGTACCCGGACCGCCTCGCGCGAGGTGGTCCGGCCGACGCCGAGCAGTCGGCTCAGCTCCACCTCGCCCGGGAGTCTAGAGCCGACCGGCCACTCGCCGGTGCCGATCAGTCGGCGGAGCTCGGCGACGGCCTCCTCGACCAGCGAGCGATGGCGTACCGGTCGAACAGTCATGGGACGACTTTACAGGTCCCAGGACCGCGCTCCGGGGCCGGTCCGGTAGTAAGCCTGCCGGACCGTGGACCTGTCCGGCTCGCGTACAGCCGGGGGCCTTCTTCAGCTCACCGGCTTCCGGGCCGGTTCGGGCAGCGGCTCCATCGGCACCGGCACCGGCAGCACCCGGTCGCGCAGGCGGAGCGCGCAGGCGAGCGCGACCAGCAGCAGGCCGACCAACAGCGCGAGCACCGTGCGCAGTCCGTACACGTCGGCCAGCCGGCCGAGCGCCGGTGCGGCCAGTCCGCCCACCGACATGGCGAGCCCCAGGGTCAGCCCGCTGGCGGTGCCGGGCCGGGTGGGCAGGTAGTCCTGGGCCAGCGTCACCTGGGGGGCGAACGGCAGGAACATGGTCAGCCCGAACAGCACCGCGCCCGCCACGGCCACGCCCGTGGACGGAGCGAACGCCACCGCGGCAAGTGCAGGGACGGCCAGCAGGTAGCCGGCACGGATCGGCGCGAGTCGCCCGTACCGGTCGCCCAGCCAGCCCCCGAGGAGGGTGCCGGCCGCCCCGGCCAGGGTGAGGAGGGTGAGCGCCGTGGCGCCCACGCCCGCCGAGGCGTGCAGATCGCGCTGGATGTGCAGCGCGAGCATCGAGGTGACCGTCACGTACGGCACCGACCAGCCGACGGTGGCCGCGGCCAGGCGTCCGAACGCCCGCCAGTCGTCCCGGTGCCCGCTCACCACCGCACCCCGCACGGCCGGCGGGACCGCCGGTGTGTGTCCCCGTCGCCGCAGCCAGGGGCCCTGCGCGGCCCAGAGTGTTGCGGCCACCAGGGCGGGTATGGCCAGCAGCCAACTGCCCGTCAGGCCGAACGAGCCGACCACGAGGGTGACCAGTGCGGGCGCCAGTGAGGCGCCCAGCGTTCCGCCGACCGAGAACAGGCTCATCGCCCGCTGGGACTGTCCGCCCGCGGCCCGGGCCTGGTTGGTGGCGGGCGGGTGGTAGGCGGCGATGCCGATCCCGGCAAGGGCGACGCAGAGCCAGGTGATCAGGTAGCTGTCGGCCAGTCCCGCGCAGGTGAGCCCGCCCGCAGCGGTGAGGAAGCCGGCCGGGATGAGCCAGCCGCGGTGGCGGCGGTCCACCAGCAGGCCGAACAGCGGCTGGACCACGCTGGACAGGCCGCTGGCAGCCAGTGCGATGCCCGAGACGGCGGTGTAGCTGTAGTGCCGTTCGGCCATCAGGAACGGCAGCAGTGCCGGGACCGCGCCCTGGTACAGATCGTTGACGACGTGGGTGCCGGTCAGGAAGACCAGCTGGCCGCGCTTCACCGCGCCCTCCGCCCGGGCCGCTTCGTCACCGGCCGGGCGGCGTGGTGCGGCCAGGGCCGGGCCCGTTCCAGTTGGGCGCCGAGGGAGAGCAGGACGTCCTCCCGGTGGAGCCTGCCGGTCAGCATCACACCGACCGGCAGACCGTCCGGTGTCCGGTGCAGCGGCAGGCTGATCGACGGCTGCCCGGTGAGGTTCGCCAGGGGGGTGCGCGGGGTGTGGGCGAGCATCCGGAGGTAGGTGCGTTCCGGATCGGCGGGGTCGACCGATGAGCCGACGGGCAGCGGCGGTTGGTCCGTGGTCGGGCTCAGCACGGCGTCGAACCCCGCGTAGCGGCGGCAGAGGGCGCGGGCGGTGGCGGACAGCGACGCCATCGCCGCGTACAGCCGTACCGCGCCGTGCTCGCCGCCCCGGGCCCGCAGCCAGCGGGTGAGCGGCAGCAGACGTTCCTCCCGCTCGGGGGGCACCGGCACCGCGGCGGCCAGCACGCTCCACAGCACGGTGAAGTCCGCCAGGTACTCGGCGGGGTCGTACGGCGGGGCCTCCTCCACATGGTGGCCAAGTCCGGCGAGGAGGTCGGCGGTGCGACGGCAGGCCAGTGCGGCCTCGGGGTGCTGAGCGGCGGTCGGCGGCAGCGCCCCGATCCTCAGGGGGCCGGGTTCCCGTTCGACGCAGGCCCGGAAGTGGCCGGGGGGCGGGGCGGGCAGGGCGGCGGCGTCGCCCGGGGTGCTGCCGGCCATGGCATCCAGCAGCAGGGCGGTGTCCGCCACCGTCCTGGCGAGTGGTCCGGCGGTGGCCAGCCCCAACGCGTCCGTCGCGGGGGCGGGTGTCACCCGCCCCCGGCTCGGTTTGAGGCCGACGACTCCGCAGGCCGCGGCCGGGATCCGGACCGAGCCGCCGCCGTCGCTGCCCAGGGCCCCGGCGGCCAGTCCGGCGGCCACCGAGGCGGCGGCCCCGCCGCTGGAGCCGCCCGCGCCGCGGGTGAGGTCGTACGGGCAGCGTGCGGTGGCGAAGGCTGTCTCGGTGTAGGCGGAGCAGCCGAACTCAGCGGCGGTGGTGGTACCCAGCAGGACGGCGCCGGCCGCCCGCACGGCGCCCACGACGGTGGCGTCGGCCGGGGCCGTCCGGTCGTCGAAGGCTGCAGAGCCCGCCGTGAACAACAGTCCGGCGACTGGCCAGGTGTCCTTCACCGAGAGCGGCACCCCGAGCAGCGGCAGCGAGCCTTCGTCGTCGCCATCCCCTGCGGCGGCCAGCCGGGCCTCGACGGCGGCGGCGGCCCGCCGGGCGCCGGGCGCGTCGATGGTGCGATAGGCACCCAGTTCGCTGTTCGTCTCCTCGATCCGGCGCAGGTGGTGGTCGACCAGCTCGGTCGGCGAGACGGCGCGGCCGCGGATCGCCGCGGCTTGTTCGGTCAGTGTCAGGTCATGAAGGTCTGTCATGGTCACCCCTAAAGTCCTCAGGTCCTCTGAGGACTTTAGGGGTGACTCGACTGGAAAGCAAGGCAAGCCTTACCCCGGCTCACCCGGAAACTCACCAGCGTGACCGCCCGCCGCGCTCTTGGCTCCGGCCCCCAGGCTCCCGCGCACCACATCCGCGCCGCCCAGGCCGACCTGCTCGACGCTCTCCCCGGAGAGCGCCTGTCCGACCTCGACGAACTACGCGCCCGAGGCGTACTCGGCTCCCGCCCGGCAGTGCCCCCGTCCCCGCGCCGGACCCTCGGAACCGGCGCCGCGCCGACAGCGTAAATACCAGCCCATAGCGTTTACCGCTGCTGTTCCTGGTCGTAGCGAGCGGCGATTTCCGCGCCTCGGGCGAGGATCCTCTGCTCCAGTGCGCTCATCCCGGCGGGGGTGTACTCGCGTTCGTGGACGACGGCCCAGCCGATCGCGCCGTCCGGCCCGGCTGCGGTGGTGAGCCGCGGTTCGGCGGTGTCGGGGCGGGCCGGCGCGTGACGTCCCTGGTGCACGATCACGTCGCCACGGGTGATGGTGAGCCGGTCGGGGCAAGCCTCCATCCACGGCGTCTCGACCGGGACTCCCCAGCCCGCCCCGACGACTGATAACTCAGTTATCACCCCGGAAGCATTGACCTCCGTGCAAGTTGCTTCCTCGTCCCTTCCCTGGACGAACCCTCAGGCTCTTGACCAGATCTTGCGGGACCGAATGACAACAGAAGATCGACTCACCCTGGCCAACCTCCTGACTCAGTGAATACGGCACCCATGGGAGCGCCCGACTCACGTGCTGAACTTCGATCTGACGGAAGCCGAGATCTCACTTCGTCGACTGACAGTGTGAGCGTTTCCACTGGAAACCATGGCAGCTCCACCTCTCGCATCTCGCAGAGGTGGAGCCGTTTTCACATCGCAGGACGCAGCCTTCACGGTGCGGACAGGGCAACAGAGCTGACACTGTGGCGCAGCAGATTCCGCGACGCCAGGCCGCCCGGGTTCAGGGGGCGCCGCCAACCCAGTCCTACCGGCCGGGAGCGTTGGGGTCTGGCCCCGGTGGCCCGCTCCTCGGGCGCCCAAGAGGTGACGTCGGTGAGTCGGTGACGTCGTGCGGGGCTGGTCGTCTGTGGCCGTGGGGCGGGGGAGCGGTACGTAGGGATGCACTTGTTTGGCGATGGAGTCGTCTGCTGGCGGTTGTTGGGGCTGTGCGAGGTGTGGGTGGCTGGGTGCCACGCAGCATTTGCATGGCCCCAGAGGGCGTTCGCCAGGCGGGCGCGAGGTTGCCGCGGATGCCTGCCCGGCGGGATCGGCCACGAAGTTCCGGTGAACCCTCCTCGCCCCGACCGGGGAGGGGAGCCATGCCCACGACTGATGAGGAGCGCGGCTGAGTTCAATTGCGGGATACTCATGAAGAGTTGACGGATTCACGCGTGGCTTCGGCGGTGGACATGTCACTCAGTGTGCTTTTATGTGCA
Source organism: Streptomyces sp. NPDC047917 (assembly GCF_043204345.1). NCBI lineage: Bacteria > Bacillati > Actinomycetota > Actinomycetes > Kitasatosporales > Streptomycetaceae > Streptomyces > Streptomyces sp. NPDC047917. Next base: position 26,585 of record NZ_JBIDCA010000024.1, read on the forward strand.
GCATGAAAACGAGGCGTCGATGAGTACCACTCGATTCTCCGCGTTCGTCGGGGGCATCTGCGCGGCCGTTCTCTGTGTCGGCTGCGGCTCGCAGGCGGAGGAGCAGCCGAAGGCCGCCGCGCCGACCGCCGACAGCCCGTCGCCGTCGGCACCCGCGGCGCCGACCGCCGACCCGCACGTGGTGCCGGGTTCGGTCCTGAAGACCTATTTGCCGACCAACCGCACCCTGCCCGAGGGGTGGAAGGTCTCCACCGTGTTCGAGGAGCACGACAGCGGCCCGAAGCCGGTGCCGCCGTCCGCCGATCCCAGCCCGACGGTGAACTTCGGCTGCGACCAGCTGGTCCGGAGCGGTACGGAGGCGGCCCTCGGTGGCTGGGGCGCGTACGCCAACCTGGGGGTCACTGACCCGTCCGCCCATGAGGTCGGGATCATGGTGCGCGCCTACTCCACCGGCCGGGCGTCGGAGGTGTTCGGTCGGCTGAGGTCGCTGGAAGGTGTCTGCGGAACGACCTACGAGCCCAATTCGGCGGGGCTGTTGAACAACCCGGTCACGGTCACCGTCAGCGCCGCCGACGGTGTCGGGGACGAGGGCGTGCGCGTCACGATCGACCGGAAGGCGTACGTCGGCCTGGATCTCGTCGTCATGCGAGTCGGTGACCGGCTGCTGTCCGTGACCTCCGACAACGACGGCGGGAAGTTCGCCGACGTCATGGCACTGACGAAGGCCATCGCACTCCGGGTGAAGTGAACCGCGTTCCAGCGCGTCTTCCAGGACGGGGACGACGATGCCGCGCAGAGCCCGCAGTCGGGGTGCGCCCGGCACGCAGCTTCCGGACCCGCGCCACCCAGCGTGTCAGTGGGCTCAAGATTCGAGCACGGCGGCGACGGCCTCGATCTCGACGAGTTGGTCCTTGTAGCCGAGCACGGTGACGCCCATCAAGGTGCTTGGGACGTCATGGTCAGCGAACGAGTCCCGGACTACCTCCCAGGCAGCCACCAGGTCCTCTCGCCGGGCCGACGCGACGAGAACTCTTGTACTGATGACGTCCTGAAGCGACGCGCCTGAGGCGGCGAGGGCGGCCTTCATGTTCTCGGTGGTTTTCGTGGCCTGACCCGCGTAGTCACCGATGGCTGCCGTGGAGCCGTCATCGTTCAGTGGACAGGCCCCGGCGAGGAAGATCAGGCGTGACTCGGCGGGCGCCGTGGCCGCGTAGGCATACTCGGCGACGTCGGACAGGGAGGCAGAGCGGATCAACGTGATGGCACGAGCCGTAGCTGCCGGGTCCTTTCCCATGCTCAAGGCGGTCACATGCTCCGCCTGACCAGTCCTAAGGGCTGTCCCGCAATTCCTGGTGGAACAGCGTGCGGCGTCAGATGCGGTGCATCGCAAGGCGGAGGGACGTCTACATACTGGATGTATGTGGACGTTCCGACAACGCGGCGAGGTGCCGTAGCTGTCGTCGCACGCCCGCCAGGAATTGCGGGACAGCCCTTAGTCTCCGGAGAATCCGAAAATTCCCAGATGAGTCGGCCTGCCGTCGGAGTAGAGGACGACGTAGTAGCCGGTCCACCGCATCTGGCACTCGCCGAAGAGGCTCCGCTTATGCTCCTCATGGCTCGCAGCCTCATTGGCAGCGGTGGCGAGCGCTTCATACTCCTCGACCGTCGGGCGGTCGGTGCCGAAATGGTGCGCCACACGGTTGAGTGCCAGAGGGCGCAGGGTGCCGTAGTCAGCAACACCGGACCCTGTCGGCAGGTCATCCGGGACCACAACCCTGTCAATGTCGAGGATCGTATGGGTGCCTTCTGTGCCCATGAACTCCGAGTCCGCATGCAGGTCCTTCAGGCTTGGGTGGCGGCCACCGTCGCCGTACTCCTCCTGAAAAGCCTTGGCCTGCAAAGTTCCCAAGGCCGCCTCCACATCGCCGTCGTACCTGGTGACGTAGTCCCATCCACTGGCACCCATCGAGCCACCCTCCCTGAAGATCGTGAATGGCCGAACAGTAACGGCGGGGACTGACAACGCCGGGCACGGCACCGCCAGGATGATCGCCCGGACAGTGCCTAGTCGGTCGGGCGAATCGCCCCGGAGGTGACGGACGCCGCGCGACGGCTGACCGTCACCTCCGGGGAGTAGCCGGTGTACGGGGATACCCGGCCGCAGGCGCCTCCCGCAAAATAGACAGAGCCACCCGGCCGGGCGCGTTCGTAGCGGCGGATCGGCTCGCCGGCGGGCCGGTCAGGCCAGGCGGTTCAGGCCGAGGCGGACCAGGATCCGATCAACAGTAGAGACGGGCAGGCCCAGGATCGGTGCGATGCGTGCCGGGCCGAGCTTGCGGCCGGTCCGTAGCCGGCAGACCCGGGTCTCGACCGCGAACTCTGCTGTGCTCGATCGGATGACCACGAAGCAAAGCAGCCCCCGCCACCGAAGACCGCAGCCAGAATGTGACTGTTTCACACCGCCGGTAAACAAAGGGGCACCTATACGCAAATTGACCGCTTTCATCCTGGCCGTTGTCGCAGCAGCCACCACCGGGCTTACCGCTGCGCCACCAGCGCAGGCATCGGAGGGAGACTGCTGATACGACAGCTACTGCGTGTGGTCGGAAGAAGACTTCGAAGGCGAGTTCAGGGAGGTGTTCGGCCCCAACGACCAGGTTGGGCGGTGCTACAGCCCGGAGATCAACTGGCTTGATGGTACGAGGTCGACCCTCGCCTCATTCAAGAACAGGTCCGACTACCAGGTACAGGTGTACGACAGCGAGACCTGTACCGGTCCGCCGTACGGGATCGTGAAGCCCGGCGGGAAGGGCAACAACATCTCCGGCCGCCTGCACTCCTTCCGTATCACGCCCGTGTGCGATCCGGGATGCCTGTGCTTCTTCGAGAAGAAAAACTACACCGGTAAGAAATGGCGGATCAGCCCGCGCTTCGGCAGTGTCTGCAACAACGCAACGGCACGAGGAGCCGAGCCGCCGCTTGCCGCGTACAACATGCTCGGCGGCCCGGTCACCCTCTTCTTCAGCAGCGGCGGCTGGTGCCTCGGGGGAGGTACTCCCTGGACAACAACGCATGGGCCGCCTTCAACCAGCCGATTTACGCAGCCCAGCGGTAGCCGCTTGATGGACAGCCCTGTCCGCCGTCGACTCACCGCACGCAGCAGGCTCCTCACCTGCCGCCAACTGCTCGACGACGGACAGGGCCGGTGGCTCCAGCGCGGGCTACACCCGCCGCAAGCGCCAGGCCGGGACGGACCTGCATCTACCGGCCCAGGCGCAATGCCCGGCCCAGGAAGCTGTTGAGGTGCGTCCCTGGATGCCGGACCAGTGGGAGTTCTCGCTTCCGTGTCCGGGATTGTTCTCAGTCTGGTGTCCGGCCTTGGGTGCCGTGGGCCGGGCCGATCGGGGGTGTTCTATGGGGTGATGAGCAGTGATGGCCCGGCGCTGGTGCTGGACAAGCAGTGAGGATTTCCTGGTCACTGGGCGAGGATTACCGGGTCCGGGAAGCGAGAGCTCCCAGGAAGCAGTGGGTCGCGTCGGCGGGGCCGCGCGCGGGCCGGGCCTGGTGCCGGCCGCGCCCAGCGAAGCAGGCATCATTCGCCGATCAATGCCTTGTAGCCAGCGGCGTCCAGGAGCCTGTCGAGTTGACTGCGGTCGGAAGGGCGCAGTTGGTAAATCCACGCGTCGTACGGCTCTGAGTTGATCAGTTCGGGGCTGGCGGCGAGGTCATCGTTGACCGCGATGACCTCGCCGGCAACAGGGGTGTAAGTGTCCGATGCGGCCTTGACCGACTCGACCACACCCACCGCGTCGCCGGCCCCGCACACCCTTCCGACCTCGGGGGGCTCCACGAACACAACATCCCCCAGCGTCTCCTGGGCGTAGTCGCTGAGCCCAACGGTCACGAGGCCGTCGGCCTCCAGGCGGGCCCATTCGTGGGACTCCGCGAATCGCAGGAATCCCGGAACATCTGACATGTCTTCCCTCGCTCTGCAGTGGCTTGGCGCATGGGTCGTTCACCACATGTGGTGACAGCCCATTGCCATGATCAGCAGAAGACTTAACGCCACGTCACTAATGCGCTGCGTTCACTCGAACGGGTCCGCGTCACCGGATGCGCGATCGGGCACCTGTCGACCAGTCCCTCGCGCGCGTCGGTGAGGCCGCGTAACGCTGGGGGTGGTTAGTTGTGGTGTGGGGTGGTCTGGGGTGTCGCGGATCGGGTGAGATCGGGTTGTGGTGTCTTTGGTCTGGGTGGGGGTCTGGCCTGGGGTTGTGTCAACTTCGTTGTGAGTGAGGGGGTTTGTCGCATGCGGCTTCTGCCTCTAATGGCACCGTTTGTGTTTTTCTTGCAGGTTAGTGGCTTTCCTGGGTGGTGCGGTGGCAGGGGCAGGGCCGTCGTGTACGGGGACGGCATCGAAGACTGAGTGCGGTTGGACCCGCTTGCTCGCGTTGAGATTCCGAGGTGTGGCCACCGTGCTTGCCCGCACGGCTGACGGTCCGGCAAGCAGGAGGCAGCGGGCGCTCCGGCCATTAGGATGCGAGGGCCCGCGTCCGCGGTCCGTGGTCATCGTCTTCGAGGGCGGCCAGGCCGACCGGGGCGTCGATGGCGAGCCGACCGCCGTGCCCCGCGCACTATCGAGAACCCGTCCTGGGAAGTGTTCGTCGCTCGCGACCAGGGCGCGGTTTTCAGTGATGCTCTCTGAACCCTCTTTGGTCCGGCCAGCGGCGTCAGGGCTTCTTCATGCAGGGCGTGCGGACGAAGGCCGCGGCGAGCGCCACTGTGAGGGGAAGGACGGTGAGTACCAGCAGGACCGGGCGGTAGGAACCGGAATGTTCTCTGCCGAAGGCGAGTACCAGGGGACCGAATGCCGAAGCACCGACCATCACGGCGTGGACGACTCCGCGAATTGCTCCGAGATGTTCCAGGCCGAAGCATCGAGGGAAAACGACGGCCTCAAGCGTCCGGACGCCGTGGCCGACGGCCCCGAGCGCGAGGCTGTAGCCCACCACGGAGATTCCCGGTTGCACCCACCCCGCAGCCGCGGTCAAGGCAGCGAGCAGCAGCATGACCGAGATGATCAGGATGAGGTCGGAGATCTGGTCGGCAAGCCAGCCGAGTAGCAGGGTGGCGGCGAGCCCGGCAACCATCTGAGGCAGGAAGGTGGCCGCGGCCTCGGTGGTGCTGAGGCCACGCTCGCCGAGTAGGGACAGCTGGTGAAAGTTGAGTCCGGTGCCGATGAGGCTGCTGTCCGTGGCTGGGCGCACCAGGGCCGGGGAACTGGTCACGGCCGACTGGTTCACCGTGACACTGACAGGGCCGCGGGAGGTCGGCCGCAGCGCGGAGGTGCATCTGGAAGACCTGCGGGACCTGACGGAACTGCGAGAGGAGATCCGGCCCGAACTGCTCGGCGACGCCGAGGACGCCTGGGACCTCGCGGACCGGATAGAGGCGGCGTGGGCGGCCGGGCTGCCCCTGCTGCCTGACACCCCGGGCCCGCTCCTGGCCGCCTCGGCGCGGGAGGTGGAGCGACTGCGGGAGGAGGCCGCGCAGGTCACCGAACTTGACCTGGCCGCCCATCGTGCTCTGTGGCAGAACCCTGAGGGTGTACTGGACTTCACCGCCCTGCGCAGGCTCCGGCTCGCGGGCCGGAGCAGTCCGGGCCGGCTGCTGCCGCGGCTGGCGGAGCTTGCGTACCTCGAAGAGCTGGACATCTCCGGCATGGCGCTGGAGGAACTGCCCGAGGCGATCGCGCGTCTGCCCCGGCTGAAGGTCCTCGACATCTCCGGCAACCCCTTCCGCGCCCTGCCCGACCGGCTCGGCGGCTTCACCGGACTGCGGGTACTGCGCGCCCGCGACCTCTGTTGCTCGCTCCCCCACACGCTGTCCCGGCTGCCTGCCCTGGAAGAACTCGACCTGTCGGGGCTGCAGCCCGCACCTGCCGACCGCCTCGACAACGACCCGTACCTCGTACCGTTCCCCCGCATCGTGACCCGGCTGCCTGCGCTGCGCAGCCTCAACCTGTACGGGGCCGTGCTGGATTCAGTACCCGACGGCCTGCTGCGGGCCACCGCCCTGGAGGAACTGGACCTCGGCGGCGCACTGGGCCGGGTAGAGAGTCTGCCCGAGCTGTCGCGGCTTCCCCGGCTGCGGACCCTGCGCATGAACGGGAACGCAGGCAACGCGGACCGGGCCCCCGCCCCGCACCTGCTCGACCGCGTCTGGGAGGTCACCACGCTCGAAGAGCTGGCGCTCGACTGCTGGGGCGAGGAGACCTGCCGCGACCCGCGGACCGGACGGTACGACACCCTCGGGCCGCCGCTGACACTGCCGGACGACGCCTTCGCCCGTATGCCCCGCCTACGCGTACTGAACCTGGAGTTCAGTCGCCCGACGACGCTGCCCGAGTCGTTCTACGCGCTCACCGCACTCGAGGACGTCCAGGTCGACTTCAGCGCCCTGGACGCGCCGACCCGGCAGCGCCTGGCCTCCCTCGCCCGCAGCGAACCGGACAACCCCGCCCGGGACTGGATCAGCGCCCTCCAGGCCCGGCTGCTCCTCAAGGCGGGCCGCCACGACGACGCGTACCGGCTCACCGAGCGGATCCTCACCCGGCGCCCCGGCTTCCGCGGCCTCGCCGGCATCGTCGGCACCGCCGACTACCGAACGTGGCGGGACAGAGCAGCGGGACAGTGACGAGAGCGAAGTTGCGGCGGTTGGTCGGCCGAACAACCGGGCCGGCCAGCCAACCGGGCGGCCAGCTGCCGTGGATCGGGGCGGCCGACCGCGCGCGATCCGTGCCCCGCCGAGCACGCCGGTGAGGAAGGCCGGTCAAGAGGGCGGGGCAATGCCCGGTCGTACACCGGCGTGGCATGCCACCAGGGAGGCCAGCGCAGTGCGGGACTGTATGCCCGTCTTGCGGCAGACACGGGCGATGTGACTCTCGACCGTACGCAGGCAGACTGAGGCAGAGCCTGGACGCCACAGCCTGGTTGGTGAGGCCCTGGGCGACCATCTCCGCGATCTCGCGTTCACGCGAGGTGAGCTGCCCCAGTCCGGCGGCAGGTCCGGACGCGCCCGGTGCCCCGTCGTTGTCGTCGAGCAGGTCGGGGCCCTGCTGGTCGGCCATGGCGACCAGCAGCGTCGCCCCGCCCTCGGCTGCCAGGCTGCGGGCACGGCGCCGCATCTCGGCGGCGCGGTCGCCGTCACCCGCGGCCTTGGCGAACGGGGCGCCGAGCAGCAGGCTCTGCACCTCCCTCAGTGACGCGCCGCAGAGCGCGCTCTCCCGCGCGGCTTCGGCGAACACCCGTTCCGCCGCGGCCCGCCGGGTCGGCAGGTCGAGCAGGTCGTGTCGGTGAGACGGCGGCGGGGGGCGTGAAACTGACGGATCTTGTCTGCGGGGCTGCTGGGGGCTTCCTCAGTGAAGCACGTAACTGTCTGCGTAAGAACTCGCGCGGATTGGTGGTAGAGCCGGCACTGGTGGTAGGGCGGGCACAGTTCCGGGTGATCCTGGAGTCGTAACACTCTGTGATCACCGGGGGGCGCCTGTTCTGCCGTTGTCACTGTCCTCGCCGTTGTGGGAGCGGTTCTCGGCGTTGTTGCCCGGTTGGACGGGGCGTGCTGTCCCCGGTTCCTGCGGCCGTCCGGGTGGGTGGTCGTCGGCCCGGTGCGGGGCGGTGGGTCCGGCGAACCGTGGGTGCGGTCCGTGTTGTTGGGGTTCGCCGGATTGTTTCCGGCGGGTGGGCGGGCATGTTGTGGGGCGCGCCGGCCCGCCAGGGCTGTATGGACTGGGCGGGCCGGTCGGGCTGGTTGGTCAGTGGGGGACCGGGTCGCGATGTCGTGGCCGAAGGCGACGGTCAGGTGGGTGTTGTGCGGTGTTACCGCCACCGCCTTTATCGGTGCGGGGAAGGTCAGTGCGGGGCCTGTCTGCCGGTGGGTGGTCAGGTCCCATACGCGTACTGTTCCGTCATCGCCGCCGGCGACGGCGACGGGGCGGCCGTCCCGGCTGTCACGACCGTGGTGACCGGTCGGGTGCGGCCGGACAGCAGGGGACCGATACGGCGGCCCGTGGCGGGGCCGGTCACCCGCAGCCACCGGCCCACCGAGACCACGATCACCTGCCACCGCCGGGTGCAGTCACGGGCGGCGGCGCGGTCGTCCGTCCCAGCGGTAGGTCACCCACGCCCGGCGGATCACGCTGCGGACGGTGATGACGGTGTCGGCGAGATCGAAGAACGCGTCGATGACGACGGCCCGGCGCTCATAGCAGCGGGCTGTGAGAGTTCTTCTGCGGCCCGGGATGGGTTGCTGCCAGGCTCGGCGCCGATGATCGGGCATGACTCGAAACATAACTGGCGCCCCGTCAGGGGCTGTCGTTCTCTCATGATGTCTGCCGGACATCGGCGTCGACCTGGCCCACCCGTTGGCTTGATCAGCAGCTTGTCTGCCTTGCGGCGTGACTCACCACAGTTCCGCCACGCGGTGACTCCATCCAGGCCGACCGACCACAGCCGTCCGCCCATCAAGGAGAACAACCGAGGGCACATCCTCGCAGAACAGGTCGACGGCGTCATCGGCGTCGATACCCACCGGGACACTCTCGCAGCAGCGGCTGTCAGTCCCATCGGCGCCGTTCTGGCCAGCACCGACTCACCGGCCAACGCCCGCGGTTACCGTCGCCTGCTGGACTTCGCCCGCGAACACGTCCCGGGACGCCGCTGCTGGGCTCTGGAAGGCATCGGCAGCTACGGCGCCGCACTCGCGTCCTTCCTCGGCCAGGCCGGCGAACACGTCGTCGAGGTCTGCCGGCCCAAACGAGCCGCCAACCGGGGCGGACGAAAGACCGACATGCTCGACGCCGTCCGCGCCGCAAAGGACGCCTTGTCCACCGAGCACCTGATCCAGCCCAGACTCCGCGGCGAGCGTGAAGCACTACGTGTCCTCCTCGCGACCCGCCAAGGTGCGGTCCTCGCCTCCACGGCCGCGATCAACCAGCTCAAGGCCCTGATCATCTCTGCGCCCGACGACCTCCGCGCCGAGCTGCGGGCACTCAAGCGCCCGGCCCAGGTCACCTACTGTGCCCACCTCCGGGACCGCCCGGCCCAGGACCTTGAGCACCGAATGACAGCAAGGGCCCTTCGATCCACCGCACAGCGCCGCGCGCGAGATGACGGGCAGGATCCGCCGGCGACGCAACTCGTCGCTGTGCGCGTTGGAGTCGTAGCCCTTGTCACCGAGCAGAGCTTCAGGTCTGCGGCGAGGTCGGCCGGGGCGGCCCGCGACGGGCAGGACTCCGTCGACCAGGGCGAGGGTCTGATTGCAGTCGAGTTCGCCGGCCGCGTTCAGCTCCGCGAGCAGGACCTGGTGGAGCCGGTCGAACACTCCTGCCTTCTGCCACCGGTCCAGGCGGCGCCAGCAGGTCTGTCCCGAGCCGAACCCCAGTTCCGGGGGCAGGAGTTGCCAGGCCATGTCGTTGTAAAGAACGAACAGGATGCCCTGGAGACACAGCCGGTCCGACACCGGCCGCGGCCCCGGCGACCGCTCCGGCCGCGGCGGCAACAACGGCTCGATCAGAACCCACAACTCATCGTCCACGATCCACGGTCGAGTACCCACTCCCTCACGAACGGCCGAATCATCACACCGGTCACGGCCTACCAGGACGTTTCAGCAAGATCGTGTTACGAGCTCGTAGGGCGGCGAGGAAGCCGGCTTCTTCGCCGTGTAGGTCAAGGACGATGGGAAGGTGTTCGTCAGTCGCCGATCCTGATGCATGGGCAGGCCAGGATAGTCGAGTCAGTCAATTCGCAGACTCCGCTTCCAGTTCGAACCATCGAACTCCATTACATCCTTGGGCCCGATGGACCACATGATCCCGTCGGCCGCGCTCAGGTGATAGCAGGTCTGCGGAACGTCGTCTCCGAAATCGACGGGCTTGAGCTTGCCGTCCTCGAGTCGATAGACGAAATGGGTGGAAGACACGTACAGCTTTCCGCCGAAAACCTCCATGCCCCAAAGGTCTTCTTTGGTGCTTTCATGCTCGATCAATTCCCATTGGTCATCGCGCCCCCGAAGCAAGGTGCCGAGCTGGCCGCAGGCATAGGCAAAGCCGTCCGACGCGCAGCGAACTTTGTAGAGCGCCAGGTTGGTCGGACTGTTCTGCTGAGCGAAGAAGGAACCGTCATACTTCCAGATCTCTCCTTCCCGACCGACCGTGTATATCTCCTGTTCGCTGAACCCGTCGATGGACTCGAAGCTCGTGTCGGTGATCGGGGTGTCACCGACTTGGGCGCTCTGGTCAATGCATTTCCACTGATCTTCGCCATCACGAACATAGGCCTGCCGGCAGGTTCCTACGGCATAGGCTCTACCTTTCGCGATACCACGTACTTCACGAAGAGGGCCGCGCTTCCTCGGATCCACTCCGCAGCTTGCGATGGGTGCCTCTTCCTTTACAGCGCCGCCACCACTAGCTCGTACCGATCCATCGGTGCCCAGCACCAGGTAACGTTCGGCCGGCGCATGGCAGACCGTTCCGGAACAGGCAGGCCATTCCACTGTGCCGGCGCCCCAAGTTCCGTGATCCAGAGAGAACAGTAGCGAATCTGTGTAACCTTCGCTGACAGCGGCATCGTTCGTGACAATCAAATAGCTGAGGTCTGAATAGCGAACAACTCCAGTACCAATACTGAGTCCGCTGAACCGTGGATCTCGAGTGTCCATGTTGGTCTCCTGATGTGAGTGAATTAACGGCCGGACTCGCCAAGGGCTGTCCCGTAAATACCCTTCGCCGTCTGTGTCGACGAAACCTTGGATGCGTCGCGAGGCAGTTTGAGCGGCGGCAGGCGGCAGAGGATCAGCCTTGCGGCTCCTGCGGCTTGACGTCGAGCTCGCGCCGGGCCGTAGGCGTGGCGGAGTTCGGGCCAGGGCACCTGGTCGAGTTCGTCGAGGGGCCGGATGTCAGGCGGTGTGGCGGGTTCGGGGTTCATCGGGCGCCTCCGAGGGCCTGGTGGGTGCGCTGGGCCTGGCGCCACGACTCGAATTCGGGCAGGGCCGCGATGTCGGTGAGGTCACCGAAGGAGGGGTCGCGGGTGAGGACCTGGTCGGCCACTCGGTAGGCGTCGTCGGTGCGGCCGAGGGCGAGCAGGATGCGGACCTGGGTGTCGCGGACGAAGTCGTACTCCGGGGCGGAGGCGACCGACAGGGCCTGCCCGACGGCGGCGAGCGCGCGCTCGGGTTCGCCGCTGTGCAGCAGATGCCAGGCGAGGGCGTTGCCGGTGCGGCGTTTGACCTCTTCCTGGAAGGCGCCCTCGTCGGTGAAGTGCCAGATCGTGCCGGGTATCAGGGCGAGTGTCTGCTCGGCGTAACGGATGAGCTTCGCGGTCGGTTCGGGGCGGTCGGCGTCCGGGGCGTTGTCGGCGAGGTGGTCGAGGGCGTCGACCAGGCCGTAGTGGGCGTAGAGCTGGTCGTAGTCGGAGTAGCACGTGCCCGGGGTGCAGAGCGTGACGGCTTCCTCGAAGGCGGTGACGGCCGCCGTGTGGTCCTGGGCGGCCTGTTTCTCGGCGCCGGTCCTGACCAGGGCGTGCACGGCCTGCCAGTTCGGGTCGTGGACGACCTCCTTGGTGCCGGTGTCCCGCAGGTCGAGCCGGGTCCGGGGAAACGTCGCGCGCAGACGCTCCAGCGTGGGCCGGTCGAGCTTGGTGTACCGCAGGCCCGCGAAATCGAGTCGGCGCAGTCCGAAGATCGACGCTGGAAGGGTGGTGAGTTCGTTGAACGACAGGTCGATGTGGCGCAGGTTCGACAGGTGGGTGAACGCGTCGTCGGGCAGCGCGCGGAAGGCGGTGCGTGCCTTCCGGCCGTCGAACGTTTCCTTGCCCCAGCGGTCGATCTCCAGGTGCTCGAGGGTGGTGATGTCCCAGATGCCGGCGAGCAGGTCCCGGCTGGGAGGGGGCTGGTTGGAGCCCGGGGCGCTGCCGTTCATGCGCAGGACGCGCAGGCGTGGCAGCCGGGCCAGGTCGGGCAGCCGCGCCAGCCGGGCGGACAGGGAGCCGGTGAGGTCGAGCTCCTCCAGTTCGGTCAGGTTCAGCAGCTCGTCGGGGACGGAGGACAGCCAGACGTACGACAGGTCGAGCGTCCTCAGTCCGGTCAGGCGGGTGACGATCGGGGGGAAGTCGACCAGGGTGTCGCAGTAGTAGCGGCCCTGGTGCTGGCGGGACAGGTCCAGTTCACGCAGTGTGTGCAGCCGGGCGAGCATGTCGGGGAGCGGGCAGGTCAGCTCTGCGGCGCGCAGCACCTCCAGGCGGTCCAGGTCGCCGAGGGAGTCCGGCAGGTCTGTGAAGGCGTTGTCGGAGATGTCCAGCAGCCGCAGGTTCCGCAGCCGGCCGATGGACTTGGGCAGCCCGGTCAGCCCCGTCCCGGCCAGGTGGAGTTCTTCGAGGGCGGCCAGCTCGCCGATGCGCGGGTCGATTGTCTTGAGCTCGGCGTTGCCCTCCAGGGAGAGGACCCGCAGGTTGGGGAAAGAGAGGAGCTGCTCGGGGAAGTGCCTCAGCTTGCGTTCGGACAGGTCGAGTTCAGTCACCTGCTCCGCCCGGTCCAGCAAGGCGTCCAGCTCCTCCAAGGTGGCCAGGTGACTCGGCCGCACCCCCGCCCGCAGCACCTGCCGCCCCTCGCGCAGGGCTTCCTCGATCTTCTGCGCGTCCGCCTCGCCGTCATCGTCGAAGAGCTCGGGCAGCAGGACGGCCTCCGGTTCCCCGTCGTCGAAATCGACGGGGCAGTTGGTACTAGAGGGGTCGGCGAGGAGCAGTGCCTGCGGCTGCTCGGCGAAGGTCATGCCGAAGTACGACATGTTGATGATGATCCGGGCGCGAGTGCGGCCGCACACCGTGAGCCAACCGCCGGCGTCCTCGTCCGAGACGCAGACTCCACACGTCACCTCCAGATCCCCGCGCACGACCAGGTCTGGGCAGCCGGACAGCAGCACGTTGCGCGCCCGCAGAACCCCGGTGACCAGGAAGAAGTTACCTTCGAGGCCGTCCCACCAGTCCAGGTCTCCGTCGACGGTCAGGTCACCGTCCACGACGGTGTTGTACGGCACCCAGTCGCTGTCGCCCTCCGGCTCCAGGTGACCCGCGACATACAGACCGCCCTCGTACAGGCGGATCTCCTGCTCGTCGGCGAACTCGGCGTACGGGTAGCCGACATCGGCGGAGACCCGGAACCGCTCCTCCGCCTCCTGGGCGCTGATGACGCGGTACCCCGCCGGTGAGTGCACCGTGGTGAGGGCGGGGGGTACTGACGGGCTGCTCTGGGGTTCTTCATCGGCCATTTGTGGTTGCTCCGTGGGGTGAAGTGTCCGGTAAGACGGAATCGATGGGGGAAGCGCGAGGCACGGTGTGCTGCGCGATCGGCTGGGGCGGGCCGCCAGACCGACAGGTACATGCGCTCAGTGGGCCTCGGCTTGCGCAGCCGTGCGGAAGACCGGCAGACCCTCGCGGAGCCGGGCGAACAGCAGATGCCGGTCCATCATTTCCCTGCCCTCGTCCTCGTCCTCGTCAACGGCGAAGACCTCGTCCACCAGCAGCTCGCGCAACTGCTCCTGGACGCCGTCGCCGTACCCCTGCTGGAAGTCGTCCAGGTCGAAGTGGAGCTCCGCTTCCACCGAGGCGATCGTCGCGTGCTCGTCCTCGATGACCAGGCGGGCGCGGATGGTGCCCGCCTGGAGCGTCTGGTCGTTGTAGTAGCCGTGGACGACGTCGGCCCCGATGTCGCCGTCGACGGACATCTCGCCGTCCGTGAACACCCCTCGGGCCGTCACCCCGCCGCCGATGGCCACCACCGAATCCGGGCCGCAGTCGGCCAGCACGCCTTCGACCGTCAGCGAGCCGGTGACCACGAAGGGGGCCACCACGTCCAAGTCGCCGCCCTTCACCACCAGATCGCCGTGGTGGAAGAACGGCGTGTCCAGCCGCTGGTCACCGGTCAGCGTTCGCGTCGTACCGGACTCGCCGAGCACCCTGATGCACAGTCGGGGCACCGAGGGCAGCAGATCAGGGTGACAGTTGTGGCGCAGTGCGGAGACCAGATCCTGGTAACTGTCGAAGTCCGGCTCCACAAGCTCAGCGAGCCGGCCGCTGTCGTCGGGGATCCCAGCAACCTCGCACACCTCGGCCAGCTCGGCCCGCATCACCCCGGCCGCTTGCCGCAGCGCCTCCATGTCGATGGGCAGCGGCCCGCCCTCCACCACGGGATACCGCACATGCGCCGGGGCACCCGCAGTCTCCAGCAGAGTCACGATCTCCGACCGTGCCTGCCGCTGCTCCATGCTGTACTCCGGCAGACGCAACGCGATCCCCAGGGGAGTCCGGCCGAGGCCGTCGACCGCGGCGTTGTCGGCGCCGCGCTCCAGCAGCAGCTTCACCAGCCCCGGTCGCGCCGAGCCGACCGTCGCGTGCAGCGGAGTGTTTCCGCGATCGTTGACCGCGTCGGTCGGTGCGCCGTGGTCGAGCAGGAAGGCGTAGAGCGGCGCGGCCACGCAGCTGTGGTGGGCGAACGACCCGCCGGTGGTACCGAGCGGGCCGTCCAGCCGGGCGCCGTGCTCGACGAGCAGCGCCAGCACCTCCACGGAGCGCTCCGCCCAGGCCGCCGGATCGGAGTCGTGCAAGGCCACGGCCCACTCGGCGGGGGTGGCACCGCGGTTGTCGAGGGCGTGCACATCCGCGCCGCACTCCAGCAGCGCCCGTATCACCTCAAGGCAAGGCAGCGGGTCGGCGGCGCTGTACAGGGCCTTCACCGCCCGGTACAGCGCGGTGGCGCCCTGCTCGTCGCGCGCCGAGACATCCGCCCCGTCCGCGATCAGGGAACGGACCAGGGCTGCCCGCTCCGAGGCGTCGCCGCCATGGGCAGGGGTGACAGCAGCAAAAAGGGATTCACTCATCGATCCACTCACAGTGAGGACCGTAGGACGTACCTCTGACAGTGGGCCGGGTCTGCCGGGCAACCGGCCCTTCACCACGTAGAGCACATCAAAGTCGGCCGTAGGCCGCGATCAGGCCGGTTCCGCGAGTTTCCGTAGCCGACTGCGTAGTTCTACTGACACCGGCGCCGGACGTAGTGGGGGAATCCCCACGTACTCGGCCCCATGGGCCGAGGTCGGGACCGGGGAGGGACTGGGGCCTGTACGGGAAGGGCGATCGGTCGGCGCAGGGCGCCGCGCCCCGGCCATGTCCCGTTGGCGCGCTTACGCTCGCCACGTCATACCAACTGCCGGCAGGGGCGCTGACGGCAACCAGGTGATGCCCTGATATCCCTACCGCCCCGCACGTTTCGGGCGAAGGCAGAAAAGGCAATCTCGATGGCACAGTCGACCCGGCTGCACATGGTGAGTGGCGAGGAGATCCGCGACCTCAAGGAGAATCCCGGCAGCATCGACGGTCTCGACAAGGCCGAGTCCTTCCGCACCCACTTCGGCCTCTCGCTCAACTTCCTCACCGGCGAGACCTACCCGAACTCGCCCCCTCACCCGCTGTACGCCGCGCTGGACGGCGCCGAAAGCGTCGCCTGCCCGACCTTGGAGAACGCGGCTTTCGGGGTGGTCGTGCCGGAGCAGGCGGCAGAGATCGCCGCAAGCCTCGCGGCCGTTGACCCGGCAGCCGTCGAGGTCGGCGGAGCGACGAACCGGCGGGCAGCGGGCACAGTCCCCTGGGCTGGAGAGAACAGGGTGAGACTCATGGAACGAGAAGCGGCCACGGACACCGTCGTCCTCATCCACGGCCTCTGGATGACCCCGCTGTCGTGGGAGAACTGGGTCACCCGCTACGAGCAGCGCGGGCTCAAGGTGATCACCCCCGGTTATCCCGGCATCCAGCCTGTGGTACCGCCGGCGTCCAGGTCCTTCGCGACGACCCCTCCCCGCTGGCGGGCCTGGGTGTGACCGAGGTCTTCGACCAGCTGAAGCAGGTCATCGACGCGCTCGACACGAAGCCGGTCGTCATGGGCCACTCGTTCGGCGGGGCCTTCGTCCAGCTCCTCCTTGACGCCGGATACGGCTCGGCCGGCGTGTCCATCGACGGCGCCGCCGTGAAGGGTGTGAAGGCGCTGCCCTTCAGTGAGATCAAGGCGACCTTCCCGGTCCTGCACAACCCGGCCAACAAGAGCCGCGCGGTGCCGATCACCGAGAAGGAATTCCACCACGCCTTCACGAACAACCTCACAGTGGAGGAGTCGAAGGCCGTCTACGACCGCTATTCCGTGCCGGTCTCGGGCCGCATCCTCTTCCAGGGCGGGTTCGCGAACTTCACTCCGAACGCGACGACGACCTACGACTTCGCCAACGACGACCGCGCACCGCTCCTGTTCATCTCCGGCGGCAACGACAACATCCTGCCGCCCGCCGTCCAGCGCGAGAACTACGAGAAGAACGCCAAGCGCTCCAAGGCGATCACCGCGTACAAGCTCTTCGACGGCCGTAGTCACTACACCTGCGGCGAGCCTGGCTGGGAAGCCGTCGCCGACCTCGCCCTCGACTGGGCCCTCGCCCCCATCCCTGGCGGCCTCGACCAGAACTGACCCCTTCCCGCCTCTGAGGGCATCCCCTCTCTTCACATCTCTTCACACCGCATCGCCGTACCGGTCGCGGCTGATCCGCGCCCGGATGTGCTCGGTCGACCGGTCAGGCATGCCCCAGCGTCGGAGCCCGAAGCATGATGTCGATCCCTTTCCATGTCCGCCCTCCGGGCCGTCTTCGCCTCGCCCCGCCCGCTGCGGCGGCTGCCGGCGGCACCGCCGGTGCGGCGCGACGGCCAGGAACTCGCCCTGGACGCCCAGTTGCTCCTCCGGCTGATGCGGATTGCCGGAAGAAGACTCGTCGGCGGCCCTGCGGCTTCTGGCCCGCCTGCACTGTCGGTGGATCCTTCGGCGGTCCTGCTGCAGCGGTGGCCGCTCACCTCACGGCCGCTGATCTCAGCAGCGACCTCCTCCGACTGGTCAGAAGTGTGACGCGCTGCCCGTACGTCGGTCACCATGCGCCCTGACCGGCTTGGGCCGGGCCCGCCACGAAGGGACAGCGTTGTCGTACTCGTGCTGTAGAACGCTGTCTGACGGCGACAGTCGCCCAGCGCCGTGCCGTAGCCACCGGGGCCCTGGCGTGCTGTGGCGGCGTTCCGAGGGAGATCGTGGTGGTTGGGTTGTACAGGGGACCGGGCAGGCGCACGAACAGCGTGCCGTTCGTCAGCAGGTCAGCCGAGTTCCGCCGGCTCGACGCGGCCCTGCAGCACATGGGAGCCGGTGGTCCGGCCCTCGTCGACATCACCGGTGAGGCCGGTATCGGCAAGAGCCGGTTGCTGGCGGAGTTCAGTACGCCCGCCGCCGCGGGGCGGCCGTGTTGCGCGGCCGGGCTACCGAGTTCGAACGGCACAGTCCGTTCCAGCCGTTCGCCGACGGGTTCGCCGACCTCGACCAGCGGGTGCTCAGAGTGTTCCCGTCGCTGCGGGAGCTCCCTCCGGTGCTGCGGGGGAGGGCCGAGCCCTCGGGCGAGCCGTGGAACAGGGACCGTTTCGGCCTCTACCGGGCCACCGCGGACGCACTGCGCCGCATCCGGGGCGCGCGGCTCGTCGTGGTCCTCGACGACCTGCACTGGGCGGACCCGGCGTCCCTGGAACTCGTCGACCACCTCGTGCGGCACCCCGTGAAGGCCCCCTTCCTGCTCCTCGTGTCGCGCCGCGACCGCCAGGCCCCGGCGGCGCTCACCACGGCGCTGGCGCGCGGGGCCGACACCGGCGCGGTGCTGCGGATCTCTCTCGGCCCGCTCGACGAACGGGAATGCGTCGAAGAACTGGCCCGCGACCTGCCGCAGCAGCTGGCGGCCGAGATGTACGCCGCGAGCGAGGGCAACCCGCTGTACTTCCTGGCGCTCCTGACGGCCCATCGCACCGCCCGGCTGCCCGGGCCCCCGGTCCGGGACGGTGGTCCGCCCGCGGGCCTGGAAGCACTGCTGCTCGACGAGCTCGCCCCTCTGGACCCAATTGAGCGCGGCACCGTAGAAGCCGCCGCCGTACTCGGCGACCACGCCACGGCCGACCTCATCGCCGCTCTCACCGGCTCGCCGGTCCCCGACGTCGTCGAGGCCCTGCGCGATCTGATCCGTGCCACGGCCGACCTCATCGCCGTTCTCACCGGCTCGCCGGTCCCCGACGTCGTCGAGGCCCTGCGCGGGGTGATGCGCCGCGATCTGATCCGTACGGACCAGGACGGACCCGTCTGGCACTGCGCCACCCGCTGATCCGGGCGCTGGTCCACGACAGCACCGATCCCTGGCGGCGGCAGGAGCTCCACCGCAGGGCGGCGGCCGAACTGGCCCGCGCGGGCGCCCCCATCGAGCAGGCACACCACAACGAGCAGTCACTGACCGGCTGGGATCCGCAGGCCGCCGCCGTACTGACGAAGGCCGCCGAGCAGACCGCCCTGACCGCTCCCGCCGCTTCCGCCCACTGGCTTCAGGTCGTCCTCGGCATCCTCCCCGACACCTCCGAACACCTCGACCGGCGCCGGGAACTGATGCTTATGCGTGCCGGAGCGCTCGGCACCACCGGGGCGCTCAAGGAAAGCCGGGACCTCTTCCACCAGGTGATCCACACGCCGGGACAGGACGCCGACGGCGTGGACGCCCTCCGTACCTCAGCCGTTGTGCAGTGCGCGGTCATGGAGCGCCAACTCGGACGCTACGCCGAGGCCGATGCCCTGCTCCGCCGCGAACTTGACCGGGTGCCCGGCCCCTCGCCGTCCCAGCGGATCGGACTCGTCATCGAATGGTGCTGCCGCGCCCAGTTCGTCGCCCGCTTCCCCGAAGTGCGCGAAGAACTCACCCGCACGCTTGAGAGCGCCCGCACGCTGGGCGACGGACTCGGCGAGATGAGTGCCCTCACCCTGGCCGCCATGAGCGAGGCGTACGAGGGCGACATCGCCGAAGCCTACAAGCTCACCCGTACCGCGGCCGGGCTGGCGGACGCGCTCACCGACGGCGACCTCGCCGGGCTGTGCGAGCCCCTGGTCAGACTGGCCTGGACCGAGGTGATGCTCGACAGATACACGGACGCCGAGCGGCACAGCGACCGCGGTGCGGAGATCGCCCGGCGGACCGGCCGGTTCTACGTCCTGTCGCAGCTCCTGCTGAGCAAGGCATACGCCCACTTCCTGACCTGCCGGGTCACCACGGCCCTGGAGCTGGCCGACGAGGCCGCGGCCATCGCCCGGTCCCTGGGCAGCACCGAACTGCTCGGCTTCACCCTCGCGATAAGGTCCCTGTTCCTCATACAGGCCCGCCCGCCGGGCGATCCGGAGATGCTTCCCGCAGCCGAGGAAGCGGCGGCCGCGATGGAAGGCACGGGCGAGAGCTGGTGGTCGACGCTGGCACGGTCCCTGCTCGCCTTCGCCGCGATGGGCGCCGGTGACCCGCACCGCGCACGGGACGTCCTGCTGGACGCGGGCGGCGGCAGGGACCTGCCCCGATCGCAGCCCTCGCTGCTGCCCGAGTTCCTGGAAATGCTTGTCGCCGCCGCCTTGGCCGTGGGTGAGACAAAGGAGGCCGAGAACGCGGCCGAGCGCGCCCTGAAGGAGGCCGAACGGATCGACCTGCCGACCCGCCGGGCAGCTGCGCTGCGCGCCCTCGGCCGGATCGAGGCGCACCGCGGGAACCCGGCCGCGGCGGCACGGGCGTTCACCGAAGCCGCCCGGGAGAGCGCGCTGTCCGGGGCGACCCTCCGGGAGGCCCAGAGCCTGATGTTCGGCGCCGTGTTCACCAGGGCCGCCGGTGACGGCGCCGGCGCGGCCGTCATGTGGCGCCGTGCCCGTCGGCAGGCCGCCGAGGGCGGGGCCACGCTGCTGGTCGCCCTGGCCGACCAGCAGCGCCCGGAGGCGCTGGGTGACACGGACGGGTCGGTGGAGCCGTCCGGACCGGCCGCCGGGCTGGCCCAGCTGACCTCGTGGGAACGGGAGATAGCGGAACTGGTCGCAGAGGGTCTCACCAACCAGGCCGTGGCCTCCCGGCTCTGCCTCGGTCCGCGCACGGTCGAGAGCCACATCGCCCGCGTCTACCGCAAGACGGGCGTCCCGTCCCGCGCGGCCCTCGCCACCTTGGTGGCCCGCCACACGGTTACGGCACCGGGCACGCCGCCGCCCTCGTAACCAGTGCCGTCGGCCGGACGCGTACCGGGACGCTCCTCGGCCGAGCGTCCCGGAGGGCCTTCGTGCCGTGGAGTGCGGGTCGAGTTGCGTAGTTTCACTGAGCCTCGCTCGACAGGGGACGGGCGACGGGACGTCGGAGTGCCATCGGACCAGACTGTGGGTGCGGGTGCGGGAAACCAGTTCGATTGCTGCGGATTGCTGTGGGAGGAACGTGTGGCCGGTGACGTGGTGTGGACCGAGGAGCAGCGCGGCAAGGTGTATTCCACGCGGGCGCGGGTCAATCCGGGCCATCTGACCGAGCGGCTCGGGCGGGGGCCGTGCCGACTGGCGGCGGTGCCGCCGTTCGACGCCGCGGGCTGCTTCGCCGAGGCGCGTGACAAGAACCGTCACGACGCTTTCAGAGGCTGGGAGTACGCGGTCCACCAGGTGGAGAAGGGGGCGCGGCACGCGGCGCCTTCGATGGCCGCGCTCGGGCTGCGCGCGGTGGCGCTGTACCGCAGCGGTGAGCGTCCGGACGTGCTCGACCTGGACGTGGAAGTGTCCATGGCGGAGCTGCAGTTGCAGGCGACGTGGGACGCGGTGCCGTTCTGGCTGGCGGCCGAGGGTGTCGTATGGACGCTGCGCGCGATGCTGCGGCTGCATGAACTGGCCCACAACCAGCACGAAATCCACTACGACCCGCGGTTGGAGCGGAGCGGGACCTGGCTCATCGAGACCACCGCACATGCCTCGTTCCAGGTGGCCGAGTGCGAATCGAGCTGGCGGCTGCTGCGGGGCGTGCTCGCGGTGGCCGACGGGGCGGACCACCGTGCGGCGCGCGCGGTCGCGGAGGCCGCGTTCGACGCGGCGCCGGTGCCGGTGAAGGCGGCGCTGTCCTTCGTGTTCCCCGACGAGCGGGAGTGGGCCGACCGGGCGGCCGAGGACTGCCTCGCCCAGGGCAGCGGTGGTGACGAGGTGGTACGGATGCTGGTCACCACCGCCGGTGTCGACAGGTCTCCCTGCGCATGCTGACTGGTTAGTCGGCCGTGCGGGATTCGGCCAGGCCCGATGGCTTTGTGCCATTCGTCGGTAACCCGGCACCAACGTCACCGAGACGCCGCTACACAAGAAGGCCAAGGGGTAGCGCGCTGCCTACCCTGCGTGGTGATGGCTGGTTGATGGGGGGTCTGATGTTGCTGACCATCAATGTGGCGGTGCAACTGCTCGCAGTCATCGTCGTCTTGCGGCTGCGCCGGCGGACACATTCCCGCAGCCGTCTCGACGAGAAGATGACCGTGGTCATCGTCCTGGCGCTGGGTGTCCTGCTGGCTCCCACGCCGGCCGGTGGGCCAGGGCATCCTGAGCTTCCTGGGGCAGCTGGCGAGCGGCGTTACGCAGGCCGGCCGGTGAGCCCCCGTAGGCGCCGGCCCGCGGCGACCAGGCGCCGGCCGGTACGGCGGCGCACTCGCAGCCCCGCCAGGCGGCAGCGCCGGGACGAGAAACTGGTCGGTCTCCTCATGGCCGCGGTCCTGGCCGTCGCCCTGCTGGTCGCCGCGGTCAACTGGCTGCTGGCCCACTGGTGGATCCTGGCCGTCACCGCTGTGCTCGCGGTGCTGGCCGGCGGCGTCCGGCTCCACCAGAAGCAGCAGCGGGCATGGTGGGAAGCGGTCCGTACGCAGGGCCTGCGCTACGGGCTGGCCCAGCTCGACGGCCTGCACCACTCCCGGTTCGAGGACGCGGTACGGGACCTGATGCACCGTGACGGCTGCCAGGACGCGGTCCGTGTCGGAGGCGCCGGCGACCTGGGCGCCGACGTGAAAGCCACCGACCCCTACGGACGGCCCTGGGTGATCCAGTGCAAACACCGCCGCAACGGCCTCGCAGGCTCCCCCGTCGGCACCCCGGACCTCCAGGTCCTCAACGGCACCGCCCGCCAGGTCCACGGCGCCGACATCGCCGTAATCGTCACCAACGGCCGCGTCACAGCCCCAGCCGTCACCTTCGCCAAACAGCAGCGCCTCCACGTCGTCGACCGCCACACCCTCGCAGCGTGAGCAGCCGGCTCACGCCCCTGCCCGTGACGTTCACGCCGACCAGCGACACCGCCCTGGACCCCTCCGTTCGATAGCCCAGCCCGCCCGCTCTCGCACCGCGTACCGGAGGTAGCTCATGACGGCACAACAACGTACTGCCCAGCATGTCCCGGTCCTGCGCCTGGACCCGACCGGCGCCGACCACCAGGGCGAAGCCGCACGGCTGCGAGAGCTCGGCCCGGTCGTGAAGGTGATCCTGCCCGGCGACGTGGAAGCCTGGGCCGTCACCACGCACCAGCTCGTCACAGAATTGGTGACTGATCCGCGGGTCAGCAAGGACTGGCACCGGTGGACGGACATCCGCACCAACCGGATTCCCGAGGACTGGCCGCTGACCGGCATGGTCAAAATCACCAACATGGTGACGGCCGACGGCGACGACCATCGCCGCCTGCGCCGCGTCGTCACCCAGGTCCTCACCCCCGAACGTGTCCGGGCCATGCGCCCGCAAGTGACCGAACTCGCCCGCAGCCTCGTCCAGGCATTGCCCGAGCGCACCGGCCCGGACGGCTCGGTCGACCTGCGTGAGCACCTGGCCTACCCGCTGCCGATGAACGTCATCTGCGACATCATCGGAGTCCCCGGCCCGCTCCGGCCCCAGCTACGGCGCCTGGTCCGGTCCATCTTCGACTCCACCGCAGAGCCTGAAGAAGTCCTCTCGACACAACACCTCATCTACGAACTCCTCGACAAGGTCGTCGCACACAAGCGCCGCACACCGGGCGACGACCTCACCAGCGCCCTGATCGCCGCCCAGAGGGACAACTCCGGCATCCTCAGCGACGCAGAGCTGACCGGCACACTCTGGCTGATGGTCGCCGCTGGTCACGAAACCACCCTCAGCCTCATCACCAACGCGCTGCGCGCCCTGCTCACCCACCCCGGCCAACTCGATCTCGCGCTGAGCTCCGCCCCCTCCGTCTGGGCCGTCGTCGTCGAGGAAACTCTGCGCTGGGACGCCCCCATCGGAAACTTCCTAGCCCGCTACCCACGCGAGGACCTGGACATAGACGGCGTGACCGTACCCGCTGGCGACGCCATCCTCGCCCCCTACAGCGCGGCCGGCCGCGACACCGCCCAGCACGGCCAGGACGCCGACCGGTTCGACCTCACCCGAACCCAGTCCCGGCACCTGGCCTTCGGTGGTGGCCCCCACGTCTGCCTTGGCGCACCCCTGGCACGCATGGAAGCCGCGATCGCTCTCGAAGCCCTGTTCAGCGCGTACCCCGGACTCTCACTCGCCACCAACCCCCAATCCCTCGTGCCCGTGCCATCCCTGATCTCCAACTCCGTCCAAACCCTCCCCACCCACCTGAACCAGGCCCGCCCATGAACCACCACCCCAACACTATGGCCACCGCTGACACATGCCCCCAAGGAGCCGCACAGTGAACGCGACCGCATCCGACATCGACGTGGACAGCCCAGCCGAAGGCACCGCACCGTCGACCGCGCCTATCACACACTGGCTGCTCGGCGGGAAACACCACCACCAGCCCGCGGACGGCCGACTGGGCATGCAGGTGCGCAACGCAGCACCGTGAAATCTGGAACGGGCCGGTTCACCTGGTGCCGCTGGCACGGAAACGTCACCGGCCAGGAACGGCGACGGCGCCCTCCAGCTCGGAGGGCGCCGTGGTGGTGCGCGACGTGCGGCTCGGGTTCAGCCAGCCAGCCGGAGGGCGGGCCGGGCCTCGGGGGCGGGCGCGTCCTCACCGCCGTCCGGGTCCGGGTCGGGGTCGAAGTCGGTACCGGTGCGCCCGTCGCGCACACGCGGTGGGCGGATGTCGCCCACGGGGAAGTCGATGGGCCACACGTGGGCGTTGTCACGTTGTTGGGTGTGTGAGTGCCTGACGGCGTGTCCGGGTGTGGCGGGCTGGGTTCCGGCTCCGTGCTCAGGCCGCGGCAGGCAGGGCGGCGACGCCGGTGATCTGGTCCCAGATGGCGAAGCGGGTGGTCATTTCGGCGCGGTAGTGGGCGGCGGTCATCAGGTGGCGGCGGGGCCGGAAGTGGGGTGAGATGCCGCTGAACGCGGCCAGGAACTGCTGGGCTCCGCCGACGCTACGGAAGCCTTTCATGGCGCGTTCGCGTTGCCGGGTCGGCTGATGACTATTCTCCGCCCGATTGTTCAGGCCCTTGTGGGAACGGTGCTCGACCCAGGGCATGACCTCGCGGTGGGCCGCGCCGTAGGAGCGCAGCTTGTCGGTGACGACCACCCGGGGCACTGTACGGGTCTTCTTCAGCAGCCTGCGGGATTGTCCACCGGCAGCTCGATGTCGTCGGCTCCTGGGCCTTCACCGGCGCCCATCTCGTCGAATACGTCCGCCTGCTGCCGGCCCTCACCGCCCGCTTCGACCTGGCGAGCCTGGTCACGCCGTTCCCGCTGGAGCGGCACGCCGACGCGCTCGCCGCGGTCGCCGACGGGTCGGTGATGAAGGCGGTGCCCACGTCCTGACACCTCGCCTCCGGATACTCACCTCCTGACGCACCGGCTCCCGTGGTGCGCCAGTGACGGCCCGACCCCAGCCCACCGGCGCGGTCGGGCCGTCACCGCTGTCTGCGCGCCCGCAAGGAGGGTCACCGGCTCATCCGACGAGCACCCTCAGGGCCTCCTCGGTCGGCCGGTCGTCGGGAAGGTAGGCCAGCAGATGATGGCCGGGCTCGTCGACGGCGGCGAGCTTGACGTACCGCAGCCGCAGATCACCGGCCACCGGGTGCCGGAAATGGCGCACTGAGGGATGGAACGCCGAGGTCTCCCGGCGACCGTACCAGCGCGCCGCGTCCGGGTCGGCCAGCAGCTCCTCGGTGATCTCGGCATACCGGCCGTCCTCCGGATGCCGGGCCATCTTCGCCCGGAACTGGCCGAGCAGGCTCCGCGCCTCCGGCTCCCAACTGGCCAGCAGCGTACGGGCCGGCGGCCAGCGGAATACCAGCCACAGCAGATTGCGCTGCTTGGGCGCCAGCCGCGCCAGGTCGGTGAGCAGCGCCGTGTACCCCGAGTTCCAGGCGAGCAGGTCCCAGTGAGGGTCGAGCACCACGGCCGGGTTCGGCGCCAGCGACTCCACCAGCGACAGCAGATTCCGCGACACCCACCCCGGCGGCTGCTCGGACGGCGCGGCGTGCTCCACGAACGACATCACATGCGCGGTCTCGTCCGGGTCGAGACGCAACGCCCGCGCCACCGACAGCAACACCTGCTCCGACGTACGGACCCGGCCCTGCTCCAGCCACGCGTACCAGGAACTGCTGATCCCGGCCAGCTCCGCGACCTCCCCGCGCCGCAGCCCCGGGGTACGGCGCCGTGGTGAGCCGGGCTGCCCCACATCAGCGGGCGCCAGCCGCTCGCGGCGAGAGCGCAGAAACGCGCCCAGTTCGCGGCCCGGGCCGTTGAGTCCGCCGCCGTTCATACCCCGTCCCCCCTTGCGACGCGATCCGTCCCGGGGCCCGGCACCATGCCCACAGGGTGTGAGCAAGGGTAATCGGCTACGGCGCCACCGTGATCGCCTGCGGTGATGAGCTGGAGCTGCCGGTCCGAAATCACCGGCAGGCACGACACAAGGAGCCCCATGGACACCACCGACTCGGCCCGCACAACCCCGGCACCCCCTCCGGCCAACGCCACCGCGGGCCCGACCACCCTGCCGTTGTCCGCCGTCTCGCTGCGCCTATTGCGCGCCGCCGGTTTCGTCAGCAACTTCGACCGCTTCTGCATCACCCCGATGCTGCTGCCCATCGGCACCCAGCTCGGCGTCTCGCTGCCCACGGTGATGCTCGCCGCCAGCGGCTACTTCCTCGCCTACGGCTTGATGCAGCCGGTCTGGGGCCTGGCGAGTGACCGTATCGGCCGGGTGCGGGTGATGCGGATTTCGCTGGCGGGGGCCGCCGTTGCCGCACTCTGCTCGGTTATCGCACCCGACGCGACCGTGCTGATCGTGGCGCGCGCCGCAGCCGGCGCGTTCTTCGCCGCGTGCATCGCCGCATCCATCACGTACGTTGGGGACACCGTGCCCGCTCCGGTTCGCCAGCGCCCGCTCAGCGAGCTGATGACCGCGTTCGCACTGGGCACCGCGGTGGCCACCATCGTTGCCGGAGCACTGGCGCACTACGTCAGCTGGCGTCTGGTCTTCGCCCTGCCCGGCTTGATCGCCGCTTACCTGGCCCTCGCCCTGCGTCGGCTGCCGGAGCCGCCGCGCGCGGCGCCCGGTGCGCTGATGGCCCCGTTCAAGGTCGTCCTGAGCTCCCGCTGGCAGTGGTACGTCATGGCCGTCGCGATGCTCGAAGGCGCCGTCCTGCTGGGCTTCTTGACATACATCGCACCGGCCCTGGAGGCCCAGGGTGCCTCGGCTACGCTGGCCGGTGCGGTGTCCGCGCTGTACGGCGTGGGCTCGATGGCTGCGGCGCAGACGGTCAAGCGGCTGGTCGGGCGCTGGACACCGGTACGGCTGATCGTAGTCGGCGGGGTGCAGATGGCGGTGGCGTTCGGCCTCGCCGCAGCCAGCCGGTCGGTGCCCGCGCTGGTGGCGTGCACGCTGCTGCTCGGCGGCGGCTGGTCGTTCATGCACTCCACGATCCAGTCCTGGGCCACCGGCCTCTCCCCGGCGGCCCGTGCCACCGGCGTCGCAATGTTCGGTCTCGCTCTGTACGTCGGCAGCGCCCTGGCCAGCGCTTTCGCCGCCGGGCCTGCCGAACACCACGCGTACCAGGGGATGTTCCTGACAGCCGCGGTCCTCACCGTCCCACTGACGGTAGCCGCCGCTGTGGGCCGCGCCCGCTACCGGAGCTGACCCGGGCGCACCGGCGCCGTGCCCGGGTGCTGGACTGGGCCGGGCACTACACGACCGGGCACCGCGCACGGACCGCACTGGTCGCCACCGACACCCTGCTGCAGATCAAGGACACCGTCATTGACACCGCCGAGTCGCGGGCCATGTCCGTCATCTACGGCGACCCCGGACACGGACTTCCTGCGCTCCCAGGCCGACGCCCTGCTGGCCTGCGACTTCCTGGAAACGGTCACCTTGTCCGGGGCACGAATGTATGTGTTCGCGGTGATCGAGCACGCCAGCCGCCGGATCCGGATCCTCGGCGCCACCGCGCACCCCACCGCATCCTGGGTGACGCAAGCCGCGAAGAACCTCGCCATGGATCTTGAGGATACGGGCTGACGGGCGAGGTTCCTGGTCCCGGACCGGGACGGAAGGTTCCCTGCCCTGTTCGACACCGTCCTCAACGATGCCGGCATCGAGGTCGTGCTCAGCGGCGTGCGGATGCCGCGCATGAACTCGATCATGGAAAGGTGGGTGCAGACCTGCCGGCACGAACTGCTGGACGGAACCAGCAGCACCTGATCCACGCACTACGGGAGTTCGAGGACTTCTACAACTCCCACCGGCCTCATCAGGGCATCGCCAAACGCCCGCCCGCTACACCCGTTGCCGGTCCCGATCAGCGATCCGGAGCAGATCGCTCGCCTCGACATACGGAGACGTGAACGACTCGGCGGCATTCTTCACGAGAACCAACATGCCGCATGACCTGCGCGGATGAGGTTTTCGGCAGGCGCAACGTCCGCGACCACGGAGGGCTGCCCGACGAACGCGCCCGCCACGGACTCGGCTGGTGGGCGGCGCAGGACACCCGCCGACAGAAGAGGACGCCCAAGTCGCATACGGAAGCGATTGCGCTCATGAGCATGCGTGCGTCAGCTGCCCCGTCCTTCTGCAACTGCTGCGCTTCGGCTGTTCCTGCGAGGCGATCGCCGACACGACATGCTCGGCCACCACGATCCGCAACCGTCGCAATGAGTAGATACGGCTGGGCGTCTTCGTCCGGCTCAAGCAGATCGCGTTGGAGTCCTACGACCGGATCGTCGGGCTCATTCTCGACCAGATCGCCGTGGACGGCTCCATCACCAAGGCACCCGGGGCGGCGAGGTCGCCGGTCGCTCACCGGTCGACCGCGGCAAACAAGGCCTGAAACGCTCCGGCATGACGGATGGCTACGGCATTCCGCTGGGCCGCGTCCTGGCCGGCGCCAACCGCCACGACAGCACTTGTCACAGGGCGACATTACGAGTGGGATGCGGCGGCCGTCGGCGATGGGCGGGTGAGGGAAGCCGTCACCCTGGACGAGCAGGCACCGCTCACCCGCTCCGTACACCGTCCGTTGACTCCGGCGCGTGACCCGGGAGCGGACCGGACCCGTACAAATTTCGATGGTGAGGCATGAATAGCTTCATCATCTTCCATTCACCGTGTGCGACTGCCAGCATCGGCGCACCGCACCCGTGAGGGAGAAATCTGATGAATCATTCCCGTTCTCTGCGCTGTCTGGCAGCCCTGGCCGTGGTGGCACTCTCGGCCACCGCCTGCGGGCGCTCCGGCCAGGGCGACGCCCCTTCCGGGGCCGAGTCGCAGGCCGCCTCCGGTCGGACCGCGGACGAGCTTCTGCCGGCCGAGTACCGGCAGAAGGGTGTACTCCGGGTAGCCACCGCGGTCGGCTATCCGCCGATGGAGATGTACGAGCCCGGCACCACCCGGCTCACCGGCGTCGACCCCGACCTGGCCAAGGCCCTTGCCGGGCGGCTCAAGCTGAAGCTCGAACTCACCAACGCCGCCTTCGACGGGCTGATCCCGGGACTGGAGTCCGGACGGTTCGACCTGGTCATGTCGTCCATGACCGACAGCGCCCAGCGGCGCCAGGCAGTCGACTTCGTCGACTACTTCCGCACCGGCGGCGTCATCATGACGAAGCAGGGCAACCCGCAGGACGTCAAGTCGCTCGCGGACCTCTGCGGAAAGACCGTCGTCCTCGCCAAGGGCAGCTCCAACCTCCACATCGGCGAGGAACAGAACGCCAAATGCCAGGAGAAGATGCGGATCTCGCAGAGCGAGGACGCACCGACCGGGCTGCTGCAACTGGACAGTGGGCGCGCGGTCGCGACCATCGTCGACTATCCCGTCGCCAAGATGTTCACGAAGAAGAGCAGCGCGTACGAGGTCCTGCCGGAGCAGTACGGCACCGCGCCCTGGGGCATCGCCTCCGCGAAGAGCCAGAGCGGACTGCGCGACGCCGTGCGCAAGGCCCTGCAGGAACTCATCGACAACGGCGGCTACAAGAAGATCCTCGACACCTGGGGAGTCGGCGACAGCGCCGTACCCGAGGCCACCGTCAACGACGGGCAGTGAGAACGGAAATGAGCCACCAGAAAATACCCGGTATCGCTCCCGGCGGGGGGACGGAAGTCATCCCCGCCGACGGGACGCCGCAGGAGGACGAGCTCTCCCTCCAGGTGACCAAACGGCCTCGCCCCGGGCGCTGGCTCGCGGTTCTCGCCGCCGCGCTGTTCGCCGTGTGGCTTGCCTACACCATCATCGTCAACCCGAATCTTCACTGGGACATCGTCGCCAAGTACCAGTTCGACGGCGTGATCCTCAAAGGCCTCGGGGTGACCATTCAGCTCACCCTCATCTCGATGATCCTCGGCATCGCCATCGGGATCGTCGTCGCGGTGATGCAACTGTCCGACAGTCCGGTCCTGCGTCTAACCGCCGGTGCCTACACCTGGTTCTTCCGGGGCACCCCGCTGCTGGTCCAGCTCATCTTCTGGTTCAACCTGGCCCTGCTGTTCCCGGTGATCAGCATCGGAATCCCGTTCGACGGCCCCAAACTCATCAGCTGGCAGTCCAACCAGGTCATCACCGGATTCGTGGCCGCCCTTCTCGGTCTCTCCATCAACGAGGGCGCCTACATGGCAGAGATCGTGCGAGCCGGCATCCAGAGCGTGGATCCCGGCCAGCGCGAGGCGGGCGCCTCCATCGGGATGTCGAACCGCCGGATTCTGTCCCGGATCATCCTTCCGCAGGCGATGCGGGTCATCATTCCGCCGTTCGGCAACCAGTTCATCTCCATGCTCAAGACGACCTCGCTGGTCTCCGTCATCGCCGGGGCCGATCTGATGACCGTGTCCCAGCACCTCTACCTCGCCAACTTCGAAGTGGTCGCGCTGCTCCTGGTGGCCTCGATCTGGTACCTCGTGCTCACCACCATCGCCACCATCGGCCAGCACGCCGTGGAGCGTCGCTACAGCCCCGGCGCCGCTCCCGTGCTGCGGAGCAGGATCCTGGCCAATCTCCTGCCCGGACGCACCAAGAAGGGAGCAGCGGCATGAACGACGTGATCCTCAGGGCTCGCGGAGTCCGCAAGAGGTTCGGTGACACCGAGGTGCTGAAAGGCATCGACCTCGACGTCCGCAGCGGTGAAGTGCTCTGTGTCATCGGCCCCTCCGGGTCCGGGAAGTCCACACTGCTGCGCTGCTTCAATCACCTTGAGCGGATCGACGCGGGGCGGGTGTGGATGGACGGCGAACTGGTCGGCTACGAACAGCACGGCCCGTCCGGCCGGGTGCTGCGCGAGCGGCGCGCCCGGGACGTCCGGCGGCAACGCGAGCGGATCGGCATGGTGTTCCAGCGGTTCCACCTGTTCCCGCACCGTACATCGGTGCAGAACGTGATGGAGGGTCCGGTCGTTGTCAAGGGCCGGCCCCGTGCACAGGCCGAGAAGCAGGCCCGCAAGCTGCTGGCCGACGTCGGTCTCGCGGACCGAGCGGACCACTACCCGGCGCAGCTGTCCGGCGGGCAGCAGCAGCGTGTGGCGATCGCCCGCGCACTGGCCATGGAACCCGCCCTCATGCTCTTCGACGAACCGACCTCCGCCCTCGACCCCGAACTCGTCGGCGAGGTGCTCGGCGTCATGCGCGACCTGGCCCGCAGCGGTATGACGATGGTCGTAGTCACCCACGAGATGGGCTTCGCCCGCGAGGTCGCCGACCGGGTCCTGTTCATGGACCGGGGCGCCGTCGTCGAGGCCGGGAGCCCCGATGCGCTGTTCACCGACCCGCGCCACGAGCGTACGCGGGCCTTCCTGTCGACGGTGCTGTGATGGGCCGCCCCCTCGATCTGCTGCTGCGCGGCGGCACGCTCGTCGACGGAACCGGCGCACCCGCCCGGGAGGCGGACATCGCGGTGGTGGACGGGCGGATCGCCGTACTCCCCGCCGGCGCCCCTGCCTCGGCCGCCGAGACCCTGGACGTGACCGGGCGGGTCGTCGCACCCGGCTTCATCGACGTGCACACGCACTCCGACGCCCTCGCGGCGCCCCACGGAGCCAGCGGAGCCGCGGAGCCGATCGACGACCTCCGACTGGCTCCGCTGCTCCAGGGCGTCACCACGGAGATCTGCGGCAACTGCGGGACCAGCCTGTTCCCCTCGCTCCCCGAGCGGCTGCCGGAACTCGCCGAGCATCTCAGGGTGACGTTCGGGCTTGGACCGGTGCGGCCCGCCGTGGACTTCGACGCGTTCGCCGCCGGACAGGACCCTGCCCTGCGCCACACCCATATCGCCTCGCTGGTCGGCCACGGCACACTGCGCGCCGGAGTGATGGGCTTCGAGGCCCGGCCGCCCCGGCCCGGCGAACTCGACGCCATGTGCGCGCTGCTGGACCGGGCGCTGGCCCAGGGGGCGGCCGGTCTGTCCACCGGGCTGATCTATCCGCCCGGCACCTACGCCGACACCGAGGAGATCGTCGCGCTGGCCGAAGTCGCCGCCCGGCACGGCAAGCCCTACGTCACCCATCTGCGCGACGAGATGTCACAGGTGGAGTCCGCCCTGGAAGAGGCCCTGGAGATCGCGGTGCGCTCCGGCGCCCCACTCCAGATCTCCCACCACAAGACCGCGGGCCGGCACGCCTGGGGCGCCACACTGCGTACCCTGCCCCGGCTGGAACGGGCCCGCGCCGAGGGCGTGGACGTGCTGTGCGACGTATATCCGTACACCGCGGGAAGTACCGTCCTGCATGCCATGCTGCCCCCGTGGGCGAGTGAGGGCGGCATCGGCGCCCTGCTGGAACGGCTGCGCCGGCCCGAGACGCGCGACCGGATCAGGACGGACATCGCCCAGGGCGTCGAGGGATGGGAGAACACCGTGGGAAACGGAGGCTGGGACCTCATCTCGGTGGCCGCCGCGCAGACGCACCCCGAGGCCGAAGGGCGCAGCATCGCCGACCTCGCAGCCGAGCGCGGCGTCCATCCGGTCGACCAAGCGTGCGATCTCCTGCTGGCCGAGCAGGGCGAAGTGACCATCATCAGCCATTCCATGCGCGAGGACGACGTCCGCAGGGTCCTCGCCAGCCCGTTGTCGATGATCGGTTCGGACGGCGTCCCCAAACCCGGTCGGCCGCATCCGCGCTGGGCGGGGAGTTTCGCCCGGGTGCTCGGCCGTTACACCCGTGACGAGC
Source organism: Streptomyces sp. NPDC047917 (assembly GCF_043204345.1). Classification (NCBI taxonomy): domain Bacteria; kingdom Bacillati; phylum Actinomycetota; class Actinomycetes; order Kitasatosporales; family Streptomycetaceae; genus Streptomyces; species Streptomyces sp. NPDC047917. Next base: position 59,125 of record NZ_JBIDCA010000024.1, read on the forward strand.
AGCTGCTCCCGCTGGAGAGCGCGGTGCACAAGATGACCGGATTGCCTGCCGGGCGGTTCGGCCTCACTGGCCGCGGCATGGTCCGCGACGGTGCCCTCGCCGATCTGGTGGTCTTCGATCCGGCGTCGGTACGCGACACCGCCGACTTCGACCGCTCCCTGCTGGCACCCGAAGGCATCGATACCGTCGTGGTGTCGGGGCGGGTCGCGGCAAGAGGCGGCCGCCCGACCTCGGCGCGGGCGGGAGAAGTGGTGAGAATCCGATGAGTCTGGCCCAAGTGGCCGCGGCGGCACGGCGTTCGGCCGCGCTGCCGCTCACCCTGGCCGTCGCCGCCGTCGACATCGACGGCGGCGGCACGGTGGGGGTGGACGAGCACACTGTGCTGCCGGTGGCGTCCGCCTCGAAGCTGCTGCTGCTCGCCGAGGTGGCGCGCCGACTGAACACCGGGGAGCTGCCCGCCGACCGCCTCGTGGAAGTGCTCGACGAGGACCTGGCGGGCGGAACCGGTCTGCTGCGCCGGCTGAGCGGGCGCGGCTGGACCGTCGAGGACCTGGCCTGGCTGACCGCCTCGGTGAGCGACAACACCGCGACCAACGCACTCCTGCGCCTCGTGGGGCGCGAGTCCACGGCCCGGCTCGCACAGGAGCTCGGGCTCGATCACCTCACGCTGCACGACAAGGTCCGTGACGTCCGTGGCGCGGACGTGCCGCCCGTCTTCGCCACCGGTACCGCACGGGACCTGGCGAGGCTGGTGACACACGCGGTGCGCGGCACCATGAGCTGCCCGGCTGCCTCGGCCCGGCTGCTGCGTTGGATGCGGGCCAACACCGATCACGGCCTGGTCCCCGCACTGGTCGACCACGACCCGTACGACCCGGGTTTTCCCGAGAGGCCGCGCGACGGGCTTCTGGTGGCCAACAAGACCGGCACCGACACCGGGGTACGTGCCGACGCCGGTTTCATCATCGGCAGGCGCCGGCTGGCGTACGCGGTGGTGGCGCACTGGGACACGGCGCTGGGCCCGAGTACCGAGCGGGCCGCGGTGCATGCCATACGGGACGTGGGCCGGACCCTCGCGGCCTGTGCGGGGCGCCGGACCGTTGTCTGAGACACGGCACACCATCCTCCGAGGTGCAGTGGTCGTGACCGGCGGACCGGTCACGACCACTGCACCTCCAGCAGCGACCGGATCTCCTCGGCGGCCGACCGCAGCTCGGCGAGGAAGATCCGCAGCAGCGGGTTGCGGTTGGTGGACCGGGTGGCGACTCCGATGCGGCGGTGCAGCCGGGGGTGGTCCAGTCGGCAGACGTGCACGCCGGCGGTGTCGCCGAGTCCGAGGGCCGGGACGAGTGCGATGCCCATGCCCGCGCGAGCCAGGTTGATCGTGACCTGGTAGTGATCGCTGCGGCAGCGGACCCGGGGCTGGAAGCCCTCGGCCGCGCACGCGCGTTCCAGGACCGGTTCGCCGGTGTGTCCGCCGTGCGTACCGATCCAGCTCTCCCCCTCCAGAGCGGCGAGCCGGACCGTTTCGTGCCGCCCGAGGCGGTGTCGCAGGGGGAGGACCACCAGCTGCGGCTCGTCGAAGTACATCTCCACGTCCACGGCCGCCTGCCGGCACCAGGGGTCCAGCGGATGCTCGAAGACGACCGCGACGTCCAGCCGGCCCGCCTCCAGGTCGGGCACCAACTCGTGCGGCTGGCCGAGGATCAGTTCCAGCTCGACCTGGGGCCGGACCGCCGCGAACCCCGACAGGGCCCGGGGCAATAGCTCCAGGCCCGAGGACGCGAAGAAGCCCAGTCGCAGGACACCGGCCTCGCCCTCGGAGTGCGCCCGCAGCTCGTCCTGTGCGACGGCCATCAGGTCGGCGACCGCCTGTGCGTGCTCGGCCAGCCGCACCCCGGCCGCGGTCAGCCGCAGGCTCTGCGGCTGACGCTCCACCAACGCCACGCCGAGCTCCTGCTCCAGCCGGGCGAGTTGATGCGAGATCGCGGACGGGCTCAGATGCAGCGCCTGGGCCGCGGCCACGATGGTGCCGGTACGGGAAATCTCCAGCAGGACGAGCAGTCGGGCACTGTTCAGCATCGGGTCAGGTTAGGCCGTGCCGACGCACTGCGCCGCTCCGGCACCGGACCGCACCGCCTGGGCCGCCCCCGCCGGGAGCCCGGCGGGCTCGTCCACGTCCAGGCGCAGCAGGTCCTCCTCGGTCTCCCGGCGTACTACGGTGCGGGCGCGGCCGTCCCGCACGAAGATCACGGCGGGGCGCGGCAGCTTGTTGTAGTTGGAGGCCATGGCGTATCCGTAGGCTCCGGTGACCGGCGTGGCCAGGAGATCGTCCACCGCGACGTCGGCGGGCAGCGCGGCCTCGTCGACGATCACGTCGCCGCTCTCGCAGTGCTTGCCGACCAGCCGTGCCCGCAGGGGCCGGGAGGCGCGCGGGCTGCGTGGGAGGAAGACCTCGTAACGGCTGCCGTACAGGGCGGGGCGCAGGTTGTCGCTCATCCCGCCGTCCACACCGATGTACGTCCGCACGCCCTCGATGCGCTTGATCGTGCCCACCCGGTAGAGGGTCAGTCCGGCACTGGCGGCGATGGACCGGCCGGGTTCCACGATCACCGAGGAGGCCCAGCCCGCGTCGCGTACCGCGGTGCGCACCCGGGCCGCCCACTCGGCGAACGACGGTGCACTCTGTCCCGCCTCGTACGCGACGCCGAGGCCGCCGCCGACCGTCAGCCGGTGCATCCGGGTGTCGGCGGCGAACCGGGCGACGGCCGCGGCGCCGGCCGCGAGCTGTGCCGTGTCGAGTACCTGCGAGCCCACGTGCGCGTGGACGCCTTCCAGGATCATCGCAGGGGAGCCGACGGCCCGGCGCACGGCGGCCGCAGCGGTTCCGCCCGCGAGGCCGAAGCCGAACTTGGAGTCGTTGCCACCGGTCCGGATCGCCGCGTGCGCTCCGGCGGCCACTCCGGGCGCCACCCGTAGCTGGACCCGGGCGGGAGGCAGGCGTTCCTCGGAGTGCAGCCGCTCGATGCGGTCCATCTCGTCGAAGCTGTCGACCACCACGTGCCGCACCTGGGCGGACATAGCCGTGCGCAGTTCCACCTCGTCCTTGTTACTGCCGTGCAGGACGATCCGCCCGGCCGGTACCCCGGCGTGCAGCGCGACCCGCAGCTCGCCGCCGGAGGCGACATCGAGCAACAGCCCCTCTTCATGGGCCAGCCGGGCCATGGCCGTGCACAGGAACGCCTTGGAGGCGTAGGCGACGTTGTCCCGGCCGAACGCGGCGACCGCCTCCCGGCAGCGCCGGCGCAGATGCTCCTCGTCGTACACGAAGAGGGGTGTGCCGAAACGTCGCCCCAGTTCGGTGAGCAGGACGCCACCGACGGCCAGCCCTTCGGGACGGATTTCGGATGTGCCGGGCAGCAGGCCCGTTTCGATCGCTGATGTCATGCGTTCCTCCCCGGAAGCCGGCTCGCAGCCATCCTGCGGCCTGAGCGGGGAGTCATAAAAGCGCATTCTTCTATGGCTGAGCCTCAAGGTTTTCGATGCTCGCGCGATGCTGTCGGCGGGCACGCAGCAGCCGTAGCCGTTGTGGACTTCCCGCTGGACGACGGCCTCGGTACTGCGCTGACCCTGACAGGAGACGCTGGGTCCACTGAGTCGGCACTCGTCATTGACGCGGGGTGGGGAGCGGCCAGCAGGGACCGTCTCTTGGCCGAGGGTGTACATCTTCTGCATCGGCAGCAGCCCGGAGGTGTCCGAGTAGTCGTATGCGTAGCGGCCCCTGGTGAGTTTGGGGCAGGCGGACGGCTCCACGGACACGCAGCGAACCGGCCGCTCACCGCGGGCCATCCCGCCGATGAACGGCAGTGCCGACCGGCCCGGGGAACGTCGCGACCGCCTTGATCCATCGGACGTCCGGCGAGCGCAGTTCGATCGAGGTGGGGTCGATGACGTGGACGGTACCGCTGCCAGCATCGTCCCGGTCATACACCGCGATCCGCCCGTCGTCGATCCACACCACCGGCCAGTTCCACTCCGAGACCTCGGGATACACCGCATAGCTGGGCCCGTCCTCGGACTCATACGGGTTGTCGTGCAGCCAGGCGGTCAGGCTCCACACGGGCCTTGACCCCGAATCCTGGACACGAGTTATGCGGCTGGTGCCAGCGTAGTTGGTGTGTGTTGGAGGGCGTTCTCGAAGGCGATCGGTGATCGTTGTCCGAGGCGTGAGTGTCGGCGTCGGGTGTTGTAGTGGTGGAGCCATAGGACGGCGTCGAGTCGGGCCTCGCGCTCGTCTGGCCAGCTCTATCGCCCTTGCAGAGTCTCGCGTTTGAAGGTCGCGTTGAAGGACTCGGCGAGTGCGTTGTCCGCGCTGGAGCCGACCGCGCTCTTGCTCTGCCGGACTCCTGCTGACCTGCAGGCTTCGGCGAATATCCTGCTCGTGTACTGGGCTCCGTGGTCGGTGTGCATGATCGATCCGGCGAGGCTGCCGCGGGTCTGGACAGCCGCGGCCAGGGCGTCGGTGACGAGGTCCGTGCGCATGTGATCCGCGATCGCCCATCCGGCCAGACGTCGCGATGCGAGGTCGATGACGGTCGCCAGATAGCAGAACTTCCCGCCCCCGATGGGCAGGTAGGTGATGTCACCGACGTACTTCGTGTTCGGGGCCTGGGCGGTGAAATCGCGGCCGATCAGGTCGGGCGCCCTGGCCGCGGCAGGGTCGGGGACGGTGGTGCGGTGCCGGCGACGCAACCGGACCCCTTCGATCCCGAACGACCGCATGATCTTCGCGACCCGCTTGCGATTGACCGCCTCTCCGCTCGCCTCGCGGAGCTCGGCGGTGATCCTCGGGGCTCCGTAGGTGCCGTCCGATTCCTGATGGACGGCCCGTATCCGGACAGCCAGCTTCGCGTCGGCCGCCTGCCGGGCGGCCCGGTCCGCGGCCGTCCGGCGCCAGTAGTAGAAGCTCGGGCGGGCGACGCCGAGGATGCTGCAGAGCCGCTTCACGCCGTAACGGCGCTGGAGGTCGGCGACACACTGGAAGCGGTTCACCAGCGCGTCTCTCCGGCGAAATACTTCGCCGCTTTGCGCAGGATCTCGCGCTCCTCCTCCAGCTCACGGACCTTCTTCCGCAGAGCCGCGTTCTCCGCTTCCAGCGGGGTCGGCGGCTGGGCCGGTTCCTGCGTCCGGCGTCCCCGGGGACGACTCACGCCGGCTGCCCTCACCCAGTTCCGGAGCGTCTGCGGGTTGATCCCCAGATCGGCGGCGACCGCCCTGATCGTCGTCTCTGGCCGCGACTCGTACAGCGCGACCACGTCCGCCTTGAACTCCGGCGGGTAGTTCTTCATGACCACGAGATGTCCGTTCTCAGATCCTCAGGATCCAGTGTCTCGTGTGTCCAACATCCGGGGTCAAGGCCCGTCTGTGTCTACGCCGGTCGGCGGGGCGCACTGTTCGGTGGGTGTGGTGTTCCGGGCGCGGGTGGTGGGGGTGGAGCGCGCTTGCCCGCCGGTCTCACAGGCATGGCCTCATGCGGCTGTGGAGGTCCATGTGTGCTCGGTGGTGCGCCCCGGAGCGTGCTCGGCTTTCCCTCACCCCCCGGTTACACGTCGTAGTGAACTGGAGCGAATGCTGATCCGAAATGGCCTTCATGTGCGATCTATTCGATAGCTGTCCGCGTGGGGCAGTCCAATCCGATCACATGGAGTGACTATGTCGCCGAAGAGGGTTTCGCCCGAGGACACCAAGTCGCAGCCGGCCCCGGCGCCGGCCCCTCAGGCGCCTCAGCCGACGAGTCTGAAGGCCGAGACGACGAAGGGCCAGCTCGCGGGCGGGCTGTCCGCGCAGGGCAGAGCGCATCTGACCTGCAAGGGCAAGCCTGTGGCCTGGCAGGACATCGAGTGGTACGCCGGCAAGCGCGGTGAGCTCCTGGGCACCTCGCAGACCGACGCGAGGGGAATCGCCGAAATGGAAGGCGGCAGCATCAGCGGCATCTTCACCGCCATCCAGGGCGAGATCGGCGGGTACTCGGTCAAGTACCTGGGCAACGACGAGTACCTGCCCTCCGAGGCCCACGGACATATCGTCCCGCTGTTCGACATCGGCAGCTGACGCGCGGGTGCCGGCCGTGAGGCGAGGGCATCCGCTGTCCCCCTCACGGCGCGCAGCAACCGCACTCCCGACGGCGTCCACCGCGCCGGTGACCCCGTAGATCTGACCCGCCGGCGCGCTTTGCGCCGTCGTCGCTTCCGCCCGTGATGCCCGCCGGGACGCCCTACACCCGCCCGCCCAGGCGTCGGCAGCCGACGCGTTCCGAAGCTGGCCCCCGGGCGGCACATCCGACCGCCGAAGGCGCCGCAACGCCATCGGCATCGCTGCCCACGCCCCTTGACGCATGAAGGAATCACATGCACAAGCGAATGTCCGTCGGTGCCCTGCTGGGCGCCACCATCCTGGCCACCACTGTTGCCCTCACTCCTGCGGCGGCGGCCGGGAACCTCATCAAGAACGGCACCTTCTCCGACCCGAACGCCCCGGCCGGCGGCTACGTCGAGTACGAGGACGGCGAGAACATCGGCCCGTGGCAGGTCGGATCGTCTACCCCCCGCGGCGGGGTGACGCTGTACAGCCGCGCCCTCACCCAGTACACCTACCAGGCGGTCGACATCGGCCCGGGTACCCTCTCCCAGGACTTCGAGGCGGACGAGGGCTCCGTCGTCAGCGTCACCTGGAAGCACGCCCGCAACACCGACCCGGCGTGCGCCAAGGACATGGGCGACCAGTCCTACAGCGCTCAGGTGGTCCCCCCTCCCAGCTCGGACCCCGTGGGCGACTCCTACACGCCCGTCGGCGCCCGCTTCGCCTCGATCAACAGGCCTCTGCAGGTCTTCACCGGTAGTGAGGACCACTTCACCCTGGAGTTCGCCGGCCGCGCGCCCGGCGGATGCGGCCCGCTGATCACCGACGTCGTCGCCAAGGTGATCGGCCACGGTCACCCCTGACGCCGCCGACACCCCCGGTCGTCCGCGGCGCGGTGCGCCGTGGCGCAGGCCCAGGAACTCGTGGAGCAGGGCGACCCGCCCGGTCAGGACGGCGTGCCGCTGCCGACAGTGGAGCAGGCCGCCGCGATGGACCTGGTGAGCGCCGGCACCGAAGTCACCGCTCGCTGGCGGACCGATCCGGAGGAGGCGGTCGCCCTGGTGCACGAGCTGGCGGCCGGCGGCGAGCTCGACGTGGACGAGATCCTCGACGAGGCGGTCGACGCCGCGGCGCTGACCGGTCTTCTCGCACTACAGGAGGCGCGCACCGCCCCGGACCCCAGCACAGCGGCGGAGCTCTGCCTGAGCGCCGTCCCCCACATCGCGCTCGCGGTCATCCTGGCCTCAGCCGACTTGGACTGATCACGATCCACGCCCCCAGGGATTGGTGGCCGGCCAGTCCACTGACCCGACGACAGCGGGGCCCGACAGGATCACCCTGCCCGGCCCCGCCGCTCGTTGCCACCCATTGACTACCAGCGCATCCCGAGCACATCGAGGTCCGCGTGCCGTTGCTCGGAAAGCTTGGCGGCGCGTTTGCGGACGTTGTCGAGCCAGGTCGAGCTTGACCACCACGCCTCCGTCAGCATTTGCCTGACGGCCCGCCAAGCCCGCTTCCGTCTCCACCTGCCCGACGGCATACGGCATCACCGCACAGTTCCGTCCCCGACCAGCGGCCGGGCGCGCTGCCATGTCCAGGGCGGATCAGAGTTCGACGATGGCCCAGATGCGGCGCCCGTCGGGCCCGGTGTCGGTACCGCACCCGGTGACGGGTTGGTGGGCGGTGATCTGGTGGAGGACATCCCCACCGGCGTCGTCGAGTCCAGTGGCGAGCCCGGTGTGGTGAGAAAGGGCGAGGATGCATGCCTGCCCGTCCTGATCCGACAGGTGTACGGACACTGTCGTGCCCCCGTCGGCGACCGCGGCCTGCACGAGGAGCGTCGTCACCGCCTCTACCGCCTCCACCGCTGCGGGTGCCGCCCGGAGCTTCCACTTCCCCAGCTGCTCCACCACCGCAGCCCGGGCCTTCCCCGCCGCCCACGGCGCCGACTCCAAAACCCAGTTCGCCCCGCGCCGGTTGGCCATGCCCACCCCGCGCCGGGCCGTAGGTACTACCTGGCTGGGCGGGGGCTTCGGGTCCTGCGGGTTCGGCCGGGGCGGGTTCGGCGGCTTCTTCGGAGGTGGCGGAGTCTTTGGCGGGTACGACGGCGGCGTCGGGCCGGCTTCCACGGGCAGTGACACGGGGCCTCCCAGGGTGCGGGGCGGGGATGGAGCCGTCCGGTTCAGCGTAGGCGCGCTGCACGCAGTGGTGGCCGGTTTGGGCAGATCGGGCCCCGGCACCACCCACCCTGTCGTCGCCAACGTCGCTGTCTTGGCCGACCGACCCTGCACCACCCACATACCGTCCTGCGCCAGTTTCACATGCCACTCCGCCTCCTCGGCGGGTTCGGCCCCCAGGGCGTTCTCCAACAACCACTACTGCGCGGGCAGGAGTTGCTCCCACCCGATCGCATCCAGCTCATCCTGCCGCGCCTCGGGCATCGCCCCGGCCGCCGAAGGGACAGGGAGGCCGGCCGCGCGCAGCTCCTCGTTCTCCCGCGCCCGGCGGGCCGACGCACGGGCGTTCTTCGCCCACACCCCAATGGAGTGCCGGGCCCAGACTGCGGTGGTTGGTGGAAGGAAGTGGCCGTGCACCGCGGCGTATTCCTTGGCGACGGCGATCCCGTCCGCCCAGGCCGCATCCTGCTCGGACCAGACCATCCCGAGCTTCTCCAGCTCGGTCACCCGCCCGGCCTCCAGCGTCCCGACCGTGTAGGCACGGCGCTGCTCGGCGATCCACTGCCCGAGCGGATACCCGCTCACCCCGCCCCAGTCCTCCGGCGTGACGACCGTGTACGGCACCCGCAGCACGGCGTTCCCGGTCTCCCGTAGCCACCGCCCGGCCGCCTCGATCCCACGCCGCCAGTACGCCCCTTCCGGATCGATGACCCGCAACCGCACGAACTGGGCCAGCACCGCCGGATCGCGGTCCTCACTGAACCGCAGCACCCCGGCCGCCCCTGCTCAGCGCCACCGGAACGGGCTGCCGCTGTCGCTGGGCGTCTCCGGCGCGAACATGCACGACAGCCTCGGCCTCCAGCCGCTCGTGCGCGGCATCCCGCCCAGCCGATCCCGCCGAGATCCACGCCGCCGAAGGCCCGAAAGGCTCCACGCGGACAAGGGCTACGACTACGACCACCTGCGCCGATGGCTCGGCACCCGCGGTATCCGACACCGCATTGCCCGCAAGGGCATCGAGTCCTCACAGCGACTCGGACGCCACCGCTGGCTGGTCGAGCGGACCGTGTCCTGGATGGCTGGCTGCCGACGTCTGCACCGCCGCTACGAACACAAGGCCGAACACTTCCTCGCTTCCAACGCGCGGTCACCCCCGCCAGGTTGGAAAGGGCTCAGTGGTGTCCACACCGCCGGGGTCACCTCACGTCAGAGACGTGACCTACGGCGAGGACGCCTCACGCGTGCGCACCGGCACCGCGCCGCGCGCCATGGCCACGATGCGGAATCTGGCCATCGGCCTCATGCGCCAAGCTGGCTGGACCAACATCGCCGCCGCAACCGACCACTACCGGTCACGCCCCGAGCACGCAACCGCCCTCTCGATCTCACCGCCTGAGAGCGCAGTCGCCCTGAACTCCAGGGTGTTAAATATGAACCATATATGCCAGATTCGCTCCATTGGCGAAGTGGCTGAATATTGGGATGGGTTTCGATGCCATTCGGTAAGCACTTGAGGGGTACTTGAGGTTCAGTCCATCTCTATTTCACCGGAACCCTCACTGGCCCTCCCGCTGACGCCCGTTTGTGTGAAATCAGAGATGTGATCAGGGCTGTGTGGTAAAGTCGGTTTCGACCAAGATCGATGTTCGTGAAATGATTCGATTTTCGAATCGAAACGGGGAGGAAATCGTGAAGCGTGGCCTGAAGAGCATAGGTGTAGGGGCAGCCGTCGTTGCTTCCATCCTGCTTTCTTCTACTTCGGCGCAGGCGGCTACGACGGGTAAGGGGAAGTCGTACTACGGCTGCACCAACACGGTGAAGATGTGGCGCTCCGGGGGTACCATCTATGCAAACGCGAAGCAGGTTTGCGCGCATAAAATGAAAACCCAGAGGCCGTCCATTGCGCTTTCGGGTAACAATGGAAAGACTTTCGTCAGCAAGATAGCTGGATGCAAAAATACCAAGACGTGTTCGACCCCTACGGTCAAGCTCAAGGCGACGAAGAAATGGACCTACCGGGCTTCGAACTCCGGGACCGGTTCGTTCGCTTCGCAGGGCCAGGGTGACTTTTGGTGGCCTGTAAACACGGTGGCTCACGCCACGTACAAGTACAAGTAGCCTGGGAAATGCTCCGAGGGATTCCGTCGTCTGGGTGGGATTCCGTGTGCGTCTCGCGGCAGAGAGCACGGGTACGGAGCAGGGGCTGTACAGGTCGGCTGGCGTCCCGGGCCCACCCTTTACGTGGGCCTGGGACACAGAGGTGCGGGTCCTGAGTGGGACTGGGGCTTAGAGGGTGTCTCACGTGGTGATTTTTGCGAGTCTCTTGTAGCAGGTGAGAGCTGCGGCGAGGCCGAGGAACGCGAGGAAGTGGCTGCCACCTGGGCGGCCGGCGACCACGAGGGCCTGGACGACTCCTGGGAGGACGTCATCGTCGACCTGGGGTCTCAGTGGGGGGCAGTACGAGTACGTCACCAACATCGGGTTCGCCGCGTAGACCGCCCTGTGCGGCGTTCTGAGCGCCTGTCAGCCGCCCCGGGCCCCCCCGGGGGGTCCGGGGCGGCTGAGTTCGCGGCACAGGGAGGCGTACAGAGGTTTTCAGGCGTCAGGTGCCCGTGCTGCTGAGGTGGGCATCATCAGGTCCATGCCGACCTACGTGCCCTCTCCTGACGAAGTGACTGCCGCGCAGACTCCCGATGGTGGTTGGACAAAGAAGCAGCTCGCGGAGTGGGGCGTCCCCTGGCCCCCGCCCCAGGGCTGGCGCAAACACCTGCAAGCGAAGTGGGAGGGCAAGGACATCCAGCCGCTGCCGCGTCAGGAACCTGATCAGGACGCCTTGTTCTGAGGTAGCCGTCCCTTTTCTTATTGAGCCTGAGCGCCTTGTAATTGGAGGAGGGTTTGCGTCCTGATGCCACAAAGAAGCTGGGTTGGTTTCTGACGCATTATCAGAGTACGGAATTGACGGGCTCGGGATTGTTTTCTGCACTGATTAAGCGTCAGTATTCAGATTTGGTGAGTTGGGGGTTTTCGAGGGACGAGGAAGGTGCCAGGTGGTGTGTTCTGAGTCCTAGAGCTAGCCCGGGCTGAGAAGTGACGCACAAGATGGCATGGTCTGATAGAGAGTCAAGGTATCGGCCGATCCTCCGTCAGTCCCCAGGCGGACAGCAGGAAGCACCCTCACAGCCAGCCGCCCGTGCATCGGGCCCTGATCAGGCACGGAGTGGCTGATCGCATGGTTGGCGCGGAGCGTCGACCATGCCCAAGGGGCACGGAGTGACCCGGCATCACGGGCCGCAGGCCCGATACCGTGCGGAGCACGGTGCCCGCTTTTCCGCCGCGTAGCGGCGGCGCGTCGTGTCTGCGGAGCAGACCGCGCGC
>NZ_JBIDCA010000025.1:0-57081 GCF_043204345.1 Streptomyces sp. NPDC047917
CTGGAGGGCATGGAGGTGCCGTTGCGGGTGGCCGTGATGGGCTGTGTCGTCAACGGTCCGGGTGAGGCCCGTGAGGCCGATCTGGGTGTGGCGTCCGGCAACGGCAAGGGACAGATCTTCGTGAAGGGCGAGGTCATCAAGACGGTGCCCGAGTCGAAGATCGTCGAGACGCTGATCGAGGAAGCCCTGAAGATCGCCGAGCAGATGGAGAAGGACGGCATCGCCTCCGGCGAGCCCGAGGTCTCCGTCAGCTGAACCGATGACCCGCACCACAGCGCCCCGCCGGACGAACGCCGTCCGGCGGGGCGCTGCCGTGAGCGACCTCACGGCCCGCCGCAGCCCCTGTTCACAGGCACGGGCGGCACGGACGATCCGCTTCGGTTACAGTGCGGAAATCAACAGACCGCATGGTGAGGCCCCCTCGTGTTGACGCAGACCACCACCCGGGTCCTCGAACCCAGCGACCTCGGAGCCGCTCTCGCCATCCTGGAGAGCGAGCCCGTCGCCAACGCCTTCGTGACGGCCCGGGTCCAGATCGCGGGCCTCGACCCCTGGCGCCTCGGCGGCGAGATGTGGGGCTGGTACGCCGACGGACGGCTCCGCTCGCTCTGCTACTCGGGCGCCAACCTCGTCCCCATCTGCGCCACCCCCGAGGCCGTCCGGGCCTTCGCCGACCGCGCCCGCCGGGCCGGCCGCCGCTGCTCCTCGATCGTCGGCCCCGCCGAACCCACCGCCCAGCTGTGGCGGCTGCTCGAACCCGGCTGGGGACCGGCCCGCGAGGTCCGGGCCCATCAGCCGCTGATGGTCACCGAGAGCCCGTCCGCCGAAGTGACCCCGGACCCCCTGGTCCGCCGGATCCGCAAGGACGAGATGGACGTCCTGATGCCGGCCTGTGTGGCGATGTTCACCGAGGAGGTCGGCGTCTCCCCGCTCGCGGGCGACGGCGGACTCCTCTACCAGGCACGCGTCGCCGAACTCATCGGGGCCGGCCGCTCGTTCGCCCGGATCGACGACGGCAAGGTCGTCTTCAAGGCGGAGATCGGCGCCGCGACCCCGCAGGCCTGCCAGATCCAGGGCGTCTGGGTCGCCCCCGAACACCGCGGCCGCGGACTCTCCGAAACCGGCATGGCGGCGGTACTGCGCTACGCGCTCGCCGACGTCGCCCCCGTCGTCAGCCTCTACGTGAACGACTACAACACTCCCGCGCGCCGCTCCTACGCCCGGGTCGGCTTCAAGGAGACCGGCGCGTTCATGAGCGTGCTGTTCTGACCGGCCGGTGGCCGACGGCCACCCACCCGTACCCCGTTGCCCACCGGGGCCAGTAGGGTCGGCGCATGGCAGCAGATTCCGGGGGCGGCCCCCGCACTCCCAGCGTCCGGATCGGGCCGGTCGACCTCGCCGCGCGCGTGGACGAGGCGCTCGCCGTACAGGCCGTCGCCTTCGGCCTGGGGCCCGAGGAGGTCGAGGTACGGCGCCACATCGTCCTCAGACACCTCGACCACCCGCACGCCCGCGCCCTCGGCGCCACCACCGCCGGCGAGCGGCTCGTCGGCTTCGTCTACGGCATGCCCAACGAACGCGGCCAGTGGTGGTCCACCGTCGTCGAGCCGTACCTCCGCGCCACCGGCAGCGTGCACTGGCTCGACGACTCGTTCGTCATCACCGAACTGCACGTCCTGCCGGAGTTCCAGAACCGGGGCATCGGCCGCGCACTGATCACCACCATCACCGACGCCGTCGACCAGCCCCGGTCCATCCTCTCGGCCATCGACACCGAGAGCCCGGCACGTGGCCTGTATCGCAGTCTCGGCTACCAGGACCTGGCCCGGCAGGTGCTCTTCCCCAGCGCTCCCAAGCCCTATGCGGTGATGGGAGCCCCGCTCCCCTTGCGTCGCAAGGGCTGAGGGCTGTCGTCGCACGCCCGCCAGGAACTGCGGGACAGCCCTTAGGGCCTCCCGTACCGCGGGCAATGGATTTCCGCCCACCCGCACCGCCCGGCTAACCTCCTGCACATCACCCTTCCGAGCAGGAGTTCATCATGGCCCAGGTCCAGCGCATGTCCCGATTGATGATCAAGACACTGCGCGACGACCCGGCCGACGCCGAGACGCTCAACCACAAGCTGCTCGTCCGGGCCGGATACGTACGTCGCACCGCGGCCGGAATCTGGACCTGGCTGCCGCTCGGCAAGAAGGTCCTGGAGAACATCACCCGCGTCGTGCGCGAGGAGATGGACGCCATCGGCGGCCAGGAGGTGCTGCTGCCCGCGCTGCTGCCCAAGGAGGCGTACGAGGCGAGCGGCCGCTACGACGAGTACGGCGACCTGCTGTTCCGGCTCAAGGACCGCAAGGGCGCCGACTACCTCCTCGGCCCCACCCACGAGGAGATCTTCACCCAGGTCGTCAAGGACATGTGCTCGTCCTACAAGGACCTGCCCGTGATCCTGTACCAGATCCAGACCAAGTACCGGGACGAGGCCCGCCCCCGCGCCGGTGTGCTGCGCGGCCGCGAGTTCCAGATGAAGGACTCGTACTCCTTCGACACCACCGACGAGGGTCTCGCCGAGGCGTACCAGCTGCACCGCGCCGCCTACATCCGGATCTTCGAGCGCCTCGGCCTCGACCACCGGATCGTCTCCGCCGTCTCCGGCGCCATGGGCGGCTCCGCCTCCGAGGAGTTCCTGGCGCCCGCGCCCGCCGGCGAGGACACCTTCGTCGACTGCCCGAACTGCGACTACGCCGCCAACACCGAGGCCGTCACCTTCAAGGCGGTCGCCGCGGACGGCTCCGCGCACGGCCCCGTCGAGGAGCTGGACACCCCCGACACCCCGACCATCGAGACCCTCGCCGCACACCTGGGCGTCGAGGCCTCCGCGACCCTGAAGAACCTGCTGGTCAAGGTCGACGGCGAGATCGTGGCCGTGGGTGTGCCCGGCGACCGCGAGGTCGACCTCGGCAAGCTCGGCGAGCACCTCGCGCCCGCCGTCGTCGAACTGGTCACCGCCGAGGACTTCGAGGGCCGCGAGGACCTGGTACGCGGCTACGTCGGCCCGCAGGGGCTGGAGAAGGTCCGCTACATCGCCGACCCGCGCATCGCCGCCGGCACCGCCTGGATCACGGGTGCCAACAAGGAGGGCAAGCACGCGAGGAACGTCGTCGCGGGCCGTGACTTCGAGGTCGACGAGCACCTCGACGTCGTCGTCGTCGAGGCGGGCGACCCCTGCCCCAACTGCGGCAGCGGCCTCCGGGTGGACCGCGCCATCGAGATCGGCCACATCTTCCAGCTCGGCCGCAAGTACGCCGACATCTTCTCGCTCGACGTCCTCGGCCAGCAGGGCAAGCCCGTCCGCGTCACCATGGGCTCGTACGGCATCGGCGTCTCCCGCGCCGTCGCCGCGCTCGCCGAGCAGACCGCCGACGACAAGGGCCTGTGCTGGCCCCGCGAGATCGCCCCGGCCGATGTGCACGTCGTCGCGGCGGGCAAGGCGCTCCAGACCGAGCTGGCCCTGGACGTCTCCGAGAAGCTGAACGCCGCGGGCCTGCGCGTCCTGGTCGACGATCGTCCGGGCGTCTCGCCCGGCGTCAAGTTCACCGACTCCGAGCTCATCGGTGTGCCGAAGATCCTGGTCGCCGGCCGTCGCTCGGCCGAGGGCGTCCTGGAGCTGAAGGACCGCCGCACCGGCGAGCGCGAGGAGCTCACCGTCGACGAGGCGATCGCCCGCCTCACCGCTTGACACCCCGGAAGGCCGCAGGCCCCAGGCGCACCGCGCGGGGGGCCTGCGGCCTTCCGTCGTCTCACAGCCAGCTCGCGAACTCCAGCGTCAGCTCGCCCTCCTGGCGGCGGCCGACCGCCAGCGCCCGGGTTCCCGACTCCACCGCACGGAACAGCGTCCAGCCGTGCAGCCGCTCCCGGTCCACGTCCAGCGAATCGGCCAGCTTCCTGATCCGGCGGCGAGCCGTCACCGCGCCGCCGGGCGAGGCGATCAGATCTTCGACGCGGTCGCGCACCAGCCGCGCCAGATCGTAGGCACGCTCACCGACCAGCGGCTCCGGGCCGACCGTCAGCCACGGCACCCGCTCCCCGGCCAGTACCTTGCTCTGCCGGAAGTTGCCGTGCAGCAGCAGGAGTTCTGGGGAGTGGGCGATCAGCTCCTCGCGCGCCGCGAGCGCCGCCGCGACCAGCGGCTCCAGGCCCGGGTCGGCCGCCGCGCCGGCCCGCATCGGTGCGACACGGCGCCCGGTCCGTTCGGCGACCGTCTCGAAACCGTGCCCGGCCGGCGGCTCGACCCACAGCCGGCGCACCGTGCCCGCCGCCTCCAGCAGCGCCTTCGCCTCCGGCAGCGAGCGCAGCGACACCTCGGGATGCAGCCGCTCCAGCAGCAGTGCGCCGGATGCGGCGGCGACGAGTTGCACCGCGCCCCAGCCGTTCCAGTGGGCCAGCGCCGCCCGCTCCAGCTCCGGCTCGGCCCCGGGCGGCGCGACCTTCAGCGCGGCCGGGGTGCCGTCGGCGCGGGTCACCAGCAGGACCAGACTGCTGCGGCCGCCCGGGGCGGCCACCCGCTCCACGGTCGTGTCCTGCCCGGTGGCGGACAGCGCTTCCTCGGTCAGTGCGGGAAGCCGCGCGAGCCAGTCGGCGGCGCCCTCGTCCCCGTACGACTCGCCCAGCGCCCGCACCAGACGCTGCGGCGGTTCGAAACCCATACGTGCCTTGTTCCCTTTCAGAGTTCTTTCAGTGCGTCCCACCGGACCCGTTCGTCCCACCGGACCCGTTCGTCCCACCGGACCCGTTCGTCCCACCGGCCCCGCTCTTCGCGGCGGCCCCGTTCGTCCCACCGGCCCCGCTCTTCGCGGCGACCCCAGCGTTCGCGCCGGCCCCGCTCTTCGCGGTGGTGCCTTCGGAGGCCCGCTCCGCGAGCCCGGGAAAGGCTACGCCGCCGCCCCGCCAGCGGACCGCGCGCACCGCGGCCTCCCGCAGCGCGTCGGCGGCCTCCCGCCTGAGCGGCCCCTCGGCGGCCCGTACGAGATCGGAGTACACGCCCGCGACCCGGTCCTCCAGCACGGCCGCCAGCCGCACCGCCGCGGCCGGGTCCGGCACGGCGAACGGCAGAGCGTACGCCGCCTGCGCCGCCACCGGCTCACCGCCCAGCCCGCGCACGGTCCGCGCCAGCGCGTCGCGCCGGGCCCGGTGCGCGTGGTAGGCCGCTGTCGCCTCGGCCCGGCGGCCCTCGGCGACCCGGCCGCCGACCACCCCGTACCCGTACACCGCCGCGTGTTCGGCGGCCAGGGCCGCCTGCGCGGCCTTCCGTGTCCCGGTGCTCATGACGAGGTCTCCTTGGCCAGTTCGGTCAGCAGATAGGCGTGGGCCGCGCCCGCCGCCGCGATCGACGCCAGCAGCCGGGCCAGCTCCGGCGGGGCCTCCATCAGGGCCGCCAGACGCCCGTCCGCGGCACGGCGTTCCGCCGCGGCCAGCTCCCTGACGGCGGACCCGGCGTCGGTCGCGCGCGACCGCGTGAAGGCGAGCGCCTGCGAGCCGTCGGGGGCCAGTGCCTTCGCGTGGGCGCGCACGGCGTCCCGCAGCGGCGCGAGCCCCGCGGCGGTCGCCGGATGGGCCTCGACCACGTGCTCGTACCTGCCGAGCAGTTCCAGACTGGTCCGGGCGGCCGCCGCCCGGATCTTCTTCTCGGCCCGTGCCGCAGAGGCCTGCTCGGCCGCGGTCGCTGCCCCGGACCGGCCGGAGTCCTTCCCGCTTCCGGGCCCGTCACCGCAGCCGGCCAGCATCGCCCCCAGGGCGATCGCTCCCGTCGCGCCGAACACGCCTCTGCGCGTCGTCCCCGTGCGCCGCACCTGTTCTCCTTCGGACCTAGGGTCTTCCGTTCGGATCAGGCCGGATCCGAACGAAAGACGCTGGCCCTGACTTGACTGGATCTGTCCTGAAGTGATCACCGCAGGCGAGCGTACCCGCGGCCGCGGAGCAGGCGGACGGCAACACCCCCCGGGACCGGATACCCTTTGACCTGACACGCGACGATCCCCACAACAGCACACGCGGCCGAGGAGTCACCCGGATGAGCACCACCCAGAGCGAGAGGCTGCGCGGGCTGCTCGAACCGCTCGTCAGCGCCGAACAGCTTGATCTCGAAGAGATCGAGGTGTCCCGGGCCGGCCGCCGCCGCGTGCTGCGGATCATCGTGGACTCCGAAGAGGGCGTCGAGCTGGACGCCTGCGCCGAGCTGAGCCGCGCGATCTCCGAGAAGCTCGACGAGACCGACGCGATGGGCGACGACGAGTACGTCCTCGAAGTCAGTTCCCCCGGTGCCGACCGTCCGCTGACGGAGCACCGCCACTACGTACGTGCCACGGGCCGCCTGGCCAAGCTGCATCTGCGCGAGGGCGGCGAGCTGGTGGCCCGCATCCTCGCCGTGGACGAAGAAGGCCTCGACCTCGAAGTGCCGGGCGTCAAGGGCCGCAGGCCCACGTCCCGCCGGGTCGCCTTCGACGAGATCGCCAAGGCGCGCGTGGAGATCGAATTCAGCCGCAAGGACAAGAAGGAAGAGGAGGCGTAGCCGTGGACATCGATGTGAAGCTCTTGAAGGGCTTGGCACAGGACAAGGAGATCCCCTTCGACGTGCTCGTCGAGGCGATCGAGTCGGCCCTCCTCATCGCCTACCACCGTACCGACGGAAGCCACCGCCGCGCGCGAGTGAAGCTCGACGAGCGCGGCCACGTGACGGTGTGGGCGAAGGAGGACCCGGCCGACCTGGAAGAGGGCCAGGAGCCCAAGGAGTTCGACGACACCCCGTCCGGGTTCGGCCGGATCGCGGCGACCACCGCCAAGCAGGTCATCCTGCAGCGGCTGCGCGACGCCGAGGACGACAGGACCTTCGGTGAGTACGCGGGCCACGAGGGCGATGTCGTCACCGGCGTCGTCCAGCAGGGCAAGGACCCGAAGAACGTCCTGGTCGACATCGGCAAGCTGGAAGCGATCCTGCCGGTGCAGGAGCAGGTGCCCGGCGAGGAGTACACCCACGGCCTGCGGCTGCGTACGTACGTCGTACGGGTCGCCAAGGGCGTCCGGGGCCCGTCCGTGACGCTGTCGCGGACCCACCCCAACCTGGTGAAGAAGCTCTTCGCGCTGGAGGTGCCGGAGATCGCCGACGGTTCCGTCGAGATCTGCGCCATCGCCCGCGAGGCCGGTCACCGCACCAAGATCGCGGTCCGTTCGACCCGTTCCGGACTGAACGCCAAGGGTGCCTGCATCGGCCCGATGGGCGGCCGGGTGCGCAATGTCATGGCCGAGCTGCACGGCGAGAAGATCGACATCGTGGACTGGTCGGACGACCCGGCCGAGATGGTGGCCAACGCGCTGTCGCCCGCACGGGTGAGCGAGGTCGAGGTCGTCGACCTCGGAGCCCGGTCCGCCCGGGTCACCGTGCCGGACTACCAGCTGTCGCTGGCGATCGGCAAGGAGGGGCAGAACGCCCGCCTCGCCGCCCGCCTCACCGGCTGGCGCATCGACATCCGTCCGGACACCGAGACCGACGCCGAGCGCGACGTCGCCGACCGGGAGCGGGCCGAACGTGCCCGCGAGCGGTCCGAGCGGCGCTGAACCGGCACCGTCGGGAATATTTCGCAGTGGCGATGCCGCTGAGATCACGACAACATCCGTTCGATTTTTGCCCCAAAGGGGTGAGGTCGGTGCGGGGAGGTAGACTTAGCCGTGTCTGGCCGGACGCACGCCCGTGCTTGCCCTGAGCGAACCTGTGTGGGATGCCGGGAGCGGGCGGCCAAGAGCGAGCTGCTGCGCATCGTCGTGGACGGGGACGCCTGCGTCCCCGATCCTCGCGGTACGCTGCCCGGCCGGGGTGCATATGTACACCCCGCCTCCGTCTGTCTGGACCTGGCGGTTCGCCGCCGGGCCTTCCCCCGGGCCTTCAAGGCCAAGGGGCCGTTCGACCCCGCCGCAGTGCAGCGGTTCGTCGAGCGGGTGACACCGTAAGAAATGAACGGCACGGGACCCCGTGCGGTCAGGTACCTCGCGAGTTGGAAGTAGGTCGAGATTGCGATGAGCACTCGATGAGTACGCGATGAGTACGCCCATGAAGTAGCGACGGTCCGGCGGTAACCCGGACCTAAAAGGAGCGAAGTGGCTAAGGTCCGGGTATACGAACTCGCCAAGGAGTTCGGCGTCGAGAGCAAGGTCGTCATGGCCAAGCTCCAAGAACTCGGTGAATTCGTCCGTTCGGCGTCCTCGACGATCGAGGCGCCGGTTGTACGCAAGTTGACTGACGCACTGCAGGGGCCCGGCGGCAACGCCGGCAAGTCCGCTGCAAAGCCTGGCGCGCCCCGCAAGGCGACGCCCGCAAAGCCCGCAGCGCCCTCCCCGGCCGCTGCGGCACGTCCCGCTGCCCCCAAGCCCGGCGCCCCGGCCCCCAAGCCGGCCCCCGCCGCACCGGCGAGCAGCACCCCCGCAGCGCCTTCCGCGCCGTCTGCCGGCCCGCGTCCGGGCCCGAAGCCCGCGCCCAAGCCCGCTCCGGTGACGCCGGTGCCCGCCGCCGAGTTCTCGGCTCCGGCTCCGGCCCAGCCGGCTGCCCCGCAGCAGCAGGCCCCGCGTCCCGCGGGTGCCACTCCCGGGCCCCGCCCGGCGGGTGGCCGTCCGGCCCCGGCCGGCGGTCAGCGCGATGGTGGCCAGCGCGACGGCGGCCGTGGCGGCGAGCGTGGCGGCGACCGCCCCGCACGTCCCGCGGGCCAGGGCGCACCGCGCCCCGGCGCCCGTCCGGCCGGTCCCCGTCCGGGCAACAACCCCTTCACCTCCGGCGGCTCGACGGGCATGGCCCGTCCGCAGGCGCCCCGTCCCGGCGGCGCCCCGCGTCCCGGTGGCGGCCAGGACCGTCCGGGCGCCCCGCGTCCGCAGGGCGGCCCCGGTGGTGCTCCGCGGCCCCAGGGTCAGGGCGGCGCCCGTCCGACCCCGGGCGGCATGCCCCGTCCGCAGGCTCCCCGTCCGGGCGGTGCCCCGGGCGGTAACCGTCCGAACCCGGGCATGATGCCGCAGCGTCCCGCTGCCGGCCCGCGTCCCGGTGGTGGCCCCGGCGGTGGCCGTGGTCCCGGTGGCGGCGGTCGTCCCGGCGGTGGCGGCGCGGGCCGTCCCGGCGGCGGTGGCTTCGCAGGCCGTCCGGCCGGTCCCGGTGGCGGTGGCGGCGGTTTCGCCGGTCGCCCCGGTGGCGGCGGTGGCGGTGCGGGTCGTCCCGGCGGTGGCGGCGGCTTCGGTGGTCGTCCCGGCTTCGGTGGACGTCCCGGCGGCCCCGGTGGCCGTGGTGGCACACAGGGTGCGTTCGGCCGTCCCGGCGGTCCCGCGCGTCGTGGTCGCAAGTCGAAGCGGCAGAGGCGCCAGGAGTACGAGGCCATGCAGGCCCCGTCGGTGGGCGGCGTCATGCTGCCTCGCGGCAACGGACAGTCCGTCCGTCTGTCGCGCGGTGCCTCCCTCACCGACTTCGCGGAGAAGATCAACGCCAACCCGGCGTCGCTCGTCGCCGTGATGATGAACCTCGGCGAGATGGTCACGGCGACGCAGTCCGTCTCCGACGACACCCTCAGGCTGCTCGCGGACGAGATGAACTACGTCCTTGAGATCGTCAGCCCCGAGGAGGAGGACCGCGAGCTGCTCGAGTCCTTCGACATCGAGTTCGGCGAGGACGAGGGCGGCGAAGAGGCCCTGGTCTCCCGTCCGCCGGTCGTGACCGTCATGGGTCACGTCGACCACGGTAAGACCCGGCTTCTGGACGCGATCCGCAAGACGAACGTCGTCGCGGGCGAGGCCGGCGGCATCACGCAGCACATCGGTGCCTACCAGGTCTCCTCCGAGGTCAACGGCGAGGACCGCCGGATCACCTTCATCGACACCCCGGGTCACGAGGCGTTCACCGCCATGCGTGCCCGTGGTGCGAAGTCCACCGACATCGCGATCCTCGTGGTGGCGGCGAACGACGGTGTGATGCCCCAGACGATCGAGGCGCTGAACCACGCCAAGGCGGCCGACGTGCCGATCGTGGTCGCGGTCAACAAGATCGACGTCGAGGGCGCGGACCCGACCAAGGTGCGCGGTCAGCTCACCGAGTTCGGTCTGGTGGCCGAGGAGTACGGCGGCGACACGATGTTCGTCGACATCTCCGCCAAGCAGGGCCTCAACATCGAGTCCCTCCTGGAGGCCGTCGTCCTCACCGCCGACGCCTCGCTCGACCTGCGGGCCAACCCGGAGCAGGACGCGCAGGGTATTGCGATCGAGTCCCACCTCGACCGCGGCCGCGGTGCCGTCTCCACCGTCCTCGTCCAGCGCGGAACGCTGCGCATCGGCGACACGATGGTGGTCGGCGACGCGTACGGCCGGGTCCGGGCGATGCTCGACGACAACGGCAACAACGTCGAGGAAGCGGGTCCGTCGACCCCCGTCCTCGTGCTCGGTCTCACCAACGTCCCGGGCGCCGGCGACAACTTCCTGGTGGTCGACGAGGACCGTACGGCCCGTCAGATCGCCGAGAAGCGTGCCGCCCGTGAGCGCAACGCCAACTTCGCCCGCAAGGGTGTCCGGTTCTCCCTGGAGAACCTGGACGAGGCGCTCAAGGCCGGTCTGGTCCAGGAACTCAACCTCATCATCAAGGGCGACGCGTCCGGTTCGGTGGAGGCTCTCGAGTCCTCGCTGCTCCAGCTCGACGTCGGCGACGAGGTCGACATCCGGGTCCTGCACCGCGGTGTGGGTGCGGTCACCGAGTCGGACATCGACCTGGCGACCGGCTCCGACGCCATCGTCATCGGCTTCAACGTCCGCGCTGCCGGGCGTGCCCAGCAGATGGCGGAGCGCGAGGGCGTCGACGTCCGCTACTACTCGGTGATCTACCAGGCCATCGAGGAGATCGAGGCGGCCCTCAAGGGCATGCTCAAGCCGGAGTACGAAGAGGTCGAGCTCGGTACGGCGGAGATCCGCGAGATCTTCCGCTCGTCCAAGCTGGGCAACATCGCCGGTGTGCTGGTCCGCTCCGGCGAGGTCAAGCGCAACACCAAGGCGCGCCTGCTGCGCGATGGCAAGGTCATCGCGGAGAACCTCAACATCTCCGGTCTGCGCCGCTTCAAGGACGACGTCACCGAGATCCGCGAAGGCTTCGAGGGCGGTATCAACCTCGGAAACTTCAACGACATCAAGATCGACGACGTCATCGCGACGTACGAGATGCGCGAGAAGCCGCGAGGCTGATCAACGGGGAATTCCGGGGGACACCCCCGGACCTCTCCTCAACAGTCGGGGCCGGTCGACGGGTCGTATTTCCGTCGATCGGCCCCGGCCGTTCCGTGTACGGTTCTGGTGTCCCTGCCAAGCACTGGCAGGGCGCGAACCCGAACCGGCGGGACATCCGGACATACATGTATGTGGGGACACTGTCCTTCGATCTGCTTCTCGGCGACGTACGGTCGTTGAAGGAGAAGCGCTCCGTCGTCCGTCCGATCGTCGCCGAGCTCCAGCGGAAATACGCGGTGAGCGCGGCGGAGGTGGGCGGTCAGGATCTCCATCGCAGGGCCGAGATCGGCCTTGCCGTGGTCTCCGGGGACACCGGACACCTCACAGATGTTCTGGACCGGTGCGAGCGACTGGTGGCCGCACGGCCGGAAGTGGAGCTGCTGTCCGTACGACGGCGGCTGCACAGCGACGAAGACGATTGAGCAAGGCGAAGAAGGAGACGGACCAGTGGCCGACAACGCGCGGGCGAAAAAGCTGGCGGACCTCATCCAGGAGGTGGTCGCCGAGAAACTGCAGCGCGGTATCAAGGACCCGCGTCTGGGTACGCACGTGACGATCACGGACACCCGGGTCACCGGTGACCTGCGGGAGGCCACGGTCTTCTACACGGTCTACGGCGACGACGAGGAACGGGCGAGCGCCGCGGCCGGTCTGGAGAGCGCCAAGGGCATCCTGCGGTCGGCGGTCGGGGCGGCGGCGGGGACGAAGTTCACGCCCACGCTGGCCTTCGTGGCGGACGCCCTGCCGGGCAACGCCAAGGCCATAGAGGACCTCCTCGACCGGGCGCGTGCCTCGGACGCACGGGTGCGCGAGGCGTCCTCGGGCGCCACGTACGCCGGTGGCGCCGACCCGTACCGCAAGGCGGATGACGAGAACGACGAGGACACCGCCACCGAATGACACCGCAGAAAACGCCGGACGGCCTTGTCATCGTCGACAAGCCGTCCGGCTTCACTTCGCATGACGTCGTCGCCAAGATGCGCGGCATCGCCCGCACCCGCCGGGTCGGCCACGCCGGCACCCTGGACCCGATGGCGACGGGTGTTCTCGTGCTCGGTGTCGAGAAGGCCACCAAGCTGCTGGGCCATCTCGCACTGACCGAGAAGGAGTACCTCGGCACGATCCGGCTCGGCCAGAACACCGTCACGGACGACGCGGAGGGCGAGATCACCTCGTCCGCCGACGCCTCCGGGGTGACCCGGGACGGCATCGACGCCGGCGTCGCGGCCCTGACCGGACCGATCATGCAGGTGCCGTCCAAGGTCAGCGCCATCAAGATCGACGGCAAGCGGTCCTACGCGCGGGTGCGCGGCGGTGAGGAGTTCGAGATCCCGGCCCGGCCGGTGACGATCTCGTCCTTCAACGTCTACGACGTCCGCCAGGACACCGCCGAGGACGGCACCCCGGTCGTCGACCTGGTCGTCTCGGTCGTCTGCTCCTCCGGTACGTACATCCGTGCGATCGCCCGGGACCTGGGTGCCGGACTCGGCGTGGGCGGTCATCTGACCGCGCTGCGCCGCACCCGGGTCGGGCCCTACGGACTGGACGCGGCGCGGACGCTCGACCAGCACCAGGAGGAGCTGACCGTGATGCCGGTGGCAGAAGCCGCCGCCTCGGCGTTCCCCCGCTGGGACGTGGACGAGAAGCGCGCCAAGCTGCTGCTGAACGGCGTACGGCTGGACATGCCGGCCTTCCCGCCGGGACCGGTCGGCGTCTTCGGGCCCGACGGGCGCTTCCTGGTCCTGGTGGAGGAGCAGAAGGGCAAGGCCAAGAGCCTCGCCGTCTTCGCCTGAGCGGTGACCCCATCGTGGAGCGGGCGGGGCAGATCCCTGCGCCCGCTCCACGGTCCCCCCACATGTTCTGTCCACCGGACGCCATCAATTCACCCCAACGGGCAGGCGCGCGGAGTGAATCAGGGGTGTATTCGGGGGCGCTTTCACCATGAGCGGCACAGGCGCCGATCATCGGACCTAACGTTCGGACCATGGCAAGCGGGGACCGGGCAGCGCTGGTACGTATCTGCGATTCGGCCGGTCGGCCGCGGGGGACCGGGTTCGTCGCGGACGACCGGGGCACGGTACTGACCAGCCACGAGGCCGTCGACGGCGCCACCCGGCTCGTCCTGCACGGAGCGGACGGCCGCAGCCGCACCGTCGAGTCCGGCGACATCACCGCGCTGCCGGAACTGGACCTCGCCCTGCTGCACCCCGGGGGCCCCGTCGAGCTGTGCGTGGAGCCAGCCCCGATCGCCCTGCGGGACCGGATCGACGCCGGTACGTACGTGACGATCGCCGCACACGGCTGGCGCGAGGCCCGGGTGCTCGGCACCGCCCCCGTGACGTACACCGCGAACGGCCGCCGCCACCGGATCGGCGCGGCCCTGGAACTGGCGCTCGGCACGGACGGCAGGGACGCGCTGCGGCTCGGTGGCACGGCCGTGGGCGGGCCCGTCGTCGACCCGGCCAGCGGAGCGGTCGTCGCCGTGCTGGGCGGCGCGCTGCGCGCCGGGCACGAGGGCGCGGGGTTCGCCGTGCCGCTCCGGGTGGCCGGCACCGGCGGCCCGCTCGACGATCTGCTGCGCCGCAACGCGACGAGCGTTCCCGGATACGGACGCGACCTGAATCTCGCGGGCGCCCTGCACCTCACCGCGACCTCGCTCGGCTCGGCGGGCGGACCCGACGCCCCGGCCGACCCGGTCGAACGCCCGGACGTCAGCGCCGAGTTCGCCGCCTTCGCGGGCCCGGACCGGCCCTCGTCCGCGCCGGGCGGGCCCGTCGGCACCGCCGCCGTCGTCCTCGCCCTGGTCGGAGCTCCGGGCACCGGCCGCACCACCGAACTGGCGGCGCTCACCGCACGCCGGGCGCGTGGCCCGGTGCCCGCCCCCACTCTCTGGCTGCGCGGCGCCGATCTGCTGGCCGACGACACCTCGGTGGCCGACGCCGTCGCCCGTACGCTGCGCCGGGCCGGACGCATCGTGACCGCCGCCGGAGCCGTGGGCGACATGTCGACCGCCGGCCCCGAGCGGGTGGCCCGGCTGGCCGAGGAGTCCGGGAGCCCGCTGCTCGTCCTGCTGGACGGCCCCGAGGAGATGCCGCCCGCGCTGGCCCACGAGTCGGCCCGGTGGACCGCCGCCACCGTCGAATGGCTGCGGGACAACGGGGCACGGCTGGTCGTCGCCTGCGGACCCGAGTACTGGGAGAGCACCGGGACGCTCTGCCCGCCCGGCGCGCTGCACCGCCCCGCCCGGCCGGCCGGGCGGCTGCCCCCGGCGGTCCGCCTCGGCGACCTCACCGCGGACCAGGCGGCACGGGCCGCCGAGCGGTACGCCGTCCCGCCCGGAGCGCTCGCCCCCGGCCACGACCGGCACCCGCTCACCCTGCGCCTGCTCGCGGAAGTGCGCGCCGCGCTGCCCGGGGACGTCGACGGGCAGCCCGGCACCGAGGAGGTCTTCGCCGCCCACCTGGACCTGATGTGCCTGCGCGTCGCGGTCCGGATCGCGGCGGCCTCGGGCCCCGCACCGGGGGGCGGCGCCGTCCGCAGGCTGGCCGCGCGGGTGGCCGGGCAGGTCCACGAGGCGGCACGGCGCTGTCTGGGCCCCGGGCAGGGGGAGCTGGGCCGGGAGGTCTTCGAGGAGGTCTTCCCCTGGCGCACGGGCTGGGCGTCGGCCGTCCTCACCGAGGGCCTGCTCGTCCCGGCGGGCGCCGGGTACCGCTTCGCGCACGAGGAGCTGGGGGACTGGGTGCAGGGCGCCCACCTGGACGTGGACGCGGCGCTGTACGCGCTGGTCCACCGGTGGCACGCGCAGGAGAAGCGGGGCGGGCAGCCGGGGGCGGCGGCCGACGAACGCCGTGTCCCGCGTCCCCGGCGGCCGGGGTCGGGCCAGGGCCGTGCGGCCCTGCCGGTGGCGGCGACCGGGCCGCGCACCCTGCCCGTACCCCGCCACCGCATCGGCCCGGTGATCCAGGCGCTGCTGCTCCTGGGCCGCCGGAGGGGTCCCGCCGTGCTCTCCCACCAGCTGGCCGATCTCATCGCGGCGCTGGACCAGCTGCCGGCGCGGACGGATCCGGCGGGCGCGGCGGACTCCGCCACGGTCCGGGAGGCCGTCCCCGGCCGCGACGGGGCGGCGGGGCACGATGCCCGCTGGTGGGCGGTCCGGCTGCTCTCCGAGACCCTGCTCCGGGTGCCCGACGCCCGCCCGTATCTGGGCGTGCTGCGGCTCCTGGCCGGTCGGGTGGTACGCCGGGCGGCCTCCGGCGGGCCCGGGGGTCCGGGAACGTACGCCGCGTTCGGGCCGTGGTTCTGGCGGCGGCTCAGGCTCTCCGAGAAGGACCGGATCGATCTGTTCCGGCGACTCGTTCCCGCCGACGGCCCGCACGGCGGCGAAGCGCGCGGCGACGGGGACCGGGCCCGCGGCACGTACCCCGACGGCGATGACGGCGAGCGGTTCCTGGACGCCGTGGCGGGACTGCTCGTGGACCGGCCCCGTACCGTGCAGCCACTGCTCTGCGACTGGTTCACCGACGAGCGGCCGCTGCCCGCCGGGGACGGCGGCACGCTCCGGCCGACCGTGGCGGCCGCCGCCCAGGCGCTCCTCTACGCCCGCCGGGACCTGGCCGTCGACGACCTCACCGACGCGCTCGTCGCGACGCCCCACCCCAGGGCCGAGGAGCTGCTCGGCGCGCTGGCCGAGGACGAGCCGTCCGCGCTCTGCCGGGCCGTCCACCGCTGGGCCCACGACGAGGACCGGAGCGCCCGCCGCGCCGCAGCCGCCTCGTACGCCCTGGTCACCGCCGCCCACGCCACCCTCGACGCCGACCGCGCGCTGCTGCGCGGATCGGTCCTGGCCCTGCTGGCCCGCCCGGCGGACACCGCTCTGCACGGGGCCGCGCTCACCTTCCTCGTGCAGGATCCGGAGACCAGGGGCCGCCACCTCCCGCAGGCGCTGCGGGCCTTCGTCGCGGGCGGGCCCGCGCCGTCCGCCGAGGCGCTCGCCGCCGCCCTGCCCTCCCACCCGGAGCCGGTGCTCGCCGCGTACCGGGAACGGCTCACCCGGCCCGACGACGGGGCGGGCGAGGCGCTGTGCGCGCTCGCCGGGATCGACGCCCCCGCGCTCGCCCTGCACACCGCCGGACTGGTGCGCGCCTACATCGACAGCCACCCCGACGACACCGTGCACGCGGCCTCCTACCTCGACCGCAGGCTGGAGCGCGGCCCCGCGGCCCGTGCCCTGCTGCTGCCGCTGCTCACCGGGCTGCTGCGGGACCGCCCCGTCCCGCCGCCGGTACGGGGCGCGCTCGCCGGGGTGCTCGCCGCGCCCGGGAGCCCCGCCTCCGGGCCGCTGCGGGAACAGCTGCTGGAGGTCCTGCTGGACTTCGAGCAGGACGCCCACCGGGATCCGGCCGTGCTCGACGCGCTGCTGCGGGCCGCCGCGACCGGCTCCGGCACCCGCGCCCCCGCCCGTACCCGCGCCCTGGTCCACCGCACCGGGACGCTGCTGGTCCGTACCCCCGAGGGCGCGGCCCGCTTCGACCGCGGGCTGGTCGCACTCGCCCGTGACGTGCCCGGATTCGCCGCCCTGGTCACCGGCTGGCTGGCCGACGCCCCGCAGGAATGGGCGGCGCTCGTCGGCCCCGGCGCACGGCGGACGGTGGAGGCGCTGGGAAGCCCGAAGGCGATGCCGATGCAGGCCGCGCGGCGTGAGCATGGCAGTCTTAGACCTGCGTAAGAGACAAACCCACGTACACAGGTTCGGGCGAGGAGCGGTCAGAGTGCAGCGCTGGCGTGGCTTGGAGGACATCCCCCAGGACTGGGGACGCAGCGTCGTCACCATCGGCTCCTATGACGGGGTGCACCGCGGACACCAGGTGATCATCGGCCGGGCCGTGGAGCGCGCCCGCGAGCTGGGGGTGCCGTCGGTCGTGGTGACCTTCGACCCGCACCCCAGCGAGGTCGTACGGCCCGGCAGCCACCCGCCGCTGCTCGCCCCGCACCACCGGCGTGCCGAGCTGATGGCGGAGCTCGGCGTGGACGCGGTGCTCATCCTGCCGTTCACCACCGAGTTCTCGAAGCTGGCACCGGCCGACTTCATCGTGAAGGTGCTGGTCGACAAGCTGCACGCGCAGCTGGTCATCGAAGGGCCGAACTTCCGCTTCGGCCACAGGGCGGCCGGCAACGTACAACTGCTCACCGAGTTCGGTGAGACCTACGACTACCGCGTCGAGGTCATCGACCTGTACGTGAGTGGCGAGGCGGGCGGCGGCGAGCCGTTCTCCTCCACTCTCACCCGGCGGCTGGTGGCCGAGGGCGATGTCGCGGGCGCCGCCGAGATCCTGGGCCGCCCGCACCGGGTCGAGGGCATCGTGGTCCGCGGCGCGCAGCGCGGCCGTGAGCTCGGCTTCCCCACGGCCAACGTGG
This sequence comes from Streptomyces sp. NPDC047917, assembly GCF_043204345.1. Classification (NCBI taxonomy): domain Bacteria; kingdom Bacillati; phylum Actinomycetota; class Actinomycetes; order Kitasatosporales; family Streptomycetaceae; genus Streptomyces; species Streptomyces sp. NPDC047917. Next base: position 17,698 of record NZ_JBIDCA010000025.1, read on the forward strand.
AGACCCTGCCGCACACCGCGATCCCCGCCGACGGCGTCTACGCGGGCTGGCTGAACGTGGACGGCGAGGCGATGCCCGCCGCGATCTCGGTCGGCACCAACCCGCAGTTCGACGGCACGGAGCGGACGGTGGAGGCGTACGCGATCGACCGGGTCGGCCTCGACCTGTACGGGCTGCACGTCTCGGTGGACTTCCTCGCGTACGTACGCGGGATGCTGAAGTTCGACTCGATCGACGATCTGCTCGTCGCGATGGCCGCCGATGTGAAGCGGTGCAGCGAGCTGGTGTCCGCGTACGAGCGCGGCTGAACCTCTTCCCTCGCGGGACGACGCGGGGCCGGGACCGTCCGTACGGTCCCGGCCCCGCGTCGTTCGCTCCGATGCCGTACTAGGTCCGTGCCTTCGCGGCCGCGATCGCCCAGTGGCAGGCCACCTGCGTCTCGCCGCCGCCCGCGAGCACCGGCAGATCCTTCGTGCGGCAGTCGTCCGCGACGCCCGCCCGTTCGGCCTCGCCCGAGGCCAGCACCTGGCAGCGGGCGTGGAACCGGCAGCCGGACGGCACCCTGGACGGGTCCGGCGGCTCGCCGGTCAGGATCACCGGCTCCGCCCCGGACTCCGGCAGCACCGACAGCAGTGCCTGGGTGTACGGGTGCTGCGGGGCCGTCAGGATCTCCTCGACCCTGCCCGTCTCCACGATCCGCCCCAGGTACATCACCGCGACCCGGTCCGCGATGTTCCACGCCAGGCCGAGATCGTGCGTGACCACCAGCGCGGACAGACCCAGCTCGTCACGCAGCCGCAGCAACAGGGCCAGGATCTCGCCGCGCACCGAGGCGTCCAGCGAGGCCACCGGCTCGTCGGCCACGATCAGCTCCGGCTCCAGCACCAGCGCCCCCGCGATCACGACCCGCTGGCGCTGACCGCCGGACAGCTCGTGCGGATACCGCAGGAAGAATCGTTCCGGCGGCCGCAGACCGGCCCGGGAAAGCGCTTCGGTGACCGCCGCCCGCTCGTCCCCCGCGTACCCGTGGATCCGCAGGCCCTCGGCGACGGCGTCGTACACCGTGTGCCTCGGGTTGAGCGAACCGCTGGGGTCCTGGAGCACCAGCTGGACCCGCTTGCGATATGTCTTCAGCGCTCGGCTCGCGTAGTCGAGCGGCTTGCCGCCGAAGGTGACCCGACCGGACGTCGGCGGGACCAGGCCCAGCAGCGAACGGGCCAGCGTCGTCTTGCCGCAGCCGGACTCGCCGACCAGCGCGACGATCTCGCCGGGCCGGATGTCCAGGTCGACGCTGTCCACGGCGCGCGCCGGGGCGGCTCCGCGCCGGCCGGGGAAGGTGACGTGCAGCCCCTGGGCACTGAGCAGGGGAGTGGTGGGTGTCATGGTGTGCTCCTTGCTTCCTCGGCGCCGGGCAGGGCCGGCACCCCGGCCGCCCCCGGCTCCACCAGCACACAGGCGGCCCGCCGCCGCGGGCCCGCGTCCCGCAGCACCTGATCCTCGCTCGCGCAGGACTCCAGGGCCACCGGGCAGCGCGGGTGGAAGGTGCAGCCGCCGGGCAGCGCCGAGGGATCCGGCGGATCGCCGGGCAGCCCGCGGGGCGCGAACCGGGAGGCCGGATCGCCGATGCGCGGAAACGCGCCGGACAGGGCCTTGCCGTACGGATGGTGTGCGTTCTCGTAGACCTCGGACGCCGGGCCCTCCTCGACGACCCGGCCCGCGTACATCACCGCGAGCCGGTCGCAGGTGTCGGAGAGCACCGCGAGGTCATGGCTGATCATGATCAGACCGAGGTCCTGCTCGGACACCAGCTGCTCGATGAGACGCAGGATCTGGGCCTGGATCATCACATCGAGGGCCGTGGTCGGCTCGTCCGCGATGATCAGCCCCGGGTCGCAGGCGAGCGCCATCGCGATCATCACGCGCTGCCGCTGACCGCCGGAGAGCTCGTGCGGGTAGGCGGTGGCGCGGGCGGCGGGCAGTCCCACCTGCTCCAGCAGTTCGCCCGCCCGCTTCGCCGCCGCGGCCTGCGTTGCCTTCCGGTGCAGCAGGATCGGTTCGGCGATCTGGTCGCCGATCCGGTGCACCGCGTTGAGCGAGTGCATCGCGCCCTGGAAGACGATCGATGCCCCCGCCCAGCGCACCGCCCGGACCTGCCCCCACTTCATGGTGAGGACGTCCTCGCCGTTCAGCAGGATCCGGCCGGACACCTTCGTGCCGGCGGGCAGCAGCCGCAGCAGCGCGAGCGCCAGCGTCGACTTCCCGCAGCCCGACTCACCGGCGATGCCGAGCTTCTGCCCGGCGTCGACGGAGAGGTTCACACCACGGACGGCCTGCGCTCCGCCGGCGTACGTCACCGTGAGGTCCCGCACGTCGAGAAGCGGTGTCTTCTGGATGCTCGTCGTGCTCAACGGGCCACCCCCAGCTTGGGATTGAGGACGGACTCGATGGCGCGGCCGCACAGTGTGAAGGCCAGGGCCACCAGGGCGATGGCGATACCGGGCGGTGCCAGGTACCACCAGTCGCCCGCGCTGACCGCGCCCGCCTCGCGGGCGTCCTGGAGCATGCCGCCCCAGGAGGTGGTGGTCGGGTCGCTGAGCCCGAGGAAGGCCAGGGTGGCCTCGGTGAGGATCGCGCTGGAGATCACCAGAGTGGTCTGCGCGAGCACCAGCGGCATCACGTTCGGCAGCACGTGCCGGACCATGATGTGCCCGTGGCCGCCGCCGAGCGCACGGGCCCGTTCGATGTACGGGCGCGACTCCACGGCGAGCGTCTGGGCCCGGACCAGCCGGGCCGTGGTCGGCCAGGTGGTCACCCCGATCGCGATGATGACCGTCCACATCGAGCGGTCCATCACCGTGGCGAGCGCGATCGCGAGGACCAGGGTCGGCATCACCAGGAACCAGTCGGTGATCCGCATCAGGACCGTCGAGTACCAGCCGTGGAAATGGCCCGCGACGATGCCGACGACCGTACCGATGGCGACGCACAGGAACGCCGCGAGCAGGCCGACCGTCAGCGAGACCCGGGTGCCCCAGACCAGCAGCGCTAGCACACTGCGCCCGAACTGGTCGGTGCCGAGCGGGAATTCGCCGCTCGGCGACTCCAGCGCGCCACCGGGGGCGTCGGTGACGCTCTGCGAGTCGGCGCCGACGATCTGCGGCGCGAACACGGCGATCAGCGCGATCAGGACGAGCGCGCCCAGCCCCCACAGCCCGCTGCGGTGGCTCCGGTACTCCCGCCAGAAGCGGGCCATGGACCGGCGCTTGCGCGCACGGGCCAGCGCACGCGGATTCTGCACGGCCTCCGCCTCCGCCTCGGTGGGCGTGGGCGTGGGCATGGATTCGGTCGTCATCGGCCCACCCGGGGATCGAGCAGCGGATAGAGCACATCGGCAAGGGTGTTCGCCAGGATCACCGCGGTGGCGAAGACGAAGAACAGCCCTTGCACGAGCGGGAGATCGGGCACGCTGAGCGCCTGGTAGAAGAGGCCGCCGAGGCCCGGCCAGGAGAACACCGTCTCGACCAGGATCTGTCCGGCGACCACATGCCCGAGGTTCACGAACATCAGGGTGAAGGTCGGCAGCATCGCGTTCGGCACGGCGTGCTTGCGGCGCACGACGTCGTCCCGCAGCCCCTTCGCCCGGGCCGTCGTCAGATAGTCGCTGCCCATCTCGTCGAGCAGCGAGGAGCGCATCACCAGGAGCGTCTGCGCGTATCCGACGGCGACCAGTGTGACCACCGGCAGGACCAGGTGGTGCGCCACGTCCAGGACGTAGGCGAAGCCGGTCTCGTTGCCCGACTCCAGGCCGCCCGTCGGGAACATCCCCGGGAGCGGGCCGATGCCCACCGCGAAGACGATGATCAGCAGCAGGCCCAGCCAGAACGCCGGAATCGAGTAGAGCGTCAGCGCGAACGCGGTGTTGAACCGGTCGCTCGGGGAGCCATTGCGCCAGGCGGTACGGGTGCCGAGCCAGATGCCGAGCGCGGTGTACAGGACGTACGACGTGCCGGTGAGGAGCAGGGTGGCCGGAAGCGCCTCGGTGATCTTGTCGATGACCGGCGCGTGGAACTGGAACGAGGTGCCGAAATCGCCCGTGAGGGCGTCGCCGACGTACGTGGTGAACTGCTGCCACATCGGCTGGTCGAGGCCGAACTGACGCCGCAGTGAGGCGAGTTGTTCGGTGGATACGGGCCGGCCGCCCGTCATCTGCTTCACCGGGTCGCTGGGAATGAGCCGGAACAGGAAGAAGCTGGTGACCAGGACCGCGAACAGCGAGACCGCTGCTCCCGCGATCTTGGCCGCCACGTATTGGAGATAGGCCTTGGTGTTGCGCGCCCGTGGACCGCGGGCGGCCGACGGTCCGGCCGGAGCCGGGCCCTCGGTGTCCGCGTCCGCGACCTGCACGAGCGCCGGAGTGCTGTCAGCTGTCATGGGGAACTCTCGTTACTCGTGCTGCACGTGGAGGGGCCGGCCGACGACGCGAGTGTTCCCCGGCCGGCCCCTCTCGACCCGTCCGGGTGATTACTCGCGGTCGTCCGCCGTGTTGCGGCGCCGCTTCGCGATGAACAACCCGCCACCGGCGAGTACCACGACCACCACGATGATGCCGATGACGACGCCGGTCGAGCCCGACCCGCCGGAGCCGTCCGAACTGCCGCCGGAAGCGGGAGCCGCCGACCACCAGCTCCAGTACCCGTCCTGGCCGTAGATGTTGCCGGCCGCCTCGGGCATGGTGGTGATCGACTTGATCTGGTCGGTGCGGTACGCCTCGACCGCGTTCGGGTACGCGATGACGCTCATGTACCCGGAGTCGTACAGCCACGACTGCATCTCATTGACGATGCCGGCGCGCTTGGCCGGGTCGTACTCGGCGAGCTGCTTCTTGTACAGCTCGTCGTACTTCTTGTCGCAGATGAAGTTGTCGGTGGTGGCGCTGTCCTTCGCCCTGGCCGGCAGCGCGGCGCAGGTGTGGATGCCGAGCACGAAGTCGGGGTCCGGGTTGACGGACCAGCCGTCGAAGGCGAGGTCGTACTCACCCGCGTACCAGGGCACCGAGACGTTGTCGAGGCAGTCGACCTTCAGGCCGATGCCGAGCTTGCCCCACCACTCCTTGAGGTACTTGCCGACCGCCTTGTCGTTGGGGTCCGTGGCGTGGCAGAGGATGCGCAGGTCGAGCGGCTTGCCGTCCTTGCCGATCCGCTGGTCACCCTTGAGCCGGTAGCCCGCCTCGTCGAGCAGCTTGCCCGCCTTGACCGGGTCGTGGGCGAGGCTCTGTCCGGCGGTCGGCTGCCAGTGGTACGCGGAGAAGCGCGGCGGGATGTAGCCCTGGCCCTCGACCGCGTGGCCCTGGAAGACCTTGTCGATGATGGTCTTGCGGTCGATGGACAGGAAGAGGGCCTGGCGCACCCTCTGGTCGAGAAGGGCCTTGTTGCCGTTGCCGAACTTCTTGCCGTCCTTGGTCTGCGCGCCCGGGTTGGTGGCCAGCGCGAAGAAGCGGCGGCCCGGACCCTCGTTGACCTTGATGTTCTTGTCGCCCTTGAGGGACGCGGCCTGAGCGGGCGTCAGCGCGGGGGAGCCGGCGACGAAGGAGACCTCGCCCTTGCGCAGCGCGGCGACCGCCGTGTCCTGGTCCTTGTACGTCTTGAAGACCAGCTCGTCGAACTTCGGCCTGCCGCGCCAGAAGTCCTTGTTGGCCTTGAGCTTCACGTACTGGTCGACCTTGTAGTCGGTCACGACGAACGGCCCGTTGCCGACGATCGGGAACGCCTTGTCGTTGTTGAACTTGGAGAAGTCACCGACCTTCTCCCAGACGTGCTTCGGCACTATCGGCACATCGAGTGCCGCCATGGTGGCCTGCGGTTCCTTCAGCTCGATGACCAGCTGCGTGGGGCTGGGAGCCGTCACCTTCTTGAAGTTCGCGACGAAGTTGCCGTTGGCCTGCGCGGCGGCCTCGTCGGTCATCATCTTGTTGAACGTCCAGGCCGCGTCCTCGGCGGTGGCCTGCTGCCCGTCCGACCACTTGGAGTCGGGCCGGATGGTGTACGTCCAGGTCAACTTGTCCGCGGACGGCTCCCACTTGGTGGCGAGGCCGGGGATCGCGTGGTTGTCCTTGGGGTCGTAGTTGGTGAGGAAGTCGTACATGAGCCGGGAGATGCTGGTGCTCATGAGCCGCTGAGCGAGGAACGGGCTCAGCGAGTCGACGCTCTGTGCGACGGCGACGGTCAGCGTCGACTTTCCGCTGTCGGCGGCCTGCGCCTGCTGCGGCGCGGGACCGAGCGGCACACCCGGGACGACGGAACCGGCGGCCAGCGCCAGAGCGGCGGCACCGGAGGCCAGGAGGACACGCAGGCGTGAGCGTGGCTGGGCGGAGCGTGGTGGAACTCTTTCGACCATGGTCAGGGACCTCGCGTCATGACTCGCACGGAGAAGGCGGGTTGATCTGTGGTTCGCCAGCTGGTGAAGCGAAGGTTTATCAGCGGGGGTCGAGCTGCGTCAACGGTCATCGAAACCGCGTGTGGTCTGCGGGAATGCAATGAGGGCCCGCACCGTGGAGACGGTGCGGGCCCTCATTGGTTTAGACCTCTGATGCCTTACTGCTGAGGCGCTGGCGGCGGCTGCTGCGGCCATCCGGCGGGCGGGACGGGGCCCTGCGGCCCGGGCGGAACCGGCTGTCCCGGCAGGCCGGGCCGACCCTGCTGCCAGCCGTTCTGCTGCGGCCCGGCGGGGCCGGGCTGCGGCGGGTAGGGCTGCGGGGGCTGCTGGCCGCCGTACGGCTGCTGTTGCTGCGGCGGGTACGGCTGCTGCTGCGGGGGGTACTGCTGTTGGCCGGGCATCGGTGGGGCGTACTGCGGTGGCGGGGTGGAGCCGTTCGAGGTCCAGAGCCCCTGTTGCTGCTGGGCGCGGGAGAAGTCCTCGGCGACCATCGAGGAGAGGTTGAAGTACGCCTCGCGGGTCTTGGGGCGCATCATGTCCAGGTCGACCTCGGCACCGGCCGAAAGGTGCTCGTCGAACGGTACGACGACCACGCCCCGGCAGCGCGTCTCGAAGTGCTGCACGATGTCGTCGACCTTGATCATCTTGCCGGTCTCGCGGACCCCGGAGATGACGGTGATGGAGCGCTGCACGAGGTCCGCGTAGCCGTGCGCGGAGAGCCAGTCCAGTGTGGTGGACGCGCTGGACGCGCCGTCGACCGACGGCGTGGAGATGATGATCAGCTGGTCGGCGAGGTCCAGCACCCCGCGCATCGCGCTGTAGAGCAGGCCGGTGCCGGAGTCGGTGAGGATGATCGGGTACTGCTTGCCCAGCACGTCGATCGCGCGCCGGTAGTCCTCGTCGTTGAACGTCGTGGAGACCGCCGGGTCCACGTCGTTGGCGATGATCTCCAGGCCGGAGGGCGCCTGCGAGGTGAACCGGCGGATGTCCATGTACGAGTTGAGGTACGGGATCGCCTGGACCAGGTCGCGGATGGTGGCACCGGTCTCGCGGCGCACCCGGCGGCCGAGCGTTCCCGCGTCCGGGTTGGCGTCGATGGCGAGGATTTTGTCCTGCCGCTCGGTGGCCAGGGTCGAGCCGAGAGCGGTGGTCGTCGTGGTCTTGCCGACGCCGCCCTTGAGACTGATGACCGCGATCCGGTAGCAGGACAGCACGGGCGTACGGATCAGCTCCAGCTTGCGCTGCCGCTCGGCCTCCTCCTTCTTGCCGCCCAGCTTGAAGCGGGACGCGCCGGACGGGTTGCGGCTGCTCTTCGCCTTCTGCTTGCCCCGGACCAGCCGGTCGGAGGAGAGCTCCACGGCCGCCGTGTACCCGAGCGGGGCGCCGGGCACGGAACGCTCGCGCTGATCGTGCGTGACCGGGGTCGGCCAGGCACCACCGGTGCGGGGGTCCACGGGCTGCCCCTGCTGCGGGTGTTGGGGCTGCTGGGGAGCCTGGGGCTGGGCCTGCTGCTGCGGGGTGACCTGCGCGGGGAGGTGGGGCGCGGGCTGGGCCGGCGGCAGGGCGCCCTGGGGGGCCTGCGGCGGCAGGGGGGCGCCCGGCTGCGCGGGCCACTGAGCACCCTGGGAGGGCTGAGCCGGGGAGGGCTGAGGCGCCTGAGCCGCCTGCGGAAGCTGAGCTGCATGAGGTGCATGAGGTGTGTGCGGCGGCTGAGGCGCCTGAGACTGGTGCGGCGCCTGCGGCTGCGGCTGGTGCGGTGCCTGGCCCTGCGGGAAGCCGTAGCCGCCCGGCGGGGTCTGCTGAGCCGGGGGAGCGGGCTGCTGCGGGAAGCCGTAACCGCCCTGTGGCGGCATGGGTGCCTGCGGCTGCTGCGGCGCCTGCCCCTGCGGGAATCCGTAGCCGCCGGGAGCCGCCTGGCCGGTCGGGCCCGGGGCGGGCCACTGCTGGGCCGGCTGGGGCGCGACGGGCTGCGGCGCGGCGGGCTGGAAGGCGGGCGGCAGCGGCGGCAGACCGCCCTGCGGCGGTGCCGGGGTCCAGGGGCTCGGCGCGACGGGCGCGACGGCGCCCTGCGGTACGTCGGTGGTCGGTGCGCCGGTGGGCGGTACGTCCTGGGGCGCCGCGTCCGCGACGGCGTCGGCGGGCGCGGAGTCCTGCGGCCCGTCCACCGGGGCGGCGGCAAGATCTGTGCCGAGGCCCGGGGCGGCAGCGCCATCGGGCTCCTCGGCGGACGCGCCGGGGGGCGTGGCAGGGCCGGAATCGGGCGCGTCGCCCGTACCCGGACTCCCGTCACCACCGGCATCACGACCACCGGCACCGGCCTCGGCGACACCCGGCCCCGAGGCGGCCCGGGACTCGTCCCCCGCGCCGCTCCCGTCCCCCGCCTCGTCCGCCGGACGCCCCTCGATCTCCGCGATCTGCCGCTTCAGCGAGGCCGGCGAGAAGCGCATCGTCGAGCCGCTCTCCACGTCGCCGCCCCCGAACGGGTCCGGCGCACCGCCGGATTCCCCCGTGCTGCCCGCGGGAGCGGGCGCGGCGTCACCCGCCGAGGACTGGGCGGGAACCGGCACCGGGGCGGGGGCGGCGGGCGTGGGCGGCGCGGGAACGGGCGGCGCGGGAATGGGCTGGGGCGGAGCCGGCGTCCAGTCGGAGTCGAAACCGCCGCCGGTGGACGGCGCGGGCACGGACAGCGGTGTTCCGCTCGGCGGCGGAGGCGCCAGATGCGTACCGGCACCGCCCGACGAGTCCCCCGGCGCGTTCTGCGTGTACCAGGCGGGCGGGGTGTAGTCGATGGTGAACTCACCCGTCATCTCGGCGGGCTCCGCGTCGGACGACTCGTCGACGGGCTTGTTCCAGCCCCCGCGGATCTCGTCCCGATCGCCGTTCACTTTGCCTCCTGGTGTGGTCGAGCACCCTTGTGCCGTGGTGGGTGGGGGCGACCGTTCCCGTTGTCTGATCCGCCCGGCTCTCCCCCTTGGGACGCGCATCGCCTGCCCGCAGGTTCTTCCGCTGCGCCCCGACCCACCCTAATCGTCATCGGGCTCACTGCGGCAGGCCGTATCGCACGGCAGAAACTGTCCAGTAGGTCACGCGCTGCCGCCGAGCGCCCCGCGTGCGGCAGAGCACGCAGGCCAAAGCGGTCGATTGTGAACATAACCAGGCGCGATGAAAGGGTGACCACCCAGTCGGGACAGCCACCCTTTCACCGGACCGTTGCCTACTTGAGGTCGAACTCACCGTCCCGCGCACCCAGTACGAAAGCCCGCCACTCGGCCTCCGTGTACCGCAACACGGTCCCCGGGTCCAACGAAGAGCGCATGGCGACCGCGCCGCCCGGCAGGTGCGCGATCTCGACCCGTTCCTCGACGTTCTCGGTACCCGGTGCGCTCAGCCACTCCACATCGGAGATGTCGAGAGCGTAGAGCTCTTCCTTTTCCTGCTGGGTGCCCATGTCGGCGTCCCTTCGATCGAACCGTGTCGTTCCCCGCCATCCTCCCGGAAGCGGAAGGCCCAGGGTCGCGAACGGAAGAGTTCAGTCCATCCGGCGGGCAGTGCCGAGCAGTCCGGTCTCTATGTCCGTCGCACCGGTCATCACCCAGTGGCGCTCGCCGCCCGCCACCCAGAGCGTGACACCGTCCGCCAGGGTGGGCAGGGCCTCGACCTCCGCCCGGGCGAGCCCCAGGATCCGGCCGATCTGGGCCGCCTCCTCGGGCGAGACCCGCTGGACCCCCACGAGTGTGGACGACCGCATCAGCCGGGGCGCCACCGGACTCAGATAGGGCAGCAGCGTCAGCACCGACTGCCAGGGCGAGGACACCACCCGGCCACGGGGCGGGCGCATCCCGCAGTCCCGCACGACCACCACGGGACTGCCCACGGTCGCCCCGGTCGGCGGAACGCGTCCCACGTCGTGGAGGGAGACACACTCAAGACCGGCTCCCGCGGCCTGCGCCAGCGTCGCCCATGCCTGGGTCCGTCCGGTCTCGACGGCCACCCGTGCCCCGGTGGCCGCCGCCCGCAGCGCCAGCACCTGCGCCGTCCACAGACCGCCGATCAGCAGCACGTCATACGGTGTGGGGCGGTGGAACCCGATCAACTGCGGGTGCCCCTCGGCATCCGTGCCGATGATGACGCCGTCGTCCCCGACCGGCAGCGACAGCGCGCCCAGGTGGTCCGCCGTCAGAGTGTGCCCCGCGTGGCGCGGGCCGCGCAGCCCCCGCCTGGGACCGATGCGATGCGTCACTGTGCGCCTCCCAGCGGGAGCGTCGCCAGCACGCCCGGCAGCTGCTCGCGGTCCAGCCGCACCAGGCCGACCTTGGCGTGCCGTGCGGCTTGTTCCAACGTCCTTCGTACTCCGACCAGTTCCGTATCGGACCCGCCCGTGATCCGCACATGGCCGGACACCGACACCTCGCCCTGGTGCGAACCGGACCGCACCGTCAGGCTGAAGGTCGTCGCGTACGCGGGAACCGAGGTCAGCAGCGAGACGAGGCGCGGCAGCGGCGTCGCCCCCCGGCCCAACTCGGGCCAGCGGTCCACCGCATAGGCGGTGTGCCAGCGGTCGTCGCACCGCCAGACCCTCGTCGTCTCCGTCGTCCGCCGCTGCGCCGGGGCGTCCGGGCGTCCGGCGCGGGCCGAGAGCATCGGATTGGCACAGGCGGACGTGGCCACGGCGGAGTGCAACTCCTCCTGGTCCAGCACCACGGCACGGAAGCCGGCCCCGGTGATCCGGCTCGCCACATGGTCCGCGACCCGGACCAGACAACGCTGAGCACCGCCGACGCCGCCCCCGCGCGCCTCGACCGCCTCCCGGCACAGCTCCGGATCCAGCTTCACGGCCACCCAGGTCATCCGCAGCGCGGGCGCACCGACCTGCTCCTGGAGCGGGCCGTAGGAGAGCCGTGCCGCCGACTGCTGCGGCAGGTGCTGCGCCGGAGCGGGGCGTACCTGCTGCACGAGCTGCGCGGACTCCAGCACGATGTCGTCCACCGAAAGGGCATCGCCCAGGAGGGACAACGGCAGCGCCCGCGCCCCGCGCGCCTGGCGCAGCGATTCACCGCCAGCCTCCACCCGTACGACAGCAGTCAGGAACGTACCGTCCCCGACCATGCCCACCGTGCGGCGGTCCCGGTCGACATAGATGTACGGAGCGAAGCCGGGCACGCTCTCCGCCACCGGCGCCAGCTGCGGCTCCGTATCCGCGTCGGACGCCACGGCCGTTCGCCTGCGGTCGCGGAGCGCGAGCGCCGTCGACAGCCAGTCCTGCACGGCACGGCCCCGGCGACGTACCACCGCGAGCAGTACCAGCAGACAGGCGACCGAGACCATGGGCACCGGCCAGGGACCGCCGAGCGCGAAACCCGCCGCGGCGACCGCCAGGGCCGCCTCGACGAGCACCATCCGCCGCAGCAGACCGGCGGGGCGGCCGGTACGCGAGACCGACCGCAGAGTCGTCTTCGCGGGCACGCCCACCGGCGGGGCGGGAGCGGCGGCGGCCGGCTCGTTGCCACGTTGCCGTCGTGAAGGGCCGGACACTCGATGGGTAGACCGCCCCGTGCGTTCGCGCGTCGCTGCACCCATCGCCGCGTTGCCCCCTTGTATCCGTATGTACAGTTTTTTCACGGGTGTTGACCGGGCGATCACCCTACCCGAGCAGCGAAGGCCGACTGCCAACAGGCATAGCGGGGAGCCCAGTCGGCGGCAGCGGCCCACGGTGCGTGTGGGAACCTGGTCGCTCACTGGGGAAAAGGGGCAGCGGACAGATGGCATCACGGCGGGACGAACTCAACGCCTACACCTTCGCGAAGCGGAGGTTGATCGCACAGTTCCTGCAACCCAACCCGAGCGGTTCGGAGGAGGGCGCGCCGCGCCCCCTGCGTGCGGTGGTGCCGGGAGCGATCGTCGGCGTCGTCGTCATCGCGGTGTTCGGAGCCTGGGGGATGTTCAAGCCCGTAGCACCCCAGAAGTGGGACACGCCCTACGAGAACGTCATCATCGCCAGTAAGTCCACCACGCGTTACGTGGTGCTGAAGACCGACGGCAAGACGCAGCTCCACCCGGTGCTGAACATGTCCTCCGCCAAGCTCCTGCTCGACCCGGACAAGGGCCAGGTCATCAACGTCGACGAATCCGTGCTCGACAACGGCAAGATCCCGCACGGCGCCACGCTCGGCATCCCGTACGCCCCCGACCGGCTGCCGGACGGGAGCGAGGCCGGTTCGAAGAAGCGGTGGGCCGTCTGCGAGCGGCCCGGCGAGGGCGGCAGGGCCATCCTGAAGGCGGCGTTCGTCTTCTCGGAGCGCGACCGGAAGAAGACCGAGGGCGCGGGACGGCTGCACGGCGGCGAGCTGATGTACGTCGAGGGGCCCGGACCGGACAGAACCCGCTACATCGTGGACGCCGAGGGCAAGGCGTACAAGGTGAAGAAGGACGAACTGCTGCTGCGCGCCCTGCTCGACAACCGCCGCACCCCGCAACGGGTGTCCGCCGCGTGGCTGGCCACCCTGCACACCGGGGACGCGGTCGACTTCCCGCCCCTCAGCGGAGTCCCCGGCGCCGACGCGGGCATCCAGGGGGAGCTGCCGCACGAGGCGAACAAGGTGGGCATGGTCCTCGCGGCGACCTCCGGCACCAGGACCCAGAAGTACGTGGTGCTGCCCGGCCGGGTCGCCCCCGTGTCGGACTTCGTCGCGAAGCTCCTGCTCAGCAGGCGGGACCTGGTCAAGCTCGGCCAGGACGGCAAGGCGAGGTCCGTCAGCGCGGGAGCGTTCGTGCCCGGCAAGGGGTTCGGGCAGAACTTCGACTGGCCCAGGAGCGAGCCGAAGCCCGTCAACTCCGCGAGCTCCAAGGCCGGCCGCCGCAACACCGTGTGCAACGTCCTGCGCGGTGTCGACACGAAGAACGGCGCCACCACGCTCAGCACATGGGTCGGCACGAGCTTCCCCGCAACGCTTCCCACCGGCTCCAGCAGCGCCTACGTCACCCCCGGATCCGGGCAGCTCTTCCGGCAGTTCAAGGGGTCCAGCGCGGACTCCGGCCCGCTCTTCCTGGTCACCGACACCGGTCTGCGCTACGCCATGCAGTCCAACGGCGACAGCGAGCAGGGCGACTCCGGCATCGGTGAATCGGGCACGAAGGAGGAGCGGGAGCAGCGGCAGCAGGAGGCACAACAGGCGCAGAACCGGCTCGGCTACAAGGACGTCGTGCCCGCTCCCGTCCCGGCCGCCTGGTCCTCGTTCCTGCCCACGGGACCGCGCCTGTCCACGGGCGCGGCCCGCCAGCCGCAGGGTTCCTGAGGGGCGTATCCACATGACGACGCACTCCTCTTCGCATCCGTACGGGCGTCCGCTGGCGGCCGCAGCCGCCACCGCCGTCCTCCTCGTCACACTGCCGGTGCCGCCCGCGGCGGCGGACGACTCCACCCAGTGCACCTTCCCCTCGAAGATGTACGCGGGCCGCCCCTGGTCGTTGCAGCGCGTCCTGATGGACGAGTTGTGGAAGCAGTCCACCGGCAAGGGGGTGCGGGTGGCGGTCATCGACACGGGCGTGGACATCAAGAACCCCCAGCTCAAGGGGGCTGTGGACGCCAAGAGCGGCCACAACTTCATGAAGAAGGGCATCAAGGACGACAACGGCAACAAGATCGAGCGCGGCAACGAGAACGGCACCACCGACAGAGTCGGGCACGGCACCAAGGTCGCCGGAATCATCGCCGCACGGGAGGTGAAGGGCACCGGCTTCACCGGCCTGGCTCCCGACGCGGTGATCATCCCGATCCAGCAGAACGACGCGGAGGGCCACGGCACGGCCGAAACACTGGCCACCGCCATCAGTTACGCGGCCGACACCGCCCACGCGGACGTCATCAACATCTCCCAGGACACGGCCAACGCGGTGATGCCCGAAGGCGTGCTGAAGGACGCCGTGGACGCCGCCCTGGCCAAGGACATCGTGATCGTCGCCTCCGCGGGCAACGACGGGCTCGGCGGCAACGTCAAGAAGACCTACCCGGCCTCGTACGACGGTGTCCTGGCCGTGGCCGCGTCGGACCGCAACAACGAGCGGGCGGCCTTCTCCCAGTCCGGCGATTTCGTGGGCGTGGCCGCCCCCGGCGTGGACATGATCTCGACGGTCCCCGACGGCGGACACTGCGCCGACAACGGCACCAGCTTCTCGGCCCCTTACGTCGCGGGAGTCGCCGCCCTCATCAAGGCCAAGCACCGGGACTGGACGCAGAAACAGATCGTCGCCCAGATCGAGCAGACGGCGGAACGCTCGGTGGCGGGCCACGACCACCTGGTGGGCTGGGGTGTGGTCGACCCCGTGCGGGCCCTGACGGAGGACGACAAGCCCATCGAGCGCCCGGTGGCGCACGAGGGCGTGAGCAAGGGCGAAGCGCCGACGCCGGCCGAACTTCACTTGGGCGAAACGGCGGACGAACGCAACGCACGCCTGGCGACCTATGTGGTGGTGGGCGGAGCGGTGCTGGTCGCCGCGATAGCGGGCGTCGCCGTGGCCGTGCGCGATGCCCGCCGGCGGTCCAGGCGGTTCTCGGCCGGGAATCGATCGGCGGAAGTCACGTGATGGATAAGAAGGTTGGCCCTGTCGGAGCCAGTGACTAGGGTTTGGGATGAGCCGGACTTGTTCACGTGAGTGCGAAAGCAACGAGTGACAGTCCGAGCAAACGGGGAATCGGGGAAACGGGGAGGGCAGGATCGTGGCCGGTCCAGGCGACCTCCGGCGCGGTGTTGGCGCGCTGGAGAAGTTCCAAAGTCGTGTCAACGCGTTGCTCGCCGACCTTGAGGGGTCGGCCGCCGGCAAGTCGAAGATCGCGGCGCAGAGGGTGTCACGCGCCGCACTGAGCGGCCAGAACGCGTGCTTCGCGGAGGCGGACGGGCTGTACACGCAGTACAACCGAGTCCACGAGGCGCTCGTCTCGCTCTCCAAGTCGCTCGGTGACCAGATCGAGTACTTGAGCCTGGGCGTGCACGCGGCGGCCGTCGGCTTCGACAACGTGGACGACGAGGTTCGGCGCCGGTTCTACGAGATCCAGGCGCGCCTGGACAAGGAGCAGGAGAAGGCGCACGGGGAGAAGACCGACAAGCCTGAGCACGGAAGCACTGACAACAAGAGTGACTCGGGGTGGGCAGCCGAATGAGTGATCCGAAGCAGCCGGAGCTGACTCCCAAGGAACAGCAGGCACAGGACCATCAGCGCGTCCAGAACCAGTTGATCGTCACTGACGTCAACCGGCAGGTCCAGGAGGTCATGGACCTGTTCCCCTTGGGAGGGTCGGGCCCTTCAGGACGGACTTCGTTCGAGGGCCACGAGCTCAACGCGATGATCGACCTGATCGAGAACTCCAATCCGGAGCACCTCGAAAACGCGGGTGAGGCGCTCTTGAAGGCGAGGACAGCCATCAAGGACGCGGCAAAGGAGCTGGGCGACTTCCTCAGGGATGTCGACTGGGAGGGCGAGTCCGGCATTGCCTTCCGCGACTGGGGCAAAGGCCTGGTCGCCCATGCCACGAAACTGGGTGATTTCGCAGAGGCGGCCGGGACCCAGATCACGGTCGCGGGTGCCGGCCTCGCCTCCGTGCGCAAGTCCCTGCCGCCACGCGACAGCCGCTTGGTACGCAAGTCGGTCGACGAGATCGAGACCCCGAAACGGATCGACGGGAACCCGGAGTACGCCGCGGCGGTGAAGGTCGAGAAGGACCGCCAGGAGGCCATCAACCAGGCGAACCGGCTGGCGTCGTACTACTCGGTTTCGGAGGAGACGCTTGCGGCGCAGGAGCCGCCGCGGTTTGAGAAGAAGCTTGATGTTGCGATGCCGAAGCCGCTGAGGCAAATCGAGAAGGGGAGCGAACCCAACGTCCCTTCCGCAAGCTCGGAGGAATTGGGCAGCCGCACGGCACAGGGCCACTCAGAGCGCGGTGTCTCGGCTGCTACTGGCACCCCAGGGGCCCCCGGCAATCGAGCTGAAATCGAGGCACTCGGAACTGCACCCACGCCGGACACAAGCACTTCGACGGAGATCGACAGTGTGAAGGCGCCACCGGCCCCCGTGACAGTTCCCGACGTGTCCCCCGCGCCGCCGACTGCAAATCCCACGGGCCCGAGTGCAGGGCCGAATCCGCCCATGGTGAATCAGTTTGTGAACCCTGTGACAGGTGGCTCGCGACGCTCCACGCCACCGACCGGGCTGCCCAGAGCAGTGGGACAGCCCGGAAGGAGTGGCCCCACGAGCAGCGGGCCTACGGCAACTGGGCGTACCGGCGCTCCGGTTGGGCGTCCGGCACCCATTGGCGGCGGCCCGGGCTCAGGCCCGTCTGGACGCCCTGGCGGAGGCGGGAGTCAGCCACCTGCCGCCGGCCGGACCAGCGTGACCGGTGGCAGGCCCACGGCAGGTAGTCCTACAAGTACCTCCAAGTCGCCTGGACCGCGTACTGGGCGCGCCAGGGCCATCATGGGCGGGACTCCACAGCGCACCGCTCCAGGCACAGACTCGACTGGCGGAACCCGTGGTGTTCCGCGCGCAACGGTGATCGGAGCCGGCGGAACCAACACTGCGACTCGACCTGGCGGGCGTGGGACTCCCAGCTCGAAGGGCGTTGTGGGCACGCCTCGTAGCGCTGCCGGATCCGGCTCGGGTTCGAGGGGCTTCACGGCGGGGGGCGCGGGCCTTGTACGTGGTCCGGTCGGGCGACAGGACTCCAACGACGAGGACCAGGACGGCGGCGCCGCTCGCCCGGACTACCTGGTGGAAGACAGAGAGACGTGGGAGGCCGGACGGCGTGGAGCCGCACCTCCGGTGATCGAGTAGGTACAGGGAAGGTTCGGAAGTCAGGATGACAGCAAGAATGAGCCAGACCCGGAAGCGCCGCATGCCTGTCGGATTGCCAGGACGTCTGCTCGGCACGATGGCCGTCGTTGTTGCTTGGAGTGCGGGAATTGCGGGGGGCGCCCCCTCCGCGATAGCCGCAGATGTGCAATCGAAGCAGTGGTATCTCAGCGCCATGCAGGCGGAGGAGATGTGGAAGGTCACCACGGGCGAAGGCATCAAGGTTGCTGTTATCGACACCGGTGTCAACCCATCGACACCTTCCCTGAAGGGGCAGGTCCTGAAAGGATTCGACGCCACGGGAGCCGACGGCGACGAGTACGACGACTATGCCGGGCACGGCACGGATATGGCCGAGCTGATTGCCGGCACGGGCAAGGGCGGAGGACTTCAAGGCCTTGCTCCAGGCGCGAAGATCATCCCGTTTCGAGTCACTGATACGGAGTTTCAGAACAAGCATTCGGTGAATGCCAAAGACACCGAAGATGCTATCCGGGCTGCGGCGGACAGCGATGCGCGGATCATCAGCATGTCGATGGGGAGTGACTTCCCGGGCCGGGGAGAGCGGGAAGCAGTCAAGTACGCAGAAAGCAAGGGAAAGCTCTTCTTTGCTGGAGTTGGAAACAATGCCGAGGAAGGGAACAAGGAACAGTTTCCTGCCTCGTATCCGCAGGTGGTCGGTGTCGCCTCGGCTGACCGCGACGGCAAGGTAGCCGAGTACTCTCAAAACGGAAATATTGTGGATATCGCAGCTCCTGGTAATGAAATTCCACGTTGGTGCGATACCAAATTTCAGAGCTACTGTGACGGCGACGGCGGCACCAGTGCGGCCACTGCTATTGCGTCTGCCTCCGCAGCCTTGGTGTGGTCCGCTCACCCAGACTGGACCGCGAACCAGGTTCTCAACGTCCTCTTCGACACAGCAGGCCGTGACTGGAAAAAGGGCACGCTCAGCAAGTACCTCGGTCATGGTCTGATCCGCCCCTCCATGAACATCCTCAAGGGCAAGGGAAACCCCGGCGCTCCGGACATCAGCCCCCTCACCAAGGAAAAGACGTCCGGTTCCTCGGCCTCCCCAGCCGCCTCCGCACCAGGCTCGTCACAGCCCCAGAAGAAGGAAACGGCTGACGACGCCGTCGTGGCAGGCTCCAGCAACGAGAAGGACAACGGCAGTTCGCTCGGCCTGATCATCGGCGGAGCGGCAGCGGTCGTCGTGCTGGGCGGCGGAGCCTTCGCGCTCATTCGTAAGCGCCGCACCGCCTGACCCACCGCACTTTCTCCACCCGTACCCACCGGCAAGCGAAGCCGGGTCGAACAAGAGCACCAGGAAGGAAGCCGAGATCATGGCTGATCAGAAGCTCTCAGATGCCGCACTCCTCAAGCTGGAGGGCGAGCTCGGCACGCGCTTCGACTCAGTGAAGGGCCAGCTGAAGACGCTCCAGGGGACGATCGACAGCCTGGAAGGCCACTGGAAGGGCATCGGCGCCGGCGCCTTCAACACGAAGCAGGAAGAGGTCAACCGGAAGATGGTCAGCATTGCCCATCGGCTGCTCAACTTCCAGGAAGCCATCAAGGCAGCGCGCACCATCAAGGACAACACCGAGGACGAGATCAAGCAGGCTCTCCAGGGCGTCGACGTCGTCAGCGGTTACTCGGGTGACGCCGGTGCGGAGGCCAGGATTTCGAACCTCAACAACTTCTGACCTCGGCGCGCACGTTTCACGTACGAGGCCTGCATACCAAATCTGGATAACACGGGAGGACCGCATGTCGGGCAACAACGACGGCACGATGGTTGTCACTTACGCGAGCCTGGACCTCGCGGCCGGTGCCATCGACCGGCAGAGCAAGCAGCTCCAGGAGGACCTCGCGTCCATCAAGCGGATGATCGCCAACGTGTCCGAGCTCTGGGTGGGTGAGGCCAAGAGTGCCTACGACACCGCTCAGAAGGGCTGGGACGACGACGCAACGGCGATTCACAACGCCCTGAGCGAGATCTCGCGCAAGGTGCGCGAAGCCGGTGGTTCCTACCACGCCGGCGACAAGCGGGCGAGGGCCCACTTCGAGTAGAACGCGGCAGATCACGACTCAGGGTGGGCGCGCGCGGGAGGCGCCCACCCTGAGCTGTGTCCCGTCCACCGAGCCGAGCTGATCAAGCCCGGCCGCAAGCCGACTTGATCCGCTCGGCCGCCGTCACGTTCAGAACCGCTGGATCTCTTCGCCGTCCGGCACCTGATAACAGCCGGAGACGACCATCAGGCTCAGCTTCGGTGGGTCGTTCTTGGGCATCTGGACGACTTTGACGCTGTACTTCTTCGTGTCGTTGTCGGCCGTGAGATTGATGTTCTTGTTCCTACTGGTGTCCGGCCCGTAATCGACGACTTTCCAGCCGTGGTTGGGCAGCTCCGCCTTGAGCTGCCTCATAGCCTCGTCGAGATCGCTCGCCGATGTCGGATAGAAGCTCCAGGGGTGAAAGATCTGGAAGTACTTCTCCTTGTCTCTGCCCGAACAATCCGTGACTCCTGGACGGCTGTCGGACGCCTTTCCCTTGACTCCGATCAGGTCGTAGAGCCCACTGGAAACCTGTTCCATCTTGTCGGCGGCGGCGAGCGAGGTGCTTGCGCCCGCGAGCGGAATGTCATCGGAACTATTGCTGTCAGCCATGCTGCATCCAGTGAGTGTGGCGAGGACGAGGGGCAGGAGGAGTGCCGGGGCGCTCTGTTTGCTCTTCAAGTTGAGAGGCCTTGATGCTTCGGACCGGTATGGGCCGGTCATGTCGTCGGGGGCTTCGAGGGGCGGTGCCACCAGGCCCCGACACCTTTACTTCACATGCGCCCAGTAGTTCGGCGGTGGCTTCAACTTCACGGCGTCACTGTTCCCCGCCACGACCTGTCCTTGGTTCCATAGGCTGTCGGTGCCCTCTTTCCAGTAGTCGCTGTGGCCCTCGGTGTCGGTGGTCATCTGGTTGGCGCCGAAGCGTTCGTCGCTGGGGATGGTCCAGGGGCCGTCCCAATCGGTTCCGCCATGTCCGTAGCGACCGATGTCGGGCACGGGATCTCCGTCGGCCTCCTGGTTCCAGACGTGCCCCGAGGGCACGTCCAGTTGCTCGGCCTTGGGCATCTGAACACCAGGGCTGCCCGCGAGGATCACATCGTCCGCGTTCAGGTCACCCTGCCGGGCCGCGGAACCGATGAGGGTGGTTCCGTACGAGTGGCCGATCGCGGTGCGGTGCGGGTCCGAATCGCCGGTGTGCGACGCGTCGAGTCCGTCCATGAACTGGTTGAAGGCCGGCGCGCCGTCGTTCGCGTAGTGACTGAACGGCGAGTCCTTGACGATGTTCTGCGGGGCGTCGTACCCGAGCCAGGTGATCGTGGACACCGATTTACCATCGGCCGCGTCGTTGGCCACGGTCCAGACGTTGACCATCCGGTTGATGTCACCGCTGATGCCGCCCAAGTTCGCCGTCGTACCCGGCACGTAGACCGCTTGGTGATCGGCCGTGTCCGGGTTCCCGTTGGCGACGATCGCCCGGCCGTTGCCTTCCGCGTCAAATCCGAGCAGGTATGCCTCGGGCAGGTTCTTGGTACCGGTTGCGTCGAAACGGTCCTGGATGCTCTCCATCCCCTTGAGGGACTTGTTGAGCTGTTCGTACCGATCGCCGTACTTGTTGTACCAGGCCATCCACTCGTCAGTGTGCACCCTGGACGGAGTCTGACCGGCCTTGATCCACGTCCATTCGTCGGCCGGTGGCTTCGGGATGGAATCCAGTTCCAGTTGGAGCTCGCCCTGCTTCTCCGAGAGGACGATGCGGTTCGCCTCGTCCCGAACCGTCGAAGGCAGCCCGTCGAGCGCTCCCACGGTGTCCGGGCGGAGGGAGAGCCACGCTGCCCGCTCCTCCGGGCTGAGCCCGTTCCACCACGATGCGTTGTCCTTCGGGCTGCCGTCCGTCGGGGGCTCCGGCAAGGAGCCGAGGTAGCTCCTGCCCGCTTCGCGGACTCCACCCATGTCCGTCTGCGCGTCGGCCCAGTCCCGCGCGGAGACCTTCAGGTCGTCATCGGCCTTCAGCGCTTGCAGCTTCGGTGCCCACTTCTCGTCGGCATCCGTGGCTTCCTTCAGCGCATCGGTGATCCGGTCGGCGTAGGCCATCGCCCTGGCGAAGTTCGGATTCGGGTGCATGTTGGCTGCCTGGCGTTGCAGGGCGCCGGACGCCGGGCTGCCTCCGGTGCTCCCGGTCACCGTGCCGCCGTCGGCGGTCTTCTCGGCGCCTGGTTTCTTGCCTGCCGGGTATGTGACCGAGCCGTTCGGGTTCACCGTGCAGTGGTCCGCGCGGGCGTCCTCGATCGCCGCCTCCAGCCTCTGCTTGGCCACTGCGATGTCGAAGGCGAAACCATTGAGCGCGGTGCTCACCAGACCGCATTCGGTCTGCACGTAGTGGAAGTTCTTCGACAGTTCGCGGAGCTCACGAGAGGCCGCGTTCGCCGCTTCACCCTTGAGCTGGTTGCGGATCCCCGCGCTGATCCGGTTGTCGATCGTGTCCTTGGCCGCACTGGCCGTGTCACCGGTCGCCCGATAGGCGTCCGCGGCGCCTTCGTACTCCGACGGCTTGATGTCTTTCAACGTCGCGAGATCCATGAGCGCGAATCACGTCTCTTTCGTACGGCCGCCGACGGCCTCGGTGTCCTGGTACTTCAGCTGCAACTTGTCCAGCTCTTCCCTGACCGTCTGATCGGACCTCGAAAGATCGTGCCCCGCGCCCTCCAAGAGCCCGCCCAACCCGTCGCAGCGACTGCTCACACCGCCGACATACTTCCGCCAGGACTCGTACAGGTCCTTCTGTGCCGCCGCACTCCGGCACCCGCCGGTGTCGCCCAGCCTTGCCTGTCCCTCGCTCAGTTTCGCCAAGGCCTTGCCAACGCCGTCCATCAGGCCTTTCACGCCCTCGCCGGCCCTTACCCATGCCTTCTTGTCCGATTTCAGATCGCCGGAGGCCGAGCCCGGCGCAGGGCCACTTCCTTGATCTGCCGGATATTGATTCAGCTGCATCTGTGCGGAACCACGCGCCGCCGCATCGGATTTGAGGTGCTCCCACTCGTCCCACGCCATCGGTGAAGCCAGCTCCGTCGCTCCGTTGTTCTGTTCCCGGGCCGTCCGGGACGCTCCGTCATGGTCTCTGGTTTTGACGGACGGAATCAATGGACGGGAATCGCTGTGGCTGCCACGGTGACGCCGACAGAACCTGTGCAGGGCGCGCGTTTTGCTGAATTTTATAGTTCTGCTTCGTTGGCTGATAGGCGAAAACGGTGGCCGCCTGGCGCAACTCAGTCCGGTGGTCCGGGTTTCATCAATTACTGGGCTCCATGAATGTCCACCAAATATCCCCCCTTCGAGTGCAGTCGCGCCGGCGGCCGCGTATTGGCAGCAGCGAGACAGCGAGACAGCGAGACAGCGAGACAGCGAGACAGCGAGACAGCGAGACAGCGAGACAGGAAGTGAAGAAGGCGGGGAGCGTGAACGGGGCACGACCGGTCGTTCCGACCGTCACCGTGCCCCGCCCGCACTCCCCGCCCGCGTTCCCCGCGTTCCCCGCGTTCCCCGCCGAGCCCGCGCGTCCCTACCTCTGCCCCTCCATGACCCCCGTCTGCACCAGCGGATTTCCGCGCCGCCGGGTGACGAAGACCCCGCGCCCCGGCGGCATCGGCCGCGGGCGTACGTTGCCGAGGATGTCGCCCTCGATGGGGTCGCCCGAGAGCATCAGGCCCTGCGCGCCCAGCTCCGTGATGCGCTGCATGAACGACTCGTACAGGGCCCGTCCGGCACCCGCCGTGCTACGGGCGATGATGAACCGGACGCCGACGTCACGTGAGAACGGCAGCATCTCCGTGAGCTTGGCCAGCGGGTTTCCGCTGGAGGTGGAGACCAGGTCGTAGTCGTCGATGACCACGTACACCGTCGGGCCGCTCCACCAGCTGCGTTCGCGCAGTTCCTGCGCCGTGACGTCGGGCGACGGCGTACGACGCTTCATCAGGTCGTACAGCGCGTCCACGTGGTGTTCCATGTTGTTGGACATGGGCACGTACTCCGCCAGGTGCGTCGTGGGGGTGACGTCCAGTAGCGCTCGGCGGTTGTCGATGACGAAGAACTTGCACGTGCTCCCGTCGTACCTCTCGCTCAGCTGCTTGATGAGCAGCCGCAGCAGATTCGACTTGCCGGACTCGCTCTCGCCGAACACCAGGAAGAACGGGTCGCGCTCGAAGTCGAGGAAGACCGGCTCCAGGTTGTTCTCGTCGATACCGAACGCGACGCCCCGCTCCGGCTGCGCGTAACCCGCGGGCAGATCGCGCACCGGGAGTTCGCGGGGCAGCAGCCGGACCGCCGGGGCGGACGCCGCGGTCCAGTGCCGGGCGACCTCCTGGTTCATGGCCGCGGTCGCCTCGGAGAGGTCGCTGTCGGAGTTGATGCCGTCGATCCGCGGTACCGCCGCCATGAAGTGCAGCTTCTCCGGCGTGAGACCGCGGCCGGGCACGCCTGCGGGCACGTTGACCGCGGCCTTGCGGTCCAGTTCGGAGTCCATGACGTCACCGAGCCGCAGTTCCAGCCGGTTCATCAGGTGGTCCTTGAGGGTGGCCCGGACCTCCATGGAACGCGACGCCGTGACGATCAGGTGGATGCCGTACCCGAGGCCGCGCGCCGCGATGTCCAACGCCGCCGGTTCCAGGGCCTCGTAGTCCGTACGGAAGTTGCCCCAGCCGTCGATGATCAGGAAGACGTCGCCCCACGGCTGGTCCGTGACCGAGATGTCGCCGCGCGCCCGCAGCCTGCGGAAGGTGGCGATGGAGTCGACGCCGGCGCTGCGGAAGTACTCCTCGCGCCGCGCCATGATCCCGTACACCTCGGAGACCGTGCGCCGCACCCGCTCGGGGTCGAGCCGGGAGGCGATCCCGCCGACGTGCGGCAGACCGGAGACCGAGGCCATGCCACCGCCACCGAAGTCGAGTCCGTAGAACTGGACCTCCTGCGGCGTGTGGGTGAGTGCGAAGCCCGCGATGAGCGTGCGCAGCAGCGTGGACTTGCCGGACTGCGGACCGCCGATGATCTGCATGTGACCCGCCGCACCGGAGAAGTCCCGGTAGAGGGTGTCGCGCCGCTGCTCGTACGGCTTGTCGACCACACCCAGGGGTACGACGAGGCGGCCCGAACCCTCGAATCCGGGCTGGGTCAGCCCGCGGCCCTCGACCGCGGAAAGCCCCGGCAGGAGCTCGTCCAGCGACGGCGGGTTGTCCAGCGGAGGAAGCCACACCTGGTGCGCGGAGGCCCCCCGGCCCTCCAGCCGGCGCACGATCACATCGAGCACCGTGTCGGCCAGGGCATCGTCCTCCGACGTACGTGCGTCGGGTACGGCGGCGCCGGTCCGCGGGCTCGGCTGTACGTAGCGGACCGGCACCGGAGCCGCCGTGAACACCACCGGCCTGCGGTCCACCGGCAGGGGCCCCGAGGGCACGGCCGTCTGGGGTCCCGAGCGGTACACCCCGGAGACGTACGCGGCCTTGAAGCGCACCATCTCGTCCGTGCCGTACTTCAGGTACCCGGAACCGGGGACATTGGGCAGGTGGTAGGCGTCCGGCACACCCAGCGCCGCCCGGGACTCGCCCGCCGAGAACGTGCGCAGGCCGATCCGGTACGACAGATAGGTCTCCAGACCGCGCAGCCGCCCCTCCTCCAGGCGCTGCGAGGCCAGCAGCAGATGCACGCCCAGCGAACGGCCGATGCGCCCGATCTGCACGAACATCTCGATGAAGTCGGGCTTGGCGGTCAGCAGTTCGCTGAACTCGTCGATGACCAGGACGAGAGAGGGGATGGGCTGCAGCGGGGCACCCGCGGCACGCGCCTTCTCGTAGTCGTGGATGTTGGCGTAGTTGCCCGCGTCACGCAGCATCTCCTGCCGGCGGTTGAGCTCACCGCTGATGGAGTCACCCATGCGGTCGACCAGCGTCAGATCGTCCGCGAGGTTGGTGATCACCGCCGCGACATGGGGCATCTGCGCCATGCCGGCGAAGGTGGCACCACCCTTGAAGTCCGCCAGTACGAAGTTGAGCGTCTCCGAGGTGTGGGTGACGGCGAGGCCGAGCACGAGCGTGCGCAGCAGCTCGGACTTTCCGGAACCGGTGGCGCCGACGCACAGTCCGTGCGGCCCCATTCCCTCCTGCGCCGCTTCCTTGAGGTCCAGCATCACGGGGCTGCCGTCCTCGCCGACCCCGATCGGGACGCGCAGCCGCTCCGCCTGGGAGCGGGCCCGCCAGGTCCTGGCGACATCGACCGAGGCGGCGTCACCGAGGTTCAGCAGATCGGTGAATTCGAGATTGGCGAGAAGTGGCTCGTCGTCGTCCCCGCCCGAGGCCACATGGAGCGGCGCCAGCTGCCGGGCCAGCGCCTCGGCGGCCTCATGACTGAGCAGGTCGGGAACCCCGTCGTAGACCAGTCCGTGCCCCGACTCCAGCTGGAGCAGATGAGGTTGGACCACGACGGACAGGCCACCACGTGCCCCGCTGACCTCGCCCGGTACGACCTCGATGACCGTCACGCCCTGAAGGCCCTCGGCCGCGGCCAGCGCGGACACCGGCGACACGGACCGGCCGTCGAGCACGACGACGACATGGGGCTGGTCCATGAGCGGCTGGCCATCGGGCTGGAAGCGCGGTCGGCCGTCGAGCCGGGACGCGAGCATCTCCTCCAGCTCCCCGACGCTCGTGGTGATCAGCCGGCGGACGCCGGCACCGTCGACGAGATCCGGGGCCTGGACGTGCGGAAGCCACTTCGCCCATTCCCAGCGCGGGGCGGCGTCCGGGTCCGTCGCGACGGCGATGACCAGGTCCTCGGGGGAGTGCAGCGAGGCCAGCGCACCGACCATCGCGCGGGCCGTGGAACGGACGGACTCCGCCTCGCCGCTGATCGTCAGGTGGTAGAAGGCGCGCAGCGAGACCGCCATGGGCAGGCCGTCGAGCGTGCTGTGGGTCGTCAGGAACTGCTGCATCGCCCCCGCGGTCAGCGGCTCCAGCTCGTCCACCGGCGCGGTGTCGGGGGCGATGAGCGCAGTGGCGAGTTCCTGACTGCCCAGGCCGATGCGCACCTGCGCGAAGTCGGCGTCACCGACGCGGCGCTCCCAGACCCGGCTGCCCTCGGCGACGAGCGCCCACAACTGGTCCGGGGACGGGTGGAGATAGAACTGTGCGTCGCGCTGTTTCCGGGCCGTCCTCAGCACGGCACGTCTGGTCTGCGTCAGGTACTTCAGGTAGTCCCGCCGCATGTCGGCAAGCTGCCCCTGGGTCCCCCGCCGGAAGCGCACCATCATCGCCACGGCCATGGCGACCGTCGAGGCGATCATGATCATGCCCATGATCCGCATGATCGGGTTCGGGGTCATGAAGAAGAAGACCACGGAGCCGCCCATGCCGAGCATCGGCAGCAACTGCATCATCACCCCCTCCTGCTGACCGCGGGGCAGTTCGGGCGGAGGTTGCAACTGCACCTGCTCGTCCGGCACTTCGGAGGGCAGGGCCCGCGGTGGGCGCTTGACGACAATCTGGCTCACAGCTCACCAATTCCCTTGCCGGACAGAACTGTTCGTATCGGCGCCCCCGTGGCGACGGGCTCCATCCGCGGGAGGATCCTACTGGCGTATGGAATGACATCGAGAGCGGTAGGGTGTCGCAACGCATGTAAGCATTCGCTAACTACCGCAAGAAAATGGCCGTTCGGGGCGCGAAGGCCGTCCCGTGGCCGCGGTGGATCGGCGTGCTCGCCGGATGCGGTGCACCGCAGGACGGAGGGACACCCCGAGCAGTGGATGCGACCGGGTGTTCCGGCAACGCGGCGAGGCGCCGTGGTTGTCGTCCCGCGCCCGCCGGGAATCACGCGGCGGCCCTCGGCGAGGTCCGCGATCCCCGGTTCGTGTCAGGAGAACGATGAGGGGGAGCAACAGGTGACTATGACGGCCCAAACGGCAGCCACCGGACAAGGTCGGCCCGGACCCGGAGTTCCGGCCGGCAACGGAACCGGCTTCTGCCGGGTCACGGTCGTCGCGCCCGACAGCCGCGTCGACGTGGCGCTGCCGGAGGACATCCCCGTCGCCGACCTGTACCCGGAGATCCTCCGGCTGTCGGGACAGAGCCCCGCCCAGGGCGCTCCGGTCGGCTATCACCTGGTACGCCGCGACGGCACCGTCCTCGACAGCGGGCGCACCCTGGCCGGCCAGCGCATCCTCGACGGCGAACTGCTGTCCCTGCGCCCCTTCTCCGAGTCGCTGCCGCCCGCGGTCTTCGACGACGTCTCCGACGCGGTCGCCACCGCCGTGGCCCGCGACCGCACCCTGTGGGGCGACAGCCTCATGCGCGGTGCCGGGCTCTTCGCGGGGTCGCTCCTGCTGGTCCTGCTCGGTTTCGTGCTGTGGAACTCCGGACCCAGGCACGACATGCACGGGCTGCCGGGCGCCCTCGCCGCGATCGTCGCCGTGCTCGCCCTCGCGCTCGCCTGCGTACGTGCCCGGGTGTACGACGACCGGGGATCGTGCACGGCGCTGGGCATCGGCGCGCTCGCGAACGCCGCGGTCTCCGGCGCCGGGCTGCTGTCGCTCGGCACGGGGCAGGGCGTCGGCAGGCTCCAGTTCCTGCTCGCCTGCGCCGCGGTGCTGGTGGTCGCGGTGATCCTCATGATCGCCGCCCCCGGCGGGGACGGCCTCTTCGTCGCCTTCGTGTTCGCCGCCGCCGTCGGTGTGCTGGTGACCTTCGCCGCGATCATCGCCGGCATGGAGCCCGCCGAGACCGCCGCGGTGTGCGCGCCGCTCTCCGTGGGAGTCCTCGCCTTCCTTCCCGGCCTCTCCACCCGTTTCGCCCGCCTCCCCATCGGCTTCGAGCCGCCCCGCACCACCGCCGGTGACTACGGGACGTCCGAACCTGCCCCGCAGGGCCCGGTCGACGCCGACCGCATCGCCGCCCAGGCGCGGCGCGGCCATGAACTGCTCGTCGGCCTGGTCGGCGGATGCGCGCTGGTGGCCGTGGGCGCCGCGGCCGTCCTGGGGTTCTCGGACAACATCTGGGGCCAGCTGCTGGCGCTCGCCACCGGGGTGGCCATGCTGATGCGCTCCCACCTGTTCCGTTACACCGCCCAGGTCGGGTGCGCGCTGGCGGCGGGTCTCGGCGCCCTCGTGCTCCTGGGTCTCGGCCTCTCCCTCAACCCGCCGGTCGAAATGCTGCGCGACGCCGCCATGGGTGACAGCACCGCACTCGACATCCGTACGATCTGGCTCGCCGCCGCCGTCGCGGGCGCCGCCGCTCTGATCACCGCCATCGGGCTGATCGTGCCGCGCAAGGGCGTGACCCCGTTCTGGGGGCGCTTCCTGGAGATCGCCGAAGCGTGTGTGCTCCTGACGCTGATTCCCCTGTGCCTCGCCGTTTTCGACCTCTACCGATCGATCCGCGCTCTCACCAGCTGACCCCGCGCACCCGCCCGGCCGAACCGGCTGCGCGGGACTGGTACGCTGTGTGACGGCCGTTTGTGTACGCGCTCCCGGATCATCCTGGGATCTGCGCTCATCGGACCTTCGCCTCCGAGTCATGGAAGCTCCCCTGCGAACAAGACCAGGGGCACTCGTGGGGCGCATCGAACATCAAGAGGAGTACGCGTGCCGCTCGACGCCGCTACGAAGAAGCAGATCATGTCCGAGTTCGCCCAGAAGGAGGGTGACACCGGATCCCCCGAGGTCCAGGTCGCCATGCTCTCCCGCCGGATCTCGGACCTGACGGAGCACCTCAAGACGCACAAGCACGACCACCACTCCCGTCGTGGTCTGCTGATCCTGGTCGGCCAGCGTCGCCGCCTCCTTCAGTACCTGGCCAAGAAGGACATCCAGCGCTTCCGTGCCCTGGTCGACCGCCTCGGCATCCGCCGCGGTGCGGCCGGCGGCGCCAAGTAGTTCGCCGTGAAGGGAGCGGTTCCCACCACTGAGGGGGGCCGCTCCCTTTGCTGTACGTACGATTGTGCGTACGCGGGCAGGAACCGGACGTGACGGGTCCGCCCGCACGGCCGGAAATGCCAAGCAGAACCGAATCTCAGTAACCTGGTCGGAGAACGACCGACAGACGAGCGAGAAGCAGACCTCCCCGCCGCCGGTCCTCGGTAGTGGCCCCCGGACTCATCGACCCGGGTGCTTCGATCGAAGACCGGCCCGCCGATGGAGGGCTTCTCCGCTACCGTCCCCCGCCACACGGGCGTGGGGGCGAGAAGACGCTATGTATCGGAGAAAACGCTAGTGGAGAACGAGACCCACTACGCCGAGGCCGTTATCGACAACGGAACCTTCGGCACCCGCACCATCCGCTTCGAGACGGGCCGCCTGGCCAAGCAGGCCGCCGGCTCCGCCGTGGCGTACCTGGACGACGACACCATGGTGCTGTCGGCCACCACCGCTTCCAAGAAGCCCAAGGACCAGCTCGACTTCTTCCCCCTCACGGTGGACGTCGAGGAGCGGCAGTACGCCGCCGGCAAGATCCCCGGCTCCTTCTTCCGTCGTGAGGGCCGGCCCTCCGAGGACGCGATCCTCACCTGCCGCCTGATCGACCGCCCGCTGCGCCCCTCCTTCAAGAAGGGCCTGCGCAACGAGATCCAGATCGTCGAGACGATCATGGCGCTCAACCCCGACCACCTGTACGACGTGGTCGCGATCAACGCCGCCTCCTGCTCCACGCAGCTGGCCGGCCTGCCCTTCTCCGGCCCCGTCGGCGGCACCCGTGTCGCGCTGATCAAGGGCCAGTGGGTCGCCTTCCCGACGCACACCGAGCTGGAGGACGCCGTCTTCGACATGGTCGTCGCCGGTCGCGTCCTGGAGGACGGCGACGTCGCGATCATGATGGTCGAGGCCGAGGCCACCGACAAGACCATCCAGCTCGTCAAGGACGGCGCCGAGGCCCCGACCGAGGAGGTCGTCGCCGCCGGTCTGGAAGCCGCGAAGCCCTTCATCAAGGTCCTCTGCAAGGCCCAGTCGGACCTCGCCGCCAAGGCCGCCAAGCCCACCGGCGACTTCCCGGTCTTCCTGGACTACCAGGACGACGTCTTCGAGGCGCTCGCCGCCGCCGTGACGTCCGAGCTGGCCCAGGCGCTCACCATCGCCGGCAAGCAGGACCGCGAGGCCGAGCTGGACCGCGTCAAGGAGATCGCCGCCGAGAAGCTCCTCCCGGCCTTCGAGGGCCGCGAGAAGGAGATCTCCGCCGCGTACCGCGCCCTGACCAAGAAGCTGGTCCGCGAGCGCGTCATCAAGGACAAGGTCCGCATCGACGGCCGCGGCGTCACGGACATCCGTACGCTCGCCGCCGAAGTCGAGGCCATCCCGCGGGTGCACGGCTCGGCGCTGTTCGAGCGTGGCGAGACCCAGATCCTGGGCGTCACCACCCTCAACATGCTCCGCATGGAGCAGCAGCTGGACACCCTCTCCCCGGTGACCCGCAAGCGCTACATGCACAACTACAACTTCCCGCCGTACTCCGTCGGTGAGACCGGCCGCGTGGGCTCGCCCAAGCGCCGCGAGATCGGCCACGGTGCGCTCGCCGAGCGCGCCATCGTGCCGGTGCTGCCGACGCGCGAGGAGTTCCCCTACGCGATCCGCCAGGTCTCCGAGGCGCTGGGCTCCAACGGCTCGACGTCCATGGGCTCGGTCTGCGCCTCCACCATGTCGCTGCTGAACGCCGGTGTGCCGCTCAAGGCCGCCGTCGCCGGTATCGCCATGGGTCTGATCTCCCAGGAGATCGACGGCAAGACCCACTACGTCGCCCTCACCGACATCCTCGGTGCGGAGGACGCCTTCGGTGACATGGACTTCAAGGTCGCCGGTACGAAGCAGTTCGTCACCGCGCTCCAGCTCGACACCAAGCTCGACGGCATCCCCGCCTCGGTCCTGGCCGCCGCGCTGAAGCAGGCCCGCGACGCCCGCCTCCACATCCTCGATGTGATGAACGAGGCCATCGACGTCCCGGACGAGATGTCCCCGAACGCCCCGCGGATCATCACCGTCAAGATCCCAGTGGACAAGATCGGTGAGGTCATCGGCCCCAAGGGCAAGATGATCAACCAGATCCAGGAGGACACCGGCGCCGACATCACGATCGAGGACGACGGCACCATCTACATCGGTGCCGCCGACGGCCCGGCCGCCGAGGCCGCCCGCGCCACGATCAACTCGATCGCCAACCCGACCATGCCGGAGGTCGGCGAGCGCTACCTGGGTACGGTCGTCAAGACCACCACCTTCGGTGCCTTCGTCTCCCTGATGCCCGGCAAGGACGGCCTGCTGCACATCTCGCAGATCCGCAAGCTCGCCGGTGGCAAGCGCGTGGAGAACGTCGAGGACGTGCTCGGCGTCGGCGCCAAGGTCCAGGTCGAGATCGCCGAGATCGACTCGCGCGGCAAGCTCTCCCTGATCCCGGTCGTCGAGGGTGAAGAGGACGAGAAGAAGGACGACGCCGCCAAGTGACGTCCCGTAGTTCCGTGACGACGGCCCGCGCCTCCTCGAAGGCGCGGGCCGTCGCCCGTACCCAAACGCTTCTCAAGGGCACCAATGGCATCGGTACGGTCCGCCGCACCGTCCTGCCCGGCGGTCTCCGGGTGGTCACCGAGACCCTGCCCTCCGTACGCTCCGCCACCTTCGGCATCTGGGCCAACGTCGGATCACGCGACGAGACCCCCACGCTGAACGGCGCGACGCACTATCTCGAACACCTCCTCTTCAAGGGCACCGCCAAGCGCAGCGCCCTGGACATCTCCGCCGCGATCGACGCGGTCGGCGGCGAGATGAACGCCTTCACGGCGAAGGAGTACACCTGCTACTACGCGCGGGTCCTCGACACCGACCTGCCGCTGGCCATCGACATCGTCTGCGACATGCTGACCGGCTCGCTGATCACCGCCGAGGACGTCGACGCCGAGCGCGGCGTCATCCTCGAAGAGATCGCGATGACCGAGGACGACCCGGGCGACTGCGTGCACGACCTGTTCGCGCACACCATGCTCGGCGACACCCCCCTCGGCCGCCCGGTCCTGGGCACCGTCGACACCATCAACGCGCTCGACCGCGGCCGGATCGCCCGCTTCTACAAGAAGCACTACGACCCCACGCACCTGGTCGTCGCCGCCGCGGGCAACATCGACCACGCCACCGTCGTACGCCAGGTCCGCCGCGCGTTCGAGCGGGCGGGCGCGCTGTCCCGCACCGACGCCGTCCCGGTCGCCCCGCGCGAGGGATCGCGCACCCTGCGCACCGCGGGCCGGGTGGAGCTGCTGAACCGCAAGACCGAGCAGGCCCACGTCGTCCTCGGCGTACCCGGCCTGGCGCGCACCGACGATCGCCGCTGGGCACTGGGCGTACTCAGCACCGCCCTCGGCGGCGGCATGAGCTCACGCCTCTTCCAGGAGGTACGGGAGAAGCGCGGCCTCGCCTACAGCGTGTACTCGTACACCTCGGGCTTCGCCGACTGCGGACTCTTCGGGGTGTACGCGGGCTGCCGGCCCAGCCAGGTCCACGACGTCCTCAAGATCTGCCGGGACGAGATCGACCGGGTGGCGTCCGAAGGACTGACCGACGAGGAGATCGGCCGCGCCATCGGCCAGCTCTCCGGCTCCACCGTCCTCGGCCTGGAGGACACCGGCGCGCTGATGAACCGCATCGGCAAGAGCGAGCTGTGCTGGGGCGACCAGATGTCGGTCGACGACATGCTCGCCCGGATGGCACAGGTCACCCCCGACGACGTGCGCGAGGTCGCGGCCGAGGTCCTCGGACACCGCCCCTCCCTCTCCGTCATCGGCCCGCTCAAGGACAAGCAGGCCGACCGCCTCGAAGAAGCGGTCTCCTAACCCCACCGTTAAGGAACCAGAGCAATGAGCAAGCTGCGCGTGGCCGTTCTCGGCGCCAAGGGCCGCATCGGATCCGAGGCGGTACGAGCCGTCGAGGCCGCCGACGACATGGAGCTGGTGGCCGCGCTGGGCCGCGGCGACGAGCTGGCGACCCTCACGGATTCCGGCGCCCAGGTCGTCGTCGAGCTCACCACCCCCGCGTCGGTGATGGACAACCTCGACTTCTGCGTCCGGCACGGCATCCACGCCGTCGTCGGTACGACGGGCTGGTCCGACGAACGGCTCGCGCAGCTCAACACCTGGCTCTCCGGCTCCCCGGAGACCGGTGTGCTCATCGCACCGAACTTCTCCATCGGCGCCGTCCTCACGATGAAGTTCGCGGAGCAGGCCGCCCGCTACTTCGAGTCGGTCGAGGTCGTCGAACTGCACCACCCCAACAAGGTGGACGCCCCCTCGGGCACCGCCACCCGTACCGCCCAGCTGATCGCCGACGCTCGCCGGAAGGCCGGCTGCGCCCCGCAGCCCGACGCCACCGCCACGGCCCTGGACGGCGCCCGCGGCGCGGACGTGGACGGCGTCCCCGTCCACGCGATCCGGCTCCGCGGTCTCCTCGCGCACCAGGAAGTGCTGCTCGGCGGCGAGGGCGAGACGCTCACCATCCGCCACGACTCCCTGCACCACAGCAGCTTCATGCCGGGCATCCTGCTCGGTGTACGCCGCGTGGTGACCACTCCCGGCCTCACGTTCGGCCTGGAAAACTTCCTCGACCTGAACTGACTGAGCCTGCCATGCGCGCAAAGATCACCTACTTCGTCACCGCTGCCGTCCTGGTCTTCTACTTCGCCCTCGTCGGCAGTCGCGGCGTCCTGCTCATCCGGCACGGCACGCTGCTGACGGTCGCCTTCGGCGTCGCGGTGCTGATCCTGCCGGTGATCGGCATCTGGTTCCTCTGGAAGAACACCCAGTTCGTGTCGCGGGCCAACGCGCTGGCCGCGGAGCTCGACGCGGAGGGCGGCCTGCCGGTCGACGAGCTGGTCCGCACCCCGTCCGGCCGGATCGACCGCGACTCGGCCGACGCCGTGTTCGCCCGCCGCCGCGAGGAGACCGAGGACACCCCGGACGACTGGCGCTGCTGGTTCCGCCTCGCCGTCGCCTACCAGGACGCCAGGGACACCCCGCGGGCCCGCAAGGCCATGCAGCGCGCCATCGCCCTGCACACGAAGGACGCCCGGCCCAGCACCCCCTGAAGGGGCCGGGCCGGGCGTCCTGCCGGCTCTCCGGGGGTCAGACCCCCCGGTACTCGTCTCCCCACGCCTCCACCGTGTCGGCGGCGCGGTCGAACGCCTCGCTCCGGGTCAGGAAGTCGGCGTTGTTGTCGGTGAGCAGCGGCGGAACCGGCTCACCCCCCTGGCGTACCAGGATCAGCGCCTGCCCCTGGACGGTGCGGGGGAATCCGAGCCATTTCACGGGCTGCTGCACCGTGCGGATCGCGGCGACCCGGTTCCACGGCACGGTGACGCTGGTGAAGAAGCCCACCCGCCGCACACCGTGGCTGCTGACCCAGGTACCGACCCGCAGCAGCCGCAGCGCGCTGAGGATGACCGCCAGGGCGAGGCCCAGGCATACGGCCGAACCCGGCACCGCGCCGGCGAACGCGATGATCATTCCCGCGAGCAGTACGAAGGACGCGAGCAGCAGCAGGAAGGCCGCCGCCGCGACCCGCCAGGGGCCGGGACGGTACGGACGCCGCCAGCTGTCATGGTCGTCGAACGGCAGCGCGATGTCCTCGGCGCTCGCGTCAAACGCGCGGTCGGCCGTCAGGAAGGGCAGGGGCACGACTGATCCTCACTCACAAACACGCTCGATTGCTGTGCCCGGTGAGGCTACCGAGGAGATCACCGACCCGACCACCCCAGGGCCCCGTACGAGTCAGCGCCCGTGGGTGGCCTCGGTCTGCTCGGCGTGCGAGGGGCTCTGCGCGGGGCCGAGCGCGGGCAGGCCGAGGACCAGTGCCCCGACGAGACCGGCGACCATGGTCAGCCCGACGAGGGAACGCCCGGCCAGCTGGGAGACGGTGGCGCGCTGCCGGGGCGGGGGTGTGACATTACTGCGGAATCGGTCGCTCTCGGCCACGAACGAGAACGGGACGGATTCACGCCGGCGGAACATGAGGAAGGTCTCCTTGAACTCTGTGACGGATGCTGCTATTGAGTCAGACGCACAACGGGCCCGATCGGTGCCCCGAATCGCCGAATTCGTCGAAGAAATCCCTGGACGGCCCTTCCGGACCGGTTGTCAGTGGTGGCCCGTAGAGTGGGCGCCGCCCGAGCGACGCAATTGGAAGGACCCCGCCGGTGACCGAGACCCCCGAGCCCGCAAAGCCCAGCTTCCGCAGCGATGTGACCGTTGAGCTGGTGAAACACGCCGCGGGCGACTCCGACGTCCTGTTCGCGGCCCGCGTCTCCACGGCCGGTGAGCAGTCCCTGGAAGAGGTCACGAAGGACCCCGAGCGCTCCAAGGGACTCATCAACTACCTGATGCGTGACCGCCACGGCAGCCCGTTCGAGCACAACTCGATGACCTTCTTCATCAGCGCCCCGATCTTCGTGTTCCGCGAGTTCATGCGGCACCGCGTCGGCTGGTCGTACAACGAGGAATCGGGCCGCTACCGGGAGCTGGAGCCGGTCTTCTACGTCCCGGACGCCTCCCGCAAGCTCGTCCAGCAGGGCCGCCCCGGCAAGTACGAGTTCGTCGAGGGCACCCAGGCCCAGCAGGAGCTCACCGGCCGCGTCATGGAGGACTCCTACCGCCAGGCGTACGAGGCCTACCAGGAGATGCTCGCCGCGGGAGTGGCCCGGGAGGTCGCCCGCTCCGTGCTCCCCGTCGGCCTCTTCTCCTCGATGTACGCCACGTGCAACGCCCGCTCGCTGATGCACTTCCTCGGCCTGCGCACCCAGCACGAGCTGGCGAAGGTGCCGTCCTTCCCGCAGCGCGAGATCGAGATGGTCGGCCAGCAGATGGAGGAGCACTGGGCCCGCCTGATGCCGCTCACCCATGCAGCCTTCAACAAGAACGGACGCGTAGCCCCGTAAGCGGTGTCCATATTGCGGCGTTTCGTGAAGTTCATCTAGGCTGATCAAACGGACCCGGCACTGCTTGAACCCCCGAGCAGGCAGTGCCGGGCTCCTATCGCTTGTCCCCCCGAGGGGGCATTGGGCCCTGAGCAGCGAGTAGCGTGTTACCCATGGCTCCGATCTCCACTCCGCAGACCCCCTTCGGGCGGGTCCTCACCGCTATGGTCACGCCCTTCACGGCGGACGGCGCACTCGACCTCGACGGTGCCCAGCGGCTCGCCGCCCACCTGGTGGACGCAGGCAATGACGGCCTCGTCGTCAACGGCACCACCGGCGAGTCCCCGACCACCAGCGACGCGGAGAAAGACCAGCTCGTAAGGGCGGTCCTGGAAGCCGTGGGAGACCGGGCCCATGTCGTCGCCGGCATCGGCACCAACGACACCCGTCACAGCGTCGAGCTCGCCCGTACGGCCGAACGCGCCGGCGCCCACGGGCTCCTCGCGGTGACGCCGTACTACAACAAGCCGCCGCAGGAAGGCCTCTTCCGCCACTTCACGGCCATCGCGGACGCCACCGGCCTGCCGGTGATGCTCTACGACATCCCCGGCCGGAGCGGTGTGCCGATCGACACGGAGACGCTGGTACGGCTCGCCGAGCACCCGCGCATCGTCGCCAACAAGGACGCCAAGGGCGACCTCGGCCGCGCCAGCTGGGCCATCGCCCGCTCCGGCCTCGCCTGGTACTCCGGCGACGACATGCTCAACCTGCCGCTGCTCTCGGTCGGCGCCATCGGCTTCGTCTCCGTCGTCGGCCATGTCGTCACCCCCGACCTGCGCGCCCTCGTCGAGGCCCATGTCGGGGGCGACGTCCAGAAGGCGACGGAGATCCACCAGAAGCTCCTGCCGGTCTTCACCGGCATGTTCCGCACCCAGGGTGTGATCACCACCAAGGCCGCCCTGGCCCTCCAGGGACTGCCCGCAGGCCCGCTGCGCCTCCCGCTGGTGGAGCTCACCGAGCAGGAAACGGCCCAGCTCAAGATCGATCTCGCCGCCGGCGGGGTAGAGCTGTAATCACAGACTTCACAACTGAATACGCGAAGAACACTCGCAAGAGCGAAAAAACAGACAACAGCAAGTGCACGAATGACATGCGCGCCACGTGCCCAAGCGGTACGTGGCGTGCGTGGTAAGGAGAGTCTTTTGAGTCATCCGCATCCCGAACTCGGCACCCCGCCGAAGCTCCCGAAGGGCGGCCTCCGGGTCACCCCGCTCGGCGGTCTCGGCGAAATCGGCCGCAACATGACGGTCTTCGAGTACGGCGGCCGCCTGCTCATCGTCGACTGTGGCGTCCTCTTCCCCGAGGAGGAGCAGCCCGGAATCGACCTGATCCTGCCGGACTTCACCACGATCCGGGACCGTCTCGACGACATCGAGGGCATCGTCCTCACGCACGGACACGAGGACCACATCGGTGGTGTCCCGTATCTGCTGCGCCTGAAGCCGGACATCCCCCTCATCGGCTCCAAGCTGACCCTCGCGCTGATCGAGGCGAAGCTCCAGGAGCACCGCATCCGTCCGTACACCCTCGAAGTGGCGGAGGGCCAGCGCGAGCGCATCGGCGTGTTCGACTGCGAGTTCATCGCGGTCAACCACTCCATCCCGGACGCCCTCGCGGTCGCCATCCGCACCCCCGCGGGCATGGCCGTCGCGACCGGCGACTTCAAGATGGACCAGCTCCCGCTGGACGGCCGGCTCACCGACCTGCACGCCTTCGCGCGGCTGAGCGAGGAAGGCATCGACCTCCTCCTCTCCGACTCGACGAACGCCGAGGTCCCCGGCTTCGTGCCGCCCGAGCGGGACATCTCCAACGTCCTGCGCACGGTGTTCGCCAACGCCCAGAAGCGCATCATCGTGGCGAGCTTCGCCAGCCATGTGCACCGCATCCAGCAGATCCTCGACGCGGCACACGAGTACGGCCGCAGGGTCGCCTTCGTCGGCCGCTCGATGGTCCGCAACATGGGTATCGCCCGCGACCTCGGCTACCTGCGGGTTCCGGCGGGCCTGGTCGTCGACGTCAAGACCCTCGACGACCTGCCGGACGACGAGGTCGTGCTGGTCTGCACCGGATCCCAGGGCGAGCCGATGGCGGCCCTGTCCCGGATGGCCAACCGCGACCACCAGATCCGGATCGTCCCGGGTGACACCGTGATCCTGGCGTCGTCCCTGATCCCGGGCAACGAGAACGCGGTCTACCGCGTGATCAACGGCCTGACCCGCTGGGGCGCCAACGTCGTCCACAAGGGCAACGCCAAGGTCCACGTCTCGGGCCACGCCTCGGCCGGCGAGCTGCTGTACTTCTACAACATCTGCAAGCCGAAGAATCTGATGCCGGTCCACGGCGAATGGCGCCACCTGAGGGCCAACGCCGAACTGGGCGCGCTCACCGGAGTGCCCAAGGACCACATCGTCATCGCCGAGGACGGCGTCGTCGTCGACCTCGTCGACGGCCGGGCCAAGATCGTCGGCAAGGTCCAGGCGGGCTACGTCTACGTCGACGGCCTGTCGGTCGGCGACGTCACCGAGACCTCGCTCAAGGACCGCCGGATCCTCGGCGAAGAGGGCATCATCTCCGTCTTCATCGTGGTCGACAGCTCCTCCGGCAAGATCACGGGCGGACCGGACATCCACGCCCGCGGCTCCGGCATCGACGACTCGGCGTTCAGCGCCGTCGTGCCGAAGATCGAGGAAGCGATCAACAGGTCGGCCCAGGACGGCGTGCTGGAGCCCCACCAGGTCCAGCAGCTCGTCCGCCGCACGGTGGGCAAGTGGGTCTCCGACACCTACCGCCGGCGTCCGATGATCCTTCCGGTCGTCGTCGAGGTCTGACGCCGACAGGCGCGAACTCCGGAGCGGGGCCCCCGATTTGCATCGGGGCGCCCCGCTCCAGTACGTTTACGGCTCCGCCTGACCGGGAAGCACCGCGCACACTCGTGTGCGCTGGGCGTCCAGGACAGGGTGGAAATTCCGACTCAGAACTTCTGATAAAGTCGGATCCGCCGAAAGGCAAGGCCACTCCAAAGGCCACCGGAATTCAAATTCGGACCGGAAACGGAACGAAAAAGAGTCTGGTAAGGTTGGAACCGCCGGAA
>NZ_JBIDCA010000026.1:0-56761 GCF_043204345.1 Streptomyces sp. NPDC047917
GCTGTGGAAGCGCACCCAGACATCCCGGTGCGGGTCGCGAAGCTTGTACCCAACCGGCGGGCAGTCGGGCCAACGCCGCTGCCACAGGTCCGTCAAGACCGTCCGTACGCCTCCAGACACCTGCCTCACTCGTCCTCTCGGGCATGAGCTCCTGTCGACGACCAGGATGCCCGGCACTCACCCACCAAGAGAAACGACTTCTTAGGCCGGCCTCCACTCGCCCGACTCGATGGTGGGGCGGAGAGGAGGCGCCGCGGGGGAAGAGGGCCGGGGAGGGATTCCTGCTTGTCCTCCCCCGCGGCAGGTCAGTCACGGACGGCGCGGCTGTCCCCTCCGGCGCTTCGGCAGCACCCACAGGGCCAAGTACCCGGTCGGTGCTGCCTGGCGGGGTCAGGTGGCGCAGGTGTCGAGCATCTCGGCCAGGACAGCAGCCTCGGCGGGGTTGGCGGTGAGGTGGTAGGTGGCCTTCACGCTGATCCAGGCGCGGCTGTAGGTGCAGTGGTACGACTGCAGCGGCGGCTTCCAGTTGCCAGGGCCCTTGTTGCCCTTGGTCTGGGAGTTGCTCGTGGTCGACGCGGTCGAGCACGAACGGGCCGAGGGCGGGCTTCACAGCACCGCCACTGCGGACTTCCCGGCACCTGGCCAGCTGGGGCGGAAAGCGGTGATCGCGGGATGGGGGCAGGGGAGACGGGTGTCAGTCCTTGAGCTTGTACTTGCAGGGCTCGGCGGACTTGCCGCCCTGGTTGTCAGCGACGCTCTTGCCGTCGACCTTGATCGTGCACGGGGCGGGCTTGAGCATCCCGTCCTTGCCCTTGACCGAGCCGGGCACCACCGAGACCGTGACGCCGACCTTCAGCTCGGCGTCCTCCAGCTGCACGGACTCCGTCTTCGTCCAGGGCAGCGTCACCTGCTCGAAGTGGTTGGTGCTCCCGATCCACATCACCTGCGACGCGCCCGTGCCGCCGACCTCGAAGACGACCTGATGCGGAACGCCCTTCTTCGGGGCCGCGCCCTTCGCACCGCCGCTCACCTGGGCGCTCGCCGCGGCGTCGCCCGCCTTGGCCGAGCCGGCGTCCTTCTTCTCGCTGCCGCACCCGGCAAGCAGCGCGGCCGCCGCGAGCAGGCTAATAGTGAGGGTGGCTGTCTTGCGCATGTGCGTACTTCCCCGTTGTTCAACTGATCGGTACTGGTTCAGTAGAAGACCGTAAATCATGGCACCGCCCGGAAGGACACCGCCCGACGGGCCCCGGTCAATCCCCGCACCGCAATGTTCCGGTCAGCGCCCGGACCTTCGCTCGAAAATCCGTCGGGCTTCCGTCACCCCTCTGGTCCGGCCCCGTCCGCCACTCCACAAGCGGGCCACGCTGCTCCCCGGGAGTCACGACCGGCCGCTACCCGAGCGGTAACACCGGCCGCGCCCGCGTCGGGCTGACCACCCCCATGCCGATCCCCGCCGACCTGGCGGCACAACTGCGGGCGGCCGGTATCGCCCTGGCACCATAGAGATCTTCAAAAGAACTGTCGTTTCCCGGGCACGCGGGCCCGTCCGCCCCAGTGCAGTGCGCCTGCCCTGCGCGGCCACACGGTGGACGTGACCGCGGGCGACATGGGGCAGGGCATGATGGGCGGCGGACCCGGCGGATACGGCATGCGCATGATGCGCCTGGCAGCCCACCCGGCCGTGGTCCCCAGCGGTGTGACCTCGCTACGAGTACTCAACACCGGTGCTCTGACGCACGAGGTGATTGTGCTGCCACTGCCGCCGGGCCAAGGCATTGGGGAGCGTCCCACCGGTCCGCACGGGAAGATCGACGAAGCGGGCAGCCTGGGCGAGGCGTCCCGCAGCTGCGGGGCGGGTACCGGCGACGGCATCGCACCCGGCGCGACGGCATGGACCACGCTGACCCTGCCTCCCGGCCGCTACGAGCTGGTGTGCAACCTCCCCGGCCACTACATGGCCGGGATGTACACCGAACTCGACGTCACCGGCAAGTAACAGGTTCCTGCTGCACGGCGCGCCGTTCTGTCAGGGCCAGGATTGTCCACCCTGTGGATCAGCTACCCAAAGGCGCGGCAGGCGGAGGAGGCCTACTGGCTGCGTGGGATCAAGGCGGCCGGGCGGTGGCTGGCCGCGGCCCGGGCGGAGGGTCGCCTGGACCGGGCGCCGGCCGGGCGGTTCACGGTGACGGCTGAGGTCCGGCAGCTGCTGGCCTTGTGGGGCGGAAACGCCTCCCGGGTTAATGCTGAACTCGTCGAACGTGCCCGCGAGGATCCTGGGCGGCCCAAAGTTCCCTCGCCGGCGACACTGCACCGGGCCATCCGCCGGGACCTGACCGCCGGCGAGCGGGCCGGGCTCCTGGCAGAATCGGTCCGGACCGGATATCGCAAGTCACCGGCAGCAGACCGAACTTGCGGGCCGGCAGCCGGCAGGATACGCCCGTCGAACCAGACGGCAGGACAGGTAGGAAGCCTCCATGGATCGAGTTCCCGCAGACCGAGTCAACTACGAAGACGACGGTCTCCACTACCTGGACGACGTGCCCTTCACCGGGGTCGCGTTCACGGAGAAGGATGGCGCCCTCAAGTCCGAGGTGACCTACCGGGAGGGCCTGCGGTGGGGGCCGACGAAGGAGTGGTATCCGTCGGGGCAGCCCATGGTGGACTCGGCGTTCGCGCGGGGGTCGCTGCACGGACAGGCCCGGGAGTGGCACAGGAACGGGCAGCTCGCGGAGGACGGCGAGTACGAGTACGGCATTGCGTTGTGGGCGAAGCAGTGGAATGACAACGGTGCCCTTGAGGACGACTACACACTTGCGGAATCCGACTCGGACCATCAGACGCTGCTGCACTTCCGGGCGCTCTACAACGAAGCGTCGTGACCGTGGCGGGGCTGCCCCCGATGCACAATGTTCATTCGAGGCCGGTGTGCGCCTCAATGGTGTCGTTGGTCTCGGGCCAGAGTTCGCGAGAGCGGTCATGACCCATATCGGGGATCAACAAGGGCTTCGCTCCGGTCACGAGATCGGCCGCACGTTCCCCGCCACTGGGACCGACCAGCGTGTCGTCCAGGCCATGGATCACCAGGGTCGGGAATCAAACCTCCCGGAGTGCGTGTGCGCGTGAACCACTGAGGATCAGCGCTCCGGGTTGACGTCCGACTCCGGCCGGGTAGTACGTCGCGGCCGTAACTGCCGGCAGCCAGCTCACGAAGGGCCGCGGGGGCGCCAT
Organism: Streptomyces sp. NPDC047917; assembly: GCF_043204345.1. Lineage (NCBI taxonomy): Bacteria > Bacillati > Actinomycetota > Actinomycetes > Kitasatosporales > Streptomycetaceae > Streptomyces > Streptomyces sp. NPDC047917. Next base: position 3,229 of record NZ_JBIDCA010000026.1, read on the forward strand.
AGCGCTTGGAGACCCCATGGCAGGGGTCTGTCGCTGGAACGGGCGGAGACGGCGATCAGGGCGCGCTGGGACAGGCCGTAGTCGAGCGCGGCCGCGGTGGCCTGGTCGGTGTCTCGCGTGCGAGACATCTCGGTGCCGGTGGTGACCGCTTCGTGGATCGCGGCCAGGGCGCGGGCGACGTCCAGGAGCCGGTACGTCTGCGCGCGGCTGATACCGAACTCCGCGCCGCAGTACAGCCGGCGACCGGCTCACAGCACGGGTGCCCGTGCCTGGCGCACCCCAGCCCCTGGAAGGCCCCCGCCGTCGTCCTCCCTCACCCCGCCCGCACCTGCATGGCCGGGCTCTCCCAGGCCGGGCCCACCGAAATCCCGCTGATCGCGGGCCCGCGAACCCGCGCTGACAAGGGGAAATACCGGGTGTGCGGCTGCCGGGCACGGAAGTGGCTTCGGCAGTGGGAACGCAAGCGCCGGCGGCAGGAGCTCACCGGGGCTTGCCCGCCACGGCGCGCGGTGGTCGGGCTGCACGAACTGGGCGGCGGTGTCGTGCTGGGTGGTGGTGTCGTGGCCTGCAGATCTCCATCGTGCTGAACGGGCGCGGCGGCGGGAAGGGGCGGCGTGGGTCGGTGCAGGTGTGGGCACGGGGTTCTCGTTCCTCCCGGCCGGGGCTCGGGACGGGGCGACTGTTCGCCCCGTCCCGCGCGCATCTGTCGTGTACGGGACGGGCCCCACCCTGCTCGATCACCCCTTGTCCGCAGTCTGTTGACCTTGGTCTGTGGTGTCCGTCTCGCCCCTTGACCACCCCTTGACCGCACAGCTCGTCCGTGGCCGATGCCACAACGCCCGCCAGGCGAAGCAAGGGCGAAGGTGCCGAGCAACACCTTCACAGGCACTCACTCGTCGGCGCCGCCACCGAGGCAGCTCTTGTTCCCCTTGTTCGAGCGGGCGTTCCATCCAGGGCGGCGGCCGCTCACAACCGTCCCGGAAGCGTTCTGCGGTCGGATGCCAGACAACGCGGTGTTCGCTCCGCCCGCATAAGCGCCCTGTTCCCTATACGGGCGGTGTGTCCTGCGCGGTATCTGGCGGCGGACTGGGCTGTGTGGCGTTCGGTGGGACGGGTACGCCGGTGGTCGTGGTCGCGTAGGCGTCCGCTGCATCCTTCGATGTACGGCAGGTTCCGCTTCGCTCATGACGATTCGGGTCGGCGCCGCCATGACGATTGATCCATGACACACACGGACACGACCGTCCCGCGGACACCCGAGCCGGAGTCACCGCCCGCAGGCCGGCGACTCCGCCTCCTCGACGTCCTGCGCGGGGTCGCCATCCTGGGCACGCTCATGACGAACGTATGGATCTTCACCGGTCCGGGCGCGGAGTGGGGAGCCCTTCGGTCGAGCTCCGGCGAGCTCTCGTTCGGGTCGCTCGCGGACGCCGTCGAGGGCACGTTCAACATCCTCGCGAACGGCAAGTTCCTGTCGCTGCTCACGATCCTGTTCGGAGTGGGTTTGGCCATCCAGTTCCGCTCGGCGGAGCGGCGCGGGCAGCCGTGGCCCGGGCGCTACCGGTGGCGGGCGCTGTTCCTGTTCGGCGAGGGCGCGGTGCACTTCGTGCTGGTCTTCGCTTGGGACGTACTCATGGGCTACGCCGTCACCGCGCTGCTCGTTGCCTGGCTGCTGACCCGCTCGCAACGGGCCCAGCGACGGGTGATGTGGTGGGCGCTCGGGACACATCTGACGCTGCTCGGCCTGCTGACGGCGGCCCTGCTGGCCTTGCCGGACACCGAGGACGGCGGCACCGTCTCCCGGGAGGTCGTCGACCTCTACGCGCACGGCGGCTACCTGGACCAGGTCGCCTTCCGCCTGGAGAACGCGGTCGCGCTGCGCATGGAGCCGGTACTGACCTTCTTCCTGCTGGTCTTCCTCTTCCTGCTGGGCGTACGGCTGCTGCGGGCCGGGGCGTTCGGCGCGGACGCGGCGGGACGCCGGCTGCGCGCCCGCCTGCTGGCCTGGGGGCTGGGCCTCGGACTGCCGCTCAACGTGGCGGCGGCACTGGGCGGCCCCGACCTGTTCGCACTGGACCGGTACGGGACCGCCCCGGTGCTCGCCCTCGGCTACATCGGCCTGATCGGCGCGCTGGTGGACCGGGTACGGCGCCCGGGTCCGCTGATGACCGGGCTCACCTCCGTCGGCCGGACCGCCCTGTCCGGCTACGTCCTGCAGAACGTGCTGTGCGTGCTCGTGTCGTACGGCATTGGACTAGGCCTCGCGGAACGGCTTGATGACACCGGCCCGTGGTGGGTCGTCGGGCTGTGGGCCGCGGTCTGCGCGGTGCTGATGGTGGGCTCGACGCTGTGGCTGCGGCGATTCTCGGCAGGGCCCCTGGAGACGGTCCAGAAATGGGCCCTGCGCCACTGATGTCCGTCGGGTGTCAGGCGTCAGGTGTCAGGCACAGATTTCCGGAGCGCGACCACGTGATCTGCACGTCGCTCATCGACCACTGGGACTGCACGTCACCCGACAGTCCGAAGCGTTCGACCATGAGGGCCTGCCGACTGCGGGCGCGTCGAACCGGCCAGGAAACACCACCAGCCCACTGACAACAATGATGAAAACCCACCGAAAAACGGCACCGATCACCACTACAAGCCTCCCCTCTTCCGCCAACTACGGTGCGGCCGGGCGGAATTCGGTACGGAGCATGGGGTGATTGCCTTCATCGTGGCTGGTCAGACGTGGCTGATACGGGGCCAACCAGCCACTGACACGAGGGCGGGACAGCTGCGGTTCAGCTCAGGCGGTAGGTGAGGAGCGCGAGGCCGGCTGCCGCCGCGCGGTGTTGGTAGGCGCGCAGTCCGGGGGCGCCGGGGGTACGGGCTGGCGGGCGTTGCGGTGCCAGTGGCCGGTGAGCGCGGCGAGGAACGCGGTGGTGGTCTCGGGGCTGCTGGCGGTGGCGGCGTGGTCGCGGAGCAGCCGGGCGACGTCGGCGGGCGCGTGTCCGGCGAGGATGAGCTGCGGGGCGAGGGAGGCGGCGTCGATGCAGGCCGGACCTGTGGTGGCGTGTGCCCGGTCCACGAAGGTCACGCCAAGGTGGTGGTCGCGGACCATGTTGTCGCGCCCGCAGGTCGCCGTGGACGTGCGGTCGCCGTGGACGATGCGGTCGCCGTGGGCAAGGCCGGGCCAGGCCGCCTCGAGTTCGGCGAGCTGCTCCAGGCGGTCACGGGCGGCGGGGGCGAGGTCGGCTGGCGGATCGGCGAGCAGTTCGTCCCAGCCGTGCAGGGCCGCCGTGGTGGAGGGCGTACTGCTCACCGCTGCGGCGTAGGAGGCCGGGGCGGGGCTGGAGGTGAGCTTGTCCAGCAGAGCCCAGGTCTGTGCGGCGTCGGCGTCGGCGTCGCCGGAGGCCGGGGAGAAGTCGGGGTGCGGGCCGTCCGGGTGGGCGATGACGACGGCGGTCCAGTCGGCGGCGCGGTGGGTACCCAGCAGGTCCGGGGCCGGGGCGCCGGGTGGCAGCGAGCCGAGGACGGCAGCCTCATGGACGTTGGCGTCGGTCAGCGGGCCGGCGACCGGGAGGGGCTGCCCGCCCACGACGACCTGGCGCGGCCGGCCGACCGCGCCAGGTCCGATCGTTGGCCGTCCCGCGCGCGTGAGGCCGGCCGCGCGCGGGGTATCGGCGTTACACAAGCCACCAGGCGGCAGATTCGGCAGGCTGCTTGCCGTCGGTGAACTCTCCCACGGAGGACAGCAGCAGCACCGAGCCCTCGGGCGCGGGCACAGGGGCTGGCCCGCAGTTGACCGTGCACAGGAGGCGCCCCCTGCGGAAGGCCAGCGTGCCGGTCGGGCCCTCCGGTACCTCCGTCCAGACAAGACCGTCGTCGCGGAGGTCCGGCATGGCGGAGCGCAGGGCGAGTGCGGCCCGGTACAGATGCAGGGTGGAATCGCCCCGGTCTTCCTGCCGGTCGGCTCCGTACGGTGCGAACCACTGCGGCTGGGGCAGCCATGCGGCAGCCGCAGTACTGAACCCCAGGGTCGGCCCGCCGGCCTGCCAGGGCATCGGGACCCGGCAGCCGTCCCGGCCCCGGCGGGCACCGCCCGAGCGGTGGTACATCGGGTCCTGCAGGACCGACGCCGGCAGGTCGACCACCTCGGCAAGGCCCAGTTCCTCGCCCTGGTAGAGGTACGCCGAGCCGGGCAGTGCCAGCATCATCAGCGCGGCGGCGCGCGCCCGGCGTTCGCCCAGGGCCACGTCACCGGGACTGCCACCGGGCTCGCCTCCCGCGTACCGGGTCACGACGCGCGGCATGTCGTGGTTGTTGAGGACCCAGCTCACCGCGGAGCCGGAGGCCGTGATGGCTGCCATGCCGCGGCGGATGACGTCGTGGAACGCCATCGCGTCCCAATCGGTGCGCAGGAACTCGAAGAAGAAGGACTGGTGGAGTTCGTCCGGTCGCTGATACAGGGCTACTTGGGCGGGGTCCAGCACCCCGATCTCGCCGACCAGGACGCGGGCGCGGCCGTCGCGCTGTTCGTACGCGTCGGTGAGGGCGCGCCAGCGGCGCCACACCTCGTGGACCTCGGGGCGGTTCCAGGCGGCCGCATTGACCGGGTCGCCGGTGCTCTCGTCGAGTGCCGCGTGCGGATCGTCGGGCAGTCCGTGCTGTTTGTGCAGGCCGTGGGCGACGTCGATGCGGAAGCCGTCCACGCCGAGGTCGAGCCAGAAGCGCAGGACTGTGTCGAAGTAGTCGCCGACACACGGGTCCGCCCAGTTGAAGTCGGCTTGTTCGGGGGCGAAGGAGTGCAGGTACCACTGGCCGGGGGCGCCCTCCGCCGTGGTCGTGCGAGCCCATGAGGAGCCGCCGAATATGGAGCGCCAGTTGTTGGGGGGCTCTGCCCCGTCGGGGCCGCGGCCGTCGGCGAAGTGGAACAGGGCGCGTTCGGGGCTTCCGGGGCCGGCGGCAAGTGCTGCCCGGAACCATGGGTGGTCGGTCGAGCAGTGGTTGGGGACGATGTCGATGACGACGCGCAGGCCCAGTGCGTGCGCGCGGTCGACGACCCGGCGCAGCAGGTCCAGGTCACCGAAGCGGGGGTCCACGCCTTCGTAGTCGGCGACGTCGTAGCCGTGGTCGTGCTGGGGCGACGGGTAGAAAGGGCTGAGCCAGATCGCGTCCACCCCGAGACGTCGCAGGTAGGGAAGGCGTTCGAGGACGCCTCCGAGGTCACCGGTTCCAGTCCCGGTGGAGTCGCGGAAGCTGCGGATGTAGATCTGATAAACGACTGCCGTGCGCCACCAGGGCTCGTCGTGCGGGCCCGGGATCGGGAGTTCCGGGGTGGCGGGGGCAGATGCGGTGATGGTCATGCCGGGTTTCGCTGAGCTCTCTCGATGGGGCGGGACGGTCGGGGGATGCACGGGGCGGACGGTTCGGTGTCCGGTCCCCCGCGGTGCGCGCTCACTCCTTGAGCGCACCTGCGTTTCCGCCGCGTACGAAGTGGCGTTGGAAGACGAAGAAGACGAGCGCGACCGGGATCGTCGCGAGGAGTGCGGCGGTGAGTTTCAGCGGGTACTGGGTACCGACGCCGAGCCCGCCGGAGACGAACTGCGCGAGTCCGGTGGTCAGGGTGGCGTGGTCGGCAGACTGTGTGGTGACCACGAAGTGGGTGAACTCGTTCCACGAGCCCTGGAACGACAGGATCGTGAGCGTGATCAGCGCGGGCCTCGCCATGGGCAGGACCACCGACCAGTAGGTGCGCAGGATGCCGGCGCCGTCGACACGCGCGGCTTCCTCGACCTCGCGCGGCACGGACTCGAAGAACTGCTTCATGATGAAAACGCCGACGGCGTCCACCAGCAGCGGCACGATCATCGCGGTGTAGGTGTCGTAGATACCGAGGTACTGCACCACCAGGAACTTGGGGATCATCAGAACGACACCGGGCACGGCCATCACGGAGATGAGCAGCACGGTCAGCAGTCCTCGGCCCCGGAAGCGCAAGCGCGCGAGCGCGTAGCCGGCCAGCGAGTCGAAGAAGACCCGTCCGGCCGTCACGACCACCGCGATGAACACCGAGTTGCCCAGCCAGGTCGGGAACGCGACGCCCTCGCCGCCGCTGAACAATTTCCGGTAGGACGCCAGCGAGAACGGGTTCGGCACGAGGCTGAGCGGCGCGGCGGCGGCCTGGGGATCGGTCTTGAACGTCGTCACCACCTGGATGACGAACGGCATCAGATAGGCCAGCGCCACCACCGACATCACGAGCGTGCCGGCGAGGGCCACGGGGCGGCGCCGATCCCGCGGTCGGGTCCGTACGGGGGCCGACGGATGCCTTGTCAGGGTTGGAGGGGTCATCGGGAGGTCCTCCTCGTTCGACGCCGGCCACGGCCGTCGGAATCGCGCAGCACGAGACGCTGGATCCCTGTCATCACGAGGATGATCGCCAGTAGCACGAAGGAGATCGCGGCGCCGGTCCCGTACTGCGCGTCCTTGAAGCTCAGGCTGTACGAGAGGAAGGCGGGGGTCAGTGTGGTGTTCGCGGGTTGGCCCTGGCTCATCACGTACACCTGGTCGAACACTTGCCAGGTCCCGATCAGGCCGAGCGTGATCACCAGGAAGAGGATGGGGCGCAGTGCCGGAAGGATGACATGGCGCAGTGTCTGCCGGCGGTTCGCGCCGTCGAGGCGGGCGGACTCCAGTTGGGCTTCGGGGATGTCCTGCAGGGCGGCGAGGAACATCAGCATGAAGGTTCCGGACGTCGTCCAGACCACCAGCAGGATGATGGTGCACATCGCGATGGACGGTCCGGACAGCCAGTCCCACCAGGACAGGCCGAGCACTCCATGGTCGGCGAGTGCGGAGGGCGGGGTGGCCGGGTCGACGAGGCCGATCCCGGAGAGTGACACCCACACGAGGCCGCGCGGGTCGGTGAACCAGTTGGGCCCTTGGATGCCGACCCACTTCAGCAGGTTGTTGACGGCTCCGCTGCTCTGGAACAGGAAGAGGAACACCGTGGACACGGCGATGGAGCTGGTGACGGACGGGAAGTAGAACGCCGTGCGGAACGCGCCCTTGCCCTTGAGGCGTCGCTGGTTGACGGCGAGGGCCAGGCCCAGCGCGAGCGCGGTCTGCAGCGGGACGACCAGCAGGACGTAGTACAGGTTGTTGCGCATGGACGTCATGAAGAGCGTCCGGGTCAGGCCCTGGTCGGTGAACAGGCCCTTGTAGTTGTCGAGTCCGACGAAGTCGGCCGCTCCGGAGAACGGGTTCGACTGGCCGTCCCAGTTCAGCAGGCTCACCCACAGTGCCATGACGACGGGGAGCGCGAGAAACAGTCCGAGGACCGCGACCATGGGGCTGATGAAGATCCACCCCCAGATGCCCTGGCGGCCTTCACGGCGCGGACCGCGGGGCCGACGCGGGGTGCGGACCGCGGCCGCGGGAGCGTGCGGCCCCGGGTCGGCTCCCGAGGTGGTGGTGAGAGTGCTCATCGCCCGTTGCCGCCCAGGACGCTCTCGCCGTTCGTCTGCAGGTCGCTCAGCAGCTTCTTCGGGTCACTGTCGGCCAGTTGGGCCAGGGATGTGTTGAACTCGGCCATGACCTGCCGCATTCCGGAGGCCGTGACGGGCAGCTGGGCGTAGGCGGCCCCGTCGGCCCAGGCGGCTGCCTGGGGGTTCTGGCTCTTGTACTCGTCGAGCAGGGTCTTCTTCGAAGGCATCACACCGACCGTCTTGGCGAACTTCAACTGGCTGGCGTCGCCGGTGAGGTGCTCGACCAGGGCGACGGCTGCGGCGTGGTGCTTGCTCTTGGCGGCGATGCCCCAGCAGTTGGTGAAGGCCATGGTGCCCTTGCCCGCGGGCCCCTCGGGCAGTGGGAGAACCTTGTAGGCGGTGCCGGGGTAGTCCTTGGCCATCGCACCGGCGAGCCAGTTGCCCTCGACGGTCATCGCGGCCTCGCCCTTGCCGAACGCCTCGCCGCCCCATCCGGCGCCCAGGTCCTTGGGATACTTGAGAACCCCTTCGTTCAACAGCTTCTTCACGAAGGTCAGGGCCTTGACGTTGGCGTCGTCGGTGGCGGTCATCCTGGTCTGGTCCGCGTTCGTCAGCCAGGAGCCGGACTGCTTGAAGAACGCGCCGATCTCGTTGTAGTCGGGGTTGAAGCTGAGACCGGTGACGCCGCCCTTGGTGAGCTTCTTGGCGGTGGCCTCCAGTTCCTTCCATGTCTTGGGGTAGTCGGCCTCGGTGAGCCCTGCCTTCTTCCACAGGGCCGTGTTCACGGCGAGCCCGAGAGTCGACTGGTCCTTCGGCGCGCAGTACAGCTTGTCGTTGTAGGTGAAAGCCCGGGTGAGGGCGGGGCTGAAGTCCGCGCGGTCGTCGAGCTTCTCGCCGTAGGCGAAGAGCGCTCCGCGCTGGGCGTACGTGGAGAACTGGTCACCGGACGTGTAGAAGACGTCCGGCGGGTTACTGCCCGCGAATGCCTGGCCGAGTTGCTGGTCCATGTTCTGCGCGAGGTCCACCGTGACGGAGTTGCCGGTCTTCTTCGCCCATCCGGCGGCTGCCTGCTTCACCGCGGCGGTCTCGGCAGGGCCGGAGGTGGCTATCAGAACCCGGATCTCCTGCTTGCCCGAGTTCTCCTGCCCCGATTCCTTATCGAACCCCGATGAACAGGCGGTGGCCAGCAGAGAGACCGAAAGGATGCAGGCGGCGAAAGGAAGCTGGTTGCGGCTCATGAACGTTCCTTTGGTGTATGTGGGTACCGTTTTGCGAGAGTGAAGGGGCTACGAAGTCAGTCGCCCGCTGCAGCCGGTCTTGAGCTGTCCCTGACCACGAGCCCAGGCGTCAACAGCCGCTGCTCATACGGGCGGCGAGGGTCGGCGATCCGGTCGCGGAGCATCCGCACGCACTCCGTGGCGGCCTGTTCGAGCGGCTGCTCCACGGAGGTCAGCGGTGGGTCGAGGAGTTCCGCGAAGGGCGAGTCGTCGAAGCCGGTCACCGCGATGTCCTTGCCGGGCCGCTGCCCGCGCTCGCGCAGCGCTTCGTAGCAGCCCAGTGCCAGTGCGTCGCTCACGGCCACAATGGCTGTCACGCCCTCGTCCAGCAGCGTCCCGGCGGCCCGGCGGGCAGCGTCGGGCCGGTTCAGGGCGGCTGCGGACGAACCGCGCACGAGCGTCCCGTGCCGCTCCACGGCGCGCCGCCAACCCTCCTTGCGGTCGTCACCGGTGCCACTGCCGGCGGGCCAGCCGAGCAGGCCGATGTTCCGGTGCCCCGCCGCGATCAGGTGTTCGGTCGCGGCCTCGATGCCTGCCGCGCCGTCGACGTCCACCCAGTCGCCGTAGTCCTGTTCTCCCCAGGAGCGACCGAAGGCGACGAAGGGCACGAGCCTGTCGTGCAGCCATTCGTGACGCGGGTCGTCGTTGCCGGTGCGGTCCAGGACGAACGCGTCGACGGCCTGCTCCCGCAGCAGTTCGTCGTAGCGCTTGATCTCTGTCTCGCGGGAGTCGACCGAGAAGAGCATGAGCCGGTACCCGGCCGCGGCGGCCAGCGCGTGCAGGAACCGGTCGTTGACCGCGTTGGAGCGTCCGGCGATGCTGCGCTCGACGGCGAAGCCGATCGTCCGGGACTCGCGGCGGCGCAGAGAGCGGGCCGCGGTGTGGGGCCGGTACCCGAGTTCCTTGATGGCGGCCTGCACCCGGGCCAGCGTCTCCGGGCGCAGCAGTTCCGGTTTGTTGAGCGCGTTGGACACCGTCTGCTTGCCGACTTCGGCAAGGCGGGCCACATCGGCCATCGTCGGCGGCCGCGCCGTGGACCCGGCATCGTCGACGGGAACATTTCCATTCATTTCAATCCATACAGAACGTCGGGTACGGTGTGGACACAAGCCAAATTGGATCGATCCAAGACTGGCTTGGATCGATCCAAGCACGAATTTCCGCCACTGTACATGCCGAAACCGGCAACAACGAAGGCCAAAGGTGCCGCCTCGATGACGCAGCAGTCCTCCCAGCAGACGCAGTTCCCGGCGCAACCCCAGGACCTCCCCACCACCTCCCCCCAGGTCGGCGGCCAGCCGTTCGTCCACGATGCGGTGCTCGTGCTGTGGGCGCCTTCTTTCGTGGCGTCGCGCCCCGACGGCGACCTCACGGCACCGGTCGACGGCTTCTACCACGGCGACCGCCGCTTCCTGCGCTCCTTGCGCATCACCGTCGACGGCGCGGACCTCGCTCCCACGAACTCCGTGCCGCAGAGCGCCGACCGCGTCACGTTCGACGCGGTTCTGCGCGGCATAGCCCAGCAGACCCCCGACCCGACAGTCACCTTGCTGAGGGAACGCTCGGTCGCCCCTCAGCAGTTCACCGAGACCCTGTCCCTCACCAACCACGGCGCCCTGCACGCCAGGCTGACTGTGAACGTCACCGCCGAGAGCGATTTCGCCACCATGGACGCCGTCAAGAGCGGGAGCTCCACTCCCCTGCTCGAACCGCGAGGCGAACGGAACCGTCTGACCTGGTCCGCGCAGGCCTCACAGATGTCCCTCACCGCCCGCACCGATGACGCCTCCGATACCGGAGCCTCGATCCTCGGCACCCGTGGCACCTTCTCCTTCGAGGTCTCCCTCGCTCCGGGCGAGAGCTGGTCGTGCGTACTCGAAGGCCGCGCCGACAGCAGCGTCCCCACCCCCTTCGGCCCGGCGCCGCACCCGGACCGTCTCTGGAAGGACATCCGGCTCGAAAGCGCGGACGGCGACTTCACCCGGCTCGTCGGCCGGTCCGAACAGGACCTCGCCCGCCTGCTGCTGTCCGACCCCGAGGCACCCGGAGACCTGTTCGCAGGCGCGGGCGCGCCGTGGTATCTGACCTTGTTCGGCCGCGACTCCCTGTGGACGGCGCGCATGCTGCTGCCGCTGGGAACCGAACTCGCAGCAGGGACGCTGCGCACGCTCGCCCGCCGGCAGGGACGCGTCAGCGACCCCGCCACCGAGGAGCAGCCCGGCAAGATCCTGCACGAGGTGCGCGCCGAGACGCAGGAGCTGGACGACGGCACCCGCCTGCCGGCGCAGTACTACGGCACCATCGATGCCACCCCGCTGTGGATCTGCCTGTTGCACGACGCCTGGCGCTGGGGCATGCCGAGCACGGAGGTCGCCGCGCTGCTGCCGAACCTCGAAGCAGCCCTGGAGTGGCTGGTGGAGTACGGCGATCCGGACGGCGACGGCTTGCTGGAGTACATCGACTCCACCGGCACCGGCCTCGCCAACCAGGGCTGGAAGGACTCCGGCGACTCGGTGCGCTTCCGGGACGGCTCACTCGCGAACCCGCCCATTGCCCTGTGCGAGGTGCAGGCGTACGCGCACGAGGCGGCCGTCGCCGGTGCCGCGCTCCTCGACGCCTTCGACCGGCCCGGCTCGGACCGCTACCGGGCCTGGGCCACGCGCCTCCAGGTAGCCTTCCGCCGCAGCTTCTGGGTCTTCGACGAGCACGGCCGCTACCCCGCCATCGCGCTCGACGAGGACAGGCGACCGGTCGACGCCGTCACCTCCAACCTGGGCCACCTGCTCGGCACCGGTCTGCTGAACCCGGAGGAGGAGGCCGCCGTCGCGGACCGGCTTCTCACTCCCGGTCTGGCCGATGCCTTCGGACTGCGTACCTACGCCACGAGCAACGGTGGCTACAACCCGCTCGGCTACCACATCGGCAGTGTCTGGCCGCACGACACCGCCATCGCTGTCCAGGGACTCGCGCGCGCAGGATTCCCCGACCACGCGCGACGGCTCGCGGAGAACCTGATTGCAGCCGGCCCCGCCTTCGACTCCCGGCTGCCCGAACTCTTCGCGGGCACCGCGCGTTCCGCCTCCGCCCGTCCGGCGCCGTATCCGGCATCGTGCCGCCCCCAGGCATGGGCCGCCGCGTCGTCCGTCGCCCTGCTCCAGGCCCTCCTCGGCCTCCAGGCGGACGTCCCTGCCGGAGTCCTGACCGTCAGCCCGGCCATGAGCCGGCTGCTGCCGCTCACCGTCTCGGGCCTCAGTGTGGCCGGACACGAGTTGACCGTCTCGGTCGCGGCGGACGGCTCGGTGCGTACACAAACGTCCGCATCCGTCGAGGTGACGGGCGGCCGCACCGACTGAGTAAGCCGCCCCCCAAGCCGGGCACGAAGCACAGCGCACCTTTCCAAGTCCCCGCCGGCGCTGTGCTTCGTGTCTGCTCTGTCCCCCGTCGAGGAGTTCCTTTCCACCACCGCTACGAACGCCGCCCCCGCAGCTACCTGGCCTTCCTCGGAATCGCCGCCACCCTGTGCTGCTACGAACTCGCACGGGCAGCACATCACCGACCTCCCCGGCCGCCCGGTACCCGCGCAGTAGGCCTCAGCGGCCGGCATCGGCAGCAGGTTGGCCCTGGCCTGCGGTGGTCGGCCTATGTCGGCCCCGTGGTTGGGCCCGTGGTTGGGGCGGCCCAACCACTCGCATCGACCGGCAGCTCGAAGAAGCCCTTGTCCACGGCCCCGGCCCCTCCACCTCGCCGAGGCCTTTGGCTTGGATGAGAAGACCGCGATCCGCTACGCGAACTCCGCCCGACCTCTCCTGGAACGGCCCTGGAGACAGAACCCGCAACTTCGCCACGAACCCACAGGGCCCCCCTGACATCAATGTCCTGTGCGTAGAACCCCAGCAGCTGCCGGGAACTCAGTCCCGCGCCTCGCGGAACCGCTTCACCACTTCGCCCGCGCCTACCGCAAGGACCCCCACCACCGCCACGGTGTAAACGAACTGCGGGGTCTGCCAGCCACCGTTGGCGTCGGACAGGAAGGCCGGGTTGAAGAGCTCCTGCCGATGCAGGACCCACGCCAGCGGCAGCGTGAAGGCTGCCTGGGCGCCGGCGCTCCAGATCGCCAGTGAACGCGTCCATACCTGCACCGCCCGGATCGCGTCGAGCGTGACGAGGCTGACAAGCCCGGCCAGGATCGGCCAGATCCAGCCGGACCACAGGCCCGGGTTGAGCACGTCGAGGCGTGTGCCGGCGTCGGACTGGTATGGCTGCGCGGTGTGCTGCCATACGATCAGCGCGATCAGCAGCGCGTGCCAGGCCACCCCGGCGTAGGCCGCCGTGCCGCGTTCCTTCGGCACGCGGCGCTCAGGCAGGTCGTCGGGTGTCCAGGCTCCGCCGACCGTGTCGGCCCGCTTGCCGGACCGCTCGATCAGGGCGAACACCACGGTGAGCCAGGCAATCATCTGGGCACCGACGGAGAACACTGCCCCGACGGCCCCACCGATCACCTCTCCGACCCCTTGGCCGTCCAGGACATCAAGCACCGCGCTCGTGGTGGTGACCACCGGCAGCACGGTGGACAGCAGGACCGTGAGGAGCCGTACGTACGTCGGGTAGAGCCTCGGCCCGATCAGTGCGAGCGGCCGGTCCGCGTACCGGGCGGCGAGCCGGATCGGGTCGCCCATCTCGGTGAGCACCTCGCGCTCGACGGTCTCCGGGGCGGCCGGGCCGCGGGCCTCGATGGTGTCGGCGATCGTGGCGCGCAACTCGTCGGCCACGTCTCCGCGCTGGCCGGTGGGGATGCGCCGGACGACCTCCACCACGTAACGGTCGGTCAGCGTACCGGTGCCGGACGCATGCAACTTACTCAACGGTCCCCCTTGGTCAGTCGTGATATCGAGGCACCGAGGTCCTGCCACTCGCGCAGCAGTCCGGTGCGGACCCGGGCGCCCTCGGGGCTGACCCGGTAGAACTTGCGCGGTCTGGACTCGTCGGTGTTCCACTCACTGATGAGCAACCCCTGCTTCTCCAAGCGGCGCAGCAGCGGATAGAGGGTGTTGCCGTCGACGGCAATCCCGGCATCGCCGAGTGTTTCCAGAAGCGCGTAGCCGTACTGCGGCTCCTCCAGGAGCGCCAGGCAGGCCAGGACGACCGTGCCGCGGCGCAGCTCCTGGGCCTGGCTGAGGATCAGTTCATCGGTGCCCATGCACGACACGATACTGTGTGCCACACACTAATGTCACCCCAACGGTATTGGGGGCTACTGGAGATCGCCCCCGCGACTTCACCACGAACCCACGGGCCCGCCCCCCAACATCAGGGCGTCGGGCCCTCGGGTTCCCGCTGAAAACCCTTCAGTTTCCACGAATTCGCGGGGGTCTAGCCCCAGTACCGCTGCTTTAGGGGCTTTTCTGGCGTCTGCTGGCGGGTTTGGTGGGTGGAATGAGCGTGACCGTTCTGGCTGGTGGTTGTGGCGTGTTGTGGTGATGAGGGTGTTTGAGGTGCCAGTTGGATATCTTGCGTTTGATGACGCGGGAGTTGACGCGTGGTCTGCGGGTGGCAGCAGTCGTTCCAGCAGTTCACGGCTGGCGCGGGAGAGAGCTCGTTTCAGCCGTGAGGGGGAAAGTGCCGCCTGGTCGGTGACGTGGCGGCGGGCGGCGTTCAGGGTTCGGGTGAAGGAGATCCGGTCCGGATCGAGACCGGTTTGGTGAGCGGTGTCATGGATGACGTCTCTCAGAGGACGTTCTGAGCCGGTGTGCCTGCTTCGGGTGTTGGCTTGGGTTGGGCGGGGGGCTCGGGCGAGCACGCGGTCCGCCGGCAGCTTCCCGAAACGAAGGGGCAAGGGCCTGGCGATCAGAAGGGTTGACGCACGGACGTGGTGCAGATCGGGCGGTTGGCCGACCTCAATCCGGTTCACCAGCGTCGGGCTGCCGCTCTGGCCCCGTGGCGGTGGCGTACGCCGGTGCTCGTGTTCGAAATGGATTCGGATTGGGGCGTCGATCCGAATGTGCCGGTGTCGCTGTTCCGACTGGCAGCAGAACCTGCTGGTGAACAGTCAAATCACTCATACGGCCAGGCAGTCGCTGCGCTATTCACGGCCGGCCCCGCTCTTCGAGTCTGAGGTCGACCCGGACACGGTCCAGCTCGTCCAATTGGGGACCATCGGGGCTTGCCGGCCTTCGGCGAGCTGCTGGACACGCAGGTCCTGGACGCTGTTGAGCGAGCAGTCGAGTTGTCGTCCGGCCTGGGGGGCTATCTCGACAGCCTCGTCGAGGGCTCGTTCTGGCCTTCACGGAGGCGGAGAAGGCCATCTCGGCTCTGCTGTCCGACCCGGGGGTGCAGGCTGCGCGGGACCGGGTGGAGGGAGCGGAGACGGAGCTCGGGCTGGAGCGGTGCGCCCGCCTCCAGCCGTTCCAGGACCGCTGCGCCAGGCCGTGGCGGGTGGCGACGCGGCCCGGCTGACCGAGGCCTGTGCGGGTATGCACGGCCGCCGGGGCGGATCTGCGTCCTGCCCGACGGGCACGAGACCTCGATGGAGGAACCGCGCTGGGGCCGCAACAGCGAAGGCCGGCCGATCGCGTGGGTGGGCAGCGCACCCGACGACTGGTGAGCAGCAATGAGACCGGCGACAGGGCCCCGAGGCGCACGAGCGGCCCGAGGCCCTTCGCTGTCTGGGGCCAGCGGCACCGCCCCCCAGGCCCTACACGCACTGGGGTGCGATGCCCGGGGTTCTGAGCTGCGGCATCGCACTGCCGGCTGCGGCACCACCGCTGACGTCGCCTACCACGTGCTCAGGTCCGGGACCTGTACCGAGCGCCCCGAGCGTGACGTGGAGTGCGACGGTTCCCGGGCGCGGCCGGTTGTCATGGGGACCATGGCCGTGGCCGGCACCCGGGTGGACCTCGCGCTGCCGCTCACATCGTCAGGCTTGTCCATACCGTCTTCGTCTCAAGGTACGACTCCAGGTTCGCGTGGCCCATCTCCCGGCCGTAGCCCGAGGTCTTGAACCCGCCGAAGGGTGCTGCGGCATCGGTGGCGCCGTACATGTTGATGTAAACGGTGCCTGCCTTGAGGAGCTTCGCCAGGCGGTTCGCGCGGGCGATATCACGTGTCCAGATGCCGGCTGCGAGACCATAGGGCGAGTCGTTGCCGCGCGCGGCGATCTCTTCGAGGGAGTCGAAGGGCTGCGCCACGACGACGGGGCCGAAGATCTCCTCGCGTACCGCCGGCATTGTGTCGTCTACGTCGGTCAGCACGGTCGGGCGCAGGAAGTATCCGTCCGCGTCGACGCCGGCCGGGGCCGCTGCGCCGGCGGTGGCGGTCGCGCCACCGGAGAGCGCGCCGTCGATGTAGCCGCGGACGCGGTCGAGTTGGGTGCGGCTGATCAGCGGGCCGAGGTCGAGGCCGGGTCCCACGCGCATGCTGTCCGCCCGTTCGGACAGGGCGGCCACGACGTCGTGGAAGCGGGAGCGTTCGACATAGAGGCGGGAACCGGCGCTGCAGGACTGGCCGGAGTTCGAGAAGATCGCCGATGCCGCTCCGGCGACCGCCTCCTCGACGGGGGAGTCGGCGAAGACGATGTTCGGACTCTTACCGCCGAGTTCGAGCGTGACGCGCTTGACCTGTGCGGCCGCCTTCTGCGCCAGGTGGATCCCGACGCGGGTGGAGCCCGTGAAGGCGACCTTGTCCACGAGGGGGTGCTCGACGAGCGCCTCGCCCGCTTCCGGTCCGTAGCCGGGGAGGATGTTGAGAACGCCGTTGGGCAGTCCGGCTTCGAGGCCGAGCTGGCCCAGGCGCATCGCGACGAGCGGGGTGTTCTCGGCGGGCTTGAGGACGATCGCGCATCCGGCGGCCAGGGCGGGCGCGATCTTCCAGGCCGCCATGAGCAGGGGGAAGTTCCAGGGAATGATCTGCGCGACGACGCCGACGGGTTCCCGCTCGGTGCGCACCATGGTGTCGGGCACGGACACCGGAATGGTGTTGCCCTCGATCTTGCTGGGCCAGCCGGCGAAGTACGCGAAGTGCTTGATGGACAGTTCCACGTCGTTCTGGCGGGCGGAGCTGCGGACCTTGCCGCCGTCGAGTGCCTCGATGTCGGCGAGCTCGTCGGCGTGGGCCTCCAGCAGCGCGGCGAAGCGCTCGATGATCCTGCCGCGGTCGAGGGCGGACATCCGCCGCCACGGCGCGCCGGACTCCAGCGCCGCCGCTGCGGCCCGTACGGCACGGTCCACGTCGGTGACTCCGGCCGCGGCGGCGGTCGCGACCTGTTGGCCGGTGGCGGGGTCCAGGACGGGTATGGTGCCGCCCTTGTCGGCCGGGACCATTTCACCGTCGATGAGGAGCCGCGGTGGGGCTTGGAGCAGCGCCGAAAGGGCTGGGCTGAGGTCGGGTGTGGGGGCGGCGTCCTCGGTGACGCTCATGTCTGGCCCTCCTGGGAGCAGGTGCGTTGTTTTGCGGTGGGCGTACGGGTGCGGGTAGCTCAGCGCGCGGTGGCCGATTCGAGCACGGCGGGGTTGGCGATCGCGGCGGGCCGTTCACCGGCCGTCCACGCGCGCAGTCCGCGCTCGGCGATTTTGGAGTGTTCGGTGACGACGTCGTCGGAGGCGCCGCCGATGTGCGGGGTGACGGTGACGTTGTCGAGGCGGAGCAGCGGATGGTCGGCGGGGACCGGCTCGGTCCAGAACACGTCGAGTCCGGCTCCGGCGATCCGCCCTTCGGTGAGCGCGTTGACGAGGGCGTCCTCCTCGACCACGGCGGCGCGTCCCGCGTTCACCAGGTAGGCGTCCGGACGCATGAGCCGCAACTCGCGGTCACCGATCAGCCCGATGGTGGACTCAGCCAGCGGGACGTGGACGGTGACGATGTCGGCCGTGGACAGCGCCTCGTCGAGTTCGACCACGCGCGCCTGGTCGCCGAAGGCGTCGGACGGGAGGAAGGGGTCGTGGACGACGACGTCCATGCCGAAGGCCCGGGCCCGCTGCATCATGCGGCGTCCGATGGCGCCTCCGCCGAGGATGCCGAGGGTGCGTCCGGACAGCCCGATCCCGCGGAAGATCGAGTAGGGCTCGAACACGTCCTCGGACTTCCACGCACCGCTGCGCAGCCAGCGCT
The DNA here is from genome assembly GCF_043204345.1 of Streptomyces sp. NPDC047917. Lineage (NCBI taxonomy): Bacteria > Bacillati > Actinomycetota > Actinomycetes > Kitasatosporales > Streptomycetaceae > Streptomyces > Streptomyces sp. NPDC047917. The sequence continues at coordinate 21,080 of NZ_JBIDCA010000026.1, forward strand.
CGGCGCGGCCGGTGTGCCGCACGGTCATGAGGAGCAGGGTGAAGGCGAGGTCAGCGGTGACGTCGGCGTTGCGGGCAGGGGTGGTCAGGACGGCGATCCCGCGCGCGGTGCACGCTTGCACGTCCACGTTCACCGGGTTCGCCCGGCAGGACACGACTACCCGGAGCTCGGGTGACTTGTCCAGGGTGGCTTCGTCGACGACGTCGACCTCGCATACGAGTGCGGTCGCGCGGGCGAGCTGCTCGTCGATTCCCCGGGTCGCCAGCGATGTGCCGGCCAGGGAGGGCTCGACGAGTTCGACGTCGAAGACGTCCTGGAGCAGTTCGGCGCGGGCGGGGTCGAAGGGTGCGGTGACCAGCAGGAGCGGGCGGTCGCTGTGGGGGGTCTGGTTCGGCATGGATTCTCCTCGTTTACGTCTTCAGGGGTCAGGTCGCGGTCGCGGAGCGGGTGGGTGTGGAGGCGGACGCGGGGTCCGCGTCAGCGGCGTGTGCGGCCGTCTGCGTCGCCCGCAGGTCGGGCCAGTGGTGTCGTACGGCGTCGCGGACGTCGCGGAACACCTGGGCCTGGGCGTTGTGCAGGGCGCGCAGACGGGGGTCCGGCTCGAAGGTCTGCGCGTCGTCGCCGAACTGGGCCAGTGCGGCGGGAAGGTCGGGTGCCGCGCCGACGGCGACGAGGGCCAGCGCGCCGGCCCCGCGGGCGCCGAGTTCGGCGAAGGTGGAGCGGACGATACGGCGCCCCGTCACGTCGGCGACGATCTGGCAGACAACCGGCGACTGCGCCCCGCCGCCGCAGAGCCGGACCGTCGCGTCGGCCTTGATGCTCAGCACATCCATGCATTCGCCCAGGGACAGGGCGATGCCCTCGTACACGGCGCGCAGCAGTTCTCCCGGGCTGGTGCGCACGGTGATGTTTAGCCATGCCGCCGAGGCCGCGGTGTCCACGAAGGGCGCGCGCTCACCACTGACGCTCCCGTAGGGCAGGTAGAGCACTCCCCCGGCGCCGGCCGGAACGGCGTTGACGATTTCCTCGATCTGTGGCCATTCCAACCCGGCCAGGCCCGTGGCCTCGCGCGCCCAGTCGAGGTTGGGGGTGCCGTTCATCGGGGCGAGGCACTCGATGACCTGCGTGCCCTGCCCCAGGTTGAGGGTGATGACCGGGACGTCGGCGGGCGCGCTGACCTGCTCCTGTACGGCGCCGACGAACGCGGTGGTGCCGAGGATGGCGTACGCCTCGCCCGGTCCGACGACCCCGAGGCCGACGCCGCCGGCCGGTGTGTCTACCAGGCCGGTGGCGACGGGCAGACCCACGGGTAGTCCGGTCTCGCGGGCCGCCTGCTCCGTCACTCGGCCGCATACCACGTCGGGTGGGAACAGGGGCGGCAGCAGCCGGCGGAAACCGTCGTGGCCCAGGCCCTCGATGAGTTCCTCGGAGTAGCGCCCGGTGGCGACGTCGAGGTAGGTGCGCGAGGCCTCGGAGGCGTCCGTTCCCACGACTCCCGTGAGCTGCAGGCGGATCCAGTCCTTGCAGTTGAGCTGAGTGGCCGCGCGAGCGAGGAGTGCGGGGTCGCTGTCCTGGAGTTCTTCCAGAAGGACGGGCAGGGCCCCCGGGAACAGGGCCGAACCCGTGGCGCGGCGGACCAGTTCCCCGCGCCCGTCGGCCTCCCATCGAGCCACCCGCTCGGCGGCTCTGCCGTCTAGCCACAGTACGGCCGGCCCAGCAGGGCGTCCGCCCGCGTCCACGAGCCATGCACCGTCGCCCTGGCCCGTCACGCTGAGTGCGAGCAGTTCGACATTGCCGGCTTCGGCCAGGGCCGCACTGATCGTCTGTGCGACAGCGGACCAGACCTCGTCCATGTCCTGCTCGGCGCAGTGCGGTTGCGGCCGCCGGATACGGACCGCCGATCGGGCGGTCCCGAGCACGTCACCCGTCGTACTGATGACGACGGACTTGACCGACGTCGTGCCGGCGTCGATGCCCAGCACGGCCTGAACTCGGCTTCTCATCGTTACCTACCTACCTGCCCCGTTCGGATTCTCCAGCGGATCGGCCTGCGGCGGTTGCTCGGAGCCGACCCGGGTGGCCGCCGGGGGAACCGGATCGACCTGCGGGCTGTGTCCCGGGGCTTCGACGCCGGCCTCTCGCAGGAGGAAGGTCAGGAAGATCCCAACGACGTAGAGCGCCGCGAGGATCCAGACGACCGGAGCGACACCCAGCGGCCCGACCAGCGCCGCCACGGCCGGACCCCCGAAGTTGCTGAGGCCGGCACCGAGGTTGAGGACCGCGACCGCGGCCGCCTTGTGCTGCGGGGCCAGGAGCGGGACGACGGCCGACAGCGGGACGTACATACCGAGCGCGAGACCGTAGACGATGCCCAGAGCCATGATGACGACGTAGTTCGCGCCGACCGCCTGCGGCAGGTAGTAGAACCCGAGCACGGTGATCGCGGTGGCGGCCCCGCCGCCCCAGGCGATGACGTTGATGCGGCCGAACCGGTCGGAGGCGTAGCCGGAGATGAGGTTCGCGGCCACGTTCGCCGCGAGCATGGTGCCCCAGATCGAGGACCACTGCGACTGGCTGAAGCCGATCGTCTTGACCATGTACACGTTGAGGAACACGGCGAACGAGTAGTAAGAGATCGTGTTGATGAGGCGGACCGCGCCGCCGATACCGACCTTCGGGCGTTCCTTCATGATGACGATGCCGCGCTTGAGGCCCTCGACGGTCTCCGCACGGGTGACCTTGCGCGCACCGGCCCGGGACTTCACCAGCACCGCCACCATGAGGGCGGCGATCGTAACGAAGACCAGCGACGACCACAGGGTCACCAGCTCTCCCAGCGGGTCCACCGCGGCGGCCACGAAGTACCCGCTGATGACGCCCAGGCCCATGGCGTTGAAGAACCAGTACCAGCCGACGGCCTTGCCCATGACCGCGTCGGGCGTCTCCATGGTGACCCAGACCAGGAACCCGTAGGCAAAGAACGGATAGCCGATGGCGCGGATCGCGTAGGTCGCGATCATCACGGCGTAGTTCTCCTGCATGACGCCGAGGGTCAGGAACCCGACCTCCAGCACGATCCACAGACCGGCGCCGATGAGCATCACCCTGCGGGGGCCCCAGGCTTCGGCCAGGGCGCCGGCCAACCAGGCGGCGACCGCCACGACGATGCCGTAAGCGCTGAAGAGTCCGGCGACCTGACTGCCGCTGAACCCGCGTTCCTCCAGGTATGTCGAGAGGAAACTGAGTTCGATCCCGTCGCCGACCATGAAGAGCATGAGGGCGATGAAGCCCCAGAACAGGACCCGGGAGATCCCCTGGTTGGTGAGGGCTTGCGTCCACCGGCTCTGCGGCTGCGCGAGGCCGTCCTTCGTCGTCATAGACTCCTCCTCGACGAGCCTGAACATTTGTACACTCGGTGAACCGGTGCACAAACATCATGACTCCGCCGCCCGCGCTGTCAAGGTCCATGTTTCGCTCCCGCGGCCCACCGCGGCGCTCTCCGCACCGGGAGCGGCAGCCCTCCACTCCGCTCTGACCAGCAGTGATGCGAGCATGACGCCCATCTGCCGCACCTCACGAAATCGCGCGTGACGCTCCTTCACCACAGCCCGGGCGCGAACGCCGTGCGGGCAGACGGCCCGGGACCGACGGGCAGCTAGGAGCCGCCCGGCCAGCGCTTTCACCGCACACCACCGGCGCCCGCGGATTGAGGCTCTGTGGTGCACCGCCAAGGCGTCCGAGCCGGGCGGCCCCGGCTTCACGCAGCATCCGACGGCGTACGGCGGTCATACCCCGCACCCCGCCGGAGATCCATCGGACCTCCTTGCGCTCCGCAGCGCGGCCGGGCATCATGACGAACGGAGGTGCATTGGTGCGAACAAATGCTCACGACCCATTGCTCGGTAAGGTGGCCCGGCTCTACTACGACCACGGACTCACCCAAGCCGAAATCGGCGAACTTCTCGGCCTGTCCCGGGTGAAGGTGACCCGAGTGCTCGCCGAGGCCCGGCAGGCCGGCATCGTCGAGATCACCGTGCATAGTGACGAGCGCCCCTTCGCCGACGTCGAGGCAGCCCTCGTCGGCCGGTTCGGCCTGCACAGCGCATGGGTGTGCCCCAGCCTCGGACGCGGCGAGGAGCGCTCACCCTCGTCGCTGGGCGTCACCGGGGCGGAGGCCCTCGCCTCGGTCCTCCCGCACGTCCAGCGTGTCGCGGTCGGCATGAGCACGGCCGTCGCGGCCAGCGTCGCCCACCTGCGCTACCAGTCCGACACGGCCATCGAGGTCGTCCCCCTGGCTGGAAGCCGCGGCGGGCGCTCCAGCAACGCCAATCCGCACGAGGTGGCCACCAGCCTCGCCCGTGCCGTCGGCGGCACCGCGTACCACCTGCCCGCCCCGCTCCTGGCGACGACTCCCGAGGCGGCGGAAGCCATCCGCGGGCTCGACGAGGTCCAGGGCACGCTCAATGTCGCTGCCGCGGCCGACGCTCTCGTCCTCGGTATCGGCGGCACGGCCGGCGTCGCCCAGGCGCTGCGCCGCTCGGTCACCGATACCGAGTTCGCGGCCCTGCGTGAGCTCGGCGCCGTCGGAGACGCGTCCGCCCGCTTCTTCGACGCGAACGGTCAAGCCGTCGACGGCCCGATCGACCGGCGCGTCATCGGCCTGGCGCTGGAGCACATGCGGGCGATCCCCATCCGCGTGGGCATCGCGGGCGGCATCGAGAAACACATTCCCTTGTTCACCGCACTGGAGACCGGGCTCGTCAACGTCGTCGTCACAGACATCGACAGCGCACGCGCCGTCCTCAGTCGCCCCGTCGCCACCCCCGCGACGGACTGAAACACGCAGAGGAAACACAATGAAGCACCCCACCACCGTCGAGGGCCTGTTCACCCAGCTCGCCGAGATAGGCCGACTGGCCGTGGAACGCGGCCTCGTCCTGGCCAGCGGGGGCAATCTCTCCGCGCGCCTGCCCGGCAGCGACACCTTCGTCGTCACCGGCGCCGGCACCTGGCTGGACCGGCTCGGCAAGGACGACTTCACGGTCATGACCCTGGCCGGGGACGTCACGGGCGGGGCCGAACGCCCCTCCAGCGAATGGAAGCTGCATCAGCGCACCTACCAGGAGCGTCCCGACGTCAACGCCGTCATTCACCTGCACCCCCAGCACACCGTTCTCCTCGACGCTCTCGGCCACAAGATCCGGCTCGTGTCCCTCGACCACGCGTACTACGTGCGCTCCATCGGGACCGTCCCTTACAACCCCAACGGTTCCGACGAACTCGCCGACACCACGGCCGAACGCGCGAAGACGCACAACTGCGTCATCCAGTCCCACCACGGCTGCTCCGCGCACGCCGAGGACATCGGCATGGCCTTCCGCCGCATCATGAACCTTGAGGAAGCCGCGATCGCGACCTACAGGGCCCTCACGCTGGGCGACCAGGACACGACGTTCCCCGCAGAGAGCTTCGCGGCTCTGCACCACGCGTGAACGGCGGTTGACGATCTTCACACAGCGACGACCCGCGGCGCGCGGAGTTCAGCGGCCACGTCGGGCATGAACCGGCCGCCTCGACGCTCTCGTCCGGCCGTCAGAACGGCATAACGTCACGGGACAGCCAGTCGTGCTCCCAGCGAAATACCGGACCCGAATCTCAGTGCCAGGTGTTGTCGTTTCCGGAGGTCCGGGTCGGGAGTCGGTAGCCGAATTCCTCCCGGAGCTTCGGTGCGGCCGCGTCCGAGCGAATCGACAGCGCGACGAGCACGGTGAAGCCGAGCACCCAGCTGCCCGCGACGATCAGCACAGGCGCGATATCAGTGGTCCGGGGGATCAGGGTGCCGAGCGCTCCTGCACCCAGCAGCGCCCAGACCGTCGTCGCCGCGTGCACCTGTAACGACGCACACCACCAGCAGTGGAGGCTGATCCTGAGGGCTCCGTGACCGACACCCTGCGTGTGTACGAGATCGCGAACCGGAACAGCGGTCTGCTCCCGCGAGTCGACGCCAACGCCCGTGCGGCGATCAAGCAGCACGCGGCGGAGGGCAACCACCGGGACCGGCAGTGGCAGCTGCTCCCCGTGTGACATACGTGGGAGGCCTCGGCCCGCTCCCCGGCCCCCTCGAAGCCAGGGAGTACTGGGAACACCGGCACTACTGGAGCCGGACGAGTTCTCGGCAGTCGCTGGGGGCCATGCGGGCCTTGGGTGCCACCTTTGATGGACGGATCCGCACCACCTAATGTTCGACGCGCTGAAAGCCGCGATCAGAAAGTCTGCATCGCTTCCGTCCCGCACCGCTCCGCGTGTGGGTGTATAGATCTGGCTCGCATGGGTACGCCCCAAATAGGCGCCGAATCGGAAGCCACTCGACCCGAAGGAAGCCCTGCCAAGGCACTCGGCGAGCAAGCCACGAGGAATTCTCTCCTCACAGCGCAACGCGGCTCTTCGCGTACGTACCCGGCGCTTCCTGGAGGCTAGTACGTTCCTTTCGCATAGGTATTTCTCTCCGCCAGAAGTTTGGCCCTGCAGGACTCTGGAGAACGCGCCCGTCTCGAAGTTCGCCTCAGGTGAGGCAAGGCGAGCAGAGGCCTGACCGGCGGAGGAGGAGGACATGATGGCCGGAATCCATGAAATGCTGCCGGACGAAGGTCTCTCCGTTCCGGAGGACACCCAGATGGCTGCCGGTGCGACACCGCCCGCCGAGTCGGGCGTTTCCGAACTCGGCCCCCCGCAGGAAGCCCCACGGCGGAACTGGCGCCCGACACCCCTGACGCCGGTCCTGGCGGTGTTTGTCCTGATCCTGCTTCTGGTGGCGGCGCTGGCGATCTACAAAGTTGCGGGGTGAGAACACGCCCCTGAGGAGACCGCGCTGCCCGAAGAGCGGCTGTGGCCGGGGCCGTCGTGGGCGCTCCGCTCGACGCGGCGCCGACGGGGCCGACGGGGCCGACGGGGCCGACGGGGCCGACGGGCTGAGGGTTTCGGGTTTCGGTCGCCGAACAGACCGTGTGGTTTCCGGTGCCGCTGGGCCACAGGAGTACGTCCCCGTCCCCGGCCAGCCGGAGGAGACCGTCGGCCGGGAGGTCGCGGGCGAAGGTCCCCGTCACCGGCGATTCGGTACCAGTGTGGAAGGCGAAGGCCACGGCATACGGATCGTCCGATCCGTAGCGCAGGCGGGCGGGTATCGTGACGCCCTCGTGAACCGGCGGTGACCAGGCGCTCGACCACGTCGCGAAGCCGACCCGTCCTGACGGCCGGTTGATCCCTGGGGAGCAGTGCGCCGACACCCACTGGCGTGTCCGACCCTGGCGGCTTCGAGACGTGGGAAAGCGACGGCGGCACGGTTCAGGGCGTCGCCGCTGCGCGGGTGGCAGCACGTGTCCCTGACGCACCCGCAGTGCCGACACCCGCGTAGGACGACGCAGCAGGACGAACTGCCGGTCGGGGGTACGTATCAGTGCGCCCAACCGGCTCACGGGAAGGGCGCGTACCAGGGCGACGAGAGAACCCCGACCTTGGTGTTATGGCGCCCGAAGACGCTGCGCCACCGGGGCGATCAGCCGGGCCGTCCAGGGGGCGGCGTCTTCGGGAGCGAGGCCGCTCGCTTTCATCCCAGCCGATCCCGCGGGACCAACGGCAGGAGAGCCCCCATCGCCTTCTCAGGATCGGCGACAGAGATCGCCAGCCGGCTGAACGGCGCGCCCCGGCAGAGTCCCACACACAGCACCGGTGTGCCGGCACGTACCAACGTGAAGTCCTGCCCCTCCCGTAGGTTCCGGACACCCGCGCACACCTGTCCCGGGATGCACGTGCCCCGATCACGCTCACCACGAAGCGCACGCCACCAGTCGGGTTCGATATAAAGCTGGCGCAGCGCCGACACCGGAACCCGCACATTGCGGTGGTGTGCCAGCGCCTTCTCCCGCCAGGACAGGTGAAGGACGATATCGGTCCCCTCGACTGCCACCCTCGCCATGGTCTCTCCTTCATGGTCAAAGTGCCCGGCGCATCACGATGCCTCGGGGCGTCGTCGGCTAGATGTAGATCGGGCTGAACGCCCGTACCGCAGCCCGCAGGGCTCGGGAGAACGAGGCACTGCGCGAGGCCGTCCGCCCTGTCCCCTCGGCCGCCGGGCGATGACCGAGGCGCGGCGGGGCGCACTTCCCTCCGAGGTTCGAGCAGCTCATGGTCGTCAGCTTCACCATGACGATCGACCAGCCCGAGACCGGTAGGCGCCCGGCCCGCTCTGCCCAGCCCGGCCGGTCCTCCAGGCGGGTGCGGGCTGATGGGCGTCGAGGACTCAGGGGGGTTGGGGGCCTGGTTCGGGCCGGGGGCTCTTCCCCTGGTTTCGCCGGTCTTTGTTCCGTCGCCGCGTTCGGCGGTGATCGCATCTGACCGTGGCGGGCCCGGTGCCCTTGATCTCGGTCCAGTTCGGGGAATGCGGTCCGGAGGACAGCTGGGCGCAGGTGACCTCGGCGGGTCAGCGGATCCCGGAGTCGAGTACCAGGGTGACGGCGCCCCGCAGCAGGAGCGCTGCGCCGCCGGGGCGGTCAGCCGGGCCGTCCAGGACAGGCCGGCGTCTTTCGCGTCGTGCTCCTGGGCGACGGCGACCTCGGCCCACACGCGGACCAGGATCCCGTCCGTGCGTTCGACGGTGGCCAGCCCCTCGTAGGGGTTCACACCTCCAGTTTGCGCCGGCGCCGGGGCTGCCGCGGGCCGTGACCGGTTGGGCCTGCCCCGGCTCAGCGGTGCCCGCAGTCGCACCACTCACCGCTACTCGGCGGGTGTCCTGCGTGTCCGCGTGCTGTCCCGGGTGGCGGGCGGGGCGTCGGGGACGTATGGCTGGAGTGATGCGGCGGCCCGGCAAGGGTGGCACGCGGGGCGCGGGAATCGCCTCCCGGCCTGCCGCGCGGGCAGGGCGGATGGATGGGATCTGGACCGTGACCTCAAGGGGCCGCGGAAAGACCGGGCTGAAGCCGGAACCGCTTCCAGTCCGAGAAGGAGTGCGTGATGACCGGCGTGCTGCATCATGCGGCGATGGTTCGGCGGAGGTGCTCCGCCCTCTTCCCCGAGAAGGGGGCGGAGTGCCGCCCGACCGTGGCCAGGCACGGGTGCGCCAATCAGGCGGCGGCGCCAGCCAACCAGATCGCACTGTCGCGCCCAATCTCCCCTCGGCCAGTTGGGTGTACTGGTCTCAGGCGTACGAGTCCGCCCCCTCCAGCCAGGAGGAGAGGGCAGACCGCCGCCCGGCCTCAACCGCTGGCGGCTGACGGGTGGGATGAAAGACCGAGCGACGGCAGCAGCTAACCAGCTTGCGCGGCTCTGCCCAAACGCTCCGAGAGGCATACGGGCATCTGCCGGAGCTCGGGGTGCTGTGTGCAGCAGCCTGTTGCACGCTGAAGGCATGAGCGCTGCCCCCATCGTCGTCCACCGCCCTTCCTCGGCAGGCGGCCGGGCGGTCACTATCAATGGGGAGATCGCTGGCCTCGCCCGCGACGACGGCGACCTCGTCGAATTTCTCCGGCGGGCCGGGATCTACGACGCCGAGAATGCCCTCGATAACCCGAACTGGGTCGAGTGGCGCGGCGGCCACGCCCACCGCTACGAAGCGGCGTGACGTGTCAGCTGCGTGTTTGAGGGTCTTCCGGTACGGGCCCGGCGCGGTGTTACGGAGCCGGACGAATGCCGTCACCTGCCGGTGGGCCTCGCGGCGGTGGCCGTCCTGCAGGAGACGGACCAGCAGGAGCTGGAGGCGTCGAGGACGATGTCCCCGCCGTGTCCGGTCAGGTGGAGCGGCAGTCCCTGCACGGGGTGCAGGTAGGCGGCGTCCATGGCATACATGGCCGCCTCCAGCACCGGCTCCCCTTCGGAGGGCTGTCCGCCGGGGAACCTGAAAGTCCTCGCCACCAGTCGGTGCTCGCCGGAGTCGTCGGCCCTCTCATCGAAGTCCCCGTACTCATCGGCCTGGTCTACGCCGCCTTTGCTGCCCGCCGCTTCTCCCCCAGTCCGCCCTGGCTACCGAACCGGCCGTTGTCCCGGAAGGTCCCGCCGGTGCCTGAGTCCAAGCTGCACAGGATGGGGCGAGGCAGCGAAGACCTCGACCAGGTCGTGCGGCACATTGCTGCCGAAGTGCCTGACCCCCTGCTTCACGCACTCCCGTCTGTGTCGGCCCGATGGGACGCGTCAGGCAGCGGGAGTTCGATGCGGAACGTGCAGCCCTGGCCGGGTGCAGTGTCCAGAGTCAGCCGGCCGTCGTGGGCGGCGACGAGGGCGTGGGCGATGGCGAGGCCGAGGCCGGAGCCGCCGGTGGTGCGAGCGCGGGAGTCGTCGGTGCGGTAGAAGCGGTCGAAGACGCGGTCGCGTTCGGCGGGGGTGAGGCCCGGGCCCTCGTCGGCGACCTCAAGAACGGCCCGGCCGCGCACGGTACCGACGCCGATACGGATCGGGGTGCCGGGCGGGGTGTGGATGACGGCGTTGCCGATGAGGTTGGTGACGACCTGGCGCAGCCGGGCCTCGTCGGCGACGGCGGGAGCGGTGGCCGGTTTTCCGCCGCCTGGACCCGTGAGGGTGATGCGACGGGCCGCGTCCAGGGCTCGTACGTCGTGGAGGGCGTCCGCAGCCAGGGTGCGCAGGTCCATGGGGGCGAGGTCGAGCGCGAGGGTCGGCTCTTGGCCCGTGGCTGCTTCCTCGTCGAGGCGAGCCAGTAGGAACATCTCCTCGACCAGCCGGGTGAGGCGTTCGGACTCGGCGGCGATCCGGGTCATGGTCTGGTCGATGTCCTCGCGGGTGGGCAGGGCGCCCATGCGGTAGAGGTCGGTGTAGCCCTTGATGCCGACGAGGGGCGTGCGGAGTTCGTGGCCTGCGTCGACGAAGAAGCGCCGGGTGCGTGCCTCGGCCTCCGCGCGGGCCTGGAAGGCCGTGTCGATCCGGTCGAGCATCTGGTTGAGGCAGGCGGTCAGGTGCCCCACCTCGGTGTGCGGGGCGACCAGTTCGGGGACGCGGTGGGAGTAGTCACCAGCGGTGATGGCGGTGGCGGTCTCCTCGATACGGGTCAGGGGTCGCAGCCCGGAACGCACCGCGAACCAGCCGGCAGCGGTGAGGACCGCGAGCAGGGCGGCCCCCACGGTCAGGGAGAGGTTGCGGGTCTTGGTGACGGTGCGGTCGACCTCGTCGAGGGAGGTCGCCACGACCACGCTGCCCCGGTCCTCTGCCCTTTCGGGCGGGAAGACCTGGGCGGGCTGGGTGAGGGCGATGACCCGCCACTCGTGGTCGCCGCCCTTCGCGGGCACGGTGAACGGGTGGCCCTCGTGAGCGAGGACGGCCGCGTGGTCGAGAGCCGGGAGCTCGGGACCGCCGCCGGGGGGTGCGGTGCTCGTGTCGAACGCCCTGCTGGTGGCACCGTCATCATCCAGATAGGTCACGGTGGTGTCGCCGAGGACGCTGAGGGCCTGCACGCTCGGCGGGGTGTCGGCGGGCGGGGCGACGCGGGCGGCGATCTGCCCGGTGAGGACGAGCCGGTCGTCGACGCGGTCCTGGAGGTAGCCGCGCAGGGCCGTGGTGACGATCACGCCGGTGCCGAGGAGACCGACCGCGACCAGTGCGATGGACAGGCACAGCAGGCGGGTACGGAGAGACAGCCTGCTCGGCCGCCTCTTGGCCGGCCACCAGGCCGGGCGCTTCACGGCCGGGGCTCGCGGACCGCGTAGCCCACGCCTCGGATGGTGTGGATCAGTTTGGGCTCGCCCTTGTCGACCTTGCGGCGCAGATAGCTGATGTAGGTGTCGACGATGCTGGGGTCGCCGCCGAAGTCGTACTCCCACACAGCGTCCAGGATCTGGTTCTTCGTCATGGTCCGTTCGGCGTTGGCAACGAGGAAGTGCAGAAGGCGGAACTCGGTCGGGGACAGTCGCACGTTCCGTCCCGCCCGGGTGACGTGGTGGCTGTCGGGTTCCACTTCAAGGTCGCCGACGGTGATCCGCGCGGGCTGCTCGCCCCGGGTGCGGCGCAGTACGGCGTGGATGCGGGCGATCAGTTCTTCGAGGTCAAAGGGTTTGGTGACGTAGTCGTCGCCGCCGAGGCGCAGGCCGTTCAGCCGGTCCTGCCGGTCGTCGCGGGCGGTGACGAAGAGGACGGGCACGTCGCCGCCCCGGCCTGCCAGGAGTGAGCGGGGCTGGGCCCGCAGGCGGCGGATCACCTCGAAGCCGTCCATGTCCGGGAGCATCACGTCGAGCAGGACGAGATCCGGCGTGCGGGCCGCGGCAAGGTCGAGGGCTTCCTGACCTGTGGCAGCGGCGTCGACGTCGAAGCCGGCATAGCTCAGTGCGGTGCGCAGCAGTTCCCGGACGGTGACTCGGGAAGGGTACGGACCACGGGGGCGACGACGGACACCGCCTGAGGGCCGCCCTCCGTGCCACCCCAAACGAAACGCACAGCCGTAACAACACGGCGGCGGGATGAGCGGGGTCAGCGCACCGGGCCGTGGCAGCTGGTCATGTTCGAGGCGAATGCGGCCGACCTTGTGCACGGGCAGAGCGGCGCGTCCGCCCCGTGCCACCGGCATCCCCGCGCCGAATAGCGCCCTGTACCCGGCCGGCTCTTCGTGCGTGCGTCGCGCACACGAGTTCCGAGGTGTGTCGGTGCGGGGTCGGGCAGGAAAGAACCGCGCTCGCCCCGGCGCCACCCCCTGATCTGACGATCTCTTCGAAAGGCAACCTGGTGAGCGTGCAGAACTGGAACCCTGCCCGGATGACCTCGCACCCCGATCACCCCTGTGTGCTGCCCGGCGTTCCGTCGTGGCTTCACGATGTGCACGTGCTCGACACCCTGGTGCTGCCCCGGCTCGCCGACGCCGTCGAGGACGAAACCGAGACCGGCTGCTCGGCCGGACTGCCCGATGCCCCGTACCGAGCCGCGGCCGACGCCATCAGCAACCTCGCCACGGCCCTCCCCCAGCCCCCGTCAGCCCTTCTGCCGCCGGCCTCGGGGTCACTTCCGACGCGGTGTTCCTTCGGGCGGTACCCGCGTGGGAGACCGAGGCCCTGTGGCAGGCCCACATCGCCCTGAAACAGGCACAGTGCGGGGAACCGGATGCCGCCGGGCTCGGCGGTCTGCTCAGGAAGTGGGCGAGGACTGCCACCCGCCCCAGTCCGTCAGCGACATTGCGGGCCGGCTCAACCGCGTGCTCGCCGTGCTGCTGCTCGACATTCCTGCCGTCCGCACACTCGCCACCGCCCTCGTTCTCAACACACCGCAGGACACTCACATCCAGACCGCCTACGAACAGATCCACACAGCCTGGGCCACGGCCGGCATCCACTGACCGGCACCATGCGCCCTGCCCGGCCGCCGGCAGGGTGATCCGCGTGCGTGGCAGGGGCTGGAGTTCGGTCGGCGCCGGACGGACCTCGACCAGTTGCGGTTTCCGCCGGTCAGTGTGGACGCCTTCGTCTCGACTGCCCACGGCCGGCACCCACGAGAAGGGGAAGTTCGGCGCGGCCATCCTGTACATCACGCACGGGCCGGAGATGACGGACGTCTACGCTGGGCTGGGCTGCACCCTCTCCCCCGACGGCATCGGCATCCCCACGCCGTTGGGCTTCATCTGCCACGGCCCGATCAAGGGCTTCTGCTTCTCGGTGAAGCCGCTGCGCACCGGCGTCCAGATGCAGGCCATGCCCACCCCCTACGGGCGGCAGCTGGTCATCCGTGGCATCCTGCCCGGCCCGGCGCATTGAGCCAGTGACCCGCGCACACCGATCCCCCGAGCGGATACGCGCAAGCGAGCCCCGAACAGCATCGGTCCGGTGTGACGAGCGCTTCAGCCGGCGGGTTCCGCCAGCTGAAGCGCGAACCGTCAACGGCCCGTGAGCCCGCGTGTCACGCGTAGCTGAGGATCACGATCAGCGCCACGCACTCCGCCAGGAGTTGCGCGATCAACGCAACCCGACGAACCCGTACCGCGGGCGCGACCAGTGCGACGACACATGCCACACCGCTCACGCCGACGTTCCACACGAACAGCGTGCCGGGCAGCGACGAGCCGCACTGCTCCCCGTACGTCAGACAGCGCCCCGCGCGCTCGGAGGAGAGGGCCAGCAAGCCGACAGCCAACGCCGCGGGCACAAAGAGAACGGCGGCCAGGAAAGACCAGAAGCGGCTACTGCGGCCACCGAAGCCTGTGCGGTCCGTGGCTCGCCTCTCCTTGGTTGCGGGCGTCGACCGGGACTCTGCTGTGTTCATGCCCCGATCAAACATCGGGCGCCCGGTCAGCCGCTGCCGTCCGGATACTCACATCGCGGATGCGAGGTACTCAACTTGTCGTTAGCCTCGTCTCCGTTGGGGGGGGGGTGGGGATGGAGAAGGCGGTTCTCGAATCCGTCAGGTACTCCGCTGTGTGCCAGGACTGCGGTGCTGAGCTGGAGTGCTGGGGAGTTCAGGCCCTGGTGGACGGCCGGTTGCGATGGGACGTTGAGTCAACGTGTTCCGCCTGTGGATTCGCAGTAGCTATATGTGGTGGCGACGTGCCAGCCGAACGGCGGGAGCAGATGCTCTCCGAGCATGGACCCGCGAGGCTGCAGATAAGCAGCCCGCCCGCGACGAACGTCGCCATCATGCGCGTGCTGCGGGCTGAGCTCGGCATCGACCTGATGAACGCCAGGGCTGTGCTGCGCCGTGTGCTGGACGGTAATTACTCAGGGACGCTTCCCGAGATGGAACACCTGGCCCGCGCGCTTCGGGAGTCCGGCATGGCCGCTGCCGCTACTCGGTAGAGAGCAATCGTCAAGATCTGTGGATGGGACCGCGGCCTTGTCAGCGGGGCGGGTTAGGGTGGGCGGCGCCCGCTCGGGTTCCGGCCCGCAGTGTCTGCCATGGGCGGCCTGGGGCAAAGGGGGGTGGCTGGACGGTCCCTCTGGTACGCCTCGGGGATCGGAGTAGACGCACGATCCCACCCCCCTTCACCCTCCTCGGCACGCCGTACCCGGGGCACCGCACTCGGACGCGTGCTCATGCCGCCAGTTCGTCGCTCGACCAGGACGCCGTTCTCGAACCGGGCGCCGGCGCGGACCAGGGCCACGAGGTGGGCGCCGCTGATCGCGCGGCAGCGGGCCTGGGCGGACTCGACGAGCTTGAACATCATGGCGAGCGCAGCGGCCGGGCTGCCCGCGCCGCGGGTGACATTGGTGCGGAGCTTGACCGTGGAGAAGGTTGACTCGACAGAACTGC
The DNA here is from genome assembly GCF_043204345.1 of Streptomyces sp. NPDC047917. Taxonomy (NCBI): domain Bacteria; kingdom Bacillati; phylum Actinomycetota; class Actinomycetes; order Kitasatosporales; family Streptomycetaceae; genus Streptomyces; species Streptomyces sp. NPDC047917. Next base: position 36,299 of record NZ_JBIDCA010000026.1, read on the forward strand.
TGGCGTTCTACGAGTTGCGGGCGACAGCCCTGCCGCGCCGCCCAGGAACTGCTCCAGCGCAAGTACGAAGACCCCGGACGACAGGCCGTGCAGGTGGAGCAGCGGCAGCACCTCGGAGAGAGCCAGCGCCACACCGTACGGACATGGACTCCCGTCGTGTCGGCAGCGATACGGACATGCACCGTCTGTAGCGTCCCGGTCGCGTCCAGCGAGAGCAGACGCCGTACCACCACAGACCGCATCAGTGCCCGGTCCCGCGACCGGGAAGCCACCACCGCTCTCTCGGCTCCCACCGAGGCCAAAGACAGCGGGGGCGCGACTCGGCTCATGCCCATGCCGAACGGGACAGCAAGTCTGGACTCGTACGGTCGGACATGAGTGCCCTGCCAGGACGGTGCTCCTGGTTCGCCCTGCAGTCACTTCGCACGTTCCGCAGGGCCGACCCCTTCGGTCAGCCGAGAGACTGCGGGTGATGGAGATGTTCTGAGGTCGGGACGGCTGTGGTGGTGCCTGTGCGTGAGGCTTGGAGGGCTGCGTTGGCCACGAGTACGGCGTGCAGTCCGTCGTGGAGGGTCGCGGAGCGCTGGCTGTGGCCGCGGACCAGGTCGCGGAAGGCTTCGTGTTCGGCGATCAGGGGTTCTTGTTTGGGGACTGCGTAGCGGGTGACGTCTCCTTCGGTGACGCCGCGGAATGCGGTGAGTGCTTCCCATTGGGTGCGGGTGGAGCCGTTGGCCCAGTAGGAGAGGTCGGCGGTGAGGGTGTCGGCGACATGGATGCCGTGGTCACCGGTGACGACAGTGGTGCGTTCTTTGAGTGGTGAGATCCAGTTGACCTGGTGGTGGGTGATGGTGCCGTCGGTCAGTTGTCCGAGGGCTGCCAGGAGGTCTTCGTGGGGGCGGCCGCTGCGATGGGCGGCACGGGCGGCGATTGAGGTGTAGCGGGTGCCGGTGATCCATGCGGTGAGGTCGAGGTCGTGGGTGGCGAGGTCATGGATCACGCCGACGTCGGTGATCCGTACGGGGTAGGGGCCGGTTCGTCGGGTGGCGATGGAGAACACGTCTCCGAGCTGTCCGGCTTCCAGCCGTTGGCGCAGTGCGATCAGGGCGGGGTTGAAGCGTTCGATGTATCCGACGGCGGCCGGGACGTTGGCGGCATGGAAGGCTTCTGCGAGGCGTCTGGCGGAGGCGGGGCCGCCCGCCAGCGGCTTTTCGATGAGGGTGGGGATGCCGGCTGCGGCGAGGGCGGTGCCCAGTAGTTCGTGCAGGAGTGTGTGGGGCAGGCCAGCACCGCATAGTCGAGGCCGAGTTGCAGCAGCGCGTCCAGGTCTGCGACTACGGGGATCCCGTCGGCGGCTCGGTAGCGGTCGCCGTGCGGATCGAGCGCGCCGACCCGTTCGGCGCCGTTCAGGGACCGCAGGACCCGGGCATGGTGGCGGCCCATACGTCCCAGCCCGATCAGGCCGGCGCGCAGCGTCGGGGTGTTCACGCGGCACGCTCCCGGGCCGGGGCGAGGGCCAGTGCGGTCATGGCCTGGGCGACGTTTTCCATCTGGGCTGTGGTCAGCCCGGGGTGGACGGGGAGGGACAGTACCTGCTCGGCGGCGGTGTCCGTGTGCGGGAGGTCGGCTGCGGTGGCGTAGGCGGGTGAGCGGTGGAGCGGACACGGGGGCGCGGAGACGGGGGCGCAGCCGGGCGAGAACCGAGCACGCCTCGGGCTCGTAGGTCGTCGAGGTCGTGGTATCCCCTCTTCCCCAGCCCCGTCGTCGCCGAATCACTCCTGGACCGGCTCATCAACACCAGCCACCAGGTCATCATGAACGGCCCCAGCTACCGCCCCAACAAGTGTCCGAGGAACCCCATCCACAAGACCAGGTAGGGAAACCGGTGGACGTCGTCGGGATACTGCCGTCATGGCCGTCACTCAGCAGCTTGCCCGCATCCCGGCGGAGCATCTCGCCTCCTGCCGCCAGTCAGCGGACGTATCGCCGGATGGAGATCCTCTCTGGGATCCACCGTCGGTGGACGTCCTCGACCTGGACTGGGCGCCATTCCTTCTCGAACGGGTCTGTGAGCTGGGAGGTCTCGATGACGTCCATCGGGATGCTCTCCGACAGGCTCTCGACGGCGACACCGCCATCGACCTCGCTTTCCTCAACACGCATCCGCATGCCATTGGCCCCTTCGGGCCAGACCTCACGGTCCTCTCCCCGACTCAAGTGGCTCGCGCTGCGAAACTGCTCGGGCAGATCGACTTTCCGGCCCTCCTGGCCGCTCTGCCGACAGATGAAACAGAGGCCGCCTCCTTGATCGGCAACGGCGCGGACAAGATCGTCAGTGGCCCCAAGAAGTACCTGCTGGGGCACTTCAACGCCATACGCGAGTTCTACCGTGGTGCATCCGAACGGCAGCTTCTCGTCGTGCTCTGGTGGGACTGACGCGGACGGCCTCATCGTCAGCCCTCGTCAGCAGCTGGGGAATTACGTGAACTTCCGCCTGGGGAATTACGCGAGCGTCCACACGCACTGGGCTCAACGCACTCGCGAGGTGTTTCCCCGTCCGCGTACGGTCTGCCCATGACAAGGACCACGCCGACCAGACCTGTGCCCGTGGTGGTTGTGTTCCCAGAGCTCGCCACCTATCGGGGCCGGACCACCCGACTGCACCCCAGGCCGGGGCGACCTGGCATACGCGAGAGCCATGTCGGCGGGCCGATGCTGTGGCCGGCGAACGAGCCGTGGCCAGTCTGCCAGGAGCCCCACCAGCCCGAGACCGAGGGGTACGAGCCGGACGAGATCCGCAGTGCCCGGGCCGCGGGCGTCTGGCCGCGGAGCCGGCCGTGGCCGGGCTCCGGAACGCCCGGAGAAGACGGCCCGGTGCCGTTCGTAGGTCTCGCCCAGTTCTTCCGCCGGGACATCCCAGCTCTGACGCCCGGGCCCGACGGTGCGGATCTGGTACAGATCTTCCGCTGCCCGTTCAATCACGGTCCGTACCTGGAGCGCCGTTACCACCTGCGGTGGCGGCGGGCCGCAGAGGCCGGGCGCGCGGAGCGCTGCCTCGCCACCCCGCCCGAAGTGCCCATGCTGCGATGGGAGCACGAACTCCCCGAGCCGTGTGTCCTGCATCCGGAAGAGGTGGACACCTATCCCTGGGCGGAGGACGACACGCTGCCTGCCTCTCTGATCGCCGGCATCGACGCGTGGGACGACGCCCAGGCGGCGGAACACGGCCCTGAGGCCCCCAGCTACCAGTACGACTTGTCGATCCCGCCGGGCTGGCGGGTGGGCGGCTTTCCCAGCTGGGCGTCGACGGGCCCGATGGCCATCAATTGCGAATCCTGCTCGACCCCGATGCGACTGCTGCTGACCGCCGGCAGCGACGAGATGGATGCCGGCTCGCACAGCTGGTTGCCTTTGGAGGACCGCGACCCGTCCCTGCTGGGGAAGGCCACGATCCAGGGCGGCCCGTCCGTTGCCCAACCGACCCGGCTCCGCTTCGGCCGGGACCGGGACCTGCACCTCTTCACCTGCCCGTCCGACCCAGGCCACCCACCCCAATGGGTTCTCTCCTAGGGGCGGTGAGGTAGTGGGACCAGCTCTCGCTGACCGGCTGTGCCCAGCGGTTGGCGGTGTGGGACTGAATACCGAACAGGCAGTGGGCCAGCCCCGGTCCGAGGGTCGGGGCCGGTGCGCCGTACGGCGGCTACGTGCACTTCTCGTCGATGTTGTACTGGAGTGCCCGCGGGTAGTCGTGCCGGCTGAGCCGGACCCGGGCCAGGATCGGGCCGCTGTTGATGTCATTGCCCGGATCGGCGATGTCGAGCAGCAGTGACTCCAGCTCGGTGTGGGTGGTGAGCTCCCGCCCGCGCATCTGGTGCTTCTCCGAGCCGAAGACCTCCGCCAGCTTCTCGTACTGCCAGGGGTGCAGCACGTTGTAGAAGTCGGCTCCGTCGGACGGCTTCTCCTTGTAGTAGCAGGGGTTGACCAGCATCTGCTCGATTCCGTAGAAGCCCTCGTTGTCCAGGACGAAGACCACCGGCCGCAGTTGGTGGCGCACGTGTGTGGACAGTTCCTGGCAGATCTCCTGGAACGAGCCGTCCCCGACGAACACCAGCGGCCGCTTGAGCGGCTGCTGGCGGGCCAGCGCCACCCCGGTGGCCGCGCCGACCGAGTAGCCGATGGACAGCCAGCTGTTCTGCGCCACGAAGCTCGCCCGCTCCACCATCTGTAGATTCATCGAGCCCAGCAGCGCGAATGCTGCGTCCGAGACCACCGTGAACGGTGAGGTGGCCTCCGGGCCTTCGCCATGCGCCTGGCTCAGCAGGAAGGCGTTCATGCGCTGGAAGAACCCGTCGTACGTGAGCTCCTCGGGGTGGTCCGTGCTGCTCAGGCCGGCCAGGAAGGCGGTCGTGGTCGCCGGGACCTGCCGCTCCTTGGCGTGTGCCAGCGCGAAGAGGTCGGCCTTGAACGCCCGCTTGCCGAAAGCGGCAACCAGCGCGTCCCGCAGCGCAGGGATGAACCGTGCCAGTTGGATGTCCGGGAAGTACTGGGCGCCGACACTGACGCCCTCACGGGCGGCCACGATCCAGTCGTCGCCGATCGACTTCTCGCCCCCGAGGTTCTTCGATGTCGACCAGGTGCCCAGGCCGATCCGGCATCCGGCGGCCTTGAACGCCTCGCGCACCTCCGGCAGGCTCGCCTTGCCGTTGTAGACGCCCGTGAAGCCCGGGGTGTTCTCGGAGACCACGGACTTCGCTCCGACGGTGGTGCAGAACGGGATGCCGGTCGCCTCCACCATCGAGACCAGCTCCCGCTCCAGCCGGTTCCGCTCGATCTCCTCGCCCGCCCACAGCACCGGCGTGCCGAGCCGTTCGACCAGCTCCACCGAGGACTCCACCGCCTTGGCGAGCATTTCCTCGTTCCTCTTGGTGAACGGCCTTTTCTGGCCGCGGAGTTCACCCTGCGGTGCGGCGCACGGGGCATTCCAGAGATCGTCCATCACCTCCAGGTAGACCGGCCTGCGCTCGGTCAGGCCGGCGATGATCGCGCTGTCGATCTGCGAGGGCGCGAGCCCGGGGTTGGAGATCACCTGCGCGTCCACCGTGACCTGCCGGTAGACGTCCAGATTGCTCTCCCGGCGCTGGCTCATGTGCGAGGTGAGCAGACCGACCGCCTGGTAGTTGAGCCACTGTTCGTACGGCGGTGCCGCGTTGATCGCGATCACCGGCACGTACTCGACGTACGCGCCGCCGATCGGGTTGAGCAGGCTGAACGCTCCCACGCCGTAGGTGACCGCGACGGCTGCGACGCCCTGCTCGCCCTCGGCGAGATCCGCGTCGGCGGCCCGCACCCGGGCGTAGGCGTCGGCGGCGTAGCCGCTACCGGCCTCGGTCGGGGTACCGACCCAACGCACCCCGGTGGTGGCATGCATGATCGTCAGGAACGGGCCGAGGTGGTCGCCCGGCACCCCGAACAGGTGCCGGATGCCCAATTGCTCCAGTCTGGTGGCCAGGTAACGGCCCACCGTCCATTCGCTGTTGCCACTCATTTGCTCAATACCTCCGCTTTGTGTGCGTGACCGGTCCGTACCTCGGGCCGGATCTCCGGTTTGGCACGGGACGGTGGCGCGGGTGCCTCGTGCACGGCGATCGCGGCGCGAACGGCGGTCTCCACCGCGCCCTCGATCCAGGCGTGCTTGAGCGAGACGTGCTCGCCTGCAAAGTGCACCGGGCCCTCCGGCTTGACCACGTCGAGGTGGAAGCTGGTCATCTGGTGCGGGGTGTACACCGCTGCCTCGCCGAAGGCGTACGGGTCGCGCAGCCAGCTCTGGGTCTGGCCGTAGCCGGTGTAGAACACCTCGATCCGCCGGCCGTGCACCGACTGGAGGTTGCGCAGCGCGTACACGTACCGCTCGGCGTCGGCCATCGAGTCCCAGCGCGCCGCGTCGTCCGACCAGCTGTAGCTGGCCAATACCACGCCGCCGCCGTCGCTGTCGGGCACCGGGTGCGAGGGGTAGTACATGAAGCGGTTCGGGTTGTCGGTGGTCGAACCGCCGCCGAAGCAGTTGGTGGGGGGACGCACACCCGTCCCGCTCAGCGGGGTCTGCCGGAAGGCATCCAACTGTTCCTGGCTGATCCGGCTCGAGTCCACGCTCCGGTGGGCGCCGAGCAGCACTCTCGGTGGTTTGCGTGATGGCCGGTGCCCGTTGCGGGCGGCGAGCGCGGCGGCCTCGGCGTCCTCCTCGGCGGCCCGCTGGTAGTACTCGTACAGGCCGGGCTCGATGGAGTCGAGTTCGTCCTTCCAGTCCGCCTCGGTGAACTCCCACCACCGGCGGGAGAACTCCAGCAGTACCTTGGTGGCCTGGTCGTAGTGCGTCTCGATGATCGCCCGGCGCTTCTTGTACGAGTACGGGGGCGAGACCTGGACGAACCGCAGCGCGGAGAACGGGACGGTGACGATCGCGAAGTCGCCCTTCCAGATCGTGGGTTCAGCCTCCAGGTCGCCCTCGGGCACGGTGTGGACGGCGACCTGCGGCCCGTTCGGTCCGACGTCCTGGCCGGCCCCGCCGTCACGGCGCGGGTCCCAGTACTCCATCCGGATCATTCGCTGGCCCATTTCGAGTTCGTCCTGGAGCTCCTCGGCCAGGGCGTAGGGCAGCTGCCAGCTGCCGCCGTCGATCTCCCAGTAGGTGGCGTCCGGGTTGATGTCGCTGCGGCCCAGGAAGGTGTGGAAGAAGGACAGGTGCAGCCGCGAGGTCATGTTCTCGATCGTGCCGACCGCCTCGATGGCCTCGTCGCTGAAGCCCGCGTACTCGCGCAGGAAACGGCCCATCGAATAGCCGTCGAAGTCGCGGATCACCCGAGCCCAGCCCTCCAGCCACTCGGCGAACGGCTTGCGCACCCGCTTGCCGTTCTCGATGTACGAGTAGTAGTCGCGGACCGGCTCCAGTGCCTGGTTGACCATCTCGCCGGCGGTGATTCGTACTTCGTCGCCGGTGAGGTGGAAGCCCTCGTTGACGCTGCTCGGGTCGGCGGCGTACTCGCTGCGGCGGGCCTGGATCCGGTTGGTGCGGATCCAGCTGTTGAAGCGCTTGACCGGCTCGCGGAAGTCCGGGCTGTCCTCACCGTACTTCCAGACCTTGCCGTCCTCGAAGGACTCGTAGACCACCGGCGGGACGGGCGTGTTCTGGTTGCCGGTGTCGGGGTCGACGTCGACGTTGTAGAACAGCTGCCGTTTCAGGCCGAGGCTGTCTACCAGGGCCAGGGTGAGCGGGTGGAAGCTGGGCAGCCGCATCGCCCCGGCCTCCCCGTACTGCACCGGGTCGTGGAACGGGCTGTCCTGCTCGTTGCCGGTGGAGCGGAAGGTCTTGATCCGCCCGCCGATCCGGTTGGCGTTGGCCTCCAGGATGGTGACGTTGTGCCCGGCGTCCTTGAGCAGTTTCCCGGCAACCAGACCGGCGATCCCGGCGCCGACGATCAGCACGTCCTTGGGCTCGTCGGCCTCCGGGATGCCCTCCTTGATCAGGACGTCGAGGTAGCGCAGTTTCAGGTCTTTGTCGTCCGGACCGACGAGCAGCAGCTCGCGGGCCAGCTGCCAGCAGGTCTGCTGGCGGGCGCGGTCGTTGGCCGTGCCCTCGACGATGGGGTTCTCGTTCATGGCTTCTCCTCGCCGCTCAGGAGCCGACCGGCTTGTTGGGGAGGTCCTCGCCCTCGGCGAGCAGCCGCAGCGTGCTGATCGAGGGGGTGAAGGCGTAGAGCGCGCCCGTGGTGCGGACGAAGCGCTTCATGTCGACCGTGCCGGAGGTGCCGTCCGCGAGCTCGATCGAGGCCTTGCCGGCGAGGCCGGTGACCTTGTCGAAGCCGTTGGCGACCTCCTGGCCGGACTGGCTTTCCCCGGGGGTGAACGCGTCGTCGTTGGACCAGTGCCGCTGGACCAGTTCGAACTGCCCTTCCAGCGAGGTGCCATAGCAGACGAACATCAGCCCGCGGTCCTTGCCGTCGTCCGAGCTGCCTTTGAACTCGGGGCCGTAGGGAATGCCGCGGCGCATCAGGCGGTGGCTCTTCGGTTTGTTGTCGCCGATTCCGGCGAAGGCACGCGGATGGGTGCGGCGGATGTGCGCGGCCCAGGGGGTGTGCCGGCCGATGGGGTCGTTCGCGTAGTCGAAGCCGTTCCGGTCCGGGCCGAGGCCGGTCACGGCGCTGCACGGCGGGGTGAGCGGTGCGCCGTCCTTCGCCCGGCCGACCAGACAGGCACCGAGCCGGTCGCTGTCCATGTTTCCCGTGAAGTTCTTGACGCCGTCCACCACGGCCTTGTTCCAGCCGGCGACATCCTGGTGAAGGCGGCGCACCACCTGGAGGGAGCCGTTCTTCATCCACGCCGGCGCCTTCCGGTCGCCCTGTTCGCTTTTGTAGCCGAAGACGAACTCGCCGGGCTGGATCAGCTCGGTCCCGGCGTGGTTGTCGCGGAAGCCCTTGCGGCTGGCGTCCTCGCGGTGGAAGTCCTTGACGCCGGGCTGGGAGATGCCGTCCTTGTAGCCGAAGTGCTCGTGACCCTTCAGATCGCCCTTCAGGGTGCGGCCCTCGTCCACGTGGACTCGCGTGATCTGGTGGGTCTGCTCGACCGAATCGAGGTTCTTCAGCTTCTCCTTCAGCAGCTCCTCGGTGTCCGCGGCGACGATGAGGACCGCGTGCACAACCTTGTCGCCCGTCCTGGCCCCGAACAACCAGGTCCTGGGGTCGCTCTCGCCGGTGTCCCCGAGGTCCTCGGCCCGTGCGGCCGCGCCCGCGCAGAACGACGTGAAGGTGCTGAGGTCCTTCTTGATCTGATCGGGCTTCTTGGCGATCGTCACGAGGCCCTCGAAGGTGAGGGAGACCCCACAGCGGACGGTGGTGATCGACGGATCGCGGCCGAAGGCCCGGCGGGCCAGCGAGAACTGCTCGTTGAAGTCCTCCGTCTCGTTGGTTGTCGCGACGGTGTTGAGGATCGCGGAGAGCCAGCCGCGGCCCTTGGCGGCGTCCGGGAAGCGCAGGTAGCGGAAGTCCATGAAGTCTTTGTTGAACGCGGCCAGGACGTTGCCCTGGATGTCGGTGGACCCGCGCAGTTCCGGCTGGGGCAGCTGCTCGATGAACGGGACGGTGGTGGGACGGGTGGGGGTCGTGGTCACGGTGGGGCTCCTCGCATGGAGTGGAGGGCGGCGACAGATTCGCAGAACCAATGATCACCCAGAGTGATTCTATGACTACTTACAGTATCTACGTGTTGCCTTGAGCTCTGTCAAACGGAGGCCGGCTGCGGTCACCGGTCGGCCTCCGGCCCGTAGAACTCGACGTCGATCGACGACTTCGGTAGCCGGGCCGCGGCCGCCCGGTCGTCGGCCGAGGCATCGCCGCCGTACCGCTTCACGGCGGTTCCCGGCAGCTTCTCCGGACGCCCCCCGCCGACGGGCGCCAGACCGCCACCCGCGCCATCGGCGACCAATGGGCGAACCCCGCCGCAACCGGCCCGAGCCGGCCGCTCCTCGTCGCGTACCTGCGCCAGGACCCGCGCCTGGCCCGCGACCACCACCTCACCGACCTGGGGCGGCTCACCGACGCCGCGCACACCTGCACCGACAACTCCGTGTGGGAGCCCTCTCGCCCTGCCCACCAGCACCAGCGCCGAAAACCCGTCCCGGGCACCCCCGCCAACGCGCTGGCCGAACTTCTCACCGCGATCACCCGCCGCCAGCACGAACACCGCCAGCACACCACGGACCGCCTCACCGCCGCCCTCGACACCGGCCTGCTGCCCGCCGAGCCCGCCGAGGGGCTGTCCGCACGTGATCTGGCCCGGACCCGGATCCGGCTGGAGCACCCGGTGGAGATCGAGACCGGGTTCCCCGGCGGCAGCCGCTACAGGGCCCGCCGGCATGAACCCCGGCCTGCTTTTGATCCGGTGACGACCCGTCTGGGCGAGCGTCGTCGTACCAAGGTGGTTCTCGTACTCGCGGCACGCTTTGTGCTGTGCCGGGGACCGCTGGGACGCCCTGGCCGCCGTCGAGGGGCCGGCAGCCGGCGAGGAGCTGACGGTGGACGGCTGGGGTGGCGCTGATGCACAGGGTGTAGCCCTGGCCGCGCAGTACGGCCACCCCTTGGCCGAGCACGGCTCGTCACCACGGTCGTCGCCTCACTGCGGCAGGCCCTCGACTCCGGCGTGTTCCCCGGGCCGCGCATCTACCCGAGCGAGGCAGCCATCTCCCAGACCTCCGGGCACGGCGATTTCTCCGCCGTCTACGAGGACGCGACCACCTTCTCCTGCGGGCTGCACCCACGATCCGAGCAGATCGGCTTCCTGCGCGTGGCCGACGGCCGTGACCAGGTGCTGGCGGCCGTGCGCGAGCAGCTGCGGACTGGGGCACCTACGTGTCCGCGCACGTCTACAACGGCGAGGGCATCCGCCGCGCGATCGATGCCGGAATCAAGTCGATCGAACACGGCCACCTCGCCGCCGGCCGTGACACCGTCAAGCTGATGGCGAGCAAGGGTGTCTGGCTGAGCACCCAGCCCTTCCTCGAACGCGACCACGAGTACGCCAACCCGGAGAACACCGCGAAGAACAAGCAGGTCTGCGACGGCGTCACGAACACCTTCGCGTGGGCACGGAAAGTGGGCGCGAACGTCGCCTTCGGCACCGACCTGCTGCTCGAACCCGAGAAGGCCGGCCTGCAGAGCGAGATGGTCACCCGGCTGTCCACCGACTTCGGGTTCACCCCTGCCCAGGCGCTGCGGATCGCCACGTCCGGCAGCGCAGCCCTCTTCCGGCTCTCCGGTGAGCGCGACCCCTACAAGGAGGCCCGTCTCGGTGTGATCGAGGCCGGGGCCTGAGCCGATGTTCTCCTCGTTGAGGACGACCCCACTCAGGACCTCACCGTACTGGGCGACCCGGACAAGAACCTGGCCGTCATCATCAAGGACGGCCGCACCTACGAAAACCTTCTCGGCTGACAGAAACCCGCGACCCGGACGCGCCTGACCTCGCCCCTGCACAGCACCAGCGCCCGGTGTGGGGCACCGGGTGGCGGCGCTGTTTGCGCCTGGTCCAAAACCATGTCCGGGCCGGCGGAACGCTTCCCGGCGGCTACGGGCGAGGTGATGGTGCAGGGCGAGGACCTCGGACGCTGGGTCACCGCGCAGCGGCACGGGTGGGAGCAGCTCCTGCGCGTTCAGCAGTGGATCCTGGAGAACACCCTCGGACTCCAGCCGGCCGAGGAGGATGAGCGGCCGGTGAAGCAGACGCAGGATTCGAAGTGGGCAGTGGACCTCGCGGCGGCACGGCCGTTCCACACCCGCGAAGGACACCTACAGGTGCCCCGGAAGCACGCCAAGCACCAGGAGACGGCAGAGGCGGTGCCGGGCCGTCGGTAAGGCGCTGACGGGGTCGTGGTGGTCAAGCTCGGCACCTGGCTCGACAACGTCCGCAAACGCGCCGCGAAACTCCCCGAACAACGCCGCACCGGCCTCGATGCTCTTGGCATGCGCTGGTGGAGCGGGGCGGCTGGCGCGACGTGTGAGGAGGGGCGGGCCTGCGGGGTCCGCCCCTCCTTCCGTGATGCCCCGGGTGGGCGAATTTCCCTCTTCATATATGTGTTCACCGATTTAGATGCAGACGTGCAACTGACGTGTCAGTGCTGGCAGTTGACATGGTTGTGGCTTCTGCCACGGTCCGTGGGTTGGGTCGGGCCGGCCAGACGCCCGCCGAACCGGGAGGGGGCCGCTGCAGAGAACCGATCACCACTCACCTCGGCGCAGCAGTACCTCATGGACCGCCTGTTGGCGTGCGCCGACTGTCGGGAGCTTGGCGTCGAGCACGGGCCGACCCTGATCCGCTCGCGCCGCGGTGCACATCCGCGCGAATGGGAGCGGGCCCTCACGGTGTCCCGACTCCACCTGGACCGGACCGGGGTGATCGTCGAATCGGTCACGCCGGTGAAGCCTCGGCCGCATGACTCCGTACCCGGCGGTGGCGCCGGGTACGGAGTCGCAGGGCGGTTGTCAGCTGGTGCGGTTGTAGATCGCCGTGCCGGGGCAGGCGGTGACGCCGGAGCGGGTGGCGCAGCCGGTGTACTGGCCGGAGCCGTTCCACCAGGCCCAGCCGCCGATGGTGCGGCCGTTCAGCCAGGTGTACTGGCCTACGTAGTTGGCGTCGTACGTGCGAAGGCTCCAGTGCACGTGGGCTCCGGTCGCGGAACCGCCTGCGCAGGTGTCGGTGCCGATGTTGCCGAGCAGGGCGCTGCGGGTGATCGAGGTCCCGTTGTAGTAGGTGGCGTTCCACATGTGGTAGTAGTCCGTCGAGAAACCGCCCGGGTGGATCACCCTGGTCCAGCCGCCGCCGGCACCGCACATCGAGGTCGCCGTCCCCTCGCGGGAGGAGCGGACCCGGCCGCTGGCGTTGCCGCCGGAGAAGTCGAGGCTGCTCCAGTAGCCGGTCGAGCCGTCGCTGGAGTGCGCGCCGCCGGTCAGGGTCATGTAGTAGTCGGGCATCCAGGGCAGCAGCAGCCCGTTGGTGTTGGCCAGGGTCCCCGCTGACGACGCCTGCTTCTGCGGCGTCGCCCTGTGCTGTGCGTATGCCGTCATGGTCTGCCGCTCCGCCTTGCCGACCAGCGGGGACTTCGCCACGTGGTCGGCGAATTCGGCGTCGCCTTCGAGGCCCGCGACCCAGCGCCCGTCCTTGCGGTGGGCGATGTAGAGCCAGCCTTCCGGCTCGCCGTGGTGCGTGCGCGGCGCCTCGACGTACGCGACACCGCGTGCCCAGTCGCGCGAGACGGTGCGGATGTCGACGACCACCTTGCGGCCCTCGGCGGCGAGCTTGCTGACGGCGGCCTTCGGGGCGAGGCCCTTGGCATCGTGGGACCGGGAGAGGACGTCGGTGGAGACGGCGTCTATCAGTGCTTCGCGGCCGGTGCCGAGGCGTTCGGCGACCGTGGTCGGCGCCTTCACGGCGATACCGGAGGATGACGACGTGGCGGCGGCCGCCGGGGGCGCGGCCGAGTGCCGGTTGCTCGCCGTCGCCGAGGGCGCGGCAGCGAGCAGCCCGGTGACGGCGAGGGCGGCGACGGTGGTTCTCACGGACAGTTTGGAAAGCATGGGGGCGTCCCTTCTGCACAGGTGGGCCTGCCGGGCAGACAGGTGGCAAGAGCGTGGTGGAACGCGGCACGCCGTGCGACACGTTGAAGCTGGAGTGCTGGCGGGTGCTTCTCTCTCCGCTACGTGGCCGGCAGGTCGTGTGAGCCTGCCGGTGGGGTGCCGCGTTCCGGCCGTCACGTCGAAGGTCTCGGGCCGAGGTGGGTGAAGGCGGACGGCCGGGTTCGGCGCGCGGTGGGGTCAGAGGCCGCAGTTGGGGGCCGACCAGTATCGGCCGGTGCCGCCTGCGACGTGGACGTGGTCGTCGTGGCCTGGGTAGCCCGGTCCCAGGATCTGGGTGAAGCCGTGTTCGCGGGCCTCGAAGGCCAGGGCGCAGAAGCCCTGGGAGCCGGCGCTCATGTCGGCTGCGAGGCCGTACATGTGGAGGCTGTCGGGGGCACCGCCGACGGCGTCGTTGCAGGCGTGGTCGCGGAAGCCGTCGTTGATGCCGATGGGCCGGTCGCCCATCGCGTGCCGCAGGGCCTGCAGTTTCCACATGGTGACCAGGACGTTGGTCTGGACCGTGACGGCGTCGACCTGGCCGCCGGACCAGTCGGTGCCGCACTGGTTGAGTTCCGACCAGTCGAAGTTGGCCGGGGAGCAGTCGCCCTTCTGGAGGTCCTGGATCCTGCCGAAGGTGAGCGGGCCGGCGATGCCGTCGGCCTCCAGGCCGTAAGCCGCCTGGAAGCGCTGCACCGCGGACCTGGTGGCCGGGCCGAACTCGCCGTCGATGGCGAGTTCGCCTCCGAACCCGGGGTAGCCGGCGACCCTGATCTGGAGCTGCCTTACGTCCTCGCCGGACGTTCCCTCGCTCAGGGATCGGTTCCAGGTGAAGCAGGCTCCGGCGGGTGCGAGGCCGGTGGATGCCGAGGCGGGTGCGAGGGACGGCGCGGGGCTCGCGGACGCGGGTGCGGCGAGAAGCAGGCTGACGCCGGTCAGGGCGGACGCGAGCAACAGGAATGAACGCGATGTCATGTGGGGCCTCTGTTCGGACGACGGCGTTGTCGGATGACACGGTCAGGGGCACAGCCTCGCGAGTCCGCGTTGCCTATTGAGGGTGAGGACGGCGGCGGTGATCAAGCTGAGGCGGTCGGGGCTGCAACGGGTGTGCCGGAGGATTCAGCAGGACTCAGATGTGCGATGCGCGTTCGATCAGCTCGCGGGCGGTGCCTTCCACTGCGTCGTAGCGGTCCGGGTAGGCCGATACCTGCACGGTCTGCGCCACCTGACCCGCGGACAGACCCGGGTTGTCCGCAGCCACCTGGATGGCGGGGGTGAAGAACGCGTTCGACGCGTACGACACGTCCATGATCTGTTCCGGTGTGCCCCAGCCCTGCGACGGACGCTGCTGGAACACTCCGAGCGAGTCCCGGTCGCCGCAGTCCAGGTTGTTCATGTTCGACTCGACCACGCCCGCCTCGAAACCGGCGAGCAACACCTTTTCGCTGACGCCGAGTTCGACGCCGGTCCAGTAGACGGCCTTGAGCACCTCGGGGTCGGGTTCGTCCGGCACCGCGCAGCCCCCGCCGCCGCCCTGGCCGACGAGGTTCTGCCAGGTCTCGGGGCCGATGACACCGTCCACGGACAGACCCTTGTCGCTCTGGAACGAGGTGACTGCGGACGCGGTGGCCGGGCCGAACTGTCCGTCCACGGCCAGTCCGTAACCGTGCTTGTTCAAAGCGGTCTGCGCCGCCGCGACCGCGTCGCCGCTCTCGCCCTCCCGGACCGTGACGATCAGCCCTGGCCAGGTCTCCGCGCCGATGACACCGTCCGCGGCGTATCCCCCGGACTTCTGGAAGGCAGACACCGTGTTCTCGGTCGCCGGGCCGAAAGCGCTGTCGACCGAAATGTCGTAACCGTGACCACGCAGCAGGTACTGAGCGGTGGCGACGTTCGCTCCGGTCGTGCCGTTGCTGAGGGTGGGCCAGGCCGGAGCGGCGGTGGCCGGCTGCACAAGACCGAGTGAGACCGCCAGGGCCGCGCATACCGCGGCAAACGCGACCCACGCACGTCCGACTCTTGTTCCTGATATCAACCCGGCTCCCATGTCGAGGAACATTGCGTGCCGAAAAGTAGCAACGGACGGCCCGTCCGGCATCGGGTGTTCGACCGACGTACGCAACGGGACATGTCCGCCGTGTCGCTTCTTCTCGGCTACGGCCGGATTCACCGACCGCCGAAGCCTGTGCCCCGGCCCTGTGCGGACGTTCCAGGGCTGCTCGTCCGGATCCGATGGCTCGACGAGCACGCACGTCTGACGTGAGGAGCGGTCGCACGGCTTCGATATAGTCCCGCGTCGTCGGGATTCGTCTTCGACGGATGAGGTGGTCGGCTCAACCCAGGAGGACAGTGAACCGATGCCCTGGTTGCCATCCTGCGGTGTCGCACCGGTGGTTCGAGGTCTCTGCCCGCTCGCTCGCGAAGAAGGCGGCACCAGCGCCCCCGCCCTCGGACCGGTTCGGTGAGCGGCCTGCCGCCGATCTCGCCCCAAGGCAGTGTCGAGGCGCGATTCCTGGCCTCCGCCCACCGGTTGGTTCCTCCCGTGCGCGGGGTCGCAGTGGTCGTCATCAGCGTCTTCGGCCTACTCGCGGTACCCGACGAGGCGCTGCCGCTGGGGTTCGCCTTGTTCGGGTTGGTACTCGTGGGGGCCGGGGTGGACTTCTGGGCGGGGTTCACGGGGCGCGGCACGGTGCTGTCTCTGGTGTTCGCCGTGCTGAGGGTGGCGGCGGTCTGCGGCAGCCAGGAATGGACCGGCGGGCCACTGAACCTGTGGGCGCTGAACATGCTGACCACAACGGCGATCACACTCCAGTGGGAGTGGCCCCCGGCAATCGCCGTGCCCGTCACGTCCGGGCTGCTCGCGGTCGACCTGACCGCGGTGGGAACCGATGTCGTCGGCACTCTGCTGCCGCGCCTGGTGTTCGAGTGCCTGCTGGCGCGACTGGGATTCGTGTTGCTTCGCCAATCGGCCAGGCGGGTGGATGAGTTGAGGGAACGCCGATCGGCGCTGGCGCGCGCGGAGGCGGCCTCGCTGGCGCGGCACCGGCAGGAACGCGAGTACCTCGCGCTGCTGCACGACACTGCCGCGTCGACCTTCCTTCTGGTGACGGTACAGGCGAGGGAGGCGGACCCGGAGCAGGTCGCCGAGTTCGCCCGACACGACCTCGCGGTGCTCACCGGTGCCGCGGGGGGTGCGACCGCCCAGGACAGCACCGTGGATCTGACGGCCGCGCTGCACACCGTCGTCGGCCGCGGCCAACTGGTCGTCGACGTCCGCGCGGAGGACACTCCGCTGGTTTTGGCCTCGGTGGCGCTCGCCTTCGTGCGTGCGGTGCGCGAGGCACTGGTGAACGTCGAGCGGCATGCCGAGGTCGGCACCGCCGTGCTGAGCGTGCGTGGCGAAGGCGACCGGGTCGTCGTCGTGGTGGCCGACCGGGGGGTGGGGTTCCACCCGGACGAGGTGACGCACTCCCGTCTCGGTATCCGGAGCTCGGTGGTCGAGCGCATGGTCACCGTCGGCGGCAGCGCCACGATCACCTCGCGTCCCGGTGAGGGTGCCACCGTGAGGCTGGTGTGGCCCGGTGAGTGAGAAACGCGCGGCAGGTGACCACGTCTACGCGACGATGCGGATCATCCTGGTCTGCGCCACCGGCGTTCTGCAGTTCGGCCTGAGCCTGCACCCCCTGCTCGCACAGGAGTACCGGCATCGATGGCTCGCCGTGGCCGCCTTCATCGCCCTGGCCTGCGTCACCGTCGTCTGCTGCGGGTGGGTGCTGCGGCGAAAGCCGTTGCCCGTCGGCCTCGTGGTGGCCGGCACGGCAGTGGTACTCGCGGTGTCGTTCTGCGCCCCGGCCGCGCTCGCCCCGGACCGGCGTTTCCAGGCGTCCGACTGGTCGTTCGGCCTGGTGGGGTGGCACCTGCTGTTGCTGTTGCTGGACCGGGTCCGGGTGCTGATCACGGTACTGGCCGCGCATCTGGTGACAAGCATGGGACTGTTCCTGTCAGCAGGCGTGCCGGACCGCGCCACGTTGGGTGCGGCCGGAGCCACCGCGTTCGGCGCGGTCAACGTCCAGCTGGCGGTCGTAGTGATCACGCGGGTGCTGCACCGGCAGACCCACGAGGCGATGGCAGTGGCCGAGGAAAAGGACCGGCTGGTGACCCGGGCACTGACGGCTCACCAGTGGGAACGGGGCCAACGGAGCCTCTTCGCCGATCAGCTGGGTTCGACGCTGTCGCTGCTTGCGGGCCTGGCCGACGGCGAACTGGACCCACGCGACAGTGATACCCAGCGGCAATGTGCGCTTGCCGCGACGCAGTTGCGGCGGCTGTTCGCCGAGAACGACAACGTGCCCGACCCGTTGGTGCACGAGGTCACGGCATGCATCGACGCGGCGGAGCGACGAGGCGTGGACGTGTCGTTCGCGATCAGTGGCGCCGCCGTGCCGGTGCCCTCGCAGGTGCGCCACGAGCTGACCGGGCCGGTGGTCACGGCATTGTCGGCGGCGCGGAGTCGTGCCAGGGTGAGCATGCTGCGCACCGATGAGGAGGTACGCATCGCGGTGGTGGCCGACGCCTGCTCCGGCCTGGTCATCGAATCCACCGGCCGGGTCGGGGTCGAGTACGGTGTCTACGGTGAGTACCTGCGGCTGGAGGCCAGATGGCGCAAGCAACAGGGCTGAGTGCCGTCATCGTCGACGACCATCCCGCAGTGCGTGCCGGCGTCGCCCAATGGCTGGTCACCGGCACCCCACCGATCCAGGTCGCCGCATCGGGCGACGACGTCCGGGTCGCGTGGGCCGGTGAGGGCGCCACCGCCGACGTGGTGATCCTCGACCTGCACCTGGGCGGGCCGACGCCGGCCATGGGCGAGCTGCGCAGGCTGGCTCAGGCAGGGCGACGGGTCGTCGTCTACTCGATGCGCGCGGATGACGAGATCGCTTTGCAGTGCCTGGAGTTGGGGGCCCTGAGCTACCTGACCAAGGCCGAGGGCGCCGAACATCTCCTCGAAGCCTCCGTCGCTGCGGCATCAGGCCGCACCTACACGCCGCCGTCGCTGGCAGGAGCGCTGGCAGGTGACCGCTCCACCGGCCGGCCGGCGCTCTCGGCGCGCGAGACCGAGGTGCTGGTCGAGTGGTTCCAGTCCGAGTCCAAGGACTTCGTGGGCCAACGCCTGGGTATCTCGCCGCGCACGGTCAACACCCACCTCGAACACATCCGGATCAAGTACGCGATGATCGGCAGGGAAGCGCCCACCAAAGCCGCGCTCCTGGCACGAGCAATCCAGGACGGACTGGTCCAGGTCGACGACCTGTGACGCGATTCTTTCCCTCCTCTCACTCCGAAGCCGCCGGGCACGGGCGTCCACAGCCTGACAGGACGACCGGGATTCTGGGACGGTCCGCCGAGTTCCGTACCCTGGGCGAGCTCGCGGAGGGCACTGTCACGTTGGCTGACCGGGTGGGATGATCTTCGGGTTGATCACGGTGGAGGGGGTTGTCCGTGGGCAGTACACCGCCGTTGTACAAGGGGCACCGGTACCCGGTGGAGATCATCCCCACCGCCTGCGGCTGCACTTCCGCTTCCCGCTGTCGTTCCGCGAGGTCGAGGAGCCGATGCTTGAGCGCGGCGTGCTCGTCTCCCACGAGACCGTCCGACGCTGGTGCGCGAAGTTCGGGCACGCCTATGCCGACGGCCTGCGCCGCCGGCAGCCCAGGCCCGGGGACAAGTGGCACCTGGACGAGGTCTTCATCAAGATCAACGGAGAGCAGAAGTACCTGTGGCCGACCGTCGACGCCGACGGCACCGTCCTGGACATCCTCGTGCAGAACCGGCGGGACACCGCTGCGGCCCGGCGCTTCTTCCGCACACTGCTCAAGAAGACCTGCTCGGTGCCGCGGGTGGTCGTCACCGACAAGCTCCCTTCCTACGGCGCGGCCCACCGCGAGGTCACACCCTCGGTCGAGCACCGCTCCCACAAGGGCCTGAACAACCGGGCCGAGAACTCCCACCAGCCCACCCGGCAACGCGAACGCGCCATGAAGGGCTTCCGCTCCGTCGGCGGAGCCCAGCGGTTCCTGTCCGCGTTCAGCGGCATCTCACCCCACTTCCGACCCCACCGCCACCTGATGACAGCCCCCGACCACCGCGCCGAGATAACCGTCCGCTTCGCCAGATGACAGGCAGTCACCACCATGGTCAGCCGCACCGGCAACAGGCTCCAGCTGAATTCGCGAGCTCACCGGTTCCAAGGCCGGGACAGAGGCGCTATTTGAGCGTGCAACAGCGATCAATTCTTGTCGCTCTCCTGGGGCGCCACGCCGGTGCCCATGCCGTTGTCCCCCACGAGTGCCGAGTGGGTGAACACCTTGTAGCCACGCACCGGGTCGAGCCCGTGGACCTCCTTGGTGTCCAGGGCATCCGTGAAGTCGAGGATGTCGGTGCTGACCTCCTGGCTCGGCACCAGGATTGGGAAGGGGAACCCGGGCGGGTACGGGGTGACGAAGATCGCCGACACGACTGGCCGCCCTGCCTCGATCCGGCGCCGTGCCTCGCTCGACATGACGAACTCGCACAGTTCCTGCCGGTAGGCCATGTGGTAGGGAGTACGCATGTCCCCGTCGGGGGCCTCCCCTGCGGGATCGGCGCAGAACGCTGGGCGCGCGGGCGTTGAGGCGACGCCATGTCAGAGGTAACCGCCTTGCACTTTGGCCCGGGCAGTCGAGGGCAGTGCGCCTGGGCCCCGTTTCCCGAAGCTGCCGTGTAGGAGCTTCGGCGCTAAGGCGGTGGCCCGTGTGGGCACGCGTGCGAAGGCGCCCCTTCACGATGGCAAGACCCAGCTGGTGCAGGTACCCGCAGGTGCCCGGTACGTAAGCAAGGTCGCCCGAAGGCCCGGTATCCAGCATGGGCGTGGCATTGGTGGCGATCGCCGCGTGCGCAGTCCCAATGCCGCCATCACACGGCGGCGTCCGAATGCGTAGACCGCCGGCTCGACGAACCAGCGGCAGAAGCTGGGATCCGGGTCGTACACAGCTGCCGCCATCAGCGGGGCGAACCACTTTTCGGGCAGACTTGCACGTTCGAGCAGGGGCTTAGAGGTCCTAACAAAGGCGTTGGACGTGTCGGTGGGTGATGAGGCAGGTGGCGAGGCCGAGGAAGGCTTCATGGATGTCGTCGCGTCGCTCCCAGCGGACACGTAGGTGTCGGAAGCCGTGAAGCCAGGCGATGGTGCGTTCGACGACCCAGCGATGAACGCCGAGACCGGATCCGTGCGGGACACCGCGGCGGGCGATGACCGGTTTGATGCCCTGGGCCC
>NZ_JBIDCA010000027.1:0-40309 GCF_043204345.1 Streptomyces sp. NPDC047917
TTCGTGTCCGATTCCCGGTCGAAGCGGGATCCTGCTTTTCGCTTTCCAGTTCTTCGCTTTCGCGTTTCCCTTTCCGGCGAGTCCGACTCTATCAGTCCTTTTCGCTTTCCTTGACCAACCCCTGCAGGCATGCAGGTGCCGAGTCCGGGTTAGAGTCAGGGCTTAAAAGTCGCCGCCGACCCCCGACTCAAAGTCGCGTTGGGGTCAGGCAGGAGTACGACAGTACAGGCCGCCGAGAGTCGAGGCAAATCGTTTCCGGTGTGCCTCTAAGGCCGCGAACCGCTAGGACTCGGGCGGAACCGGGACTTCTCATGACTTACGCTGCTGAGCAGTACGCCGTCGCCCGCAGGCTGTGACGGCGCCGATCAAGCTCCACCCCTGGGAGGTTCCCCATGACCACTGTGACGTCCCCTCTTGCCGGACGTGCCATCGGGCTCGCCGCGGTACCGGATCCGGTCTTCTCCGGCGCGATGGTGGGTCCTGGAACCGCCATCGATCCCGTGCGCGAGCCGTCCGAGGCGGTGTCGCCGGTCGACGGCATCATCGTCTCCCTGCACCCGCACGCCTTCGTCGTCGTGGACGGGTCCGGGCACGGGGTGCTCACGCACCTCGGCATCGACACCGTTCAGCTCAACGGCGAGGGATTCGAGCTGCTCGTGAACAAGGGGGACACGGTCACGCGTGGTCAGGGCATCGTGCGCTGGGACCCCGCAGCCGTCGAGGCGGCCGGCAAGTCGCCCGTGTGCCCGGTCGTCGCGTTGGAAGCCACCGCCGAATCCCTCTCCGACGTCCGCGAGGACGGCGACGTGAAGGTCGGCGACACCTTGTTCGGCTGGCAGTGACGAGCCCGGCTCGATGACAGCCGACTGGATATCCACCGCGGGGGCACCGGCCGCCGCACGACCGGAGACGGGTGAAATGGAGACAACGCTGCGAGGCGTCGGCGTGAGCCACGGGGTGGCGATCGGCGAGGTGCGTCATATGGGTACGGCGGTGCTCGAACCGCCGGCCAAGCAGATCCCCGCCGAGGAGGCCGCGCGCGAGCAGGGGCGCGCCCGGCAGGCCGTGGAGGCCGTGGCGGCCGACCTGATCGCGCGCGGGAACCTGGCCGGTGGCGAGGCTCAGCACGTACTTGAGGCTCAGGCCATGATGGCCCAGGACCCGGAGCTGATCGCGGACGTGGAACGGCGTATCGCCGTCGGCAGCACCGCCGAGCGTGGTGTCTACGACGCGTTCGCCGCGTACCGGGCGCTGCTCGCCAACGCCGGGGAGTACCTGGCGGGGCGCGTCGCCGACCTCGACGACGTGCGCAACCGGATCGTGGCCCGGCTGCTCGGGGTGCCGATGCCCGGTGTGCCGGACAGCGACGAGCCCTATGTACTGATCGCGCGGGACCTGGCGCCCGCCGACACCGCGCTGCTCGACCCTGCTCTGGTGCTCGGCTTCGTGACCGAGGAGGGCGGGCCCACCAGCCACAGCGCGATTCTCGCCCGGGCGCTCGGGGTGCCCGCCGTCGTGGCGCTCCCCGGTGCCGGTGAGCTGGCCGAGGGCACGGTCGTCGCCGTGGACGGCAGCACCGGTGAGATCTTCGTCGAGCCGAGTGCCGAGAAGCGTGCGGAGATGGAGAGTGCCGCCGCCGCGCGCAAGGCCGCGCTGTCGGCCTCGTCCGGTCCGGGTGCGACCTCCGACGGTCACAAGGTCCCGCTGCTCGCCAACGTCGGCGGGCCCGGCGACGTCCCGGCGGCGGTCGAGGCCGGTGCGGAGGGCGTGGGGCTGTTCCGTACCGAGTTCCTGTTCCTCGACGACAGCAAGCAGGCGCCGTCCGAGGAGAAGCAGGTCGCCGCGTACCGCGCGGTGCTGGAGGCGTTCCCCGAGGGGCGTGTCGTCGTACGGGTGCTGGATGCCGGGGCCGACAAGCCGCTGGACTTCCTGACTCCGGCGGACGAGCCGAACCCGGCGCTGGGTGTGCGCGGGCTGCGGAGTCTGCTGGACCACCCCGATGTGCTGCGTACCCAGTTGACCGCGCTGTCGAAGGCGGCCCAGGGGCTGCCGGTCCACCTTGAGGTCATGGCGCCGATGGTGGCGGACCGTGCGGATGCCAAGGCCTTCGCCGATGCCTGCCGTGAAGCCGGTCTGCAGGCGAAGTTCGGTGCGATGGTGGAGATTCCGTCCGCCGCGCTGCGGGCGCGTTCGATCCTGCGGGAGGTGGAGTTCCTCTCGCTGGGGACCAACGACCTGGCGCAGTACACCTTTGCCGCCGACCGTCAGGTGGGAGCCGTGTCGCGGTTGCAGGACCCGTGGCAGCCCGCGCTGCTCGATCTGGTCGCGCTGTCGGCGGAGGCCGCGAGGTCCGAGGGCAAGAGCTGTGGGGTCTGCGGTGAGGCCGCCTCCGATCCGCTGCTGGCCTGTGTCCTGACCGGGCTGGGTGTGACGTCGCTGTCGATGGGGGCCGCGTCCATTCCCTATGTCCGCGCCACGCTGGCGAAGTACACGCTCGCGCAGTGCGAGCGAGCCGCTTCCGCCGCTCGTGCGGCGGACTCCGCCGAGGAGGCGCGGGTCGCGGCTCAGGTGGTGCTGTCGGGCGAGTAGTCCTGCGGCGTTGTCCGGTGAAGGGGCTCCCCGCCTGTGGTGGCGGGGAGCCCCTTCGGCCTGTCAGTGGTGCGACTCCGGTTCGTCCGCGCCCAGGTCGAAGCCGGCGCAGTACTCCACATGCGGCTCCGGGGCGACCGGTTCGCCGGTGTCGGCGTCGGTGCAGTAGGCGCTGAAGACCTCACCGGCGCTGAGCGGGGCCAGGTCGCCGCGGGCCAGGCGCCAGCCGTGCACCCGGTCCTGGGCGCCGGGGCGGCTCGTCCGGAGCACGACTCCCCCGGGCTTTTCGAGGGCGATGCCCACGGCGAGCACCGTGACGAACTCCGCTCCCTCCTGCGTTTCGAGCCGGGCCGGCCCGGTGCTGTCCCGTGCGGTGTGCAGGACGGCGAGCAGGTTCTCGTTGTCGGTGGGGGTGCTGCAGACCAGGTGGTGGGTGCCCTGGCCGGCCGTCTCCAGCATGCGGAGCAGCAGGTGCGAGGCCCGGTCGAAGGCGGCCTGGCCGACGTCCTTGCCACAGTCCGCGCATTCGCCCAGGCCGGCCAGGATCACCGTGGCGTACTCCCAGGTGGCCCGGCGGACGGCCCGGCTGACCAGGAGCGGGATCAGGGTGTCGATGGGTTGTCCGGTGTACGCGACGGTGGCGCCGGCCGAGGCGATTTCGGCGGTGAAGCGGCTGCGGCTGGCCGGGGTGTCGGGAGCGAGTCCCGATTCGGCGCAGTACTCCGCGTACTCCTCGGGGTCGAAGAGCGCGACCGTGGCGTGCATGCCCTGTGCGGAGAGGGTCTTCAGCAGGACCTCGACCTGCTGGAGATAGACGGTGTGGTCGTCGAAGGTGAAGCTGCGGTAGCGCCGCATCGCCGCGAAGTCCTGCTCGTCGGCCAGGAGGCCGATGGTGCTGGGTGCTTCGCGGCGCAGTGTGCGTCGCATGGTTGTGCCGGACCGGCGGTACCCGCCGGGCCTGCCGTGCTTGCTGTCCCCGGTGTTCCCGATGTGCGCCATGACTCCCCCAAGTGCACTGTTGATCATTGCTCACTCAGAGTAATCAGGGGCACTGACAACGGGGACGCCCTGCGACGGTCAGTGACGCTTGCGGGCGAGGTCCTCGTAGAAGTGGAGGAGTTCGACGTTGTCGATCGAGCCGGGGTTGACCGCCTTGGCGAGGGCCGTGCCCTGCAGGAGTCGTTTGACCGGGACTTCGATGCGCTTGCCGGTGAGGGTGTGCGGGATGCCGGGGACCTCGATGACCTCGTCCGGGACGTGGCGCGGGGAGAGGTTCTCCCGGATGGTCCGCTTGATGCTGTCGCGCAGCGCGTCGTCGAGCCGCGCGCCGTCGGCGAGGTGGACGAAGAGCGGCATCCAGTAACCGCCGTCGGGCTCTTCGAGGCCGATGACGAGGGATTCGCGGATCTCGGGGAGCCGTTCGACCGCCTCGTAGATGTCGGCGGAGCCCATCCGTACGCCCTGGCGGTTGAGGGTGGAGTCGGAGCGGCCGTGGATGACGACCGAGCCGTGTCCGGTGATGGTGATCCAGTCGCCGTGGCGCCAGACACCGGGGTACATGTCGAAGTAGCTGTCGCGGTACCTGCTGCCGTCGGGGTCGTTCCAGAACCGGATGGGCATGGAGGGCATGGGTGCGGTGACGACGAGCTCGCCGACCTCGTCGATGAGCGGTTCGCCCGCGGGGTCCCAGGAGCGCAGGTCGGTGCCGAGGCAGGCGGCCTGGAGTTCGCCGATGTGTACCGGGAGGGTGGGGACCGCGCCGGCGAAGCAGCTGCAGACGTCGGTGCCGCCGCTGACTGAGGCGATCCACAGGTCGGCGTCGACCTCGTCGTGGAGCCAGCGGAAGCCGTCGGGCGGGAGCGGGGAGCCGGTGGTGGCGACGCACTGGACGCGCGAGAGGTCGAGGTCGCGGCCCGGGTGGATGCCGGCCTTGCGGCAGGCCATGACGTAGGCGGCCGAGGTGCCGAAGAGGGTTGCTCCGGTCTGTTCGGCGACGCGCCACTGGGCGCTGATGTCGGGGTGGCCGGGGCTTCCGTCGTAGAGCACGAGGGTGGTTCCGGTGAGGAGGCCGGAGACGAGGAAGTTCCACATCATCCAGCCGGTGGAGGTGTACCAGAAGAGGCGGTCCTCGGGGCCGAGGTCGCAGTGCAGGCCGATCTGCTTGAAGTGTTCCAGCAGGATGCCGCCCTGGGACTGGACGATCGCCTTGGGGAGCCCGGTGGTGCCGGAGGAGTAGAGCACCCAGAGCGGGTGGTCGAAGGGGACCTGTTCGAAGACCGGCTCGGTGTCGGCGGACGTGAGGGCGGACCATTCGAGGGCGCCCTCGGGGGCCTCGGTGCCCAGCAGCGGGATGTGGACGACGGCGCGCAGGGTGGGAAGTTCGCGGCGCAGTTCGGCGACGGTGTCGGCGCGGTGGTGTTCCTTGCCGCCGTAGCGGTAGCCGTCGACCGTGAAGAGCACCACGGGTTCGACCTGCTGGAAGCGGTCGAGGACGCTGCGGGCGCCGAAGTCCGGGGCGCAGGACGTCCAGACGCCTCCGACGGCGGCGGTGGCGAGGAGGGCGACGACGGCCTCGGGAATGTTGGGGAGGTAGCCGCTGATCCGGTCGCCGGGGGTGACGCCGAGGGCGCGGAGTTCGGCGGCGAGCGAGCCGACCCGGCGGCGGAGCTCGGACCAGGAGACGGGGCTCTGGGTGTGGGTCTCGTCGACGTGGAGCAGGGCGGGGGCGTCCGCGCGCAGGGGGTCCTCGGCGGTGCGCAGCGCGTGCTCGGCGTAGTTGAGGGTGGCGCCCGGGAACCACTGGGCGCCGGGCATGGTGCGGTCGGCGATGACGGTCTCGTACGGGGTGGAGAACCGTACGTCGAACCAGTCGGCGACGGCCCGCCAGAAGGTGTCGAGTTCGTCGACGGACCACTGGTGCAGCGCCGGGTATCCCCCCTCGGCCGGGGCTCCGTAGCGCTGGGCCGCCCAGCTCTGGAAGCGCGTGACGGCGGCGGCCGCGATGCGGTCGGGGCCGGGCTGCCAGAGGGGGGCTTCGTTGGCTGCTGCGGTCATGGGGCGGCTCCCTGGCTGTACGGGTACGCGGGATGGGCGTGGGTCCGCGCACACGTGCTGGGGTGTGCGCGTGAGGCGGCTTTTACGGACGATGCCATGTGATCGTCTTTCACACCAGGGTTCGCCACCCATGCCCGTGTGTCCGGTCATGTGGTCCGGCCACGGGTGAACGGAAGTTGAACGGGGCCCTCGTCCGCCTCGTCGGGTGGCAGGCTGAGCCGCATGGACGGTCGTGACCTGGTGCGCTCGGTGAAGTTGGTCGGTTCGGTGCGGGGACTGCGCTCGGTGCGCTCGTCCTGGCGGCGCCGCGGTGCGGATGCGCGGGCGCTGCCCCGGCGTGGTGCGGAGCGGGCGAGGGTGCCCGGTCTCGTGGTGGGGGCGGAGCCGGGGCCGGGCGGGGGTGTGGTGCGGTTCGCCCGTTCCGAGTTGCGGGTGCGGGTGGCGGTGGGCGGTGCGGTGTTCTGGGGCTGGGACGGGGCGGAGCCGTCGCCGTCGTACGCGCTGCCCGGTGCGGCGCCCGAGCCGGATCCGCGGGCCGTGCTGGAGCCGGACAAGGACGGTGGCTGGCAGGTGGTGTCGGAGCGGCTGACCGTCGCGGTGTCTCGGCACGGGGCCGTGGAGCTGCGTACTCCGGGCGGGGCGGTGCTCCGGCGCGAGTTGCCGCCGCGCTGGTGGGAGCCGGTGGCGGGGGGTGGTGCCCGGTGGGTGCAGCGTTCCGAGGTTCCGGCGGACGCGCGGTTCTTCGGGCTCGGGGGCCGGGCCTCGGGACCGCGGCTGCGGGACGGTGTGTACGGCTTGTGGAACACCGATCCGGGAGGGCGTTTCGGTCCGGGTGACGATCCGCTGTATCTGACGATGCCGGTGCAGCTCGTGGTCTGTGACGCGGGGACTCATCTGGTGTTCCACGACAACACCTGGTCGGGGCGGGTGACGTTGCGCGAGGGCGAGGAGGGGGCGGGTTCGGGTCATGACCGGCCCGGGATGTGCGAGGTGCGGATGGACGGGGGGCCGTTGCGCTGCTGGGTGGTGGCGGGGAGGCCGGCCCGGGTGCTGCAGGGCTGGGCGGCTCTGACGGGTGCTCCGGCGGTGCCGCCGTCCTGGGCGCTGGGTCCGCAGCACGCCCGGTGGGGGTTCGGGAGCGAGCGGGAGGTGCGGCGGGTCGTCGCCGGGTACCGGGAGCGCGGGCTGCCGTTGTCCGTACTGCATCTGGACATCGACCACTACGACGAGCACCGGGTGTTCACCGTCGACCGGGAGCGGTTCCCCGATCTGCCGGGCCTGGCGAAGGAGTTGCGGGAGGACGGTGTGCGGCTGGTGTCGATCGTCGATCCCGCGGTGGCGGCGGAGCCGGGGGACGCGGTGTTCGACGCGGGGGCGGCGGTCGGGGAACGCGGCGCTTTCGTCCGGGACGCGCGGGGGCGGCTGGTGCGCGGGGAGGTGTGGCCGGGCGAGTGTGTGTTCCCGGACTTCACCGATCCGCGGGTGCGGGAGTGGTGGGGCGGTCTGTACGAGGAGCGGCTGGCGCAGGGGTTCTCGGGTGTGTGGCACGACATGAACGAGCCGGTGTCGTTCGCGGCGTTCGGTGATCCGTCGCTGCCGAGGTCGGCGCGGCACAGTCTGGAGGGCCGCGGCGGTGATCACCGCGAGGCGCACAACGTCTACGCGCTGGCGATGGCGCGGGCCGGGTACGAAGGGCTGTGCCGGCTGCGCCCCGAAGAACGTCCGTTCCTGTTCTCGCGTTCCGGCTGGGCGGGGATGCAGCGTTACGGGGGCACCTGGTCCGGTGATGTGGAGACCGGCTGGCCGGGGCTGCGGGCCTCGTTGGCGCTGGTGCTGGGGCTGGGGCTGTGCGGGGTGCCGTACTCGGGGCCCGATGTGGGCGGGTTCGACGGGTCGCCGTCGCCGGAGCTGTACCTGCGGTGGTTCCAGCTGGGTGCGTATCTGCCGTTGTTCCGTACCCATGCGGCGATCGACGCGGGGCGGCGGGAGCCCTGGGAGTTCGGGCCGCGGGTGCTGGAGCACGCGCGGGCGGTGCTGGCGGAGCGGGAGCGGCTGCACCCGTACTTCGTGACGCTGTCACGGCTGGCCGGGCTGACCGGCGCCCCGTATGTGCGGCCGCTGTGGTGGCGTGCGCCCGGGGACCGGGCGCTGCGGGAGTGCGAGGACGCGTTCCTGCTGGGCGACGCGCTGCTGGTGGCTCCGGTGCTGGAGCCCGGTGCGGATCGCCGGGCGGTGCGGCTGCCCCGGGGGCGTTGGTACGACACGGTGACCGGTGAGGTGTACGAGGGGCCGGGTCAGGTGTTGCTCGATGCGCCGCTTTCGCGGGTGCCGGTGCTGGCGCGGGCGGGTTCGGTGCTGCCGGTGCGGGGTGCGGACGGTGGCGTGGAGCTGGAGGTGTGGGCTCCGGCGGCGGGGCGCAGCGGGAGCGGGCTGGTGGTCCTGGACGCCGGGGACGGCTGGGAGCGGGCGGAGGTCGAGCGGTACACGTCGCGGCTGGTGGACGGGCGGGTGGTGGTCGAACGGAAGGGCCGGGAGGATGAGGAGGGGGCGGTGGCGTATCCGGTGCGGGTGCGTGGTCTGTAGCCGGTTCACGGTGTGCCGCGGAACCGTCCGGCCGGTCAACTGCGTGCGGCGGGCCGGGCAGCGGTGGGGGACGGAGCCGCCGGGTCGGTTCGCAGCGAGTGGCGGAACCGTCCGGCCGGTCAGCGGTAGCCGCCGTCGAACCAGGTGCGGACGGCTTGGGTGTGCAGGGGGAAGGCCAGCTCGGTGGGTGTGCGGAGCAGTCGGAAGCCGGCCGTCTCGTCGGTGGGCCGGGAGGGCGGGAGCGCGGTCGCCGGGCGTTGTGGGAGGAGCCCGAAGAGGAGCAGGTGGCCGTCCGGGGCGCTGAGGGCGTCGGCGAGGCGGACGTCCCGTTCGTCGGCCGCGATGCCGGTCTCCTCGCCCAGTTCCCGTACGACGGCGTGCTTCCAGTCCTCGTCGTGGTCGATGTGGCCGCCGGGGAGGGCCAGGCCGCCGGGGTGCGGCGGGACGGTGCGGGTGATCACCACGAGGCCGGTGCCGTCCCGGTCGGTGACGGGAAGGAGGGCCACGGCGACCGGCAGTGGATTGCGGTAGGCGGTGCTGCCGCAGGCCGTGCAGGTGCGGGGCCAGGTGGCGGTTGTGGTCCAGGGCGCTCCGCAGCTGCCGCAGTGCGAGTCCCTGGCCGGCTTCTCGGGGTTGCTCCTGGGTGCGGACACGCGCGGACTGTACCGGATCCTCCGGCGGACTTCCCCGTACTGCTGGATTATGTGCTCATGACAGGTCTTGCTTCCGTTGTCCGTGTCCTGGCAGCCGCTGCCGCCGCCCTGCTCGCCGTCACCGCCACCGCCCCGGCCGCCGGTGCGAGGACCGGGCCGAAGGCGCCCGATGAGTTCGTGGCGCTGGGTTCGGTGGATCCGACGATCATCCAGGAGATGCGCTACCCCACCGCCCACAACTTCATGGGCGTCCCGGTCGACGGCTACCGCGATCCGCTCTGCATCCTGACCCGGCCCGCGGCCCGGGCGCTGCACCACGCGCAGACCCGGCTGCTGCGCCGGGGCTACTCGCTGAAGGTGTACGACTGCTACCGGCCGCAGCGGGCCGTGGACCACTTCGTACGCTGGGCGAAGGACCTCGACGACGAGACCATGAAGGGCGAGTTCTACCCCCGGGTCGACAAGACGCGGTTGTTCGCGGACGGATACATCGCGGAGAAGTCCGGGCACAGCCGCGGCAGCACGGTCGATCTGACGCTGGTGAGGCTGCCGGCCGCGCCGACCCCTCCGTACCGGCCGGGTGACCCGCAGGTGCCCTGCTACGCATCCGCGGCCGAGCGGTTCCCGGACAACTCCGTGGACATGGGAACCGGTTTCGACTGCTTCGACACGCTCTCCCACACCGACGACCCGCGCATCCGGGGCGAGCAGCGCGCCCATCGGCAATTCCTGAAGAAGACGCTCACCGATGTCGGTTTCGTGAATCTGGCCGAGGAATGGTGGCACTACACCTTCAAGCCCGAACTGTTCCCGGACACCTATTTCGACTTCCCGGTGGCCCGGCGCTCCGTCGCGGGCCACTGACGCCGACGAGGGAAAGCGGACGGCCGGGACCACCCCCGTGGGCCCCGGCCGTCCGCTTCTACTTCTCCGACGCGGATCAGCCGTTTCCGGTTGCGGTCCGAACTACTACGGTGCCCGTATGTCACAGCAGACGTTCGATTCGTACGAGGAGTTCTGGCCCTACTACGTGGCGATGCACTCCAGGGCCGCCACCCGGTGGGTGCATCTGACCGGCACCCTGACCGGGCTCGCGGTCAGCGCCTACGGTCTGGCACGGGGGCGCAAGCGGTACCTGGCCGCATTGCCGCTGATCGGGTACGGGACCGCCTGGCCCGCGCATTTCCTGATCGAGAAGAACAATCCGGCCACCTTCGGGCATCCCGCCTGGTCGCTCCGCGGCGACGTGCAGATGATCCGGATGATGCTGGCGGGACGCGACCGGGAGCTGGCCGCGATCGCCGCCGAGTGGCTCGCCGAAAACGGGTGACGCCAGGAGTGTTGACGGTCCGTCGCAGCGGGAGAGGACTCACCGCCCGGTGAGACGACGACGCGCGGCCCGTACCCCGGTCGGCGGGGGTACGGGCCGTGTCGTGCGCGGCACCGCCGTTATGTGACGACGGGCTCGCGAACGCGTTCCGCACGGGCCACGGCATGCTCGACGACGTTCACCAGTACGTCCCGTACCGAGCCGCGGTCGCGCGCGTCGCACATGAGCACGGGAACCTCCGGGTCGAGGTCCAGCGCCGCCTGCACCGTCTCAATGGGGAACTCGTCGGCCCCCTCGAAGCAGTTGACGGCGACGGTGAACGGAATCGCCCGGCGTTCGAAGTAGTCGACCGCCGCGAAGCAGTCCTCCAGCCGCCGGGTGTCCGCGAGCACGACGGCGCCGAGCGAGCCCTGCGCCAGCTCGTCCCACAGGAACCAGAAGCGGTCCTGCCCCGGGGTGCCGAAGAGGTAGAGCACCAGGTCCTCGCGCAGGGTGATCCGGCCGAAGTCCATGGCCACCGTGGTGGTGGTCTTCGCCTCCACGCCCGCCAGGTCGTCCACCGGACGGCCCGCCTCGCTCAGTCGTTCCTCCGTGCGCAGCGGCCTGATCTCGCTGACCGCGCCCACCAGGGTCGTCTTGCCCACTCCGAATCCGCCCGCCACCAGGATTTTCAGGGTAACGGGCTCAACGGGCCGCTTCTTGCGGCTAGAGCGCCCGAAGGCCATTGATCACCTCGCGAAGAATGTTCACGTCCGGCAGCTCGGCCGGCGGAACGGGACGGGTTACGTGTACCAGTTCGTCCTCGACGAGGTCGCCGACCAGGACCCGGACCACCCCGACGGGGAGGTCCAGGCCGGCCGCGAGCTCGGCGATCGACTGGGGCATGCCACTGCAGAGTTCGACGATCTCCACGTGTTCCGGGGAGAGCGTCTGGTCCCGGCCGGGGTCGTCGGCCTCGGGTTCGGGGACGACGATCGCGATCAGGTCGAGACGATGGCGGGAGGCGCTGCTGGTTCGGCCCCGGGTCATCGCGTACGGGCGGACCACCGGTCCCGCATCGGCGTCGTACCAGCGCGAGGCCTGCGGGCCGGTGGGCGTTGCCGGAGATCTGGAGGAGTCAGCGCTCACCGTCCACTCACCCCCCGGCGGACATACCGGTCGTCCGGGGTGCGTTGGCCAGGTGGGCGCCGACGCGCTTGACCATCAGCGTCATCTCGTACGCGACCTGGCCGACGTCCGAGTCGGCGTCGGCCAGCACCGCGAGACAGCTGCCGTCACCGGCCGCCGTGACGAAGAGGAACGCCTCGTCGAGTTCGACGACGGTCTGGCGGACCCGGCCCGCGTCGAAGTGCCGCCCGACACCCTTGGCCAGGCTGTGGAATCCGGAGGCCACGGCCGCCAGATGTTCGCTGTCCTCGCGGGTCAGGTCCTTCGACGTGCCGGTGGCGAGGCCGTCACTTGAGAGCACCAGCGCCTTGTGGATGCTGGCGACGCGTTCGACGAGCTCGTCGAGGAGCCAGTTGAGCTGGCCGGAGCCCTGGCGTGCGGCGTTGGTTGCTGCGACGTTCGGTGCGGTCATCGACCGTCCCCTCCCGGAGTGGTTCCTTGTGCTGTTTCACCGGGGCCGGTCAGGTCCTCGGCGTTCTGCCGACGGCCGCGCTGCCAGCCGCGTTGGAGCGAAGCCATGCGGCTGCGCACCTCTTCCGCATCACGTTCGAAGTCCTGGTCCGGTTCCGTACGGGCCGGTTCGGGATCGCGGACCGTCGAGTCCTCGCGCAGTTGCGGAGCGAGGCTGGCCTGCCGGATACGGCGGGGCAGCCCGCCGATGGTCTCCCGGGGGCCCGGGGCCCCGGGTGAGGCGGGCGGCTCGGGTGTGGCGGGCTCGGTGGGTCTCCGGAAGCCGGTGGGCTGCCGGGGTTCGGTGGACGTGGAGCCGGTGCCGGACCCGTCCGGGCCCTGCGGGGCGTCCCGCTCGGCGGCCGTGGGGTGGGTGCGGCCCGCCTCGTCGACCCGGCGGCCGTTGTCGGTGACCAGGGTCGGCGGTTTGCGGCGGGGCAGTGGCACCGGACCGCCCGGCCGCATCGGCCGTACGTCGGCCTGCGAGTCCGTGCCTTGGTCCGTCGCCTGCTGGTGCTGTTCGCGGTCGGCGTCGCGCCGGAGGTCGCGGGAGCGGAAGATGCCGCCGCGTTCGCTCTCGGTGTCGTCGAGGTCGGAGGCGCCGCCCAGCAGGGGTTCGAGCAGCGGGTCGAGCACGGCGTCGCCCTCGAAGCCCAGTGCTCCGACGGGTCCTTCGAGCTCTACGGGCCCGTCCAGGAGGGCCGGGTCGACCAGGCCGGTCGGAACGGGGGCGAGACCGGTGGGCCTGCCGCCTGCCCGGCGGTCCGCCGCGCCGTCCCTGCGGTCGGGGCCGGGGGCGTCACCGGCCGCCCGGCCACCGCTGCCGATCGCCCGCTCGGCCCGGCGGTCGAGGCGGAACCCGGTGCCGTGGGTGTCCGGGGCGTCGGTGAGCAGTGCCGCCGGGATGAAGACGACGGCGGTCGTGCCACCGTACGGAGAGGTCTGCAGCGAGACGCGGACGTTCTGGCGCTGGGCGAGACGGCTGACCACGAACAGGCCGAGCCGGTCGGTGTCCGACAGCTCGAACTCGGGGGTCTCGGCGAGCCTGAGATTGGCGTCCAGGAGGATGTCGGGCGCCATGCCGAGGCCGCGGTCGTGGATTTCGAGGGTGAAGCCGTTGGCTACGCGTTCGCCGAGCACCTGGACCGCGGTGTGCGGGGGCGAGAACACGGTCGCGTTCTCCAGGAGTTCGGCGATCAGGTGGGTGAGGTCGGCGACGGCCGGGCCGCCCACCCCGATCCGGGCCAGCCGGCGGACCTCGATGCGTTCGTAGTCCTCGACCTCGGCGACTGCCGCCCGTACGACGTCCATCAGCTGGATCGGCTTGCGCCACTGACGGGACGGCGCCGCGCCGGAGAGGATCACCAGGCCCTCGGCGTGGCGTCGCATGCGGGTGGTCAGGTGGTCGAGGCGGAAGAGGTCCGCGAGTTCGTCGGTGTTCTCGGTGCGGCGCTCCATGGTGTCCAGGAGCGTCAGTTGCCGGTGCAGCAGCACCTGGTTGCGGCGGGCGAGATTGACGAAGACCTCGGACACGCCGCGCCGCATGTCCGCCTGCTTGACGGCGGCCTCGACGGCCGCGCGTTGCAGGGTGTTGAGGGCCTGGCCGACCTGGCCGATCTCGTCCCGCTCGTACTGGAGGTGCGGGGCCTCCGTCTCGACGTCGACCTGTTCCCCGGCGGCGAGCCGGCGCATCACGCTCGGCAGCCGCACACCGGAGACCTCGTGGGCGTCCTTGCGGAGCCGGGAGAGGTCCCGGATCAGTTCCCGGCCGATGCGTACGGAGACGAACACCGAGGCGATCAGGGCGAGGAAGCCGAGGACGCCCGCGATGCCGGCCTTGATCAGGACGCTGTAGCCGGCGGGCTTGCCGCGGTCCTGGAAGCGGTTGTTCATCTCCGTGGAGTCGTTGGCCAGCCGCTCCAGGACCGGCGGGGCGGTCTCCTGCCAGCGCTCGGCGTCGACGGCGCGCGGGTCCTGGGTGGGGCCGCCCTCGATGAGGGCCTTCTCCGTTGTCCGCAGCGGTTCGCTGTCCGGACTCGCCCAGTACCGCTCCACGCGCTGGCGCTCCGCGGCGGGAAGCGCGTCCACGTTGATCTCGTAGAGCAGCTTTCGATTCGCCACGAGATCGGATATCTCGCGCAGTTCGGCGGCGGTGAGCCGGCCGGCGATGAGCGACGAGGCGACCAGGGCGTCTTCCCGGGAGAGCATTTCGCGGGCTCGTGAGATGCCGACCAGTGCACGGACCTGCTTGTCCATCGACACGTTCTCCATCGTGCGGAGTCCGGTCAGGAAGCGATAGCAGGGATCTATGAGGCGACCGTAGAACTCCATCGCCTTGGAGCGGTCGATGGTGCGCCGGTCTACCGATTCGCGAAGCGCGCCGAGGCCCTCGACCGTGCCGAGGATGGAATTCAGCTGGGTGTCGTCGTCGGAGCTCAGCGCGTCGCGGATGTCCTCCTGCCGGGCGCTGTCCCTGACACCGGCGAGGACCCGGTCGGTGGCCGCTCGCTGGCGCTGCAGGAGCGGAAGGGCGTTGGATGCCCTGGGGTCGGCGAGGAAGACAAGGGTCTGGCGGCGCTCGTTCTGGATGGCCCGGACGGTGTCCTCCAGCGGATGACCGACCTTCTCCACCAGAGTGCCGGCGCTCAGCAGATGACCGGCCTCGCGCCCCGTCAGGAAAGTGGCGAATCCCCAGAGCGCGATGAGGGAGATGAGCGGCACCAGCAGCAACGCCACGATCTTCCTGCGGATGGACTTTCCGCGAAAGCGCATGGACTCCCCCAGCTCGACCCCGCGGGGGCGGGGGTCGTGTTCCGTCAATAAACGGCGCGAGCCTACTACTGACGGAGTAGCAACTCGAAGGGACGTCCGGACGATTTTCGGCCGCGCTGTCCGGTGTTGGTCATGGGTTGTCCTGGTATTCCTGGCAATGAAATTCGCGAAAGCGGCAGAAGAGACCTGGCAGGGCTTCATTCTGTTCGGTGGGGCAGTTGGCTGGAATCCTTCGCTTCAAGCCGGTTCGGGGGAATCTTCGTGGCCGTTCACTCGTCTCTCTGTACGAGGCAGGGGTGACACGGGGAGATCCGGGGCCGGTGAGGCGGGATCATGGTGGTGGTTCGCGCTGCGCGATCCACGGGGTGGGCGACGCGGGGCAGGGGTCGTGAGGCAGGACGGTCCGATCCGCCCGCGTAGAAACGGCGCATGCCGGGCAGCAACCCTGAAGTCGGACAGTGGTGGGGAGTTGAGAGCCTTGAAGACGGAACAGCGTCGGGGCGCGGTGCCGACGGCACCGGCCGCGTCGGCGAACTCGGCGGCGGCGGGCGGGGCGAAGATCCCGCGCCAGCAGCTGTGGGTGGAGGAGCCCGCGACACGGCGGCGGATGCCTGACCCGGTCCGCAGGTCCGCGGTGCGTGCCGTTCTCATCATGTCGCTGACGATCATCCAGGCGATGGTGGCGTTCCTGTGCACGCTGGCCGGGTCCTGGCTGGCCTTCCCGATGGTGCTGAGCAGTGTCGGCAGCACCGTGGTCGCGACCTGGTCGGTGCTGGACGTGTGGGTGACCCGGCAGGTCTGGAACCAGCGCAACGGCGTGGTTTCGGTGCCGAGCAGTTCGGCGCGGCAGTTGCGCCGTGAGCGCCGCAGGGCGCGCCGGGCGGCGCGGACCGCGCAGCGGGACGAGGCGCGGATACACCGCCGGGGCGCGGAAAGCCTTTCACGGGCCTGAGCCGCCGAACGCCTCTCCCCGGGCCTGAGCCGCCGTCGGGCCCGAGCACCGCGGGGCCTGAGCGACCTCGGGCCCGAGCTCCGAGGGGCCTGAGCGCCGGGGGGGGCCTGAGCGCCGGGGGGCCTGAGCCGCCGTCGGGTCCGAGCGCCGTCGGGCAGCAGGTGTGCTCTTCCTGCCGGCCCACCCCTCGGCTCGCCCCGTCCC
This sequence comes from Streptomyces sp. NPDC047917, assembly GCF_043204345.1. Lineage (NCBI taxonomy): Bacteria > Bacillati > Actinomycetota > Actinomycetes > Kitasatosporales > Streptomycetaceae > Streptomyces > Streptomyces sp. NPDC047917. The sequence continues at coordinate 15,755 of NZ_JBIDCA010000027.1, forward strand.
CGCACCCCCGTCCCCGCGCCCCCCCTTCCCGGCCGCGCCCGTCCCCGCGGCGCGTGTTCGGGTATTGCCGCGTGTCCTTGTGCGCCCCGCGCGTTCCCGCGCCTATTCGGCGGCGGGAGCCGGGTCGGTGTCGGGAGATCCGGTGGCGCGGGTGGTGTCGGGGGACGCGGTGGCGCGCTTGAACATGCGGGTGGCGGTGATCTCGCCGTGCACCGTCTCGCCGTTCGGGTCCTGCTGCGGCAGGCCGGGGCGCAGATGCTCCTCCACGCTGATGTACTTCAGTCCGGCACGCAGATCCGCGTCGTTGCGCAGCCGGATGACCAACGGGAACTCGGCGAGCGCCGTGGTGTCGAACAGTCCGGTCGTGTAGAGGAGTTGTACGCCCAGGGCGTCCGACACCGCGCGCTGGAGCTCCAGCAGATAGGTGGCGTTGGCACGGCCGATGGGGTTGTCCAGGAAGAGCGTGCCCGCGTGCCGGTGCTGGTGCCGGTCACGGCCCCGGTCGTTGCTGCGCAGCGCGGCCATCGTGCAGTACAGCGCGATGGCTGCGGTGAGCAGCTGGCCGCCGGAGAAGACGTCGCCCATCTGTCCGACCGGAACACGCTCGGCGCGCAGCACCGCGTCCGGCTTGAGGATCTCCACGGCGATGCCCTTGGGCTCCAGCGCCGCCTGCACACCCCGCAGCAGCAGGGACATGCCGTCCCTGCGCAGGTCGGAGTTCTTCTTCAGCGCGGCGCGGGTCGCCTCGTCGACGACCTCTCCGAGCCGTTCGGTGAGGGTCGCCTGGTCGGGTTCCTCGAAGCGGATGCGGAGGAATTCCTGGCCCGACCACTCCCCCAGCCCCTCCGGGAGCTGGGAGAGCCGCTGGGCGGAGCGCAGGGTGGTGAGCGCGGACTCCACGAGACCGCGGAGCCGGTCGACGATGGAGTCGCGGTTGCGCTCCAGCTGGGCCAGCTCGTCGGTGAGCACCCTCAGCCGGGGCGCGAAGGCCGCGGCCCACTTCTCGGCGTGCTCGGGCAGCGCGGCGGCCGGCAGCTCGCGGATCTGCTGACGGGCGGGGGTACGGACCTGTTCGTAACGCGTGGAGTTGGCGTGCCGGACGAGGACGTCGCTCGCCTCGCGTACGGCGCCCTCGGCGGCGGACAGGTCGGTGGCGCAGCCGCGCAGTGAGCGGCGGGCCTCGGCGGCGGACTGCCGGGCCTCGTCGAGGCTGCCCGGATAAGGCTCGGGGGCCTCGGTGTCGTCGTCCGCGCCGTGGTCCCGGAGCAGGTCGCGCAGGAGGGCCGCAGTCTCGTCGAAGCCGCCTGCCGAGTCCTCGGCGGTGCGGTGGGCGTGCAGCAGCTCGCCGTGGGCGGCGCGGGCGGTGTCCAGGGTGGCGGTGGCGGCGGCCAGTTCGGCCGTGGCGGTGCGCAGGAAGGTCTGGGCCCGGTCGGCGTCGGCGGGTACCAGCTCTTCGGGGAGCTCCGTGTGGTGGGGCTCCCCGTCGGCCGGAGCCAGGCGCTCGGCCTCGCCGCGGAGCCGGCCCAGCTGCTCGCTCGCCGTGGAGGCCCGGGTCTCCAGGAGCTGGACCAGGGACTCGGCGCGGGCTGCGGCCGCCTGCCGGGAGGGGCCGTCCGCGCCGTCGGTGCCTTCGAGGAGCTGGCCGGCGCGGGTGCGGACCTTGTTGGTGAGCCGGTCCAGTTCGGCGAGGGCGGCGCTCTCGTCGCTCTCGGCGCGGGCCTGCTCGGCGCGCAGGTCGGCGCCCACGCCGACCTTCTCGTACAGCTGGGACGCCGCCCGGTACGCCTCGCGCAGCGCGGGGAGCGCGGGGCGCGGGCCGTCGTGCTCGGGCTCCGGGAGGTGCTCGGGGGCGCCGGCGATCTCCGCCCGTTCGGCACGCAGCGCGCGGGCGGTGCGGCGGGCGTCGTCGGCGGCGCGCTGGGCGGCCCTGCGGTCCTCGTCGGCGGCGCGGGCGCGCTCCAGGCAGACGGTGGCACGGGCTTCGGACTCGGCCGCCTCGTCGACGAGTTCGCGGAGCCTCACCTGCCAGCCCGCGCGTTCGCGGAGCCGGTACGCGAGACCCGCGAGGGCGTCGGCGGCACGGCGGGCCCGCTGGGCGGCCTCCTGGCGCTCCTCACGGACGCGGGCGGTGTCCGCGGCGGCTTCGTCCGCCTCGGCGCGCACCGTACGGGCCTCGGCGAGCTCGGCCCCGGCGGTCTCCGCCGCCGTGCGGGCGGTACGCGCGGCCTCGGCCAGTTCGGCGAGCATTCCGGGCGGGCAGTCGGCCCGCCAGGAGCCGATGCGGGCGGCCAGCGAACGATCGGCGGTGAGGCGGGCCGCGAGGGTGCGGATGTCCTCGTCGCGGGCGGCGGTCCGGCTCCTGAGCGCCTGGCGCTCCTCGTCGGCCGCGAGTTCGTCGTGCATCGCCGGGTTCGGCGGGACGAGGAACACACCTTCCGTGCTCGCCGCCGAACCGGTGCCCGCGGCGGGGACGGGGGCGAGGAGCGCGGCTGCGGTACCGACCGCGACCGCGGAGCGCGGCAGCAGAGCGGCGCCGCTGAGGACCTCGCGGGCGCGGGCGTGCGAGTCGGGGTCGGTGATGACCACGCCGTCGACGAGCTCGGGGCGGGCGGCGAGGACGGCCGCGTGGTCGGCGGGGTCGACGGCCTGGGCGAGGTAGCGCCAGCCGGGCAGCGCGGGGATGCCGTGCTCCCCGAGGTACTCGACGGTGGCGAGGACGTCGGGGCCGGGCGGCAGCAGTCCGCCGTCGCCGAGGGCGCCGAGGATGCGGGAGTCGTCGGCGGCCGCGGTGCGCAGTTCGAAGAGGCGGCGCTCCGCGGCGGTGATGGACCGGTCGAGCAGCTCGCGCAGTTCGTCGGCGCTGCGGTCGAGCTCCTGGGCGGTGAGCGGCTGTTCGGGGGTGGTGTCCTGTTCGGCCGTGACGGTGTGCGCGCCGTGGGCCGGCCGGACGGCCTCGCCCGCCCGGCCGCCCGCCTCCGCGGCGACCTGCCGGTCGGGGGCGGCCGGGCCGTTGCCGGTGTCTTCGGCGCCGTCCTGGTCCGTTCCGGCCGCGCCCCGGCGGGGGCGTGGCACGCCGGTGCCGGGGGCGCTGGGCAGGCCCAGCAGGTCGGCCAGCCGGTGGTCGGCGGCGATCGACTCGGCGGCCCTGAGCTCGGCCTCGTACGACTGGTCCGCGGCCTGTGCGGCGTCGGCGGCCCGCGCCGCCGCGAGTTCGGCACGGCTCTCGGCGGCCGCGGCCTCCCTGGCCACGTCGGCCGCCGAGCGGGCGGCCTCCCTGGCGGTGTCCCACGCGGCGACGGAGGACTGCTCCGCGTCGCTGGCGGCGAGGGCGGCGCGGGCCGGGTCGGCGTCCGGCGCGGTGTCGTCGAGCCAGCCGGCCCGTACCGCTTCCGCGGTCTCCTGTTCGACCTCGGCCAGGCGCTGGCGCAGGTGTCCGGCCTCGCTGCGGGCGCGCTGGGCCTCGGTGGCCGCGGTGGTGGCGTCCCGGTGGGCGGTCTCGCCCGCGCTCTGGAGGGTGTCGGAGCGCTCCTCCTCCTCATTGGCGACGGTCTCGCCGGCCTCGGCGGCGGTGTGCAGTGCCTGTACGAGGTCGGCGGCGGCCCTGGCGCGGGCGGCGAGCGCGGGCGCGGCGTCCCGCTCGGCCTCGCGGATGGCGACGGCCACCCGTGCGGAGCGGTCGGCGGCGGCGCGGTGGCGCAGTACGGCCTCGGCTGCCTGCCAGGCGGAGTGCAGGGTGCGGGCGTCGGCCAGTTCGCGGCGCTGGGCGGCGGCGCCCTTCTCCGCCGCGGTCAGGGCCAGCGAGGCGTGCCGGTAGGCCAGTTCGGCGGCGATCGACGCGTTGCGGCCGCGGGCCTGTTCGGCCGCGGTGACGGTGTGCGCGGCGCCCGTCACCTGCTGGGCGAGCTCGGCGGTCCGGCCGCGTTCCTCGCGGGCGCGGGCCGAGAGCCTGCGGGCGAGCGTACGGGTGCGGCGCTCGGCGCCCGCGTGGATGTCCCGGGCGCGGGAACGGGTGCCGGCGGCCTCCACGATCCGGCCGAGCAGGTCGACCGAGCCGGCGGTGAAGTCGCGCTCGGCGGTCAGTTCGGCGCGGCGGCCCAGCTTGTTGCCGAAGCCGCTCACCAGGTCGGCGAGGCCGTCGGTGTCGCGGGTGTCGGTGACGGCGCGGAGCAGCAGGTCGGTGAAGTCGGAGTCCTTCTTGACCGCGAAGAGGCCCGCGGCCTCGCCCTCGTCGGCGTTCATCTCGCGCTGGTAGCGGAAGAGTTCGGGGTCGAGCCCGATGTCTCCGAGGTGTTCGTTCCAGCGGTCGTGGATCTCCTCCCAGTGCACATCGAGGTGCTGGTAGAACTTGCCCGCCTCGGTCAGGGCGTCGCGGAAGCCCTTCATGGTGCGCCGTCTGCCCTGCGCACCGGACACGCCTTCGGCGGGGCGGCGTACGGAGGTGGCCTCGGCGACCGGCAGGGAGTCGAGGCTGAGGCCGGGGCCGGGCCGGAAGGAGTACCAGGCCTCGGCGAACTTCCGGGGGTCGTTGGAGACCTGCCGGCCGCGCCATTCGCTGACCTTGCCGACGACCACGCACTCGCCGGTGAGGGTGTGCTGCCACTCCAGGGCGACGTGCCCGCAGTCGTCGGCGAGCAGGAACTTGCGCAGCACGCCGGAGCTGGCGCCGCCGAGGGTGTTGCGGTGGCCGGGCAGCATCACCGAGAAGATCAGCTTCAGCAGCACCGACTTGCCGCCGCCGTTCTCCAGGAAGAGCACACCGGCGGGGGCGGGGCGGCGCGGCGGGCCGACCGGCTCCTCCTCGAAGAACTCCGCCTGGGCCGGTGCGGGGTCGGGCACGGGCTCGCCGACTCCGCGCAGGTCGAGCACGGTGTCGGCGTAACGCGCGCCGGCAGGCCCGATGGAGTAGAGGCGGACCCGGGACAGCTCGTACATGGCGGCGGACTCTCGTCGTTCAGGCAGCGGGGGGAGACGGCGGTGGTGGGGCGGGACGGTCAGGCGTGGAAGGGCAGACCGGCGTCGGCGGCCAGCTCCAGGTCGTCGGCTTCGGGCGGCGGCAGCAGCGTCGCCGTGCCGTCGGTGACCGGTACGACGCCGAGTTCCAGCAGTTCGGCCATGGCGGCGCTGCCGGCCATGTCGCGGACCTGGAGCTGGTAGCGGGCGGTGGTGCGGAAGGCTCCGCCGGCGTCGTCGCCGGTGCGCTGGAGGAAGCCCGAGTCGGTGAGGAAGGCGACGGCCTTGCCGACGATGCCGGTGGTGGAGCCGGCCAGGCGGCGGGCGTCCTTCGTGGCGCCGGTGGAGCTGCGCCGGGCGTAGATCCGCCAGGCCGCTTCGAGTCCTGGGGCGTCCGTGGCCGGGTCGGTGTTGTCCCCGTGCTCCTCGGCGCGCTCCTCCAGGCGGTGGCACGCCTGGCGTACGAACGAGTCGACGCCGTTGACCGTGATCCGGCCGATGTAGGCGTCATCGGCGAGGTCCTCGGGGCGGGGGAAGGCCATCGCGGCGACGGCGAGGTGCGCGAGCCCGTGCAGGAAGCGGTCGGCGGAGTCGGAGGAGGCGCGGCGGGCGTAGTCGCCCATGCGGACGGCGAACACTGAGTCCTCACCGGCGGTGACGGCCATGCCGGCCCGGGTGGACACCTCCAGGACGACCAGGCCGAGTCCGGTAGCCACGGCGTCGGCGAGCCGGGCGAAGGCGGGCTCCTCCCGGTAGCGGCGGAGCAGTTCGGCGTATTCGGCGTCGCGGGCGGGCAGCAGCTTGGGCTGCAGTCCGAAGGCGACGAGCCGGGCGGCATCGGCCGCGTCGGCCGGGGTGACGGGCGGTGTGGCCGCGGGCGCCGGCGGGTCCGCGGGTCCGGTGCCCTCGGTCGGGTACGCGGCGGTCGGCTCGCCCCACGCGTCGGCGTGCTGTGCGCGGTGGTCGCTCACGACGGTCGCTCCTTGCTGCGGAAACTCTTCGGTACGGGGTGGGCGGCGGCTCTCGCGGGGGTCGTGCCGGGCGGCGCGGTCCGGTCCGGGGTCGTGGCACATGTGCCGGCGGGGGCCGGGTGGGCTGGTGTCCGCCGTGCGGTACGGGCGGCGCCGGTCATGACGCCTCCGTGCGGTCCGCGGCCATTCCGGCCGCGTCCAGCAGGGCCGTGCCGACGATCAGGTCCGCGCCGCCGAACTCCGGGTCGTCGAGCTGTGTGCCGTCGTCTACGGAGAACAGCAGCCGCTGCTCGCCCTGGCGGTAGGCGGTGCCGACGGGCGGGCTCGCGGCGTGCACCGCGAGGAGGGCGACGAGATAGGCCAGATCGGGATCGCCGCCGCGCCGGGCCTCGACGAGCAGGCCCGAGAGCCGGCGCGGGGCGTCGTGCTCCAGGTCCAGGAGCTCCATGGCGCTCGCGAGCTGCTCCTCGCTGAACCTGCTGTCGTCGGGGGTGGCGATCAGGTCGGGCTCGGGCATCTCGGCACCCAGGTGTTCCCGCTCCACGGGCGGGGTGAGCAGCATCTCGACCAGGTCGCCCACCCGTACCGAGGTGGGGGTGCGCAGTCCGGTGCCGCGGGCGAAGAAGGCGTCGGTGACGCGGATCGCCTGTTCGACGGGGAGCGGCAGCAGCGGGGCGACCAGCTGGCCGTACAGGTCGAGGCCGGTGCGGGCCGTGGGGGTGGCGAACGCCTGCCGGTCCTGCTCGGCCCGGAACAGCGGACCGGCCTCCAGCAGGCGGGACTGGAGCTGGGTGTGGCGGCGGATGCAGTCCTTGACGATGTCGACGAGCTCGGCGGCGCGGCGCTTGTGCTCGGGCTCCTCCGCCTCGTCGCGGGCCTTGCGGATGTTGGTGAGGATCGCGTTCTCGTGGCGGTAGCGGTCGGCGACGTGGTCCAGGGCTTCGGCGATCATGTCGGGAACCGCGTTGAGCCAGTCGACGGCGCGGACGTTGCGCCGGGTGGCCTCCAGGGTCTTGCGGAGGGTCTCCGCGTACTGGACGGTGCGGTAGCGGGCCTGTTCGGCGGCGAGCTGGGCGTCCGCGAGGCGGCCCCGGCTGATGAGGACCTCCAGCTTGACCTCGGCGGCGATCTGGGCGCTGGTGACGTCCGTGTCGAGGGCGCCCACCAGGACGTTGACCGCTTCGTCGGTGGCCCGGAGGTAGACGGTGCCGCCGTACCCCGCGACCTCTTCGATCAGCTTGAAGTCGTAGTCGCGGCGGACGTACACCCCGTCGGGGCCGAAGGTGCCGTACACGGCGCGGAATCCGCGGTCCACGCTGCCGACGTTGATCAGGTTCTCCAGCACCCAGCGGGCGACCCGCTCGTGCTCGGCCACGGGGCGGCGCGGGGCCTGGGCGGCGACCCGGGGCAGCAGCCTGGTCACTATCTGGTCGTGGTCGGCACCCGTGTCGAAGTCCATGTTGAGGGTGACGAGGTCGATCGCGGCGAGCGCGACCTCGGCCATCGCGTAGACCGTGTACTCGCCGGCCAGATTCGCCTTGCGCACATCGAGGTCGTGCAGCGGCGCCGTGCAGGCGAGCGCGCGCAGCCGCCGCGAGAGCCCCTCGTCGGCGGCCGGGCCCGGGGCGGGCCGCGGCCCCGCGCTGAGCTGGGGCGCAGCGTTGTCCGTGTAGGCAGGCGAAGTCACGGTGCACAGATTAGGTCCTCGGACAGACAACGGTCGAAACGGCGCAGAAGCGACCCCGCGTCACGGCTCTTCGCCGCCGTGTTCCGTACCGTCGTCGTGGTCCGGCTCCGGGGTTCCGAATCCCCCGCCGCCCGGTGTCCGGAGCACCAGTACGTCCCCGGGTTCCAGTTCGGCCGTGTCGCAGCCGCGCAGCGGGGTGGGCGCCCGGCCGTCCGGGTGTTCGATGTGCTGATCGCCCGGTGCGCCGGGCCCGCCGCCCGCCATTCCGTACGGGCGGACCCGGCGGTGGCCGGAGAGGAGCGCGACGGTGACGGGTTCCAGGAAGCGGATGCGCCGTTCCACGCCGCGGCCGCCGTGCCAGTGTCCGTCGCCGCCGCTGCCGTCGCGTACCCGGAAGCTCTCCAGCAGGACGGGGTAGCGCCATTCGAGGACTTCGGGGTCGGTGAGGCGGGAGTTGGTCATGTGGGTCTGTACGGCGTCGGCGCCGTCGAAGCCGTCGCCCGCGCCGGAGCCGCTCGCCACCGTCTCGTAGTACTGGACCCGTTCGTTGCCGAAGGTGAGGTTGTTCATGGTGCCCGAGCCCTCGGCCTGGATGCCGAGGGCCGCGTACAGGGCGCCGGTGACGGCCTGGGACGTCTCCACGTTTCCCGCGACGGTGGCCGCCGGGTGGACGGGTGCCAGCATGGAGCCTTCCGGGATCCGGACCTCCACGGGCTTCAGGCAGCCGCTGTTGAGGGGGATGTCGTCGTCGACCAGGGTCCGGAAGACGTAGAGCACGGCTGCCATGACCACGGATTTCGGCGCGTTGAAGTTGCCCGGCTGCTGGGGTGAGGTGCCGGTGAAGTCGACGATCGCGCCGCGGGCGGCCCGGTCCACGGTGAGGGCGACCTCGATGACCGCGCCGTTGTCGGTCTCGTAGCGGTAGGACCCGTCGTGCAGTGCGGCGATGATCCGGCGGACGGACTCCTCGGCGTTGTCCTGCACGTGCCGCATGTACGCGTCCACGGCATCGGTACCGAACTGTTCGGTCATGTGCCTGAGTTCGGCGATGCCCTTCTCGTTCGCGGCGATCTGGGCGCGCAGGTCGGCGAGGTTGGCCCCGGGGTCGCGGGAGGGGTGGGCGGCCGTGGTGAGGAGTTCGCGGGTCTCGTCCTCGCGGAACCTGCCGTCGCGCACCAGCAGCCAGTTGTCGAACAGCACCCCCTCCTCGTGGATGGTGCGGCTGAAGGCCGGCATGGAGCCGGGGGTGATGCCGCCGATCTCGGCGTGGTGTCCGCGCGACGCCACGAGGAAGCGGAGCCGGGGACGTTCGCCGCCGGTCGCGTCGAACACCGGTGTCACCACCGTCACGTCGGGCAGGTGGGTTCCGCCGTGGTACGGATCGTTGATGGCGTACACGTCACCGGGCCGCATCGTGTCGCCGTTGCGCCGGAGCACCTCCTTGATGGACTCCCCCATCGAGCCGAGGTGGACCGGGATGTGCGGGGCGTTGGCGATCAGGTTGCCGTCCGCGTCGAAGAGCGCGCAGGAGAAGTCGAGGCGCTCCTTGATGTTGACGGAGTGCGCCGTGTTCTCCAGGCGCACGCCCATCTGCTCGGCGATCGACATGAAGAGGTTGTTGAAGACCTCCAGCATGACGGGGTCGACGCGGGTACCGACGGCGGTCCGGTCCGGGCGCGGGCGGGCCCTGGTGAGCACCAGATGGCCGGTGCCGTCGGGGGTGGCCTGCCAGCCGGGGTCGACGACGGTGGTGGCGTCGGTTTCGGCGATCACGGCGGGGCCGGTCACGGTGTCGCCGGGGGCGAGGTCCGCGCGGCGGTGGAGCGGGGTGTCCTGCCATCGGCCGTCGGCGAACATCCGTACGGTGTCGTGCGGTCGGGGCCTGGAGCCGGGGCGGGCTGTGCGGTCGGCCCGGGGTGGCCGGTGCCGGCCGGCCGTTCCGGTCGCCTCGACCGAGACCGCCTCGACGACCAGCGGCTTGTCCATGGTGAACGCGTAGCGTGCGCGGTGCTCCGCGGTGAACGCCGCGGCCATGGCGGATGCGGTGTCCAGGTCGACGGGCAGGCTGGAATCCGTACCGGCGTAGCGCAGCAGCACCCGGGCGTGGGTGCTGATCGCGCTGTCGGGGACGGCGTCGGCGCGCAGTTCGGCGCGGGTCCGGGCGGCCAGTTCGTCGCAGAGTTCCCGGACCGTCCGGGTCGACTCGTCCAGTTCCGCCTCGACCGACTGCTCGCGCATCGCGGTGGCGTCGGCGAGGCCGATCCCGTACGCGGACAGCACGCCCGCCAGTGGCGGTACGAGGACCGTGTCGATGCCCAGGGAGTCGGCGACGGCGCAGACGTGCTGGCCACCGGCGCCGCCGAAGCCGGTCAGCGCGTAGCGGGTGATGTCGTGCCCCCGCTGTACGGAGATCTTCTTGACCGCGTTCGCCATGTTGAGCACGGCGATCTCCAGGAACCCGGCGGCGGTTCCGGCGGCCGTGCGCCGGGTTCCGGTGGCGCGCGCCACGTCCTCGGCGAGCGCGTCGAAGCGTTCGCGGACCAGGTCCGCGTCGAGCGGGAGGTCTCCGTCCGGTCCGAACACGGCCGGGAAGTGCGCGGGCTGGATCCGGCCGAGCATCACATTGGCGTCGGTGACGGTCAGCGGGCCGCCGCGGCGGTAGCAGGCCGGGCCGGGGATGGCGCCCGCCGAGTCGGGGCCGACCCGGTAGCGCCGGCCGTCGAAGTGCAGCACGGAGCCGCCGCCGGCCGCGACGGTGTGGATGCTCATCATCGGGGCGCGCATCCGCACCCCGGCGACCTGGGTGCCGAGCTCGCGTTCGAACTCGCCCGCGTAGTGCGAGACGTCGGTGGACGTACCGCCCATGTCGAAGCCGATGACCCGGTCGAATCCGGCCTGTTCGGAGGTGCGGGCCATGCCGACCACGCCTCCGGCGGGGCCGGAGAGCACCGCGTCCTTGCCCCGGAAGTGGGAGGCCTCGCGCAGTCCGCCGTTGGACTGCATGAACATCAGCCGGATGCCGTCGAGTTCGCCGGCGATCTCGTCGACGTAGCGGCGCAGGATCGGTGAGAGGTAGGCGTCGACGACGGTGGTGTCGCCGCGTGGCACCAGCTTGATCAGCGGGCTCACCTCGTGCGAGCAGCTGACCTGGGTGAAGCCCACTGCGCGGGCGGCGGCGGCCACGGCGCTCTCGTGTGCGGGGTGGCGGTAGCCGTGCATCAGGACGACGGCCGCGCTGCGCAGTCCGTCGGCGTGGGCGGCGCGCAGCCGCTCGGTGACCGCGTCCAGGTCCAGCGGTGTGACGACCCGGCCTCGGGCGTCGACGCGCTCGGGGACCTCGATCACCCGCTCGTAGACGGCCTCGGGCAGCACGATGCGGCGGTCGAAGAGCCTGGGCCGGTTCTGGTACGCGATGCGCAGGGCGTCCCGGAAGCCCTCCGTGATGACCAGGACGGTCGGTTCGCCGCGCCGCTCCAGCAGGGCGTTGGTGGCGACCGTGGTGCCGATCCGCACCGCTGCGACCCGGTCGGCGGGGACCGGTTCGGTGGGGCCGAGGCCGAGCAGCGCCCGGATTCCGGCCACGGCGGCGTCGCGGTAGCGGTCCGGGTCGTGGGAGAGCAGCTTGCGGGTGACCAGGTGCCCGTCCGGGGCCCGGCCCACGACATCGGTGAACGTCCCGCCCCGGTCGATCCAGAACTCCCAGCGTCCCGTCATCCCTCCATACTGACCCGCGGCGCGGTCGACGGCCCGGACGGCGCGGCCCGTGCCCCCGCCGTCCGGGCGTCGGCCGGCTGTACGGCGGCCAGCGCGCCCCGCAGGGCCTCCTCGGCCCGTCGGTCGAGGAGTGCACCGGTGCCGCACGCCGCGTGCCGCAGCTCCGCTCCGGCCAGGCAGAGCAGTTGGGGCAGCAGATCGGTGCTCCGGCGGGCCAGCCAGCCGGTGCCCGCGGTGACCAGCCGGAGCCAGGAGTCGAGGCGGCCCGGGAGCGGCCGACGCGGGTCGAGCCCGGGGGCGGGGCCGAGGGCCCGCCCCCGGGCGGCCAGCAGCCGGTGGAAGCCCGCCGCGACCGTACGGTGTCCGCGTTCGGCCGGGTGGAGCCGGTCGGGGCTCCACAGCGAGCGGTCCTCGACCCAGGCCCGGTCCCCCATGTGCAGATGGACCGCGTCGTAGCGTTCGGACAGGGCGTGGACCACGGCGTTCACCGCGGCCTGTCGCCGGGCCAGGGGTCTGCCCAGCGGGGCGGGTAGCCCGAGCATCGCGCCGGGGTCGGGCAGGCAGACGGTCAGGAGCACGGCACCGCCCCCGGCCAGCAGTGCGTAGACCTCGTCCAGGCGCCGGGCGAGGAGCGGCAGGTCGAAGGTGCGGCGCAGGGTGTCGTTGACGCCGACGACGACGGAGGCGAGGTGCGGCCGGAACGCCGCCGCTGCCGGGGCCTGCCGGTCCCGGACGTCGCCGGACTGCGCACCGCTGACGGCGAAGTTGCGGAAGTCCACGCCCCGCCGTCCGTCCGCGACCCCCTCCGCGAGCAGCGCCGCCCAACCCCGCAGCCCGCCGGGGACGGGGTCGCCGACCCCTTCGGTGAACGAGTCCCCCAGCGCGGCGAACCGTACCGGGGACGGGTCCGGGGGTCCCGTCGGACGTGGCTCGCGGGCGCCGCGCGGCGCCGGCACGCCCGAGCCCGCCTCCTTCTGCACACCCGAGCCCGTCTCCTCCGGCACCCCCGTCGAGCCCGCCCCTCCCTGCCTGGACGCCATGCCCGTCCTGTGCCTTTTTCCCGCCAGGGGCGTCCTGCCCGTCTCTCCCGGCCCGGCCGTCCTGGCCATCTCCTCCGTCTCTCCCATCTCTCCCGGCCCGGCCGTCATGCCCGCGCCTCGCGGATCGCGCCCCGGTCCGGCACCTCGTGGGCGGCCAGGAACGCGGCCACCGAGCGGTCCCAGCCGAAGAGTTCGGCGCGTGCCCTGGCCGTGGCGCGGCGCTCGTCCGCCGGGCGGCCGAGCAGCTCGCGTACGGCGGCGGCGAACGCCTCGCCGGTGTCCTCGGCGGCCGCTCCGGCGCCGCCGATCACCTCCGGGAGTGCGGAGCTCGCGCTTGCCACCACCGGGGTTCCGCAGGCCAGAGCCTCCAGGGCCGACAGGCCGAACGTCTCGGCGGGACCGGGCGCCAGGCAGATGTCGGCCGCCGCCTGCAGATCGGCCAGGGTCTCCCGGTCCCGCACATGGCCCAGGAATTCGACCGGCAGCCGCTGTGCCCGCGCCCTGGCCTCCAGGCCCGCGCGCAGCGGTCCGTCGCCCGCGACGACCAGCGCCGCCCGCACCCCCCGTCGCCGCAGCTCGGCGAGGGTCTCCAACGCCCGGCCCGGACGCTTCTCGACCGAGAGCCGCGAGCACAGCAGGATCAGCACGTCCCGGCCGTGCAGGTGTCCGGCGCGCAGCACCGTGCTGCGGCGTTGCGGGCGGCAGCGCCGCAGGTCCACGCCGAGCGGTGCCCGCACCACATTGCGGGCGCCGATGCGCTGGAACTCCCGTTCCGCCCATTGCGTGGTGCAGACGATCCGGGTGTAGGCGTGGGCGCTGCGGGCGTTGAGGCGGTCGGCGGCGCGTCCGGCCGCGCCGGCCGGGAGGCCCCAGGTGCGCAGCACTCCGTCGGCGGTCTCGTGGGAGACCATCACGGCGGGCACCCTGGCGCGGCGCGCCCATTCGCCGGTCCAGCGCAGCGTGGTCCGGTCGGAGACCTCCAGCCGGTCGGGCCGCAGCGTCTCCAGGAGGGGACGGAGCCGGTTCCGGCCGGTCAGTACGCGGTAGCCGCCGCTGCCCGGCACGACCGGTCCGGGGAGCGTGATCACCCGCCCCTGTTCCGTACGCTCGTCGCCCGGTCCGCTGCCGGGGACGACGAGTACGGGTTCGTGGCCGGCGGCGAGGTAGCCGCGGCCGAGTTCGTGCAGGGCGGTGCGCAGCCCGCCGGACGAGGGGGTGATGAAGTTCGCCAGCCGGACGATGACCATGCGCTCTTCGCGGCCGTTCATGCCGCCACCGCCGTGCGGTCGCGGAGCACCTCGTCGTAGTGGTCCAGGAGTTGATCGCCGACCGCCTGCCAGGTCCGTCCCTCCACCGCGGCCCGGCCGGCGGCGCCGTAGGCGGCGGCGCGTGCGGGGTCGGCCGCGAGTGCGCCGACCGCGTCGGCCACGGCGCGGGCGTCGAGCGGGGGGACGAGCAGCCCGGTGCGCCCGTGGTCGACGAGGTCGAGCGGTCCGCCCGCCGCCGGGGCGATCACCGGCAGCGCGCAGGCCATGGCCTCCTGGACCGTCTGGCAGAACGTCTCGTACGGACCGGTGTGCACGAACACGTCCAGTGAGGCGAAGATCCGGGCGAGGTCGTCGCCGGTCCGGCGGCCGAGGAGGACCGCGCCGGGCAGGGCGGTCCGCAGCGATGCCCCGCTGGGGCCGTCCCCGACGACCACGACCCGGATGCCGGGCAGCGCGCAGGCCGCGGCAAGGAGTTCGACGTGCTTCTCGGGGGCGAGCCGCCCGACGTATCCGACGATCGTCTCGCCGCCGGGCGCGAGGCGGCGGCGCAGCGGCTCGTCCCGCAGCGCGGGCCGGAACCGTGCGGTGTCGACGCCTCGTGGCCAGAGCCGCACCCGGGGCACGCCGTGCCCGGTGAGGTCGCGCAGGGCGGCGGTGGACGGGGCGAGGGTGCGGTCGGCCGCGCTGTGCACGGCGCGCATCCGGCGCCAGGCGGCGTTCTCGCCGGTGCCGAGGTAGGTACGTGCGTAGCCGGCCAGATCGGTCTGGTAGACGGCCACGGCCGGCAGCCCGAGCCGGGCGGCGGCGGCCATGCCCCGTGCTCCGAGCACGAACGGTCCGGCGAGATGGACGAGTTCGGCGCGGTGGGCGGTGAGTGCGGCGGTCAGCCGCCTGCCGGGGAGCGCGATCCGGACCTGGGGGTAGCCGGGCAGCGGGAGGGAGGGGACGCGCACCACGGGGCACGGGGCGTCGGTCCCGGGGGTGTCGGAGGGGTCGCGGCGGGAGGTCGTCGTACCGGCCGGGGCCGGGGCGATGACGAGCGGTTCGTGGCCGCGGGCGACGAGATGACGGGCCGTCTGCAGGGTGCAGTGGGCCACGCCGTTGACATCGGGCGGGAAGGATTCGGTGACGATGACGACACGCATGTTCGTGTTGTCGCCACGCCGGGCGTGACCGGGCCGACTTGGATCTTTCCGCCCGGGGAACGTCCCATGAGCGTTTGAGCCGGGGTGTGTGGCGCCGCCCGCCCATTCACGCCGCGCGCCCCCCGACGCGCGTCGTTGTACCGCTCGGTCAGGCCGCCGGGGTGTCGGGCCCGATCCTGCTGCGTACCGCCGTCTGCACCTCGGCCTCCTCGGCCGGGTCGGCGGCGAGGCGGCGGAGTCGCTCGGCGACCCTGATGTCCCCGGTCTCCGCGTGGAGTGCGGCGACCTCGCGGGTGGTCTCCTCGCAGTCCCACAGGCACTCGACGGCGAAGCCGGTGGCGAAGGAGGGGTCGGTGGCGGCCAGGGCGCGGGCCGCCCGGCCGCGCAGGTGTGAGGAGGACGTCTCCCGGTAGACGTGCCGCAGCACGGGAGCGGCGCAGCCGATGCCCAGCCGTCCCGCGCCGTCGACGAGGGTCCACAGCCGTGGGGCGTCCGGTCCGTCGCCCCGTACGGCCTCGCGGAGTGCGCCGAGGACCAGAGGGGCGTCCTGGGCGCCGCCCCGGCAGGCGAGCACACCGGCCGCGGAGGCGCCGAGCGCGTCGGGCCGCCGGGCCCAGCCGCGGGCGCGGTCCACCGCAGCGTCGCCGCACATCCGCTCGAAGGCGGCGACGGACGCGTCGGCAACGGTGCGCGAGGCGCTGACGGCTCCGGCCTCGATCAGGTCGAGCACGGCCGGGTCCCTGGCCTCTGCCAGGTAGTGCAGGGCGGCACAGCGGGCGCCGTCGGGGCCGCTGCGGGCGGCCTCGACGATCGTGGGCCGGTCCTCGGGGCCCGCGACGGCGGTGAGACAGCGGGCAGCCGGCACATGGAGGGTGCTGCCGCGTTCGAGCCCCTGCTGGGCCCAGTCGAAGACCGCCTGGACGCTCCAGCCCGGGCGGGGGCCGCCGGGGCGCATCTGGCGCTGCCAGCGGTCGAACGAGCCCTGTTCCGAGGCGGCTCGGATCCTGGCGCCGACCTCGTCGCGCGGGTCGTCCGCCCACAGCCGCCAGGGGCGGGGCTCGTAGGCGTCCCGTACGGCGGCGGCCAGCTCGGCCGTGCCCTCCTCGGTGGCCGGGAACCGGCCGAGCACGGGTACGGCCAGGGAGTGGAGTCCCGCGTCGTCGTCGCGCAGGGCGAGTTCGTCGAGGGCCCAGGCCCAGTTGGCGCCGGTCGCGGCGTACCGCCGCAGCAGGGCCAGGGCGTCGCCACGTCCGTACGAGGCGAGGTGGCCCAGCACGGCGAGGGCGAGCCCGGTGCGTGAGTCGTCGGTGTCGAGGTGGTCGTCGGGATCGCACAGGTGCCGTTCGATCTCTTCGATGCCGCCGTCGAGGTCGAGATAGAGGCGTGCGTAGTAGAGGGAGCGGTTCTCCACCTGCCAGTCGTGACGCGGATCGCTCAGGACGCAGTGGTTGAGAGCCGCCAGGGCCTCTGGGCGTGGTGCGGCGAGCGCGTGGAGCGTGCCGTCGCCACGGCCCCTCTGCAGCAGGCCGAGCAGAGTGCCGCTCGGCGCTATGAACGGATCAAACATGGAAAAAGCCTCACATCAAGCTGTCGACGCAACCGGGACTGTGCAGTTCCAAGTGCCGGGTGGGCACTACGCCGCGCAGCAACATGATCGGCCGACCGCCGTCTTCTGCTTGGTGTAGACCATCTTCCTCTGCCTCTCGTCGGTGGCCCGGAGCCGGGCCCGCGACGTCATGATGACCCAGCCATTTCGCCACCGCGACCACATTTACGGCGTACCCGGTCAGCGGGAGCCGAAGAGTTCCAGCAGGTCGGCCTTGCCGAACATGCGGGCCGTGTCCACGGCGGAGGGCGTTCCGGCGGCCGGATCGGCCCCTGCCGAGAGCAGCGCCTCGACGACCGCGTCCTCGCCCTTGAAAACGGCCCCGGCGAGCGGCGTCTGGCCCCGGTCGTTGGCCCGGTCCGGGTCGGCGCCCCGGCCGACGAGGGCCGTGACGGCGGCGGCGTGGCCGTGGTACGCGGCGAGCATCAGCAGCGAATCGCCCCGGTCGTTGGTGAGGTTCGCGGGGACACCCGCGTCGACGTACGCGGCGAGTGCGTCGGTCTCACCGCGGCGAGCGAGGTCGAAGACCTTCGTCGCCAGCTCGACCACCTCGGGATCGGGTGTTTCGCTCATCGGACGGACCGCCTTCCATCAATCGGTTTCACCGCTGTCGACCTGCCGGGGCGTACGCCGTGGGGGCCGTACGAGTGAACCGACAGGGTACTGCCCGGCCGGGCACATGACTCCGGCCCACCCGTGGCAAAGGATCACGAATGGTGCGCCGGAACAGTACGCGACACCGGTTGTTCCGCCCCACCGGGATCACCCGGGCAGCCATTCAAGTGAAAATAACGACTTTTCACCCGAATGCAGCTTTTATCGTATAGATACTTCCGGTGAACCTGGAAGGACTCATGGTGACTGTCCCCCCAACCAGGAGAACCACTCATGATCCTGTCCATGTCAGGCGTCGTCATCCTCGGCATCATCGTCTTCCTGTTCTTCAGGAAGGACGGTCTCAAGGCATCGCACGCCCTCGTCACTGCCCTGTTCGGCTTCTATCTGGCAGGCACCGCCATCGCACCGAGCATCACCGCGGGCGGCGCGAGTCTCGCCGGCCTCCTGGGCGGGATCAAGTTCTGACCCTCCGCGACCGCTCCCACCCCTTCAGGAGACCGACGTGGCCCGGCGACCACTCCCCCGCATTCTGAGCAGCGGCAGCGCCTCGATCACTCGCAGTCGCGAGTTCGCGCGCACGGCCGCCGACAACGCCACGGACGTCCTCCATCCGCTGATCACGATCACCCGTGGCCTGCGGATGCTGGCCGCGACCGGACGGCAGAAGTGGGCCGCGACACCCAAGGACAGGCGTGGCCCCACGCTGTTCGTCGTCGCGGCCTGCGTCCTCGCGTGCGCACTCATGCCGTACGGGGGCCTGATCGCCCTGGTCACGGTGATGGGCGCCGCCGCCTGGGCGGGGCGGGAGCGGACCCCGGCGAAGACCGGACCGGACGACGCGGAGACCGCACGGCTGCGGTCCCTGTACGAGGCGCTCGTGCCGTACTTCTCGGTGGCCGACGACCCGGGTCCGCTGTTCTCCCACGGTGGCGACTGGGAGAAGGCCTTCAGCGACTACGAATTCGACGCCGACGGGCGGGTGACCCGCCTCCAGGTGACGTATCCCGCCTATTTCACCGACAGCGAGGCCGCCTCCCGGGCCCGGATCGAGCAGCTGCTGCACGCCAAGTCCGGCCGCGGCCGCGAGTACCACTT
Source organism: Streptomyces sp. NPDC047917 (assembly GCF_043204345.1). NCBI lineage: Bacteria > Bacillati > Actinomycetota > Actinomycetes > Kitasatosporales > Streptomycetaceae > Streptomyces > Streptomyces sp. NPDC047917. Next base: position 33,849 of record NZ_JBIDCA010000027.1, read on the forward strand.
CGCCTGGGACGAGGAGGGCAACCGGCTGGTCATGAGCGTCCTCGGCGCCCTGCCCACCTCGATCGGCGCCCAGCGCTTCGTCACCGCCCCCGGCGAGACCGTACTGGGCTTCACCGACGGTGACGCGGTACAGCGCACGGTCCCGGTGCACGACGGCGACGCCACCCGCGACGCCTCTCCGGTCGTCTGGCGGACCGGCGCCCGCTCCACCGAACCCCATCTGCTGGTGATCGGGCAGCCGGGCAGCGGCGCCACCACCCTGCTGCGGTCCATCGCCCTCCAGGCGCTCCAGCACGGCGACATCCTGATCGTCGAAGGCAGCGGAACCGGCGAGTACGCGTTCCTGACCGGGCGCGACGGCGTGCTGGCCGTGGAGTGCGGGCCGGCCGGCGCGCTGGCCACCCTGGAGTGGGCGGCCCACGAGACGGAGCGGCGGCTGCTCGCCACGAACCGGGCCCGGCAGTCCGGCCGTCCCGCGCCGCAGGACACCAGGCGCCCGCTGTGGATCCTGCTCGACCGCCCCAGCACCCTCGCCCACCTGGCCGCCGCCGACGGCGGGCCCGACCCGCAGGAGCTGCTCCAGGTGCCGCTGCGGCACGGCCGGGCGGCCAATGTCGTCGTCGTCCTGTCCGACCAGTTCGACGGCCTGGACACCCTCGGCGAGACCGTACGCACGCACTGCCGGGCCCGGGTGGTGCTCGGCCACTGCTCCCGTGAACAGGCGGAGTCGGTCCTCGGCACCGAGCCGCACACCACCCCCGTCCCCGACATGCCGCCCGGCCGCGGCTACGCGCGGCTCGGCACCGCTCCGGTGCTCCGGCTCCAGGTCCCGGCCACGCCCGATCCGTACGACGAGGCGACCGGCGAGGCACAGCGGCAGGCGGTGCTCGGGCTGCTCCCCGAGCGGCAGGCACCGGCCGAGGCAGCTGTGCCGGAAGGGACGGGCGTCCCCGAGCCGGTGCCGCCGCGCGCCGTGACCGCGGCCGTGGCCGTCGAGGGCCTGGCGGTCGGCGACTGAACGGAACAGCGCGAAGGGGTGTGGGGTGACCGGCCGGTCACCCCACACCCCTTCGGTACGCCGGACGCCGGATCAGGCGACGAACGTACGCGGCGCCTCGATCCCCGCGCCCGCCCCCGAGCCGACCAGCTGCGCCGCCGCCGCGAGCCGTACCGCCGCCTCGTCCGCGACCGGACCCGAGACCGTGAACGGCAGCCGCACATACCCCTCGAAGGCGCCGTCGACCCCGAACCGGGGACCGGACGGAACGCGCACCCCGACCCGCTCCCCGGCCACCGCCAGCCGGGAGCCGGAGAGGCCGCCGGTCCGCACCCAGAGCGTCAGGCCGCCGCCCGGCACCGAGAACTCCCAGTCGGGCAGCTCCCGGCGGACCGCGGCGACGAGCGCGTCCCGGTTCTCCCGCGCCTGGTCGCGCCGGACCTGCACGGCCTCCTCCCAGCCGCCGGTGCGCATCAGCCAGTTCACGGCGAGCTGTTCGAGGACCGGCGTGCCCATGTCGGCGTAGGCACGGGCGGCCACCAGGCTGCGGATCACGTCCGGGGCGGCGCGCACCCAGCCGATCCGCATGCCCGCCCAGAAGGCCTTGCTCGCCGATCCGACGGTGATCACGGTGGAGCCCGCCGGATCGAAGGCGCAGACCCGGCGGGGCATCCGTACGTCGGGGTCGAGGCAGAGCTCGTTCATGGTCTCGTCGACGACCAGGACCGTGCCGGCGGAGCGGGCCGCGTCCACCAGCTCGCGCCGCTGGTCCTCGTCGGCCAGCGCGCCGGTGGGGTTGTGGAAGTCGGCGACGACATAGGCGAGCCGCGGTGCCGCGTCCCGCAGCACCTGGCGCCACCGGTTCATGTCCCAGCCGCCGAGCCCCTCCTCCATCGCCACCGGCACCAGCCGGGCACCCGCCTCCCGCATCAGCTGGAGGATGTTGGCGTAGCTCGGGGACTCCACCGCGATCCGCTCGCCCCGGCCCGCGAAGAGATGGCAGATCGCGTCGATCGCCCCCATCGCCCCGGTGGTGACCATGATCTGTTCGGGCATGGTCGGGATGCCGCGTCCGGTGTAGCGGTCGGCGATCATCTGCCGCAGCGCGGGCAGTCCCGCCGGGTAGTCGCCGTGGGTGTGGGCGTACGGCGCGAGCTCCTCGATGGCGCCCTGGACCGCCCGGGTCAGCCACGGTTCGGGAGCGGGCAGCGAGGCACAGCCCAGGTCGATCATCGAGCCGAGCGACTCCGGGGGCAGCGGTTCCAGACCGCGTGCGGGCAGCGGGTTCCCGGCGGGCACCGCGGTCCAGCTGCCGGCTCCCCGGCGGGATTCCAGGAAACCCTCGGTCCGCAGCGCCTCGTACGCGGCGGCGACGGTGGTACGGCTGACGGAGAGGGCCAGCGCCAGTTCGCGTTCGGCGGGGAGCCTGGCGGCGACGGGCACCCGGCCTTCGAGGACGAGCAGACGGACCCCGTCGGCCAGCGCACGATAGGCGGGCGGTCTGCGGGCGCCTGGTCCGGCGGGCCGGGGCTGCTGGGCCCGGAGCTGCCGGGCGAGCTGGGCCGCGCCCACTGCCGAAGTCCACTGAGCCATGGAAATCAGTCCACCTTCCTCGGATTGGCCATAGTTGGCGGCCAATCCCCTGCCACAGAGTGACATGCGGCAGTCCACTTCCACCACACCAGGGGGCACCCCTTGTCCATCACCGCCGTCCCTCGCGGGGCGCACCTCACCCGGCGGCTGTTTCAGCTGTACGTCGGTCTCGCGCTCTACGGGGCGAGTTCGGCGCTGCTGGTCCGTGCCGGTCTGGGGCTCGAACCCTGGGGCGTGCTGCATCAGGGGCTCGCCGAGCGCACCGGCCTGTCGATCGGGGTCGTCTCGATCGTCGTCGGTGCCACCGTGCTGCTGCTGTGGATCCCGATCAGGCAGCGTCCGGGCCTGGGCACCGTCTCCAACGTCTTCGCGGTGGGCATAGCCATGGACGGCACGCTGGCGCTGGTGCCCGACGTGCACGGCCTCGCCGCGCGCATCGCCGTGATGACCGCGGGGGTCGTGGTCAACGGCGTCGCCACGGGGCTGTACATCGCGGCACGGTTCGGCCCCGGCCCGCGTGACGGGCTCATGACCGGGCTGCATCTGCGTACCGGCCGCTCCATCCGGCTGGTGCGGACGCTGATCGAGGTGGCGGTGGTGGCGACCGGCTTCCTGCTCGGTGGCACCCTCGGCGCGGGCACGGTCGTGTACGCCCTGGCCATCGGCCCGCTCGCCCAGTTCTTCCTGCGCTTCTTCGCGGTCGGCGGGAACGCGGCCACGGGGGCCGGGGCCGTCACCGAAGTCGCGGAGACCGGCACCGGCACCGGCGACGCCGCCGCGGAGAGCGCCGTCGTCGCGCCCGCGCCGGACGGCGGCGAGACCACCGTCACCGCCCGGACACCGGAGCAGGCCATACTTCCGCAGTGACCTCAGTACGCCACCCCTATCTGGACCATCCCGCGACGATCCCCTTCGCCCATCGCGGTGGTGCGGCGGACGGGATCGAGAACACCGCGGCCGCGTTCCGCCGGGCCTCCGACGCCGGGTACCGCTACTTCGAGACCGATGTGCACACCACGTCGGACGGCCGTCTGGTGGCCTTCCACGACGCCACCCTGGACCGGGTGACGGACGCCCGCGGCCGGATAGCCGAGCTGCCGTGGAGCGAGGTGCGGCAGGCCAGGGTGGCCGGCCGGGAACCGCTGCCGCTCTTCGAGGAGCTGCTGGAGACCTTCCCGGGCGCCCGCTGGAACGTCGACATCAAGGCCGCCTCCGCCCTGGTCCCGCTGGTCGAGCTGATCCGCCGGACGAACGCCTGGGACCGGGTGTGCGTCGGCTCCTTCTCGGAGACCCGGGTCGCCAGGGCGCACCGGCTGGCGGGCCCCCGGCTCGCCACGTCCTACGGCGTCCGGGGCGTGCTGGGCCTGCGGCTTCGCTCGTACGGGATACCGGCGGCGCTGCGGGCCGGCGCGGTCTGCGCCCAGGTGCCGGAGAGCCAGAACGGCGTCCGGGTGGTCGACCGGCGCTTCGTGCGCGAGGCCCACTCGCGCGGGCTCCAGGTGCATGTCTGGACGGTGAACGAACCCGAGCGGATGGCCGCGCTCCTCGACCTCGGCGTGGATGGCATCATGACCGATCACATCGAGACGCTGCGCACGGTGCTGAGCGGGCGGGGAGCCTGGGCCTGATGCCGGCCGTGCGACGTCTTCGCGGGGCGAGACGAGGGGGTGCGGGTTGAGCGCCGAGACCGCGGAAACCGCTGAGCCGACGGAACCGACGGCGGACGCCGGCGAGGCCGCGAGCCGAAAACGCGAACAACACGGCTGGTATTTCTACGACTTCGCCTGCTCCGTCTATTCGACGAGCGTCCTGACGGTCTTCATCGGCCCCTATCTCACCTCGACGGCCAAGGCGGCCGCCGACGCCGACGGCTTCGTGCACCCGCTCGGCATACCGGTCCGCGCCGGATCGCTGTTCGCCTACGCGGTCTCGGTGTCGGTGGTGGTCGCGGTGATCCTGATGCCGATCGTGGGCGCCGCCGCGGACCGTACGGGGCGCAAGAAGCCGCTGCTGGCGGCCGCCGCCTACACAGGAGCCGTCGCGACCGCGGGCATGTTCTTCCTGGACGGCGACCGCTACCTGCTGGGCGCGTTCCTGCTGATCGTGGCGAACGCCTCGATCTCGGTGTCGATGGTGCTCTACAACGCGTACCTGCCGCAGATCGCCGGGCCGGAGGAGCGGGACGCGGTCTCCTCGCGCGGCTGGGCCTTCGGATACACCTCGGGCGCCTTCGTACTGATCCTGAACCTGGTCCTGTACACGGGCCACGACTCCTTCGGCCTGTCCGAGTCCGACTCGGTACGGATCTGTCTCGCCTCGGCGGGGCTGTGGTGGGGTGCCTTCACGATCGTGCCGCTGCGCAGGCTGCGCGACCGGAACGTGGCACCGGACGGCGAGGGGGCCGTCGGTTCGGGGTGGCGGCAGCTGATGGCCACCCTGCGCGACATGCGCCGCCATCCGCTGACGCTCTCCTTCCTGCTGGCGTACCTGATCTACAACGACGGCGTGCAGACGGTGATCTCCCAGGCCTCGGTGTACGGCTCGGAGGAGCTGGACCTCGACCAGACGACCCTGATCACGGCGGTGCTGCTGGTGCAGATACTCGCGGTGGCCGGGGCCCTGGGAATGGGCCGGCTGGCCCGGGTGTACGGCGCGAAGCGCACGATCCTCGGTTCGCTCGTCGTCTGGACGCTGATCCTCGTCGCCGGATACTTCCTCCCCTCCGGGGCGCCGGTCTTCTTCTATGCGCTGGCGTCGGCGATCGGCCTGGTGCTGGGCGGCAGCCAGGCGCTGTCGCGCTCGCTCTTCTCCCATCTGGTGCCGCGCGGCAAGGAGGCCGAGTACTTCTCCGCGTACGAGATGAGCGACCGCGGACTGAGCTGGCTGGGGCCACTGGTGTTCGGGCTCGCGTACCAGCTGACCGGCAGTTACCGGGATGCGATCATCTCGTTGGTGATCTTCTTCGTGGTCGGTTCCGTGCTGCTCGCGAGGGTGCCGGTCCGGCGTGCCGTGGCGGCCGCGGGCAATCCCGTTCCGGAACGGATTTAGACGTTGAAGTGAAAGGCCGGTAGTGTACGCCTTTGGCCTGCCCGGAGGACCGTTACTGCGAGCGGAAGAAGCCGAACTGTTGGGTGACAACTTCCGCCAGATGTGACAAACCGGGCATCGCTGGGTACTTGAAACCCTGGGAAACCTGAAAAAGCAGCGGCACGACGGGCGACGCATGACCGGCAACGGGAATCTTTACCGCCGACCGGACGTTGACCGGATGACGACGACAGCGACACCTGTCCTGTGGGCGACAAGCCCGGGAGGCACGATTCATGAGTGAGCGAGCTCTCCGCGGCACGCGACTCGTGGTTACCAGCTACGAGACGGACCGCGGCATCGATCTGGCCCCGCGCCAGGCGGTGGAGTACGCATGCCAGAACGGACATCGATTTGAGATGCCGTTCTCGGTAGAGGCGGAAATTCCGCCGGAGTGGGAGTGCAAGGCGTGCGGCGCCATGGCACTCCTGGTGGACGGGGATGGCCCCGAGGAGAAGAAGGGCAAGCCTGCGCGCACGCACTGGGACATGCTCATGGAGCGGCGCACACGCGAGGAGCTGGAGGAAGTGCTCGCCGAGAGGCTGGCGGTTCTGCGCTCCGGAGCCATGAACATCGCCGTACACCCGCGGGACAGCAGGAAGTCTGCCTGACCGCGTAACAACACCCGAGTACGACAGAGCCGCGGGGGGGGGGGGGGGGGGGGGGGGGGGGGGGGCCGGGCGGGGGGGGGGGGGGGGGGGGGCGGGGGGGGCCCCCGCCCCCCCCCCCCCCGGCCTCAGGGCCTCCGGTCCGGATCGGGCCGGGCCCGCGGGGTCCGGCCGTC
>NZ_JBIDCA010000028.1:0-39806 GCF_043204345.1 Streptomyces sp. NPDC047917
GCGCGCGGTCTGCTCCGCAGACGCGACGCGCCGCCGCTACGCGGCGGTTTCCGGCGCGGAGCGCCGGAGAAACTCCCCGACTCCGTCGGGGAGTTGGCGTCACTCCGTGACGCCATGTCAGGATCGCTCCGCGATCCTGACATGGGCCCGGGTCGCGGAGCGACCCGGGCCCAAACGGCCCACGCGGAGCGTGGGCCTGATCATCAGTAAGAGGAGGGGTCCTCTCCTCTTACTGATGATCCATCAGGTCATGGTGCGTCATTCTGCAAGGCCAGATAGATTATGGCCTTGAGACGCACCACCATTTCAGTGCCCGTCTTCACCGGGACGGCAGGGCGTGCACTGAGACGCGTCTGCTTCCCACAGCGCCCAGTCCACCTCAAATCCATTGGACGCGATGATTTCGGCGGTGCGCTCCACCGAACCGTCAACCTTGAACTCGACTTCCGGAACGTGGTGCAGGAATTCGCCCAGGTTCTTCGCGCAGAATTCCTGGTAGTTACGGGTGTCCAAGATGAAGACGTGAACGCCGTTGTCCACCAGCGGCCCGCATCCCATTCCCAGACCTTCGCCGCGCTTCTCCATCGCGGTGATGAGGTAGGCGACTGCCTGACCGAAGACTCGGTTAGCCATCACCTTGTCGTAGGGAAGGTCACGCACGAGAAGCGCGACCTCTCGCTCCCATACCTCCGGGGCAACGAAACTGCGCGGGTCACGGTGCGGGGCCTGTGCAGTGATGGTCATCTGTCGACTCCTTCGCTTAGGACCGGCGGGCTCTTCGCTCGCTCTCTTTGTCCTAGGATTATTCTGCCCGGAGGGCGGCCTGATAAACCTAGGACTAAAGAAAGTCCGGGGAATTCCTGCACCCCCACGACGCGCGGAGCGCGGCCAACTCGGAAGCCGCGTAGCGGCTTTGATTCATTCAGCGCGGTAGCGCGCTGAACCGCCGCGTAGCGGCGGCGCGACGTCTCTGCGGAGCAGAGCGCGCGCAAAAGAGAAGAAAGACAGGACAGTACTTCGCTGCGCCCAATTCTTCGATCTCCATACATTCCCCATGCTGATAATTCGCCATGCAAGTTTCTGGCGTTCTCTTTTATGCATGCAATTCGCTTCTAGGCTTTGCGATTTCCTCGAAATAAGGGATTCAGAGCCTGCTGCGCCGCGTGAGAGCCGCGCGGGGCTGTTCTGCTGCTCAAGGCGCTGCGGTTATAGGCCTAGGAATATAGTGTCTGCATGAGTTCCCCGGAGACTGTGCAACGAGTGCCCGCCTACCGGCAGTTGGCCAACGATCTGCGTGCCGCCATCGCCAGGGGCGAGTACGCCCCTGGCGATGTTCTGCCGCATCTGAGGGATCTGGCCACCGAGTACGGGATGGCCAAGCAGACTGCCTCACAGGCCATCACCGAACTGGAAGATGAGGGCCTGGTCCAGGCCGTACGCAAGCGCGGCACCGTGGTGCGTCAGGTGCCCTCCCCTGAGGCGCTCCCAATCGGGCGCAGGGGCTTCGAGGAGGGTTTGGTGTTGCTGCGCCCTGAGTCGGTGGCGTACAGGCCTGCTCCGGGCGACGTGGCGGCCAGGATGGGGCTCTCGTTGGGTGATGAGGTCTTCGTTCATGAACGGTTGCTGGGCACTCCGGGGGGCACCGTGCTGCGCCTGGCTACCCGCTACGTGCCAGCTTCGATTGCCCGCGCTGCAGGTCTTGACGGTCCCGAGGCGCTGGACAGTATTCAGGCAGCTGTTGAAGCGGCTGGGGACGGGACGCTGCGGCGCAGCGAGACGATTACGGCGCGCCCTGCGACGGTGGCCGAGCGAGACGTCTTGGCGTTGCCGCGGGGTGTGTGTCTGCAGCGGGTGCTGCACGTCCTGGTCGGTGCCGCCGGCGATGTCCTGGAGCTTGTGGACTGGAGGTGGTCGGCCGAGGCTTTTGAGCTGACCCGGGCGCTGCGCAGCTGACGGGTGTCGGTTCAGTTGCTGCGGTGTGCGCGGAAGATGTTCGTCGCGATCGCGGGTCGGCCGTCGGTTCCTGGGTCGTCCACGGTGAGGGTAGCCACGATCTCGAAGCCGGCTTCTTCGAGGAGCTTGGTCCATACCGGGATGCCGAGGACCCAGCGGTTCAGGGTGCCCGTGGTCCCGTCCGGTTGGCGCACCGGGATCTTGGTGGGGCGGGCATCGGTTTCTGCGGGGTGCCCGCTGTGGAAGTGCCCGAGCGTGGAAAAGACCAGTCGGCCATCGGGGGCAAGAGCGTTGCCGATGGCCGGAAGGAGAATGTGCGGGTCCGCGAAGTCGATGGCTCCGAACACCGAGTAGCAGACGTAGAAGGCGCCGGGGCGTTGTTGCAGGTAGGCCGCGGCGTCGGCGTGGACCATTTCCAGTTCCGTGAGGTCGTCGTGGAGCTCGCGGGCACGGGCGTGCTGGGCCGGTGAACTGTCGACCGCGGTGACCTGTGCGGGATCAAGCTCCCGCACCAGGGCTGCAGCCTGCTTGCCGGCCCCTGCTCCCACCTCCACCACTGCGCGGTTGGTGATGTCGCCGAGGAGCTCCGCGCCGTGCCCAGCGCGCTGGTACCAGTCCCAGAAGAACGTTCGCGTAGGCCCGCTGTCGACGCTGTTCTGGCCGTAGCTCACCCACGTGTCACGGGCAGCGGAAGTCTTCATCTCTCCAGTGTTCCCTACTGACCATGATCACTGCGGTGAGATCTCTCTGCTGATGGACGGGGGGTGCTGCGGAGTCAGCAAGATCACCTGTGGTCACAGTTCGTCCGCTACTGCACTCCTCCCGAATATTTGCAGTATCACTTCAAGTTGCACTTGAAGTGATACTGAAACTTGACTACGGTGGGACTGCACCGACCGCACGGGGCCAAGCCCCGCGGCATCTCCTCGGAAGGACTTGCGGAATGACCGTGAACACGCTCCCGATGCCCGTATCTGAGGCACTGTCGACCAACGCCCCTCACAACCTGGGAACGCTCGCCACCGCGGCGACGAACCGAGGCTGGGACGCCACGACCGAACGGAACGAGGAGCGCAATACATGGACGCTGGTGGTATCCGCGCAGTCCGACTCCCGTACGGGCCGGTACACGTGGTGCATGGGTAAATGGGCGACAGCCGACCGCGGTTACCGCGACACCGTGGCTTGGTACCGGACCGCTGCAGATGCCGCGCCCGGTGCGGTGGACGTTGCCCCGCCGGTTGGTACCGCGACGTCCGCCCTCGCTGTACTGAATGACGCGTCGCGCAGGATCACGGACGCGCTTGCCGACGCTCGTAATGCCGTGAAGGGGGCGGAGGGGTGCCATGCCGAGGCGTGCGAGGCGGGGGAAGCGGCCGAGGCCGCGCTCACGACGCACGAAGCGGAGGACTGGGCCGACGCGGCCGAGGAGGCGGCCGGACGCGCGCCCGAGTACGTCAAGCGGGCCAAGTCCGTGCTGCGTCGGGTTCAGGCGCAGCGTCGCGCGATTCAGGGTGCGTCGCGCGCGGTTGAGGAGCTCGGTCTGGACGAGGGGTTCCGGCGTACCGCCGTTGAGGCTGAGGACACCGCGCGTGAGCTTCTGGGAGAGGCTGAGGAGGCGGCCGAGGAGGCGCAGGACTGGGCCGAGGCGGCACGTGAGACGGCCGATCGTGTCTGCCTCATGTGTGGGTGTTTCGTGCGCCGTACGCCGTGCGGTTCGCACGCCCGGGGTTCTCAGTGCGGTGCGTGTGCTGTCGGTCAGTGCGGGTGCCGCGCGGTCATGCTCGCGGTTCTCGACCGTGCGGGGTCGACCGTGGCGCGTGTGGTGGATGCCGAGGCGGTGCGCGTCGGCTATCTGCTGGACTCCGAGGATGCCGCCCTGATGGATGCAGGTCAGCTCATGTTGGCCGGAGACTGGGACACGGCGGAGGAGGTACTCGCCGCGGAGGAGGCACCGGCCGAGGCGGAGGAACGGCGGGCCGCGGTGCGTGCTGCTGAGACTGCAATCGAGGCGCAGCGCGCGGCCGAGCGTCCGGTCGAGCGTGAAGCGGCGCAGCGTGCGGCGGAGTGTGCCAAGGCGGCGCAGGCGGCGGCGGAGCACTCTGGGCGGGCGGCGGAGGCATACGCAATCACGCGCGATTTGATGATGTACACGCTTAGTGCGTGGGCGGCGCGGCCGGTCGACCTGTTGCCCGAGGCGGAGGCGGCGGAGGCGCGTGCGTTGCTTGGGCATATCGATCGTCGGTCGCGTGTGGCGTACGACGTCGACTGTGCGGCGCGGTGGGAGCCGTACGACGGGTCCGCGGTGACCGACCCGCAGCGCTCCCGTGACTGTGCCAATCGTGCGCGGGTGCTGGCGATCGGGTGTGAGCGGGATGCGCGTCAGGTTGCCGAACTGTTCGCGTGGGCGGAGTACGCGGAGCGTACCGAGGCGGAGGCGGCGGAGCGTGCCGAGGCATCGGCCGGCGTCCCCCTCGCCGCTGCACCGGTGGCCACGGGGCCGCGGGTTGTGCCGGTTGCCGAGTGCGTCGCACGGGCGGAGGCGGATGCGGCGCGGCTCGACCTGATCGCGCGGGATCGGCACGCATGGATGGTCGACATGCGCGCGCTCGTCCTGGACGTGCGCGAGGGCAACATGCTGGGTGTCGATGTCGCGGACGCACGTGGCTGGTCGGAGCGTGCTGCGTCGGTTGCAGCGTCCGCCACCATGGACGCCGATCAGGCACGCTGGGAGGCGCAGCGCTGGGAGCAGGCAGCGGAGCGCGCGGTGGCGGACATGGAAGCGATGCGTACGCGCACTGCACGGCTGTTCTCCGGGGAGGGGGACGACCGGTCGCGCTGGGTATCGGCGGACGGCCGTACGGCCATCGCGCTTGCACTGTCCACCGAGGCGAACACCGTGGCGGAGACGGACGCGCGGTTCGCTGGTGTGCTGGCCGGTGCGGTTGCTGCGAAGGATGCTGGACGGCTTTTGAAGTCAACTGACATCCCCACCAAGACCAAGCACGGGCGTGGCCCCGGGACGGAGTTCAAGCAAGCCGTTACCCGCGCGTCGCGTCCGCTGGTACAGCCGTGGAAGGCCCCCCGCATCCCGGCGGAGGGTAAGCCGCTGGACGGCGCAGCACTCGCCGTGCTGGACGCCGATGGAGTATGCGCTGAGGTTGAGGCAGCGCCCGGTGTGTGGCTACCGCGCGCGGCTGTCTACGTCGCCGAGACTGCCGTGGCCAACGGGTGGACTGTCGCAATGGAGCGGCACGGTTCCAACACCGTCATCGTGCGTGCGGCAGGAGCGCTCGAACGGGCCGGCGGACCAATGGCCGGTGAAATCGTCGCGGTGTGGACCGACGGCATGTACGACGCTTCCCGGTCGGATGCGTGTGTGGGCGGCCGATGGCTGAGCAGCTCTGCGGAGCTCTCGCGGGTGCTGACCACGATCGGCCAGGCAGCGGAAGCTGTGGAAATCGTGACGGCTGGTATGCCCAAGGAAGCCAGTACGCCAGCGCCTGCAGGCGTGTCCGACCCGGGCAGCGCCGAGGCGTGGGAGAGCGACGGCGGTACGGTTCCGGGTGTCGCCGTTCCCCGCCCGAAGACGGTAGGACCTGTCTCCGACGGACCCGCAGTGCCGATGCGCGTCGACGACGTGCCCCGGTACCGGTACAGGCGGTATGACGACCGGGGACGCTGCCCGGTGGCGGTCGATGGCCCGTTGGTCGGGCACGTCTACCGAATTCGCCGCACGTGGCATGCCAATGGTCTTTCTGAGAAGCACGCGACCAGTCACACCGCGTCTTTGGCCGACGGTCCGCTGTATCCGGAAGTGTGGGGCGTCCCGGTGACCTTGGCCGGTGTCGACTATCTGCCCGGCGGGGCCGTTATGTCGCGCGGGGAGGAGGGGGGCGCGCCCGCGTGGTCCGGAATGGGTGTCCTCCTGTCCACGCCGGAGTTCGCTGGTGTTGGGATCCTGGTGCCTGCGGAGGGCCCGGCGGCGACCCCGGCGGAGAGCCCGGCGGAGGCTACTCGGGAGCGGGCACCGCCGCACAGTGGGCCGGCGCCCAGGCCGGGGAAGAAGAAGGGTGCTCTTCCCCTTCGGGGAAAGAGGTGTCGGCGTCTGCGTCGCGCTGACCCACGCCGCTGACCTGCGAAAACAGCGGTCAAGCGAATCCACCCTTGGCAACCTGTTGGGCAACCCGTTGCGCAACCTGTTAGGCAACCCGTTGCGCAACCTGTTAGGCAACCTGTTGAGCAACCGGCAGGCCCGCTAGGGCTTTACGGGTGGAACGGTGGCGACGACGGGCCCGTGGTCTGGTGGGAGGTCCAGCAGCATGGAGTGGAACAGCGGCGCGTTCGGGATGCGTGGGCGTAGGTCGCCCAGTGTCTGCCAGCCCCATGATTCGTATAGTGCCCGGACCTTGGGATGGTCCTCAAGGACCAGGAGCGTGGCGCGTTGCTCGGGCCGGGCGGCAAGCAGCGCGTCGTGGAGCCGGCGGGCGGTGCCGGTCTTGCGCCAGGGTCTGCGGACCATCAGCTCACTGAGTGCGTAGGTGCGTGTGCCGGTCTCGGTGATGGTGCCGGCGGGTACGTCGGTGAGCAGTCCGCCCCACCATCCGCTGGCGGGATACAGCGGAGCTCCGTAGGCGTAGCCGACGGGCTGTCCGTGGTCGTAGCCGACGACGCAGGTCCAGCCGGGGTCGGTCATCCAGCTGGTGAGTCCTTTGGCGAACCGGTCGACGGCGCAGAACGGGTCGGTCTGTGCTTCCTTCGCGTACACCTCGGCGTAGACGTCCAGTAGGAGCGTGCGCAGCTGGGTGGTGCGGTGGGTGGTGTAGTGGCGGAGTTCTATGTCAGCGGTCACTGCGGGCGGTTCTCCTACGCGGCGAGGGTGTGGTGGATGGTGGCGAGTCGGCTGGTGATGGCGCGGCTGCCGATGTGCGCGGTGTCGATGGTGGCTGCGGTGGTTCGGGCGCCGGCGGTGTTTCCCTGGGCGATCTGGAGTTCGGCGAGCTGGACGCTGTAGTACGCGCGGCTGCGGCGCAGGCGGGGTTCGAGGAGGGTGAGGGCCTGGGTGGTGGCGGTCTCGGCGTCGGCGAGGTGTCCCATTGCCTGGTGGGTGATGGCGGCGAGTCCGCTGATCTCTGCGGCGGTGAGGAAGTTCAGCCAGCGCGGTGCGGGTTCGGTGGGGTTGATGCGGTCGTATTCGGTCTGGGCGGCGAGCAGGGCGCGGGCTGCTGCCGGGTGGTTGCCGGTGCGGGCGTGGCTGATGGCCAGGCGGGATTGGAGCAGGGCGGCGTAGCGGGGGTCCTGGCGGGCTTCGCGGCTGGTGAGGGCGGTCTGGCTGATGCGCAGGGCTTCGCGGTCGTGTCCGCCGCGGCGGGCGTGGATGGCGAGGTCGGACCAGGCGCGTGCCTGGGCTTGGTGGCTGGTGCCGAGCATGGCCCTTTGCAGTGCGGTGGTACGCCACAGGTGTGCTGCGTCGAGGTCTCCGGCGTCGTCTGCAGCCCATCCGGCCGAGCTGCACAGGGATGCGATCGCGGTGTGGAGTGCCTTCTCGACGCGGGGTCCGTAGGTGCAGCGGTCGGCCGCGGTGGTCAGGCGGTCGAGGTAGTCGGTGGCGACGGTCAGGAGGGGTTGGCCTCCGATGGCGCTGAAGTGGGCATCGAGGCGGTCGATCCGCCCGCGGGCGCGTTCGACGTCGCTCATCGACATCCGGCCGTTGACAGGAGTTTCGTCGATGTTGAGGGCGAGGGCGACCGTCGCGGCGGCGGTCGCGGTGATGAAGCGGCGGCGGCGCACGGGCGCCTCCTTCGTCGGTGCGGGAGACCGCGGCGGGGCCGGCAGGGTCGCGCTGTTCCTGCCTCTTGGGATGAAGCCGAGTGCCTGCGCCGGTCGGTCGAAGAGCTGTTCCAGTGCGTGAAGGTAGCGGGTCCAGGGCCATCGGACTTCGCCGCTGATCCAGCGTCTGACGTGGCGGTCGGTGCACTTGCGGGGGTGGGACTCGCCGAAGATCCGGGCGGTAATCCGGTTGAGCTCGTCGGCCAGGCCCTGGTGCGTGAAGCCGTATTCGGCCATCGCGGCTTCGAGTTGAGTGTTTCGTTGTCTGTCCATCGGTTCCCCCGCAGGTTTCCGGTCGCGGCACAGACGGTAGTCCTGCCGCTCTTCTGCGCTTGGTAAAACTGTCCGGTCCTTTTTCTGGAGATGCCCGCTTTCTGGCCTGAGCCCATCCGAACGAGTCGCGGTTATCTGGGAGTACGCCGACGAACCGTCCCGGAGAGGCCCCCATGCCGAACTCGTCCCGCCACACCGCCCGGCCCTTACCGGTCAGGGTTCGCAGGAAGATCGCAGCCCTCCGCGCCCCGGCAGTGGGCGGGGCCCCCGTCGCGCCGGTGGCTGCGGTGGCACTGTATGCCGTGGTCCCGGTGCCGGGCACGAAGCACTTGGTGACGGCGCCCCTGGCCGCACACGCGCATGCGCAGGGCTGGGCCGTTCCGGCCGGCTGTGAGGTGACCGACACTGGGCCGCTCGACCAGGACACGGAACTGCGGCCGGGCTGGGCACGGATCCGCGCAGCGGTGGACGGCGGCCAGGTAGCCGGGATCATCGTCCCCGCATTCGCGCACATCGCCTACCGCTGGCACGACTGGAACACGCAACGGTCCTGGCTGCTGGACCGCGGGCTGTTCGTCATCGCCACCGACCCCACCGACTTGGTCACCGGCCTGGAACCAGAGGGAGCACGGTCATGAACGCAGTGCTGTACGACCCCGAGGCGCTCCTGGCCGAACAGCTGCCGCTCGACCGCGCGCCCATGATGGCGCTGGTCGATGCGATGCTGGCACGGAAGGACGCGAGCGGTCTGCGGGCCGGCGACTGCGCGCAGATCGCTCTGCTCCTCACCGGGCACGCCCGAATCGTCGCCGCCGAAGTCAGCCAGCACTTCGAGGCCCTGCCCAAGGACAGCAAGCTGCGGCCGGTGGCCGAGCAGGTCCTCCAGGAAGCGGAGCGCCGCCTGTCGGTGACCTCCCAGACCACCCTCGCGCACGCGCAGCAGCGGGCCCGGCTGGTGCGGGCGCTGTACCGGGCGCTGGACCAACTCGACAAGGCTCGGCCTGTTCCGTCCTCCTGACGTCTGCGACGCGCTGACCCGATTGCTGACCCGCTGCCCGCCGGACCGGTCCGGCCGCTGGTGCAGCTCTGTGGCGGGGCCCGGACCGGGCGCCCGGTGGCCGTCGGCCCGGCCCGGGAACGGGCGGTGCGCGGCGTCATCGGGTGATCAGGACGGCGGCAACGGCAGCGACGGCGACGGCGACGCAGGCGATCAGGCAGTTCGCGCCGCCGATGGCGACCGTCAACGGCGGCGTGAGGGACGGGTGGCGGTGGGTGACGTAGGCGAGGCAGCCCATCGTCAGGACGATGACGACGACCAGGACGATGGTGAGGACCACGGCGAGCAGGATCAGCAGGGCGAGCGAGGACACGGAATCTCTCCTTGAGTAGGTGCGCTCCGGGTGAGCGCGGTGGCCACAGTCCGGGCTGACGGCCGTTCGATCCAGTTCTCGCGAAAATCCGATCCGGACCTGTTCGCAGGGCGGTTGAAGTGGATTCGCGAGTGCTTGACGGCGGGCGTCGCGGGGTGGTGGCGGCACGATGACCGAGCCGGGGGTTAGCGGCGCAAGCTCGGATGGCGGGCTTAACTTTTCGGATTTCGGGGCGCTCATTCAATGGCTCTGACCTGCATCTTTGTTTTCGCCAGGTATTGAATGGGCTCCATAGAACTGCTATCGCGTTGCCACTGGTTATCTGCGTCGCAATCCGCGCAGCGTTTGGCCGCGACGGGCGTCGCGGGGTGGTGAGCATGATGGGCGAGCCGGGGGTTAGCAGCGCAAGTCCTGTTGGGGGGGTTCAACTCTGCCATCGCAGGACGCCCATTCATGAGGCTGTGACCTGCAACTTTGCGGATTGGGTCAGCAGTTGGGTCAGAGGTGCAACTGGTCCGTGGTGCCGGGCAGCAGAGTGCGGCAGTGACGGGTAAGGCGCGCAACCCCCGACTGACGGGCCCAACTCCGCTGATACGGCCGCGGGTCAGCGCAAGCGCGCGGGATACAGCGTGGGTCAGCATTTGGGCAACCCTGTGACCTGCGCGTTCAGGGGTTTGGGTCAGCGGTCGGGTCAGGGGCGCTGAGAAGAGTTCACGACATCACCTGAACGGGGAGCTGTCGTGACTGGACCACGGATCTTTGAGTCGCTGGACGCCGAATGGGCGCTGGTCTGCGCCGGAGCCGGGCGCGCCGAAATGGTGCTCGGCTGGCTGCGCGAGGGCGGGGTGCTCTCCGCGGACGAGCGGGCGCACGGTCTGGCGGAGCTCCTGGCCGAGCTGGAGCGCCGGGACCGGGCGCAGGGGCGTGTGCACAGTGACCGGTGGATGCGGGTGCTCCTGGAGCGTGCGGCCGGTGAGGGGGCCGGGGCGCAGGTGGCCGCGCGGATGGTGGTGCAGGCGATGCTGCCGGGCGCGGTGCGGCTGACGCAGCGGCTGCTGCGGGCCGGCCGGGATTTCGACGAGACGGGGCAGGTCGTCGTGGCGTGCCTGTATCAGGTGGTGCGGCGGTATCCGCTGCATCGGATGAGCGGGGCCGCGGCGACGCTGCTCCTGGAGACGCTGCACATGGCGAGCCGCGAGCTGAAGGCGGAGGCGGAGCCGGACACGGTGCCGTGGCACCCCGTCCTCGAATCCGCAGCCGTACCCGGCGAGCCGGCGGCGGACGATCCGACAGAGGCCGTCTGGCGAACCGTCCTTCGGCGGCAGGCCACCGAGGCCGGGCTGCTCCGGGCCGAGGAGGTCCCGGACGGTGCGCGGGGCGAGCTGGTCGAGCTGCTGGTGTGGGCCGTGGCCGCTGGCCTGCTCGACGTGGTGCGGGCGCGGGTGATCGCGGACGAGTCGCGGGACGGGGCGCGGGAGAGTGCGGAGCAGGCCGGTGTGTCCGCGGTGACGTGGCGACAGCGCCGCAGCCGAACCGTACGGCAGCTACGGCCGATCGCTGACCAGTGGGTGCAGGCCGCGTGATGACGATTCCTCAGATTTCTCGTCTTCGGCTGTCACGTCTGGGCCGTGGGGGCTCCTTGGTCCGGGTGTGTGGCGGAACGGCTGCCGCACCCAGGCTGAGGAGGAGTGAGCAGGACATGGCGGATCCGATGCCCGCGGCAGAGGACGGTACGGACTTCGAGCTGCTGATGCAGGCACGTCAGCGGCTGCGGGATCTGGTGGTGCAGCTGGAGATGGCGCCGTTCGCGGACCGAACCGCGACGTCCATGCGCGCCTATCTCGATGAGGACGCGGAACCGGCGCAAGCGGCGTTCGCCCGCTGGGCGGCGTTGCCGAAGGCGGCGCGGGACCGGCTGGCTGCCCGGATGTGGCAGGAGCAGCCGTGAAGCGCCGCAAGGAGCACGCGCAGGACGTGTTGCCGGCCGAGGCGGGCGGTTGGGCGCTGGGTTCCCTGGGCGCGGCGGCAAACACGGTGACGGTGCTCCGCCGTACGGCCTGGGCCTTGTTGGTGGCCGGGCCGGTGCTGGCGGGTTGGGCGCTGGTGTCCCGGCCCGCGGTCGTGCCGGCTGCGGCCCCGGTCCGGCAGGAGCAGCCGGCGGCCGGGCAGTCGGCGGGGCCGGGCGGGTTCGCGGAACTGTTCGTGAGCGCGTACCTGACGGCCGGGGAGGGCACGGAGGAGTCCCTGGCGCCGTTCCTGCCGAATGCCCGTGAGGTGAGCCTGACGGCTGACCCGGGGGTGCAGCGAGCGCAGGAGGTCGCGGCGGTGCGGGTGCGGCTCGTGTCCTCCGGCTACTGGTCGGTGACCGTGGCTGCCCGGGTGGCCCCGGCCGGTGCTGCGGACGGGAAGAAGAAGCCGGGGCCGGACGAGGCCGAGGCCGGGCCGGTGTTGCGGTATTTCCAGGTCCCGGTCAGGACCGGTGCGGGGGGCGCTCTGGCGGCTGCGGCTCTGCCGGCCGAAGTGGGCGCGCCGTTGTCCGGTGAGGCTCCGGTGCTGGCGTACGGGCAGTCGGTCCCGGTCCGCAGTTCCGATCCGGCTGGGCAGACGCTCGCGGGATTCTTCGCCGCGTATCTCGCCGGCAGTGGTGAGCTCGACCGGTACCTGTCCCCCGGTACGGCCCTGGCGGCGGTGTCGCCCGCTCCGTACACGCAGGTCGAGGTGGCCCGGCTTGCCGAGGTCGGCACGAACGACCCGGGCAGCGCCGGGCCGCAGTCGGACGGGGCGCGCAGGCAGCTCCTCGTCGACATCACCGCGTCCGATGCCGACGGTCAGAAGCGGCCTCTGACGTACGCAATCACGATCACCGCGCGGGACGGGCGCTGGGAGATCGCATCCGTGGAAGGCGCCCCCGTGCTCAGCAACGAGCCGGCCGGGGCCGGAACGAAGGAGAGCACGCAGTGATGGATGTGACGGTGCTGGCCGGGGCGATCGACGACGTCGACCAGCTCACCCAAAAAATCACAGGCCTGCTGGTCGGCTCGGTGATGTCGCTCATGGTGGTCGCGGCAGCGGTGGCTGCCTGGGCCAAGACGAAGTCGCTGGTGTCCGCCGGCGTGGCACTCGTCGGCGGAGCCGCGCTGTGGTTCGCGGTGATGAACGCGGCGGTGTTCCGCGACAGCGTGGGCGAGGAAATCGCGCCGGACAGCGGCACCACCAAGAGCGCGGGTGCCGGTTACTCGGTGGTCCGGGTCATCGAGCCGGTGACCGGTGACCGGCGGTGAACGGATTCCTGGCCGGGTGTGTGGCGGTGCTGTTCGTCCGGTTCGCCGTCTCGTACGTGTGGGCCAAGGTCCGTTCCTTGCTGACCGCTTCGGGAGCAGTATTCATCAGCGCGGCAATGGTGTGGCAGATGTTCGGTGAGCTGCGATGAGCGGCACCGCGGAATCGTCGCCGCAGGTACTGGTCGGCCGGTGCTACACCCGGGCGCGCCGTCACCCTTTGATGATCGGGAAGTGGCCCGGTGGGCGGGGACGGATCTGGGGCGGCCCGTACACGGTGCCGCAGGTCGTGGTCCTGGCCGTCTCGCTCGCGGGCCTGGTGCTGACGCGCGGGGTGTGGGCTCATTTCGGGCTGTTCAACTACGTGATCGCGATTGGTGGGCCTTACGGGTTGTCGCTGCTGGTGCGCCATGTTCAGGTCGACGGCCGTAACCCGCTGGCGGTCGCCGCGAGTTCCGCCTCACTGATGACGCGGCCGTCGGGCGGACGGCTGGGCGGGCGCCCGCTCAAGGCGCTGGGCGGTCACCGCCCGCTGATCGGGGTGTGCAGCGTCACCTGGGGCGCACCGCCGTCCCGAGCGGGGAGCGGGGGCGCGGGCGAGCGTGTGCCCCGTCCGGTCCGGTCGCCCGGTGCGGCCTCCCGCGGGATGGCCGCCGGGCGCAACACCTCGGCAAAGAGCGCACCGGTGGCCAACGGTGCAGCACCTGGAGCGGGTGGTCGGCGGCCGGCTCCGGTCGCGGCGGCGCTGCTCGCCGCCCGCCGCCGCGAAAACCAGTTCAGCGCGAGTGATGCGCCCGTGGCGCAGCGAGGGGAGTGATCCGCGATGCGGATGCCGATCCGGCATGTGGCCGGGAACGTGATGTGGACGGTGCACGGTCAGGTCTGGGCGGTCTACCAGGTGGCGGGGGCGGATGCCGTCCATACGTCGCGGCGGGCGAAGGAGCAGCGGCTGGGGCAGCTGGAGGCTTTGGTCAAGGCGCTCAGGGGTGAGTCGATGCTGCTGAGTCTGTGTCCGGCCGTCGACCCGGCGAGCGTGGTCGCGAAGATGACCGAGGGCATCGACCTGGTGGCGTCTCCCCGGTACCGGCAGGCCACTGGTGTGCTGCGGGGGCAGCTGGAGCAGCTGGAGCTGACGGGGCGTACGGACTGGCTGGCGGTGCCGCTGCCGATGACGCGTGGGGAGTCGGCGCGGGAGGTCTTCGCGGCGGCGCGGGCGGATGTGGCCCTGCAGCTGGGGCTGCTGCCGCGGCCGGTGTCGGCGCGCGAGGAGGACGAGCGCCTGGCCCAGGCGCAGCGGATGGCGTCGGTGTGGCCTTCGGCTATTGCTCTGCGTCCGGCGACGACTGCTGAGGTCTTGTGGATCTACGGGCACAGTGCCCGTCGTGGTGTCCTCGAACCGGTGCTGCCGGACGGGGCGGGTCCTCGGATGCGGGGCCGGGGGCGGGGTGCGGCGGCGCTGGGTCAGGTGGTGCTCGCCGAGGGCGGCAACCTGCTCGACGAAGAACAGGTCTCGGGCAGCGGTGACGGCGGGTACGGCCGGGCGGGGAAGCGTGCGGGCCGGCGGAAGGCGGGGCGGGCGAATCCGTTCGCGCGGCGGTGGCTGGAGGTGACCACGGAGTGGGGGCCCTCGTACCAGGTGATGCTCGCCCTTTCCGAGATGCCCGATCAGTTCGTGTTCCCGGGGTCTGAGTATCTGTCGTCGCTGGACGCGTTCTCGTTCCCGGTGGACTGGGTGGTGCGCCTGAGTGTCTCCTCCGGCACCGAGGCCGAGGCGAAGACAAGGCGTCAGGCGCGCGAACTCGCCAACCAGTACAGCGAGTACGACGGCGAGACCGCGGGCGTCCCGGCCAGCATCGACAAGGCAGTGGGAAGCCTGGACGAGTACCGCGAGCGGCTGACCGCCTCACAGACGGAGGTCGAGGTCCGGGCCATGACCGCCCTGTGCGTGTGGGGCGGCACCCCGGAGGAGGCCGAGCGGCGGGCCGGGGAGCTCGCCGGGCACTTCGCCGGCAACGAGTACACCTTCACCCGGCCGCGCGGCGAGCAGGAAAATCTCTGGCACGGGATGCTGCCCGGTACCCGCACCCCGCAGGTCATGGCCCAGTACGCGCAATACCTGGTGGCGCGGGACTTCGCGATGGCCGGACCGTTCACGGGCAGCGGACTCGGCGACGCCACCGGGCCGCTGTTCGGGCTGCAGCTGGCCGGCGGCGGGGTCCGGCCGGTGCTGACGGACTGGACGCGCGGCCCGCGGGAGAACACCTCCGCGACCGCCGCGTTCATCGGGGAGCTCGGTGCAGGCAAGACGACCGCGATGAAATCGGCCGTCTACTCCGTGCTCGCCGCGGGCCGGCGGGTGCGGGGCGGTACCCGGCGCGGCCGGGCCGTGATCGTGGACCGGACCCCGCGCCAGGAATGGCTCCGCTACGCGCAGGCATGCCCGGGTGAGACCGAGTGCATCACCATCGACGACCAGGCCGCCGTCTCGCTCGACCCGCTGCGGATCTTCACCGGGCGGGAAGCGCAGCGCTTCACCGAGTCGTTCCTGACGCTGCTGCTGGGGCTGGCCCCCATGAGTGATGAGGGCATCGCCTTGTCCGAGGCGGTCGAGGCGGTGCTGGCCGAGCCCCACCCGTCGATGCGGGTCCTGGTCGAGGAGCTCACCAACCGTGGCGCGTCAGGGGATACGCATTCGGCGATGGCTGCCCGCCGCCTGTCGGCGGTGAGGCGCAAGGACCTGGCCCGTGCCATTTTCGACGAGTCGCTGCCCGTGGTCCGCGGCTCGGCGGCCGACACGCTGGTCTTCTCGGTGTCCTCGCTCGCGCTGCCCACCAAGAGCGAACTGCGCGGCAGTGGGGACCGGCTGGACAAGATGGAGTTCGAGAAGATTTTCGGCCGTGCGGTGATGTACCTGATCGCCGCTCTGTCCCGGAAGGTCGCCTACGCGGACCTGGACGAGTTCGCCCTGGTGGTGTGGGACGAGTGCTGGTGGCTGACCTCCAGCCCGGAGGGCCTGGCGCTGGCGCTTGAGCTGGTCAAGGACGGACGCAAGCACAACGCCGGTGCCCTCTTCGGTGGGCATGACGAGGACGACATCGGCCCGTCCGACAACGAAAACGGGCAGATCCTGCGCGGTCTGATCCCCCGCAAGTTCGTCTTCCGGCACACCGATGCGAACCTTGCCCGCCGGGCCCTGCGCTTCCTCGGCTGCAACCCGGACGACGAAGACCTCCTCACCCTGGTGACGACCGGGCTGTCGCCCAACAGCCCCGAGCTCAGCGACGAGGAACGCGCGGCGCGGGCCGGCGAGTGCCTGCACCGCGATCTGACCGGGCGTATCGGCGCCATGCAGGTCACGCTGCCCGCCGACGAACAGGCCGTAGCGCACATCCACTCCCAGCCCATGCAGAGCGCAGCAGCATGACCAGGCGGGCCGCCGCAGGGGCGGGAACACCGACGGCACACAGCCGGGACCGGGGCATACGGGTGCTGCAGGGGGTGCAGCGGTGGTTGCGTCCCGGGCGGTCCATGACCGTGGGCCTGGCGCTGCTGGCTCTGTCGTGCCTGACGTCGCTGGTGCTGGCGACCGTGACGGCCAGCGCGGCCCCCACGCCGTCGCCGACGCCTTCGGTGGGTCCGACGCTGCCCGGCCCGGACAACCCGCTCGACCCGAGCCCAATGGTGCCCGACCCGGGTACCTCGGGCAGGCCGGACGACTCCCCGCTGATCCAGGACGCGAACAAGGAGGCCGAGAAGAAGGAGAAGGCCGCCCGCACCAAGTTCGAAAAACTCGTGGCGAAGTACAAGAAAGACCGGGCCGCACAAGGCGGGGTCCTGTCCGCGTTCAATGTGACCGACCGGGACGGGAATCCCGTCAGCTCCTACCGCATCTACTCCGACACCGGGGACTGGAACGACTGGGACCTGAGCGTGGAGGGGTTCCTTGTCGAGATGGCGTTCATGGGGAACAAATGGGCCGTCAGCTTCGCCGGCTTCCTCCTGACCTGGAGCCTGGCATTCTCCCTGGCCGGGCTCATGCTCAAGCCGGCTCTGCAGGTATCGACGTCGCTGTACGGCGGCGTCGTCGTGCAGATGGGTCTGCCGGTCCTGTTCCTCACCTTCACGATGGTCGTCGCGTCGTGGCATCTGCTGTTCGGGAACCGGGTCCGCGGCTGGGGCGAGATGGTGGCGGCGCTGGTCGTCTCCGCGCTCGCGCTCGGTGCTCTCGCCTCGCCCCCGCAGCTCCTGCTCAGCACCGACACCGGGGTCGTGGGCACCGTGCGGGCGCTCGCCGTCGAGACCGCCGCCCTGGTCCTGGACAAAGAGGCCATCGACTCGAACCGGCCGACCACCGACAAGGAGTGGGAGAAGAAGCCTTCCGGGTCGACCGTGGGCGCGCAGGTCCGTTCGTCGCCGAGCGCACTGGCCCGGCCCATCACCGATGCCCTCGTGGACGCGTTCGTCGCCCGGCCGGCCATGCTCCTGTCCTACGGGCGGACCTTCGACGGCAGCTGCGGGAAGCGGTTCCGCGACTCTCGGATCCAGCAGGCCGTGTTCGACCAGCTCGTCGACTCCACGATGGAGAAAGGCAAGTCCTTCCTCAAGGATCTGCCGTTCGGGATCGGGCTGCCCGACAACGTCAAGAACTGGATGGTCGATGCGGCCGTCGACGTCTCCTCTGCCCAGATGCTGGAACAGGTCCACACAGCGGGCCCCATCGCGGCGTTCGAGAAGGCATGTGTGCCGAACGCGGGCACGCTGAAGAAGGCGTCGATGGACAAGGTCGGCGGCGCGCTCTTCATGCTCCTGGCCGCGTTCCTCACCTGCGCGTTCGTCATCGTCCTGGACTGTGCATTCCTTTTCGCCCAGCTGCAGATCGCCATCGAGGCGATGATCGCGAAGGTGGCCCTCGCCGCCGGGATCCTGCCCGGCCCCGGCCGCGCCTGGCTGTGGGACCGGGCTGCGGCCATCGCCCGCGGCCTCGCCCTGATGCTCGCCTCCATCGCCTCCCTGTCCGTCTTCATCGTCGTCGTCAACGCCGTACTGAACACACCGGAAAGCGACCTGCCGGGCGGGCTCACCGTCCGGTTCGTCCTCCTGGACTGCGTCTGCGTCGCCGCGTTCATCTACCGCAAGAAACTCGCCCGCTCCACCCGCGGAGCAGTGGCACGCGCCCGTCACCGGCTCGGCAACTCGCCCCTGGGCGGCGCCGCCTCACCCGACCCGGTCAGCACGCCCCGGCGCGGCGGGCTCGGCAAGGGCCTGCTGCTCGGCGGACTCATGCTCGGCGCAGCCGTCGCCACCGGAGGAACCAGTGCCGCACTCGGCGCCGGACGCCTCGGCACCAGCCGGCTCGCCACGCGCCTCGGCGGCCGGCTCGCCCAGGGTGGGGGCCGCGCCGTGGCAGGACTGACACAGCTCACCGGCCGCACCATCCAAGCGGGCGCCAAAGGCACCGCGAAGGCAGGGGTGTTCGGCCTCAAGGCCACCGTCGGACTGCCGGTGTACGGGCCGCGCGCGGCCCGCAGGGTCGGCGCCGCCGCAACGGCCCTGCCCGGCCGGGCCGCCGGCCGGGTCAGCAGCGCCGTTCAGAACCTTCAACAGAGCGCACAGAGTTTCAACCAGAGCTACGTCCAGCCTGCGCAGCAGTTCGCCGGGGAGTACCGGCACAACGTGCGCTCCCTCGGCCGGATCGTCCGGGGCCGGCCCGGACTCGGCCCCTACACCCCGCCGCCCAGGCCCGGCGCGCCCGGTCCTCGCCGGGCTCCGGCACCCCGCCCGGCCGGCCCGCCCCCTGCCCCTGCATCTCAGCCCGCCCCTGCGCCGGCGGTCCGGCGGCGCCTTGCTCCGCCGCGCGTCGCCCAACCGCCCTCCAGCGCGGCGCAGGCCATGCTCCAGCAGCGCCTGCACCGCATGCGCCAGCAGAGGAACACCGGGAACAGCGCCCCGGCGGCGCCGGCACCTGCACCCCTCGTCCCTGCACGCCGTGCGCGGACCGCGCCCCGCCCCGGCGGTCGCCCGTGAGCGGCCTGCGGAAGACGGTGCTGATTACCTCCCCCGTGCTGGCCGCGGCCGTGGGCGTCGTCGGTGTCCTGGTGCTGTTCATCGCCGCCGTCGCGAACGGGGCGGCCGGACACGAGAAAGAGACCACGGCCCCGCCGGCCGCCTCCGGGACGGCCCCGGGGGCGGTGGCCGGCATCAGTCCGGTGATGCTGTCCGCCTACACCCGCGCGGCCGCCAAAATCCCTACCGTGCGCCCGAAGTGCAAGGGCATGCGGTGGTCCGTCATCGCCGGAATCGGAAAGATCGAGTCCAACCACGCCGCCGGGCACAGCATCACGGCCAGCGGCGACATCAGCCCGCGGATCCTCGGTGTCCGGCTCAACGGCTCCGGAGCCGGCGGGAACACGATGTCGTTCTCCGACACCGACCGCGGCCGGCTCGACGGCGACACCTCGTACGACCGGGCCGTGGGCCCCATGCAGTTCCTGCCCTCCACCTGGACCGGCCCCAGCGGCCAGGACGGCAACGGCGACGGCGTGAAAGACCCCCACAACGCGTTCGACGCCGCCCTCGGGACGGCCGTGTACGTGTGCGGCACCGGGACCACCGACCTGTCCCGAACCGACCAGCTCCGCAAAGCGGTCTACCGCTACAACCACTCGAACACCTACGTGGACGACGTCACCCGCCACGTCAGCGAGTACGACCGCCTCCCCGCCACCGGCAACAGCACGGGCGGCACGGCGACCGGCCGGGCCGGCGCCGTCGTCACCGCCGCGATGGCGCAGCGCGGCACCCCCTATGTATGGGGCGGCGGCAGCACCACGGGCCCCACCAAGGGCGGATACGACTGCTCGGGCCTGATGCTCTACGCCTTCTACCAAGGCGCCCGGATCACGCTCCCCCGCACCTCCCAGCAGATGCGGCACTCCGGCACCCGAGTCCCCCGCTCTCAGATCCAACCCGGCGATCTCATCGTCATCAACAACGACGGAAACTGGGGCCACGTCGGCCTCTACGCCGGCAACAACACCATGATCCACGCGCCCCGGCCCGGGAAGACTGTCGAGACCACTTCGACGGCCGGATACTGGGAGCGGTACGACTGGGACGTACGCCGCGTGCTGTGAAGCCCCCGTGACTGGCTGCAGGATTTCGCCACCACTGTCCAAGTCAGGGCATTGGGTCGGGTTGGCTATCTCCGAAGACGTCGGCGAAGAAAGACACAAGCTCGGCGCATGGGGTCCAGGAACCGGAGTACACGTTGCCTGACCCGGTGAGAGCGAAGGGGCGTACCCGGAGAGGACTTCTGCCCCCCTCCGTGATCAGGCGGAAGCTGTGCGCGAGCTCGGCCGCATTGGCCAGCGCATGCCCACCATCATGACGGCGCAGGCGGAAGGGAAGTTGAGGACGCCCACCCCGCCCGCGGGGAGAGAATCGGTAAGGGAGCTTGATGCCACCGCTGTCGATCTCAATGCCGACGCCGGCGATCTCAATAGGGACTGCGCTCCGATTCGCGACTCGTACAGCAAAAAAGTACGGGCCGGTAAAGGCCTCGGACCGGACTCGCCCTGCAGCAGCGAAGGCCAAGAGCAGCACGGTGTCGTCTGGGAGGGTGTAGCCGACCTCAAGCCGCACGTCGATGTCGAGCCAATCCTCCGTCGCTCCGGACGAGCGCGGCACTTCGGGCTTCGAGGGGGCCGCTACGCCTCTGACGTTGAGGAGATTCGCCATCACCTTGTAGGCGGAAAGGAAGCGGTCCCGAGCTTCGCATGCCTGCCGGTTGAGCTCGTTCCGCTCTGCGGGGGTACCCGGGTGGCTCATGTCCAGCATCGCCGGGCCTTCGTCGGAGATATCCGTCATGCCGTTGAGCTCGTCACAGAACGCTTTCAGCCGCTCCAACAAGATCTCGTGCGCGCCCTGAAGCTCAGGGTCGACGTAGTCGAACGGGTCGTCTTCCAGGGCGGGGAGCGCGTCGCATACAGGATCACTCACGAACAGCGGAACCCGGAACAACGTCTCAGCCTTCCGAAGCCATCCGTGCCACCGTTCATCGGGCGGAAGGAGACTCAACAGCCGCCCAGCCTTGCCCACATCTGCGAGCATGGGCGTCTCGGCGGGCGCGGGCCTTTTTCGGGGTGCGTCGGAAGCGTCCAGAGGGCGGGAGGTTTCAGCGAGGGCGGAGCGCCGGTCCCGTTCCGCAGCCTCCCGAATCGCGGTCCACTTGTGGATGCCCCGCTTTTTGGTTCCGGACCGCTGGAAGGCGGCGGCCTCCAAGACCTCAACCAGCACCGTAAAAGGTTGTCCCTCAGACGGCACGCTCTCTCCGCTGAACCACTGACTCAGCTTTCCTTTGCCCAGCTTCACGGGGCGGGGCTGCTTCCTACCCAGTTCCTCGATCTGCGCAAGAGATGGGTTGCCAGCCTTGTTCCGGAGCTCTCTCAGCGCTTCCGCGAAACGGACAGCGTCTGGTGTGTCGCCCATGGGTCTCCTGTTCATTCTGAACGTTCCCTGAACACCAATTTCACCAGGTTCGACCTGCACCGATGTCCCGTTTGGGTACTGGGTGACTCGCTGAACACGTGGGGCCCCGCAATTACTTGGCACCTGCTGGCACCGGGCCAGTACTCAAGGAGGGGCAGGGCCATGATGAAGAAGCTCTCGGAGAAGTGGCGCAACGCGGCTTGGCGGCGCAACGCGGCGAAGACCGTCGGCAAGTGGATCGTGATGGGGGTAGCAAAAGAGATCCTCCGGTACGCCTGGGTCCTGTGGATGCAGGGCTAGGGCCAACGTCCGGGCCCCGCTCCACGACAGAGGCCGGCATGGGGCCCGGCCCTGCCGGTCAGTCCTCGTTGAGACGGCGCCGATTCTCTTCTCATTCCTGTGTCACGTTTTCGGTCCGCGGGTTCCTTGCGCAGGCAGGGGACGGCACCCGGCCGTCCTGCGCGGGAGGTGCATTGCGTATGGCACGGCACGTTGCTGGGTTCCGGAGTACGGCAGGGCGCAGTCGGCTGGATGCGGATGCTGAGGCGCTGGTCAGCCTGTGCGGGTGGCTGGTCGCGGTGGTGTTCGTGGTCGGGTTCGTGCGCGGGTGGTGGTGGGGCGGGGATCTGCGCCGCCTCCCCTGGGGGTTGCCCGTCGTGGCGTCGGGGCTGGGCGGGTTGGGTGCGCGCTGGGTGTGGCTGGCGCTGGCCGATCTGGTGCGCGGGATGGATCCCCGGGTCCGGCGCCGGGGGTGGCGGCTGTGACGGGGTGGCCCCCAGCCGCCGGCTTCGATGCGGGTTGGTTGATCGGCGCGTTCTGGGATGCCCGGTGGTGGCTTATGGGCTCCGCCGTTGCTGCGATGTGTGCCTGGCTGTGGGCACGGCGGTGGTGGCTGCGGCGCGCTCGGACCCTGTTGAGGAACCGGGCGGTGGTGTCCCTGGTACCGGCGGCGGGCTTTGACCCGTCGCTGGAGGAGATCGACCGGCACGCGGCGCGGCTCGCGCGGGTTCCGGCGGTCGTGGGGTGGGCGCCGAAGCGTGCGGTGGGGGTGCGTATCCGGCTGTCCAGTGATGAGAGCCGGCTGTCGTACCGGCTGGAGGGTCCGGCTCGGGCGGCGGCGCTGCTGAGGCTGCGGTCCTTTCCCGACGTGGACGTCGTGGAACCCGGGGCCGGCAATGACGAGGTGCCCCGGATCCGGTTCGACGGCGTGCCCCCGCTCGAACCGGACGACCACGATGGAGATGAGGACGCGTGACGGTTCAGCTGGAGAAGGCGCTGAGCGACGAGAACCCCGGCGTGGATGTCCGTACGGACGGGGGCCGGTCGTACGTGGCGCGGGCGGAGCTGGTGCTGGCCCGCCCCGATCACCGTCAGCTGACGGCCGCCGGTCTGGATCCCGATCCGCTGCAGCTGATGGCCGCGGCGTGCGCGCACGCGGACAGCGAGCGCGGTGAGCGGGTCGAGCTCGTGGTGGACCTGGTGCCGGTGGCCGGGCGGCGGGTGGCACGGTGGCGGCGCCGGCTGGTGCGGCGTGCACAGCAGCGGGGCCCGTCGGCATTCGGTGAGCAGCTGGGCGGCAAAGGGCGGGCGGGGGTGGGCGGTTCGCTGTGGTCGCAGGCTCTCGCGGGGTTGAACGGTGGCGCCTCGCGTGGGCGCCCGGGGCCGAGGGGCCGGGTTCCCCGGACCTCGGATCTGGCCGAAGGGGTGGGCAAGTTCCTGCCGACGGCGGACACGCAGGTGTTCGCGGTGCAGGTGATGGTGCGGACGGTTGCTGGCCACCCGGTGAAGGCGCAGGCGCTGCTGCATCAGGTGATGACGGTGATGGATGCCTGGTCGGGGGAGAACTGGTGGCGTCCGGTCGGGCCGCGGACGGGTATGTGGCGGCCGTACAGCAGTGTCTGGTGGCGTCGCCGGAACTTCGACCGGCGCTTCGAGACGGGTGAGTTCGCGCCCTCGAAGCGGCAGTGGGTGACCTCGCGGGAGATCGCCGCGCTGCTCAAGCCGCCGTCGGTGCACTGCACGCCGACGAACGTGGTGCGTACGGGGGGTGTGGTGCCGGCGGCGCCGTCGCGGCTGCCGGAGTGGACCGGGCAGCGGGGTGTGGTGCCGCTGGGCGTGGTGACCGGTGCGGACGGTCGGGTGCGGCTGGGAGCTGTCCCGCAGGAGGATGTGCTGTTCGGGGCGAGTCTGGGGCGGTCGGGCTTCGGGAAGTCGGAGCTTGCTCTGCTCCAGGCGCTGACGCTGGCGTATGCAGGGGTCGGGGTGTGGTTCCTGGACCCGCACGGTGCGGCGGTCCAGCGGGCGTTGCCGTATCTGACGCATCCGGCGGTCGTCGACCGGGTGCAGCTGATCGATCTGAGCGCGAAGGATCCGGCGGCGCGGATCGCGTCATGGAACCCGCTGTCGATGGAGGAACGGGACCGGGCGCAGATCCAGGACGTGGTGGGCGCTGTCGTCGGTGGACTGGCCTCGGCGCAGGGGTGGGGCGACCGGGCGCCGCGGGCGCGGGCCATCCTGTCCCACGCGGTACAGGTCCTGGCCCACCTGGCCTTGCTGATGTGTGAGCGGGGCCGTCCCGACCTGCAGCCGACACTGTTCTCGATCACGCGGCTACTGACGGACGAACGGTGGCGGATGCAGGTGCTGGCACAGCTGCCGCGGCGGCTGTCCCGGTTCTGGCGGCACACGTTCCCGAAGTACGAGGGGAACGCGGTGCCGGTCGTGACGCAGATGCTGGAGCAGCTGGAGACGTCGGATTCGCTGCGGGCGTTCCTCGGCCAGCCCCGTTCCAGCTACAACGTCCGGGCGGCGATGGACGAGAACAAGATCGTGTTGCTGCGGTGCTCGGGCACCGGGGGCGGTGACCAGATCATCACGTCGTTGCTGCTGTTCGATCTGTTCCTGGCCGGGCTGTCGCGCGAGGGTGCGCGTCCCGAGGACCTGGAACCGATGTTCGCGTTCGCGGACGAGCTCACCGCGATCGACGGCGCCTCGCGCGGCTACGTGGCGGCGATCCTGGAACAGCTGCGGAAGTACGAGGTGCGGCTGATGGGGCTCACGCAGATGGTGATGCGGCTGTCAGAGGAGACCAGGCAGGCCCTGATGCAGAACCAGTCCCTGCTCTCCGCGGCAGGGGCGGACAGCGACGAGGCCGCGTTCATCTCCAGGCGCCTGGCCGGCGTCGCGTCCACGGTGCTGGAGCAGCTCGCGAAGTACCAGTACGTGATGTCGACGATGCTGCACGGAGAGCGCAGCACCCCTTTTCGGGTGCGGGGCGTCGCGGTGCACCAGGTGCTGGCCGACTACCACCGCCGTGACCTCCTGCCCGGCCTGGTCGCCGCGATCGACCGCAACCTCGGGCGCCGGCCGGTCGGCGACATTCTCAAGATGCTGGACGGGGACGACGGACGGCTGCCGGGCCTGGACGACATGCTGCTCACCCATCTCACCGGCCGCACCCCGGCCGCCGGGCCCGCCGAGGCCGCCCAGCGCAGCGAGGTGGGCTGATGTCCCTCACCGCTGCCGAGCCCCAAAGTGCCCGACTGTCCCGCCTCGGGCAGCAGCTGCTGCCGATCCTGTACCAGCACCGCCTCGTCGCCACCAGTCAGCTTCACCGGCTCCTGACCCCGCACACGAAGCGCCCGGTGTATCTGCTGCGCCACCTCGGGCACCTGCGCACGATGGGGCTCGTGGAGTCCACCGACCGGCTCACCGACCGGATGGGCCGCTGCGAACAGCTCTGGTACATCACCGCGCTGGGCTGCGAGATCGTCGAAGCCGCCGGCGAGGTAACGACGCGCGCGTACCGCATGAGCCCGAAGGCGGCCGCCTCCCAGCTCCAGGAGCACACCCTCGCCGTCGTCGACACCGGCATCGCGTTCACGGACTGGGCCGGCCGCCTCGGTGACGAGTGCGGGCCGCTGGACTGGGAACCGGAGCTCGCCCACCGTGTCCGGGAGGGCGACAGCCGGCTCGGCGACGACGCGTTCCTCGTCCCGGACGCAGTGCTGCGCTACACCCGCACAACTGGGAAACGGCGCCAGCTGCTGACGCTCTTCCTCGAAATCGACCGCTCCACGATGCAGGTGGCCCGGCTGGGTCAGAAGCTCGACACCTACGCCCGCTACGCCTCCTACATCCCGCAACCGCCCGGCCGCCGCCGTCCGCTGAGCACCCGGGAGGCATGGCGCGAGCGGTACCCGGCGTTCCCGCGCCTCCTGATCATCCTTTCAGGGGCATCCGACCGCGTGCTGCAGCGCCGCACCGAGGACCTGCGGGCACTGGCCTCCGCCAATCCCCGCATCACGGAGGGAAGGCTCCGCGTGGGCGTCACCACGGCTGAACTACTGGACAGGCATGGCCCTTTCGCTCCTATCGTGATGCCAGTACTCGGCGACGCAGAACGCACCGACGTACTGCTGACAGCGCATTCCGAGCCCGGAACGATCAAGTGAACCGGAATGCTGCACCAATGCCGACGAGTCGACAAAACTGGCTCCCGCATTCACCGCGGCCTGCAGCCCTGCCGCCATTCCAGACGGACCCGGAACGCGCAATCCCGCACGCCGGGATCCCGCCACGCTGGATTGTGCCGGTTTATGGCGGATGCCACAGATCCGAACTGTGGGAACAGACTGGGCTGTTGGCGGAAGTTTGCGTAATGTATAAGACCAGACCGCACGGTCGGCTTTCGAACTCGTCGCGCGCAGATGGCCAGTCACGGCCCGAGCCGCAGGTCGGGGCACCGTGGCATATGCATGGGGAGGCACAGTGACGCAGTCAGTGCGACCGGAGCACTCGGGTGTTCGCGAACGAAATCGCGCGTGGCCGGCAACCCTGCTCGCCGCCGCTTGCGTACTCGCAACAGCAACCGGGTGCAGTTCTGGTAAAGCAGACGACCAGAAAGAGACCCCCTCACCATCCGCTTCGGCAAAGCAAACGCCGAGCAAGCCCGCAGACCCGAACGAGACCGCCAAGAACGAAGCCGTCGCCACGTACACCTCGTACTGGCAGGCAATGGAACGCCTCTACGCGGACAGCAGCGGAAAAGACACCGACCTGAAGGACTACGCCGCCGGCGCTGCGCTGAAGAACGCCGAGGCGGACGCCAAAAGCATGCATGGCAAGGGCCGGATCATCACCGGCCAAGTCGCCGTTGGCAGCCCCACAGTGACCAGCGCCGACGTCAACCGCAAGATCCCCAACGCGACGATCTCCAGCTGCCTGGACATCTCGCACTGGCAGGTCATCGACAGCGCCACCAAGAAGCCGGCGGCTCTTCCCTCGACGCGACTGACCAAGTACGTCATCGTGTCCACGGTCGAACGCTGGCCGGAGGGCTGGAGGGTCATCAGAGACGAACCGCAGGGGCAGAAGTGCTGAGCCGCCGGAACGCAGCAGTTTCCGCGGCCCTGGTCATGGCGGCTCTCTCGGTCCCCTCCGTCGTCCACGCCGCAGACGGTCCTGGCACTGGAGTAGACAGCTGCGGATTCTTCGTGTGCGTGGAAGCGGACGACCCCGGCACGTCCGGAGGCACCAAGCCCGCCGGCCGCCCTCGTCCGGGAGGCAAGGCAGGAAGTAACGGCAAGGGCCCCAGTAAGGGCCCGGTCAGCGGGATGCCGTGCACGTACAAGCTGGCGGACCCTCAGCCCCCGGCCGGAAGCATGGAGTGGGGCGGACACGAACCGGGGGACGGGGCCGTCTACGAGAAGTCCTGTGCCCCCGGGAAGACCGATGCCGCTATCACTCAGTTGGTGTGGGCGGCCGGTCCTCCCGCAGCCCGGGTTGATCCGGCCGTCGTGGCGCAGCAGGCTGTGGACAAGATGTTGTTGAGGGGGCCGCGGATCGGTATTACGCCGAAGCCGGGTGGCAAGGGTGTTGTCGGTATGCCGGTGTACATGTGGACCGCGAAAGGTACGGAGACATACGGGCCGAACGTGGCTTCGGCGACGGCTGGTTCGGTGACGGTCACGGCGACCGCGAGGGTCAGCAAGATTGTGTGGACGATGGGGGACGGCTCGGCCGTCACCTGTACGACCGCGGGCACGCCGTACCGGGCGGAGTACGACAAGAAGCCGTCGCCGGACTGCGGCCACCGCTACACCCAGCCCTCTTCCACCCTGGAGTCCGGGAAGTACCACGTGACCGCGACGTCGACCTGGACGATCGACTGGGCGGGCGGCGGGGAGACCGGTCAGCTCACTGAGACCCGCGCCAGCGCCGCCGATATCACCGTGGCAGAGGTCCAGGTCCTCAACTGAGGCCGTTCTTCTCTTCTTTCTCTTCTTTGCAGAATTTCCCGAGAGGCAGCACCGCATGGAGTCCCCCGTCGCCGTGCCGCCGGCGCCCCGCGCCGCCGGCCCGGCCCGCCCCGACATCCCCATCACCACGACGGCCCCGGTCAAGCGGGAGCGCCGCTGGTCGGTGGCCGCGCTCTGCGTCGTCCTGGCGGCCGTCGCCGCTCTCGGTGCGGCGGCGGCGGTCACGTCGGCCGGCGACCGTACTCAGGTCCTCGCCGTTGCCCGTGATGTTCCGGCCGGGCAGGCGCTGACGGATGGTGATCTCGTCGTGGCGGAGGTGTCGGCCGACGCGAACCTGAGCCCGGTCCCCGCTTCGGATCGGGCTGGCATGGTCGGGAAGCGTCCTGCCGTCGACCTGCGCAAGGGCGGTCTGCTGACGGCGTCGCAGCTGGCTGCGGGCACCGGGCTGGGTGACGACAAGCAGCAGGTGGGTGTGCAGGTCAAGCGGGGCCAGGCCCCCGCCGGGGCCCTGGCCCCCGGTGACAAGGTGCTCGCCGTCACCACCCCGGCCCAGGGGGAGCAGACCGATACAAAGGGTGCCGAGGCGCCTCCGTCGTCGGTCAACGGGGTCGTGGTCTCCGTGTCCCGCCCAGACGCCTCGGGCACGATCGTGGTCAACCTCGCGGTGTCCCCCACGGACGGGCCGCTGCTGGCGACCCGGGCCTCGACGGGGCGGATCGCCCTGGTCCGCGAACCGCGGAGCAACTGACATGCCCGTGACCGCTCTTGTCTCCGCCAAGTCCTGTGGGGTGACCGCTTCTGCGCTCGCCCTGACCCTGTCCTCGAAGCGCCCGTCGCTGCTCGCCGAGTGCGACCCGGCCGGCGGCACGATCCGCGCCGGACTCCTGGACGGGCGCGCCGCCGCGGGGTTCGGCCTCTACCACCTCGCCGCCGCCGAGCGGACGGGCCCGGATGCGCTCGCGAACGCGTTCGCCAATCACCTGTGGCCGCTGGACGAGGGCGGGCACCGCAAGCTGCTGCCCGGCCTGACCGATCCCGCCCAGGCTGCGGCGCTCGGCCGGACGTGGCCGGCCCTGTCGGACGTGCTGCACGTCCTGGCCGGCGAAGCCGGACACGACGTTTTCATCGATGCCGGGCGTCTCGCGCTGGAGTCCGGGCACCTGCACCCTGTGCTGACTCCGGCTCCGCTGCTCCACCAGGCCGACCTGGTCCTGCTCGTGGTCCGCAGCACCGAGCAGTCCCTCACCCTGGCCCGGCACGTCATCGACCCGCTGCGCACCGAGCTGCAGGAACACGGTTCGGGCGCCGATGCCCTGGGTCTGCTGCTCATCGAGGGCGGCACCTACCGGGCCCACCAGGTCAGCGACGCGCTCAAGGGCGTGCCGGTGCTCGGTGCGCTGCCGTGGGACACGGACACCGCCCGGTACCTCACCGGTGGGGGCCGGCCTCCCCGCGGCTACGCCCGTAGTCCCCTGCTCCGTCACGCGCGCACGGCAACGGAGCAGGTCGAGGCGGCCACCTCGCGCCGGCGGATCCAGCAGGAATACCCGGCCCGGCCCGCCAGCCCGCAGATGGCCGGTGTGCTGCAGCGCCTGGCCGAGCAGCGAGGAGGTAGCCGTGGCTGATACCCACCAGCGGCCCGGTGCCAACGGGCATCCGGAGCCGATGGGGCGCCAGGAACTGGCGTCGCTGCTGTCGGGGCATCTTGGTCAGCGCCGCCCGCCCGCACCTGCCCAGCCTCCGCAGACACCTGCCGCTGCCCCGGTGGCGAGTGCGGGTCCGGCGGCTGTGCCGCGTCTGGCCGGGCTGCCCGGCGAGCTCCCCGTGGGCTGGGAAGTGATCGAGGCTCTCCAGGGCGAGGTGTCCAAGGCACTCAGCGAGCAAGATCCCGACAAGCACCTGGAGGAAGCGGACCGGCGAGCTCTCGCGCGGGCCCTGGTGACCACCGCGGTCGCGGATTGGTCGACCAAGCACGCCCATGGCAATACCCCGCTGACCGCCGAGCAGGAGAGCGCGATCGGCACCGCGGTCTTCGACTCCATGTACCGCGGCGGCCGGCTCCAGTCCCTTCTCGACGAAGAGGGTGTGGAGGACGTGATGGTCGACGGGCTGCGCGCCCATGTCGAGTACCACGACCGTCCGCGCCGCACGATCGAGAAGGTCGCCGACAGCCATGACGAGCTGATCACGTGGGTCAACAGGATGGCCCGTCTGTCCGGGCATGGCGAGCGGTCACTGACCCAGGCCAACCCCATGGTCGGCTTCCGTATGCCCGACGGCTCCCGGGTTACCGCATCCTTGCTCACCACCCGGCCGTCCGTCGTCATCCGGCGCCACCGCATCCGGCAGCACGGCATCGCCGAGCTGGTCCGGTGGGGCTCGATCAACCCGATCCTGGAACGGTTTTTGACCGCGTGCGTGCACGCCAGGATGAACATCTTGGTCGTCGGGGACATGGGCGCGGGCAAGACGTCGCTCCTGCGTGCGCTCGGCCGTGAAATCCCGGCCGCCGAGCGGCTGGTCACCCTGGAGTCCGACCGCGAGCTCTACCTGGACGAGCCCGGCCCGAAGCCGGGGCCGGTGACGTTCGCGTTCGAGGCAAGGCAGTCCAACGGCGAGATCCGCGGTGGTGACCGGGCCGGTGAGGTCACCATCTCCGACATGTTCGCCACCGCGCTGCGCTACAACGCGACCCGGGTCATCGTCGGTGAGGTCCGCTCCGCGGAGATCGTGCCGATGCTGAACGCCATGTCCTCCGGCGGTTCCGGCTCCATGTGCACGCTCCACGTCCGCCGGCCGCACGCCATCATCAGCCGCCTGGTCCAGCTGTGCACCGAGGCCGGCATGCAGACCGAGGCCGCCCACCACCTCATCGCCTCCTCGATCGACGTCGTCGTCTACCTGACCTACCTGGACGAAACGGCGATCGGCGGCAAGAAGCACCGGTTCGTGAGCAGCATCTACGAAGTCCACGACATCGTCGGCGAGGGCGGCCGTCCGGTCACCACGGAGCTCTTCGCGCCCCAGAGCGGCGAGCCCCGCGCCGTCTACAAGAACATGCCGACATTCATCGGCGACCTGGAGCGCACCGGCCTGTTCAACCGGCAGTGGCTGACCGAGAACCCGTACGGTGCGTGGCTCGGGCCGCTGCAGACGGTGGGGGCGCGATGAGCACCTCTCAGCTCGCACTCGTTGCGGCCTGCTGCGCCGTGCTCACCCTGCTCGCGGTCTTCGCGGCCGTCCGTGAGGTCCGGGGCCGCGTCCCCGACCCGGCCAAGCCCGCCTCCCGTATGACCGGCCGGATCCAGCGTGCGAAGGCCGAGCTGCCGGAGAAGTGGCAACGGCGCTGGCGCCATCTGCTCACCACGGCGGGCGTCGTCGCGCTGGTCGTGTGGGCCTGGACCGGCTGGCCTGTCCACGGCCTCCTCGCCGGCGCCGCCGTCCTCGGCCTGCCCTACGTCCTCAACCCGGGCACCGCTGCGACTCAGCGGATCGAGCGCCTGGAGGCGCTCGGCCAGTGGCTCAACCACCTCGCCGGTGTTCACCAGGCCGGTATCAGCCTTCCCCAGACGATCCGTGCGTCCGCGAAGGCCGCGCCCGCGCCGATCGCCCCGAGCGTGCGGGCCCTGGCGGAGCGGCTGCGCTCCGGCATGGAGGCGCACGACGCGTTCGCGCTCTTCGCCGACGAGCTCGCCGACGGCGTGTCCGACCACGTCGTCCTGCTGTTCCAGTCCCACGCCGTCTACAAGGGCCCCGGGCTGTCCGACGCGCTGGAAGCCCTGGCGGTCACGATCCATCAGCAGGCGGCCGACGCCCGCGACATCGAGGCCGACCGGGCAAAGGTCCGCAAGAGCTCGCGCATGGTCTCCGTCGTCATCTGCATCGTCGTGGTCGGCTGCATGCTCAACGACGCCTGGTCCGGCTGGTATCAGTCCCCGGTCGGGCAGATCGTCCTCGCCGCCCTCGGCGGCCTCTTCGCCTACACGCTGCGGTGGCTGCGGAAGATCGCGCGGACCCAGCCCGACCCCCGCCTGATCACCCCCCTGCCGGCCACCGCCGCACAGCTCACCACTGCGGGAGGCGCCCGATGATCCCCATGGAAGCCGTACTTCCCGCAGCCGCTGCCGGCGCCCTGATCGGCCTGGCCGTCCGCGCCGCCATGCCCGCCCGCCGCGATCTCGCCTCCGTGCTGGACCGGTTGGACGTCTCCAAGACCAGCAACCCTCTCCTGCCGACCACTGCGCCCACATCCACGGGCACGCTGCCCGAACGCGTCGGCATGCGGCTGCTCGACGAGTTCGGCGGGCGCATCACGCTGCCCGTGAAGGACCTGGCTCTGCTGAGGATCAGTCCGGCCGAGCACCTCGGCAAACGGTTCCTGTTCGCCCTGTACGGCCTGGTGCTTCCGCAGCTTCTCCAGGCTCTCCTCGCTGCAGCCGGCGCGGCCTTCCCGTTCGCGGTTCCCGCGATCGTCTCCCTCGCCATGGCCGGCCTGTTCTGGTTCTGGCCCGGCAAGGAAGTCGCCCGTGACGCGGCAGCGGCCCGGCTCGTCGTCCGCCACGCCGCCGCCTCCTACCTGGAGCGCGTCGCGCTGGCCCGCATCGCGAACTCGGGCGCGGCGCAGGCCCTGACCCAGACCGCGGAGGTCGGCGACGGCTTCATCTTCGTGCGCATGCGGCAGGTCTTCCACCAGGCCGACCTCGCCGGCGTCACCGTCTGGGACGCCCTCAAGCAGCTCGGCGACGAACTCGACATCCCCGAACTCACCCGCCCCGCCGACACCCTCGCCCTCGCCGGTGACGGCGCGGCCGTCTACACCACCCTGCAGGCCCAGGCCCGCCAGCTGCGCATCGCACTGCTGTCGGACGCAAAGGCGCAGGCCAACGCGGCGAGCGCGGCAATGATCCTGCCGGTCACCTTCGGCGTCATCCTCATGCTCACGTTCGTAATGATCCCCGTCACGATCACCATCCTCGGAAGCTGAAAGAAGAAGAACCATGGACATCCAGACCCTGACCGTGTGGATCCGCGGCCGGTACGAGGCTCTGAGAGCCGGCAGGGAAGCCGGACAGACCAGCACCGAACTGGCGCTGATCGCCGGTGCGCTGCTGGTCGGCGCCGGCCTGCTGGTGCTGGCGATCCGCACCAAGCTCATGGAGAAGATCGGCATCATCAACGGCGGCTGACACGCCCCCGTACCGCCGTCACGTCGAAGAGGAGAAAGACGCAGTGACCCCAGTCCCGCGGTCCCGTACGGCAGCGGCACGCTTTCGCCGGCGGCTGCGGGGCGACCGCGGATTCGGCAGTGTGGAACTCGCGGTTCTGGCCATCGTCGTGCTCGCGCTGACCTTCACCGGTCTCCAGGTCGGCCTGTACTACCACGCACACAAGGTCGCCCAGTCCGCCGCCCGCCAGGGTGTGGAGGCCGGGCGGCAGTTCGGCGCCGGCGACGGCGACGGCGTCGCCCAGGCACAGGCCTTTCTGGGCCGTTTCGGCGGCAGCGTCCAGGGAGCGAGCGTGTCATCGGCCGGCAGCAGCGCGCAGGAGATCCACATAACCGTGCGCGGCAGAGTCGCCACCCTGGTGCCTGGCCTGACGCTGGAAGTCGTCCAGCACGCCGCCGCACCGGTCGAGCGCTGGACCAACCCATGACGGCCCATGCCTGCGGCTGGCGGGTTGTGCGGGGGCTGCGTCGTGACCGGGGCTCCTACTCGGTAGAGACCGCGGTCCTGGCACCCGTGATGATCGCCCTGCTCCTGCTCATGATCGCGTTCGGGCGGGTGACGGACGCCGACGGCGCCGTAGACTCCGCGGCCCGCGCCGCCGCCCGCG
Source organism: Streptomyces sp. NPDC047917 (assembly GCF_043204345.1). Lineage (NCBI taxonomy): Bacteria > Bacillati > Actinomycetota > Actinomycetes > Kitasatosporales > Streptomycetaceae > Streptomyces > Streptomyces sp. NPDC047917. The sequence goes on from NZ_JBIDCA010000028.1 coordinate 33,283, forward strand.
CCGCATCCCTGGAGCGCGACGCCGGCAGCGCCCAGGCCCAGGCCCAGGCCGCGGCTGCCCGCAGCCTCCAGGGCGAGGGCATCACGTGCCGGACCTCCAACGTCGTGGTCGACACCGCCGGCTACGCCCTCGACATCGGAGTGGAGGCGAATGTGACGGCCACGGTCGCCTGCACTGCGAACCTCTCCGACATCGGGCTGCCGGGCCTGCCCGGCGCCAAGACACTGACCGCTTCGTGGACCAGCCCCATCGACACCTACCGGGGACGCCAATGACCACCAGAGTCCGCCGCTTCGCGGACCGGCGGCGTACGGCACTGGCCGCACGCCGCCATGACCGCGGATCGATGTCCCTGTTCTTCGCCCTGTCCTCGCTCGCGATCCTGATGGTGATGGGGCTGCTCGTCGACGGAGGCGGCGCCCTGAACGCCGGCAACCGCGCCACCTCGCTCGCCCAGGAGGCCGCCCGCACCGCCGGCCAGCAACTCGACCCCGCCCAGGCCATCGAGGGCACCGCCATCACGATCGACCCCGACGCCGCCGTCGGAGCCGTCCAGGACTACCTCGCCGCAGCCGGCGTCCAAGGCGACGTGCACATCACCGACGGCGGAAAAAGCCTCACCGTCACCGTCCACGCCACCTACGACACCTACTTCGCGCAGCTCGTCGGCGTAGGAACGATCAACGTGACCGGCACCGCGAAAGCCCATCTGCAGACCCAAGCTGGAGGCTGAGCCCCACCATGGCCCACCGCATCCCCGCCCCGCTGCGCGCCGTCGCCGCCCTGCTGCGGGCGCTGCTCGGCCTGGCCCTCCTGGCGGCCCTGGTCGGCGGCGTGCCGTACCTGCTTCTCAGGGTGGGCCACCAGCCGAGCGAGCTCTCCGGCGGCCTGGTCCTGCTGACCCAGCAGGACGACGGGTCACTGTTCCTCGTCGTCCTGACCTGCATCGGCTGGGTCGCGTGGGCGGCGTTCGCATTCTCCGTACTGGTGGAGCTCGTGGCCGTGCTGCGTCGCCGCTCCGCCCCCCGCATCCGGGGCCTGGGCGGGATGCAGTCCCTCGCGAGTTTCCTGATCGGCGGCATCGTGCTGCTCGCCCCGACAGCCGCGTCTGCGGCCACGGTCACTCCCGCGGTCGCCGTAACCGCGACCCATACCGTCGGGCAGGACACCGGCAACCCGTCCGCGAAGCACGACACCACGCGGACCGACCAGGCCGGGCTGCGGCACACCGTCACCTCCACCACGGAGTCACCGTGGGAGCTCGCCGAGACGTATCTGGGCAGCGGGCCCCGGTGGAAGGACATCGCGGCTCTCAACCCCGGCATTCCCGAGCTCGCCGCCGGCGACCAGTACCTGCCCAAGGGCGCGGTCATCACGCTGCCCGCCGATGCCCGGCCTCCCGCCACGTCCGAGACCGGCCCCGGCTCCCCCACCGCCACCCAGGCAACGAAGGCCTCGGCCGACGCGCGGGACGAGGCCGCGGACTCCCAGAAGTCGTACACCGTCCGGCCTGGCGACTACCTGTCAAAGATCGCCGACGAACAGCTCGGTGACGGGGACCGGTGGCCCGAGCTGTATGAGGCGAACAAAGGCGCGGAACAGCCCAACGGGCAGGTCTTCGACGATCCCGACCGGATCTATCCGGGCCAGGAGATCGCCCTGCCCGGCCACGGCTCCGATTCTGCAGACGAGCCGCCCGCCCGGGACGGCCACGAATCGTCGAAGCCGGCCGAGAAGGACCCTGCACCGCCGCAGCAGCAGCCGGCCCCGGATGCCGAGCCGTCGGCGCCCGCCGCCCCTTCCCCCGACCAGAGCCGGACGGCGGATCCGTCTGCCACGGTGACGCCCGCCCCCGCCGCGAAGACTCCGGCGCCCGGAAAGCCGGCGCCGGAAGCCTCCGCCGAGGACGGTCAGACGACGACCGGGATGCGGGCCGGCATGGTCGGTCTGGGAGCCACCGGAGTCCTGGCCGCCGGTCTCGTGGGCACCCTGGCCACCCGGCGGATCCTGCAGCAGCGCCGCCGACGCCGCGGCCGCCGTATCCCGATGCCCTCCGGCCAGACTGCCCTCACGGAAATCGCGCTGCGCAGTGCGGACGCCGGCGAGGAGCTGACCATGCTGGACCGGGCGCTGCGGACCGCGGCGGCGACGCTCGCCGAGGAGGGCCAGCAGCTTCCTGCCCTGGCCGCGGTGCAGCTCGGCACCGAGGGGTTCCGGCTGCACCTGGACGCACCCGCCCCGGCGGTCGCCCCGTTCACCACCGATCCGTCGCAGAGCACGGTGTGGTGGTGCCCGGCAGACTCCGGTGAACTGCTGCCCCCACAGGAGAGCCGGGAAGTGGACCCGCCCTATCCGGGGCTGGTCGCGTTGGGCGAGGACGACCAGGGCGCGATCGTGCTCGTCGACCTGGAGCACACCGGCGCGCTGCACCTCACCGGCGGTCTGCGTAATGAGGTGCTGCGGACCCTCGCGCTGACGCTCGCGCTCTCACCGCTCGCCGAGCAGCTCGACATCGCGGTCGCCGGGGAGGACACCGCTCCCGGGCTGGCGATGCTGGACAGCGACCGGGTCACCCCGTACCCGGACCTGACCGACGCGGTACAGGCCTTGCAGGCCCATCACGCGGAGCAGCAGCAGACCCTGGACGGGCTCGGCGACGGGGGCGACGGTGCGGACATGCCCGTGGCGGAGCTGGGCGGGCTGTGGCCGCTGGTCGTCGTCGCGGACCTGGATTCCTGCCCGGCACCCGAGGGCACCCGGGATGTGCTGTGGGAGGCGCTGGGGCAGCAGCCTCGGTCGGCGGTGGCCGTGGTCACGAGCAGCACCGCCGTGCCAGAGGAAGCGGGCGAGGCATGGTCGGTGGATACGGATCTGCCGTACGTCACCGTTCCGGGCACCTCGGTCAGCGTCGCACTGTCGGTGTGCTCCGACGCCGAATACGCCAGCATCCTGGACGTCGCACTGACCGCGGACGCACCTGGCGACGTCCCCGCCCCGGCAACAGAGACGGCCGCGGCTGCGCAGTCGGTGGAGAGTCTGCAGCCCTCCCCCGTTGTTCCTTCGGAGACAGGGGCATCTTCCGCACGTGAGGCTGCAGAGCCGGTGAGCAAGCCGGGGCTGATGGCCGCGTTCGCCGACCTGGAGGACGAGGGCACCGACGACGAGGAAGACCCTGCCGCCCCGCCCGCCGGACCGGAGCCGCTGCCCACCGCATCACCGTCCCCCGGAACTCCCGTCCTGCCGTCGCTGTCCAGCCCCACCCCCCGGGTCAGCTCCCGGATCCCCGCATCTGCCGGCCCGGAAGAGGCCACACCCGCCCGCGACACGGTCGTCCCTCTTCCTGAGCAGCCCGACGGATCCGGCGCCGCCAACAGCCCGGACCGCCCGCTGGTGCAGGTCCTCGGGACAGTCGATCTCCTCGGCGCCAACGGCACCGTCAAGTCCAACCGGCGCACCCTCGCGCTGGAGGTGACGGCCTGGCTGGTTCTTCACCCCGGGGCGAACCACCACCAGCTCGACGAGGTCCTCGCACCCGGCGGCATCGTCACCCGCGACACACGCAACACCCGCCTCGGAGACGTCCGCAGATGGCTGGGCGCCGACGCACAGGGCAACAAGCACCTCCCCCACGTGAGCACCCAGCCCGACAAGCTCTACCGACTGGCCCAAGTGGACTGCGACTGGGACCGCTTCCAGCAGCTGGCCCACTCCGGCCGAACCGCCGACGGCCCGGTCAGGGAGCAGTTGCTGCGCCAGGCGCTGGAACTCGTCCACGGCCGGCCGTTCTCCGGCATCCCGTCCCGCCGGTACGCGTGGGCGGAATCCCTGGCCCAGGAAATGATCTCCGCAATCGTGGACGCGGCCGACGACCTCGCGGAGCGGTACCTCGCACGCGGGGACGCACGCAACGCCCTGTGGGCAGCCACCCGCGGCCTGGACGTCGCGCGGGAGATGGAATGTCTGTGGCGCCACAAGTTCCGGGCGCTGTCACTGCTCGGCGAAGAAGCCGCGCTCGAATCGTCGGTCCGGCAGCTCGACGAACTCCTCCTGGAGCTGGGCTCACCCATGGACGAGGAGACCGAGCAGGTGCTCCGCATGCTGTAGCCGGCCGCAGGCCGGACCGTCGGCTACCCCTGCACGGGGACGGCCAAGGGATGCCTCACCCGAGGCTGCTCGGGTGCCGGTGAACGCCGAAGGCTCTGCACTTCCGAGCGAAGTGCAGAGCCTTCGGCGCATCGGCCAGATACAGGGAAAGCGCGCTGACCCAATTGCTGACCCAGTTGGAAAACTACAGGTCAGCACGTGCTGGCATATGGCTGGTGCGCGGCGGGGGCCGTAGGGTCCGGCCGGGGCTGCGCTTATGTCACGTCACATTGTTTCCTTGCGCTTGGACTTGGCGGCCTGGCGCTCCTCGGACGCTTTGGCGAGCCATCCGGGGTCGACCTTGTTGATGAGGTCACGAAGGTGCTGGACGTTGATGCCTGAATCCCGGGCAACGGCGGAGACGTGGCCGTACACCGTCGACTTCATGGCTTCAGTGACGGCCGCTTCGTACAGCTCGGTCCTGTAGCCGTCGGCAACCTTCTCCGCCTTCTCGACTCGCTTCCGCAGCGCTGCAAAATCCGGTTTGCTCATGAGGCGAGAGTGACACACCTACCACCACACTTCAAGTTTCACTGAAAGTTTGGCTGCGGCTGCGGAGAGGGCTGCCCGTAGCCACGCGCCGCCCCAGCCACCCGCCCAGGAGACCGGTCTCCTGCTGAGCGCCCACCCCGAGGGGCCCACCACACGCCCCGCAGTGCCAGCCCCGAGCGCCCGACGAGCCGTCACGCAACGCTATCGGGAAGTAGCTTCGTTCCCCCCCTTCGCCGCCCAATTCTTCGCTCGCCGACGGCACCCGCAGCGCGGTGGAAAATCCGGTCACCAGCCCAGCCACCACGCGGGCCGAACCTCTGCCAGAGACGTGGATAATTCCACCCCGTCCACGCCCGCCGCAGCGAGGCCGTTCCCGTTTTCCACCCGCCTGCACTCCGCATGGAACGACCAGTCCCCCGCTGTTGACCGGGACCGCCGACGGCACCACCCACCCTCTCGACGAGCGGCGACGGCAGCGCGGAAGACGCAAGCTCGGTATGACCCAAATGCTGACCCAAGCTGGAAAATTGCAGGTCACAGCGTTCCACCCCTGCGTCACTACCCGTCATCACCCCAGCGGCGCCCAACCGCAAACCTGCTGACCCAGTGCCGGAAATCAGCACCCCCCGCATCACGCAGAGCCGGGGCAGTAAGAGGGGGGTGGGGTGGAATCCGTGGAATTCCACCCCACCCCCCGTGCAGCGCTCCGGGCAGCTCGCCCGCATTCCACAGTGGTGGAACGTCACACGCCAGCGGCCCGCTTAATCGGCCCGAGGTACTTCCGCACCGTGCCCTCCTGGTAGCCGCAGCGCTCAGCCAGGACCGGAGCGAGGGCCTTCGCTGAACGCTGCTGCTCCTCCGGTGACAACTGTCGGTAGTGGAATTCCACCCGCGCCGGGCCTGCCAGGTGAGAACCGTCCCCCTGTTCGAGCTCGCTCTCACGGATGTCTGCGTCCGTCTCCACCGCATCGATCTCGTCCTCATCCCGGGGCTTCGGCACTCTCGCCTGGACGATGCTGCGGCCACCACTCTCGTCACCGGACGCGTGCACTGCATGCCGTTCCGCCACCAGCGGGTCACCGTCGGCGCTGCTCGGAAGGGTGCCATCTTCGCGGTTCTCCCCACCCTCATGGTCGGGGGCCGGCTCGGTAGTCTCGTCCGCTGGCGCCAGCGTCGAACCGACCTCGGGGCCCTCCTGCCCCCGCTCCTGAAACAGAGCGACGTAATCGCGTAGTTCGTCTGCGGTGACGGGCTGTCCGGCGGCGCTCATGATGCCGTCGCGCCAGTACACGTACTCAGCAAGATCGGCAGCATCCGGGTACGAGCCCCGCTCCGCCTCGTATGTGAGCCAGGCGTTGTAGAAGTAGGCGGCCCACGTCTCTGTCTCTTCGCCAATCATGTCCTGCTGGGCGGCGGCGAGGTCTGGGCCGTTCTCAGGGACAGGCGTGCCGTGCTGCTTGAGCACCTGCAGCAGGGGCCAGATCTGCTCGTTAGACAGCGGGTCTCCGGCTGCTGTGGCGATGCCGTACCTGTCCTGGAGCCAGAATGCGAACTGCGCACTCGTCGGCTCGAAACCGTAGGCGCCAATCCAGGCCCGGTAGGCGTCCGCGAGACGTCCGCCGGTCCTGGCATCGTCCGGTGTTGGCTCGTGCGGCCGTACAGCGGCTACTGAAGGCACCTGGAATGACGGATGCGGTTCTCCGGCGCGCAGTTGCGTAGATTCCGTCCTCTGCGCGGCAGGGCTCTCAAGGGCGGGACTCTGCGTCTGCTTCGGGACCTGAGCGGCCGGGGCGGGGGCCGGGGGGAGCAGGGCGGGTTCGATGCCCGCGGCGGCCAGGCCGGCCGGGGCGGTCTCGGCGAGCGGGACGCCGTACTTCGCCAGGCGCAGC
>NZ_JBIDCA010000029.1:0-37803 GCF_043204345.1 Streptomyces sp. NPDC047917
GCTGCGCCTGGCGAAGTACGGCGTCCCGCTCGCCGAGACCGCCCCGGCCGGCCTGGCCGCCGCGGGCATCGAACCCGCCCTGCTCCCCCCGGCCCAGGCCCTGGCCCAGGTCGAACCCGGCGAGCTCCAGCCCGAGTTGCCGTACGCGCCCGAGCAGCAGTACGCCGAGCAGTACGAACCGGACCACGCCCAGCACGAACACCAGCAGCAGCAGCAGCAACACCAGCAGGCCCAACCGCAACACGGTCACCCCTCCGACCCCGGCGCCGCCGGGGAGTTGCCCGAGGACTGGCAGCAGGAAGGGCCCGGCTCGCACGAGAGCCCCTGGTTCGCGGCACCCCGGGTCCCGGACGAGGCATACGAGAGCGCCTACAACCCGACGTACGTCGAGGGCCTGGAACCGACCCCGGTGATGGTCCCCACCGGACCCGGCGGCCGCACCCGCCCCCTGGGCAGCGTGGGCACGATCGGCGCCGTACCCGGCCCCCGTACCGCACAGCACCAGCAGCAGGACCCGGAACAGGCGCAGGAACAGGAACAGGGTCAGCCCCAGCAGAACCACGAGGACGGGGAACGGCTCCAGGAACAGCTCCAGCTCCAGGAGCGGCCCCAGGAGCCCGAGCCGGACCCCGCCGAGTGGGCGCAGGAGGACGCGGAGTTCGCCGCGATCGCGTACGAGGTGTTCGCCGCGTTCGTGAACCAGCACAACGACTACCCGAGCGTCGACGCCCTGGACATACACGTCACGGACGGCCACAACGTCAGGCACCCGCGCAGCGCGGCGCTGATCCGCCGCATGATGCCGGAGTTCAAGAACCGCTACCACGCGGAACTCGAAGCGGACCACATCGCCTGAGAGCCGCGAGCCACAGCACAGACAACACCGCGGACAACACCACAGCGACACCACAGCGACACCACAGCGACACCACAGCGACACCACAGCAACACCGAAGGGCCGCCACCCGATCCACCGGGTGACGGCCCTTACGTGAACAACGAACCGGATCGAACCGGAATGGACCGGAGTGGAACGGAATCGAACCGCTACGAACCGCTACGCGCCCAGCAGCCTGCGGACCCGGTCGGCGCCCACGGCCAGCAGCAGCGTGGGCAGTCGCGGCCCCGTGTCCCGGCTGACCAGCAGCCGGTACAGCAGCGCGAAGAACGACCGCTGCGCGACCTTCAGCTCGGGCGTCGGCTTGGCGTCCGGCTCCAGGCCCGCCAGGATCTTCGGCACGCCGTAGACGAGCGTGGTGAGCCCGTCCAGCGACCAGTGCGAGTCCAGCCCGTCCACGAGCAGCCGCAGCGACTGGCGGCCCTGCTCGTCCAGCGAACCGAGCAGCTCCTTGTCCGGCTCGTCGCGCACGATCGTGCGGGCATCGGCCGGGACCTGGTTGGTGATCCAGTTCTCCGCGCGGTCCAGTCGCGGCCGCGCCTCGTCCAGCGCGGTCAGCGGGTTCTCCGGGTCCAGCTCGCTCAGGATGCGCAGCGTCTGCTCGTCGTGCCCGGCCGTGATGTCGACGACCGAGGCGAGCGTCCGGTACGGCAGCGGGCGCGGCGTGCTCGGCAGCTCACCGGCGGCAGTGCCGACGGCCCGCGCGTACGCGGCGGCGTCGGCCGGCAGCACCGAACCGTCGGCGACCTTGCGCGCCAGCGAGTCCCACTCGTCGTAGAGCCGCTGGATCTCCTGGTCGAAGGCGATCTTGAAGGACTGGTTGGGCTTGCGGCGCGCGTACAGCCAGCGCAGCAGCGGCGCCTCCATGATCTTCAGCGCGTCGGCCGGGGTCGGCACGCCGCCCTTGCTGGAGGACATCTTCGCCATGCCGGAGATGCCGACGAAGGCGTACATCGGGCCGATCGGCTGCACCCCGTCGAAGATCTCGCGGACGATCTGGCCGCCGACGACGAACGACGAGCCCGGCGAGGAGTGGTCCACCCCGCTCGGCTCGAAGATCACGCCCTCGTACGCCCAGCGCATCGGCCAGTCGACCTTCCAGACCAGCTTGCCGCGGTTGAACTCGCTCAGCCGCACCGTCTCGGCGAAGCCGCAGGCCGTGCAGGTGTAGTTCAGCTCGGTGCTGTCGTCGTCGTACGACGTGACGGTGGTGAGGTCCTTCTCGCAGTTGCCGCAGTACGGCTTGTACGGGAAGTAGCCGGACGAGCCGCCGCTGCCGTCGTCCTCGCCGGCCGCGCCGGAGCCCGCCTCGGCCTCCAGCTCGGCCTCGTCGACCTTCTTCTGCTGCTGGGGCTTCTTGCCGCCCTTGGCGCCCGCGGCCGCCGGGTCCTTCTTCGTCCGGTAGCGGTCGAGGACGGCGTCGATGTCGGCGCGGTGCTTCATCGCGTGCAGGATCTGCTCGCGGTAGGTACCCGCCGTGTACTGCTCGGTCTGGCTGATGCCGTCGTACTCGACACCCAGCTCGTCCAGCGCGGCGGTCATGGCGGCCTTGAAGTGCTCGGCCCAGTTCGGATACGCGGACCCGGCCGGGGCGGGCACCGAGGTCAGCGGCTTGCCGATGTGCTCGGCCCAGGACTCGTCGATGCCCGGGACACCGTTCGGCACCTTGCGGTACCGGTCGTAGTCGTCCCACGAGATCAGGTGCCGGACGGTGTACCCCCGGCGGCGGATCTCGTCGGCGACCAGGTGCGGGGTCATGACCTCGCGGAGGTTGCCCAGGTGGATCGGGCCCGACGGGGAGAGGCCGGACGCGACGACGACCGGTTTGCCAGGCGCACGACGCTCCGATTCGGCGATGACATCGTCCGCGAAGCGGGAGACCCAGTCGGTCTCTGTGCTGCTCTGACTCTGAGCCACGGTCTGCACGTCCTTCTCTCTTGTAGGACTCGTAGGAAACACCCTTGTGGGACTCATAGGGGCACGCCCATTCTCCCAGGTCCCCCCGGCAGCGCGAAAACGGCTTTACACCCCGTGGGATACTGGGCGTGATCCCTTGTACTCCTACGGAAACGGCAGCCAGCTCATGGCCTCGGTCAATTCCCTCGCTTCCACGCTCCAGCAGCAGCTCGCGGACGCCCTGACGGCAGCCCTGCCGGATGCCGGCACCGCGGACCCGCTGCTGCGCCGAAGCGACCGGGCCGACTTCCAGGCCAACGGCATCCTGGCCCTCGCCAAGAAGCTCAAGGGCAACCCGCGCGAGCTCGCCTCGCAGGTCACGGCCGCGATCCCGGCGGGCGACCTGATCAAGGAGATCGAGGTCTCCGGCCCCGGCTTCCTCAACATCACGCTCACCGACAAGGCGATCACCGAGACCCTCGCCGCCCGCGCCGCGGACGACGCGGGCCGGCTCGGTGTGCCGTACAACAGCGCCGCCGGCACGACCGTCATCGACTACGCCCAGCCGAACGTGGCCAAGGAGATGCACGTCGGCCACCTGCGTTCCGCGGTGATCGGTGACGCGATGGTGCAGATCCTGGAGTTCACGGGCGAGTCCGTGGTCCGCAGGCACCACATCGGCGACTGGGGCACCCAGTTCGGCATGCTCATCCAGTACCTGACCGAGCACCCGGACGAGCTGACCCACGAGGGCGACGGCGAGGCGGACGGCGAGGCCGCCATGTCCTCGCTGAACCGGCTCTACAAGGCCTCGCGGGCGCTCTTCGACTCCGACGAGGAGTTCAAGGCCCGTTCCCGGGACCGCGTCGTGGCGCTCCAGGCCGGCGACGAGAAGACGCTCGCCCTGTGGCAGCGCTTCGTCGACGAGTCGAAGATCTACTTCTACTCGGTCTTCAACAAGCTCGACATGGAGATCCGGGACGCCGACATCGTCGGCGAGTCCGGCTACAACGACATGCTTGAGGAGACCTGCCGGATCCTTGAGGAGTCGGGCGTCGCCGTCCGCTCCGAGGGCGCGCTCTGCGTGTTCTTCGACGACGTGAAGGGCCCCGACGGCAACCCGACGCCGCTGATCGTCAAGAAGTCGAACGGCGGCTACGGCTACGCGGCGACCGACCTCTCCGCGATCCGCGACCGGGTGCAGAACCTCAAGGCGAGCACCCTGCTGTACGTCGTGGACGCCCGGCAGGCCCTGCACTTCAAGATGGTCTTCGAGACCGCCCGCCGGGCCGGCTGGCTGAACGAGGACGTCAAGGCCCTCCAGCTCGCCTTCGGCACGGTGCTCGGCAAGGACGGCAAGCCGTTCAAGACCCGTGAGGGCGAGACGGTCCGGCTGGCCGACCTCCTGGACGAGGCGATCGACCGGGCGTCCACCGTCGTCCGCGAGAAGGCCAAGGACCTCACCGAGGACGAGATCACCGAGCGCGCCACCCAGGTCGGTATCGGCGCGGTCAAGTACGCGGACCTGTCCACGTCGGCCGCCCGCGACTACAAGTTCGACCTGGACCAGATGGTCTCGCTCACCGGCGACACCAGCGTGTACATCCAGTACGCGCACGCCCGGTCCCGCTCGATCAAGCGCAAGGCGGGCGAGCTGAAGTCCCAGCCCCACCCGGAGCTGGAGCTGGCCCCGGCCGAGCGCGCGATGGCCCTGCACCTGGACCAGTTCGCCGAGGTCGTGGCCGAGGTCGCCGCCGCGTACGAGCCGCACAAGCTGGCCTCGTACCTCTACCAGCTGTCGTCGCTCTTCACGACGTTCTACGACCAGTGCCCGGTGCTCAAGCCCGAGGTGCCGGGCGACGTGGCCGAGAACCGCCTCTTCCTCTCGGACCTCACCGCCCGCACCCTGCACCAGGGCATGGAACTGCTCGGCATCCGGACCCCCGAGCGCCTCTGACCCCAGAGCGCCCCTGCCCGGGGCGCCCGCCCGTACGCACCGGCCCGGTGGCCGTGACCACGAGGGACGCGAGAGGCCCTAGTCCCACTCCTTGGTCACCCACTGGGCCGTGTCGTACCGGTACATGTACTTCGGCCGCGCCTGGATGCTGCTGGTACGGAACGGCTTCCCGCCGTCGTCGATGCGCAGCATCCCCGTCCGGCCGCCGCTGCTCCACTCCAGGTCCAGGTACCAGCTGACGTCGTGCCCCTCGACGTGGACCGTGAGGTCGAACACCTCCACGTCGGTGGAGGTCACCCTGAACGGGAAGTCCTTCGGCGGCACCCGTTCATCTCCCTGCTGCCCCGCCACCGGGGTGAGGCTCGGCCGGCTGTCGTCGAGGTCGACGTCGAAGGACTGCGGAGTCACACCGCTTCCGCAGCCCTCGCCCATCGAGTACGCCGACCACGCCAGCGGCGCCTTCCGGGACAGCGTCCGCACATGCAGTCCGTTCAGCACGACGGCCTGCCCCGACTTCCCCTGCACGGTGACTTCGAGCTGCATGCTGCCGCCGTCCACCCCGCCGAGCGCCTTGGCCCAGCCCCGGGTGCCCTGCGGCGAGGGCGGCGGAGGTACGTCCTCCGGCTTCTGGTCCAGTACGTAGTGCTGGCCGCAGGGCTCTTCCCAGTTGTACGAGCTGATCGTGGCGCTCAGCGGCACGCCCCCGCTCTGCTGCCCGCCCGGCCCGGCACCCGTGCCACGCTTCCCGGACGTGGCGGAGGCGCCGCCGGCCGGCGGGGACGAGACGGTCGCCGAGCCGGACGGTACGGGCTTGCCCGACTTCTTCGTCCTGCCGGGCGAGGCGGTGGTGCTCGGGTCGAGGCCGGACCGGGCGCGCGCGTCGTCCGGGTACTTCGGCTCCACGGCGGGGACGTTGCTGAGGTCGTCCTTGTCCGTGCCCGACAGATTGCTGACGACGATCGAGGTCGGCACGGTCAGCGCGACGACGGCGACGGCCGCGAGCAGCACCCGCGTCCGCGCGGAGGCCAGGAACCGCCGGGGCCGACGCGGCCCACCGGCCAGAATCGTGGGTTCGGATTCGGCTCCGGACAGCGATCCGGATGCGGTCCCGTCCTCGGCCCCGACTCCGGGCCTGCTCCCGGACACATCGCCACCGGCCCCGACCCCGGCCCTGTCCCCGGCCTCGTCCCCGGCCTTGTCCCCGGCCTCGTCCCTGAGACCCGCATCCCGCACCGGCTCTTCAGGAGCGGGCACAGCAGCCGGAACGGGCGCGGGAGCGGGAGCCGGAACGGGAGCAGCCGCAGGAGCGGCCTGGGCGGGGCGTCGCCGTGCCGCATCCGCGACGATCCACCGCCGGTGCAGCTCCACCAGCTCTTCCGGAGTCGCCGCGCACAACCGCGCCAGCCGCTCCACCGGGGCGTACTCGTTCGGCACCGCGTCACCGTTGCAGTACCGGTGCAGCGTCGACGTGCTGACGTGCAGTCTCCCGGCGAGCACCCCGTAACTGCGTCCCGAACGTTCCTTCAGTTCCTTCAGCAGAGCCGCGAATTCCCCGGCCTCCGGCGTCACCACTGCGGCGTTCCCCCTCCTGGTCCGTCCCGGAACGCCGTTCCAGGGACGTGGAATCTGCCCAGGTCACAGTACGCGCAGCCATTCCAGCATCCCCAATGGGCTGTTCGGCGTTGCGGCCGGAATCCGCCGCCCCGCAATCTGGGACCACACCGCAGCGACCACCGGGACAACGCAGTGCGAATCCACTTCCGCATCGAGCCCATCGATGCCGTGGCCATCGGAGTGGTGATCGTGTCCACCGCGATCGTCATGTTCCTGATCTGCCACAACTGACCGAACACCGACACCAGCACACGGGGAGTACCAGCATCATGCGCAACCACATCCGCACCACCGCCCTCGCCGCGACCGCCCTCCTGGCCGCCCTCTCGCTCACCGCCTGCGGCGGCAACGACAACGGCAACGACGGCAAGTCCGACGCGGCGGCTCCGGCAGCGAGCAGCACCGCCACCCCCGACACGGGCAAGGACGCCGGGGACGCGAAGGAGACCGGCGGCGGCAAGGCCGACGCGCCCGCCGAGAACGTCTCCACCGCCTCCAAGGGCTCCACCGGTGGCAGCGGAAGCGGGAGCGGCAGCGGGAAGAGCAGCTCCGGCGCCACCGGGGGCGGCAGCAAGTCCCCCGTCACCTGCACCGGCTCGAACACCAAGGTCACCGTCACCAAGGTGAGCCGCCCCATCAACCACCTGCTGCTCACCGCGACCAACACCGGTTCCGCCCCCTGCTACGCGTACCACGCTCCGGCGCTCCGGTTCGACGACGCCCAGGCCGCCTTCCCGGTCCTCCGCGACAGCATCCCGCAGGCCGTGGTCACCCTTGAGCCGGGCCAGTCCGCCTACGCCTCGATCGGGCTCTCCGGTGAGCCCGACGGACAGGAACTGCACAAGGGCACCCACCTCGCGGTGTACTTCGCCAACAAGGCCAACCAGGGCTCCACGGGCGCCTCCGCCGAGCTGACGCTCCCCGCCGGCACGTCCTGGGGCGACAACGGCTTCGTCACGTACTGGCAGAGCGAAATGGACGACGCCCTCACGTACTGATCCTCCGGTACCCGGTCCCGGTGAGGGCGGCGAGCGCCGCAGCCGTGCCGCGCAGGACCGCGTTGCCGCCCCACCCCGCCGCGGGCACGCTACGGGCGAGCAGAGGGGCGGCCCGCGGAGAGCGCCGTCCGGACGGCGCTCTCGATGTCATCGCTCTGGGCGTCCGAGCCTCCCGGGCCGAGATTGACCACGACCGTCGCCCGCCTGCCGTCGACCGTGGCACCGGCCATCGTCTCGTACCCCAGGAAGTCACCGCCGTGCCCCCAGTAGAGGCCGCCGCCGGGAAGCGTCCTGCTCTCCAGGCCGAGGCCGTACGCGCGGCCGCCCTTGCTGCCGGTGCTCCGGGTCTTCATCATTTCCCGGAGCTCGGCCGGGTGCAGCAGGTCGCCGCGCAGGAGAGCGCCCAGGAACCGGTTGAGATCGGTGCCGCTGGAGATCATCCCGCCGGCCGCACCGCCGACGGACGGGTCGACCTCCGTGATGTCCAGGAGCGGCGCGTCCTTGCCGGGCTGCGCGTAACCGCGCGGGTGCGGGCCGGGGATCGTCGAGTCGTCCGGCACGTACGTCTCGTGCAGGTGCAGCGGTTCGATGATGCGCTCGCGGACCTCCTCGGCGTACGTGTTGCCGGTCACCTTCTCGATGATCAGACCGGCGAGCAGGTAGTTCGTGTTGGAGTAGTCCCAGTCGGTGCCAGGCTTGAAGACTCTGGGGTTCTTGAGCGCCAGGTCCACGAGGTCGCGGGGGTCGTAGCGGACCAGCGGGTTCGAGACGACTTCCTGCGGCTTGAGGTAGTCGAGGAAATCGGGCAGGCCGCTGGTGTGCTGGAGCAGCTGACGGACGGTGATCTTCCGTCCGTCGTTGCCGTGTCCGCGGACGACGCCGGGCAGGTAGCGCTCCACCGGAGTGTCGAGGCGGACACGGTGCTCTCCCACCAGTTGGAGCATGGTCGTCGCCGTGAACATCTTGGTCATGCTGCCGATCCGGAACCTGCTGTCGCGGTCGACCGGCGCCTGGCTCTTCACGTCCGCGACACCGCTGGTCAGCACGGTGCTGCCGCGCCGGTCCCGCACCTCGACGAGGGCTCCGGGCGCGCCGTCGACGGTGGTCAGCCGCTGGAGGATCTCCTGCAACCGGGCGTGGTCGGTGGCGGACCCGTGTCCCGCGGACACCGCGGCGGTGGTCGTGGCGGCGGCGCTCCCCGGGAGCCCGGCCCCCGCGACGCCGAGCGCCACGGCGAGTGTGAGTGCACCGACCAGCGCCCGCTTGTGCTTCGTCACGTCTACGTCCTCAATCCTCGAAGTCCCGGCCGCGGTACTGCTCCTGATGGTCTTTCACATCCCGCTGCCCTGTGCCCCACACAGTGCCCGCCGGACGGGGGCCGGCACGATGGGGCGATCATCCGGATCGATGGTCGGGCTATCCCCCTGTCGCGGCGCCCGCGCCCCGGGTCCGTCGTACAACCCACGCTCCGGAGAGGGCAGTCGAACGTAGGATCGGAGATCGAGCCCGAGGGGGAGGGAACCGTGCGCACGGAGAGCAGTCGCATACCGACGTCATCACGCGGACACGCTGCCGCGACCGCCGCCGCGGTCGCCGCGCTGGTGCTGATCACCGGCTGCGGGAAGGCGGGCGACGGCCCTCCGCCGGACGTGACCCGGGCATCCGCCGCCGTCGCCTCCCCGACCCCCTCCGTGAATCCGTCGTACGGAGAGCAGTTCCTCGCCGAGGGCGAGTGCGCGGCCGCCGAGCCGGGCAAGAAGGACGTCTACCGCGAGGTCCCCTGCGACGGTCCCGAGGCCGTCGCGAAGGTCGTCGACCGGGCCGACATCGGCTTCCCCGAACCCTTCGAGGCCACCGCCTGTTCCGACAACACCGACTTCGCGGTCAACGTCCCGATCAGCATGGCGATCCTGGAGGACCGGCCGGTCTCCGGCGAGGGCTACGCCTGCATGCGCAACCTGAAAGCCCCGCACCCCGGCGACCCGGGCGGAGGCGGTGGCCCGCGGATCCAGGTCGGTGACTGCGTGCACAGCGCGGCCGGGAACGGAAGCTCCGCCTCGGAAGTGGCCTGCCGGGCCGAGGGCAGGAAGAACGGCGCCACCCACAAGGTCACGAAGGTCCTTGAGGACGCGATCGTGGGCGGCTTCGACGACCCGTGCGACGGCGAGGCGGACGCCATGTTCACCGAGAACTCGCTGATCGACGACGACCCGGTGCGCAGCGACCGCCTCCTCTGCGCCGACAAGCTCTAGAGCCGTACGGGAGGGGGCCGCCACGTCCGGGGCGGGCGACCGGGAGCGCCCCCGGCGGACCGACCCGGCTCAAGTCCGGGGCCTCCGTGGCCGCCGCCGCGCCCCCGGCCGTCTCGTGGCCGCCTCCTGGCCTTCTCCTGGCTGAACCACCACAGGAACAAGGGCCGTTCCGCCCCGGCGCAGGACGGGTGACCGGCGCCTGAGTCGGCGCCGGCCGGTCATTCCGTACGAGGGGTCTCAGACGCCGTCCGGCGTGCGGGGAGCTCGCCGCATGGCCCACAGCTTCGGTCCGCCGCCCGGCAGCTCCGCCTCGCCGAGCACGGTGAAGCCGAAGTGCTCGTAGAAGGGCAGGTTGTCCGGCTTGGAGGACTCCAGGTAGACCGGCAGGCCCGCCGCGTCGGCCTTGGCCAGGCCCGACCGCAGCAGCGCCGCCCCGTGCCCCTGCCCCCGGGCGGCCGGGTCCGCGCCGACCACCGCCAGGTACCAGTGCGGCTCCTTCGGCCCGTGCTCGGCCGCCGCCTCGACGGCCGAGCGGAACAGCGAAGCCCGATCGCCGAGGATGCTCTCCAGCTCCTGGACGGTCTCCGCGTCGGGAACGGCCTTCTCCTGCCCCTCCGGCGACACCCAGAACGCGGCCGCCGCACCGGTGCGTTCACACACACCGTGCCGGACGTACTGCCGGGCGAAGATCGTGCTGAAGTAACGGGCCATCCCCTCCTCGCGGGTGGCGTCCTCGGGGAAGAACCAGCGCATCATCGGGTCGTCGTCGAAAGCACTGGCCAGCATGCGGCCGATCTGCTCAGCATCGTCGGCCGTCGCCGTTTTTGGAGTGTTCGTCATCGACATACGGCTCATTCTGCACGCTTGATGATCAACAATGAACGCCGGGCGGCCCGTTACCCGGTCCAGGTCTCCACGGATCCGACGCCGTACGCGGGCACTCCGGGAAAGAGGTTCGACGGAGGGCGGCCGACGACCGCGACGTTCACGACCGTCATCCCGACCCGTCGGCGCCCGCTGGACGTGTCCCGCCGACGCCCGCTGGACGTGTCCCGCCGGCGCAACCACTGCCCGGACCGCAGCCAGCGGGCAGGAGGAGCGGTGGCCCGCCGGTTCCGATCGGCGAACACACGGACGCCGTCGGCCTCCATCGCGAGCCGCAACGGCGTGCCGTTCTCCAGCGGGCGAAGCCCTTCGAACGTACAAAAGCGCGGCACGAACCCGTTCACCTCGTCGCACTCCACGCGGCGGACAACGGGCCCGGACACCCCCTCGGGCAGCAGGAACCCCTTCGGCACCCGGGGCCGCAGCCGGGCACCCTCGCCGCCCCGCGACGACACGGACCACCGCACGACGATCATCTGCACGGCCACGCTGCCCGCGTCCCCACCGCCGGCATCCCAGAACAACACCGGCCCCGGCCGGCCGCACGCCCACTCGTTAGCATCGTCCGCATGGCGATGTTCGTGCACCTGACCCCCGCGGCGAACGCCTCACGCGTCCGCCGCTCCGGAGTACGGGCCATCAGCCACGGCCGCGACGCCTCACTGCCACGCGGCCTCTACTGCTTCCCCGTCCTCCCCTCGTACACCCTCACCCACCAGTGGCTGCGCGAACTGTCCCGGCGCAGCGGCCCGCGCGGACTCGTCGCCGTGCACATCCGCCTGCCGGACGACGAACCCGTCACCCTGGGCCGCTACCACCGCGACCCGGCGACGGTCACGGCCGCCGAGGCCGTACGCCGTCTCGCCGCCCTGCCCGACCCGCGCGGCTGGGAGGTGTTCGTCCCCCGGACGGTCACCAAGCGCGAGGTGCACCGCATCCGCGCGGTCAGCCAGGTCACCGGCTGGCGGTACTTCCCCGACTCCAACGGAAAGGTGCCCTGCACCTGCTTCGGCTGCCGGGTGCGCGGCGAGTACGGCTCGCAGCGCCTGCGGCAACGCCGCCCGCACCCGCTCGACGGCCCTCCCCCCGCCTCCGCGGTCCTCGTGCGCCGCATCGCCGCGGCGGGCAGCCCCGGCGACCCCGAACAGCTCGTCCAGACGCTGCACTGGTTCGGGTTGCGCCGACGCGGACCGGTCGACCAGCTGGCCCACCTCGCGGACCACCCGGACCCGAAGGTCCGCAGGGCCCTCGTATGGGCCGTCGAGAACTGGTCGTCCCGTGGCACCACGGAACTCCTCCACCGCCTCTCCCAGGACCCGGACGCGACGGTCCGGGAGGCCGTCGAATGGACTCCGCCCGAGCCCCGGTCCTGACCCCTGCGCACCCGTACGGATTTCTTGTACGGGTCGCGCGCGCGTGACCCGGGCGTGTACGTGGAAGTTCGCTCGGTATGCACCCCGGAAAGCGGAAGCGCAAGAACGCGTCGGCGTTGAAACTCGTGGGCAAACTGGTCGCCGTCTTCCGCAGGGCGGCCGGCCTGACCCAGACCCAACTCGCAGACCTGGTAGGCCATCAGGTGGAGACGATCGCCTCCATCGAACAGGGCAGACGGACGCTACTGCCCGAGCTCGCCGCCAAGTTGGACGACCTGCTGGACACCAAAGGCGCGTTGAAGGCAGCAGTGTCGGAGCTGCCGGACATCGACCTGATTCCGGCATGGGCGGAGGCGTACTTGGACCTGGAGCGGGAGGCGCTGGCGCTTTCCTGGTACGACAACCAGGTCATGCCGGGACTGCTCCAGACCGAGCGCTACGCCGAGGCAGTGTTTCGCAACCGGGTCCCGGCCTTCAGTGAGGAGAAGGTGGTCACCAAGACGGCAGCCCGCCTGGAGCGCCAGGAGATCCTTCATCGACCGCCACCCCCGACCATCAGCTTCGTCGTCTGGGAACCGGTCCTGATGCTCCAACTCCTCGACAACGAGGGGCATGTGGAACAGCTGCGCCACCTGCGCGCCTGCGCCGCACTTCCCGGCGTCTCCCTCCAGGTCCTGCCACTGAACCACCGCACCCACGCTGGCCTGAACGGCCCCTTCATCCTGTTGGAAACACCGGACTTCCAGCGGGTGGCCTACTCCGAGACACAGCGCGGCAGCCTGCTCGTCTCCGACCCCGACGAGATCAGCATCCTCGCCCAGAAGTATGCGATGCTGCGAGCCCAGGCCCTCAGCCCCGAAGCCACCGTGGGCCTGCTGGATCGTCTGCTGGGAGAGCAATGAGCACCACACTTGAGTGGTTCGAGTCCAGCTACAGCGGCGACGAGGGCGGGCAGTGCCTCGAAGTCGCCTACGAATGGCGCAAGTCGAGCTACAGCGGTGACGAGGGCGGCGCCTGTCTCGAAGTCGCCTACGACTGGCAGAAATCGAGCTACAGCGGCAGCGATGGCGGCGAGTGCGTCGAGATCGCCGCCCACCCCGCCGCCATCCACATCCGCGACTCCAAGAACCCCGACGGTCCCATGCTCACCGTCGCCCCCACCGCCTGGACGGCCTTCGCCGGTTTCGCCGCCGACCCGCGACTCGCCTGAACCCACGTCCCCGGGAGGAATACACCGCCATGGCTGTCATCCACCGCACCACCCTGACGCCCACCAAGCTGGAACTCCTCACCACCTGGCTGCCCGCACAGCCCTGGTACCGGGGCACGGGCCAGCAGCCCGAGCCGGCCCGGACCGGCGGATTCCGCCTGGACGACCCGAAGGGCGAGGTGGGCATCGAGTTCATGGTGGTCACCGACACGTCGGGGGACCAACCGATCACGTACCAGGTGCCGTTCAGCTATCGCGGAGCACCGCTCGCGGGCGCCGACGACGCACTCATCGGCACGACCGAGCACGGCGTGCTGGGGAAGCGCTGGGTGTACGACGGGGTACACGACCCGGTCGTCGTGGCCCAGCTCCTCGCCCTCGTCGCCGGCGCGGCCGAACCGCAGATGCAGAGCACGAGCCACACCCCTGACCCGTCCGTCACCGCCCGGCTCGACGAACCCGGCAGCACGGCGGAGGTCGCCTCCTTCACCACCGCCGACAGCGCGGACGGCACGGACATCCTGGTCACCACGGCACCCGACGGACGCGAACTCACCCTCCACGTCAACCGCGTGCTCCAGCCCGGGCAGAACGCCGACGGCCAGGCACTCGGCCACGTCACCGCGCCCGCACCACTGCCCGACGGCGCCACGGCGCCCACCGGGTTCGTCGTCGTTCACGCACACCCGTAGCCGAACCGCGGCGCCCGGCCGGCTGTCGATGGGGCGGCCGGTTTCCGGTGGGCGACCGGTTGTCAGTGGGCGCGCCTAGAGTCGTAGTCATGGCGACGCTCCCGAACCCGCTCCCGTCCCTGGCCACTTCAGGGCTCCGACTCCCGCCCGGCACGCTGGTGGACACCACGATCGACGGCACCTGGCACGAGCCGCTGCTCTGGTGCGCCGACGAGCCGGCGTCCCACGGCGCATGGCGCACACTGCACGCCACCGGGCGGGCGGTCGGCCTGCTTCCCGTGCTGATCGACGGCGGGCGACGCGACGAGCGGCCCGGGGACTGGGACCTGATCCCGGACAGCGCGTCGTACCCCGGCGACCACGACGCCGAGGAAGTGCTCAGCGAGTACTGGGAGGACTGCGCGCCCGAGGAGCTCGACGCCGCCGAGGCCGAGTGGCCGGGACTGGCCCCCGTCCCGGCCGCCGAGGGCCAGGACGCCCCCGACGACCTGGCGGCCGCGATCGCCGAGGAGTGCGTCGGCCCGGACGGCTGGTACCCCGGCTCGCGGGTGGCGCTCGTCCCGGCCCGGCGCAGCGCGGACATACCGGCGGCGATCGGCTGGTCGGGTCCGCTCAACTACGAGGAGGACACGGCCCGGCTCTGTGCCGTGCTCCGCTCCTGGGAGGACCGCTTCGGCATACGGGTCGTGGTGCTGGGCTTCGACACCCTGATGGTCTCGGTGGGCCGCCCGCCCACCACCCTCCCGGAGGCCCGCGCGGTCGCCGCCGAGCACTTCGCGTTCTGCCCGGACAACATCGAGCAGAACCCGCCGTACGACCTGGACGTCTACGCCGAGAAGATGGTGCTGAACCAGGAGACCTGGTCCTTCTGGTGGGACTGACCGGAACCGGCCGGAGGCCCTAAGGGCTGTCCCGCAATTCCTGGCGGGCGTGCGACGACAGCTACGGCACCTCGCCGCGTTGTCGGAACGTCCACATACACCCAGTATGTGGACGTCCCTCCGCCTTGCGATGCACCGCATCCGACGCCGCACGCTGTTCCACCAGGAATTGCGGGACAGCCCTTAGGTACGGCAACTCATGTGCCGCACCGGGGCACCCGGTTGAATCGCACGCATGCCCGACAACATCACGGACGACGCCCTCGACAGCACGGAGACCACCGGCAGTGCCCGGCACACCTGGATCGCCTCGCTGATCTCCACGGTCGTCACGCTCCCGCTCGCGTTCTTCGCCCTGGTGTACAGCATGCTCTCGCCGATGGCCTGCGACTCCTGCTCGGAGGCGGATGCCCACCGGTTCGACGCGAGTTTCGGTCCGGCCTGGACGGTCTCCTGCTGCGGTCTGCTCCTGGCCCTGGTCATCCTGGTGGCGAGCTGGGTGTTCACCAGGCGCAGGCCGCCGACCGCGATCGCCCTCGCCGTGGCCGCACCCGCCACCGTGTTCTTCACCTGGGTCGCCTTCATGACCCTGATCAACTGGCCGTGATCAACTGGTCCTGAGCAACGGGTCCTGAGCAGCCGACTCTGGTCAGCCGGCCCTGATCGATCGGCACTGATCGGCCGTCCCTGATCAACTGGTACCGAGCCCTCGAACGGAGGAACACCGCCCATGAACCCCGAGCCGGCCCCGGACGACGCCGACCGCGACGCCGACCCCGCCCCTGCCACCCCCGCCGCTGCCCCCGCCACCCCCGCTGCCCGCCTCGCCCGTCTCGTCGAGGAGTTCCGCGCCCTGCCGGCCGACAGCGACAGGAAGCGCGAGATCATCGCCCAACTGGACGACAACGCCGCCGCGCAGCCGTTCCTCGTCTCGGTGGTCGCCGACGCGGGCGAGTACGACCTCGCCCGCACCGAGGCCGCCACGGTCCTGCGTCTGTGGCCCCCGGCCGACCCCGGCCTGCGCCACCGTGCGGGCAGGGCCCTGCTGGCGGCGCTGAACGACCCCGAGGAGGACCTGGTGCGCCAGTACGCGGCGATGGCCCTCGGCCCCTACGCCTCGGACGACCCGGCGGTCGCCGAGGCCCTGATCGCCGCCGGAGGCTCCGAGGACGACCCCCTCGTACGGGCCTGCGCGAGATCCGCGCTGGAAGAGGCGGGCCTCGCCTGAGCACACCGCACACCCGGACGGACTTCGAGACAACCCGATCGCGATCCGGAACATCCTCTCTCACAAGCCCCGCGCCACCGGTACGGGACGGTGAACGAGGAGCTGGAGCATGGCCCGAAGCCCCATCCGCCCCATTCGCGCGATCCGCCATCGCGGACTCGGTATCGACTACCCCCGCCGGGGGAGACGTACTTGGCGCCGCTGGATCCCTTCGTGGCGGCAGATGCTGAGCGGGCTCCTGTTCGGGGCCGTCGCGCTGGCCGGCCTGTTCGCCGTGGTGTACGCCTCCGTCGACATCCCGAACGAGAACGACGAGGCGCGCAGACAGGGCACCGTCTACTACTGGGCGGACGGCAGCCAGTTGGTGAGTGTGGGCGCGGTCAACCGGCAGAACGTCACGCTCGCCGACATACCCGATTCGGTGGAGAACGCGGTCATCGCCGCCGAGAACGAGACCTTCTACTCCGACCCGGGGGTGTCGGCGACGGGTATCGCCCGCGCGGCCGTGAGCATCGTCAAGGGCGGTGAGACCCAGGGCGGCTCCACCATCACCCAGCAGTACGTGAAGAACACGTATCTCAGCCAGGAGCAGTCGGCCACCCGGAAGTTCAAGGAATTCTTCATCTCGCTGAAGCTGAACAACAAGCAGGGCAAGAAGGAGATCCTCCAGGGGTATCTGAACACCAGCTGGTTCGGCCGCGGCGCCTACGGCATCCAGGCAGCGGCGAACGCGTACTACGGAATCCCGGCGAAGGACCTCGACCCCAGTCAGGCGGCGCTGCTCGCCTCCCTGCTCAAGGGGGCGGAGCAGTACGACCCCGCGGACGGCAAGGGCAACCACGAACGCGCCGTCGACCGCTGGGGGTGGATCCTCGACCGGCAGGTGGAGATCGGGACGATGACGAAGGCCGAACGGGCCACGTACCGGAAGTTCCCCGAGCCGAAGCCGGCCGCGAAGCCGACCAGCCTGGGCGGCCAGACCGGCTATCTCGTCGACATCGCCAACAAGTACATCAAGAAGCGTTCGGGCCTCACCGACAAGGACCTCTTCCGGGGCGGCTACCGGGTGCACACCACCTTCGACAAGGCCAGGGTGGGGCAGCTGGAGCGGGCCGTGCGCAGTGTGCGCAGGCAGGACCTCGACCCTAAGAAGCGTTCCGAGGACAAGTACGTCGAGGTCGGCGCCGCGTCCGTGCGGGCCGACGGGGCGGTGGTCGCGGTGTACGGCGGAGCCGACGCGGTCACCCGCTTCGCCAACAACGCCGACACGGCGGGCGTCCCCGTCGGCTCGGCCTTCAAGCCCTTCGTGCTGGCCGCAGCCCTTCAGCACGGCGACGGCATCTCTCTGGACAGCGGCTACGACAACGGGGGGCACCTGGTCAAGAACGGCCCGTACGCGGTGGCTCCCGCCCTGTCGGGTGCCGGTCCCGGCCGGACGATGGTCACGGCGCCGACGTCCCTGCGCGATGCGCTGATCAAGTCGTCCAACGCCACCTTCACGTTGCTCGGCAAGGACATCGGGCTGAAGAAGGTGGCGGAACTGGCGGTGTCGGCCGGGCTGCACAAGGAGAGCCTGGCCCGTCTGGACAAGTCCTTCCCTCTCGGTACGTCCACTCCGAGCGCGGTCAGGATGGCGGACGCGTACACCGCCTTCAGCAACAAGGGCATGCGGGCAGACCCCTACTCGGTGACCGGGATGACCCGGGACGGCGAGAAGGTCGAGGGCTTCGGGAAGCCCGAGCCGCAACGCGCGATGGACGCCTCGGTGGCCGACGACGTGAACAACACCCTGGGGATGCTGGCCTGGACGCGGCTGGGCAAGGACGGGAAGTTCGGCACGTTCGCCAGGACCAGGGCTGCCGGCGACCTCTCGGCGGGCGCGACCGGCGAGGACGACCGGATGAAGTCGGCCTGGTTCATCGGCCACACCGAAGGGCTGACCACGGCCGTCACGATGTTCCGCAACAAGCCGGGCACCCCTCAGCTGCTGGGAATGCAGGGGGTGGGCGGGCCCGATTCGGGACGCGGCAATGTCTTCCCGCTCCGGATCTGGAACGCCTACGTCACGGGGAAGTAGGCCCACGGACCAGGGGCCGACAAGGACGTGGGGCCAAGAACCGACCGGGGCACGGGACCGGAACTGACAACCGGACAGAGCGGCACTCTGCGCATTGGTCTTGACCAATATCCTATTGTGTGAAGAACTTGGCCGAAGCCGCCACGGAATCTTTACAAGCACCTCCGCTGGAGAGACACGCCCCCATGCGCATATCCGCAACCGCCGCCGCCGCGTCCGCAGTGCTCGGCGGAGCCCTCGTCCTCGGCCTGACGGCCGTCCCGGCCGCACAGGCCACACCCGCCGCCGATGCCGCGGCCTGCACCACCGACGCCTTCGGAATCGCCGGAAAGTACGGCGAGTTCGTCCTCGGTGACGACGTCCACACGCCCGACGCGGAAGGCGCGGTGGCCGTAGGTGGCAATGCCGACTTCCGCGGCGGCTTCAGCGCCGCCAACGAACTGACGGCCGCGGAGGTCGACGCCCTGCCCGGCCGGGCGTCCCTCGTCGTCCGCGGTGACCTGCTCAACGGCAGTTCCGTCACCGCCGTGATGAAGGGCAACGCGGTCGTCGGCGGCAAGGTCAGCGACCGCGCCCTCGAAATGCACTCCGGCACCTTCGGCAAGAACGCCGGGCTGATCGACTTCGACGCCGAGTTCGGCAAGCTCCGGTCCTACTCCGCGGCACTGGCGAAGGAACCGGCGACCAGCGGCACCGAAGTGAGGCCGAGCGGCGGCAAGCTCACCCTGGAGGGCACGAACACCACCCGCAACATCTTCGAGGTGACGGCCGAACAGCTCGAAGGCGCCAAGGACATCTACCTCAAGGTCCCCGCCGGCGCCACCGCGATCGTCAACGTCAGCGGCACGACGTACGACATGGCCAAGGCCGGCACCACCGGGTTCTTCCTCTCCGGCGGCCAGGACTACGTGCTGGACGACAAGCTCCAGAGCGCCTCCGGCGGCAAGGTCCGCGCCCGCCTGCTGTGGAACTTCCCCGACGCGACCGCGGTCACCAAGAGCAGCCAGGCCGCCTGGCCCGGCAGCGTGCTGGCGCCCAAGGCGCACCTGGAGCTGGGCACCGGCGCCCCCGTCAACGGCTCGGTGTGGGTCGCCTCGCTGCACGGCTCGGGCGGCGCGGAGACGCACCACTTCCCGTTCACCGGCTGCCTCCCGGAGACCGGCGAGACCCCTCCCCCGGCCACCCCGACCCCGGGCAACACCCCCGGCACCACGCCGCCCGTGACCGGCACGCCCTCCACCCCGGTGAGCACACCGCCGGCGAGCGGCACCCCGTCCGGCAGCCCCTCCGAGTCCGCACCGGCCACCCCCGCCCCGTCGCAGAGCACGACGCCCGGCGGCAAGGACGGTGACCTGGCCTCGACCGGCAGCAACGGCACGATCCCGCTGGCCATCGGCACCGTCGTGGTGCTCGCCGCGGGAGCCGGCCTGACCGTGGCGGCCCGCCGCCGCTCCAAGCGCGCCTGACCGACCGGACGTTCAGGGCCTGTCCGTCCCCGGCCGGGGACGGACAGGCCCTGAACAACGGCGAACGGCTCGATCAGCCGAGCAGCCACGAATCCCGTCCGGACAGCCACAAAAGAACGTCCGAGCAGCCACAAATCCGGTCCGCGCAGGCACAGGGCCCGGATGGGCACGCACAAGGCCCGGATGGGCAGGCACAGGGCCCGGATGGGCAGGCGTACGGCTCAACCCGGCAGGCGTACGGCTTCAACCCGGCAGGCGTACGGCTTCAACCCGGCAGGCGTACGGCCCAACCCGGCAGGCGTACAACTCAGCCGGGCAGGCCCTCGGGCGCACCCGCCCACTCCCGCAGCAACCTCTCCCGCTCCGCGCCCCGAGGCGTCGTGCCCCCGGACGCACGGCCCCACTCCGACATCGCGGCCAGCGTCGTCGACATCGTCGCGGCGCCCTCCGTGAGGCGGGCCAGGAGAGCGCGGGAGAGGTCGATCTCGGTCTGCGGGTAACCGTTGGCCGCGGCGACGTACGCCGTCGGCCCGTACTCGCCACCGGACGACTCCACGCGCACCGTCATCAGCGCCGAGGCCTCGTCCACCCGGCCCGGCCCCATGGGCAGAACCAGGTTCACCACCAGGCCCAGAGCCACGTCCTTGACCGCGCCGACCTGCCGCTTCAGTGACTTCACGGGGAGGTCACCCACCGTGAGGGCCCGTACGTCCTCCCACAGGTAGAGGCCGGACTGCCCGTCCCCCAGGGCCACCACGCCCTCGGGCGTCAGGCGCACCCCCGGCCCCGAACCGGACGGCTTCGCGCCCACGTACACGTCGCCCTCGGCGATCCAGAACAGGCCCACCATGGCCACGACTCGCTCTTTTCTCCCGATGACGGCACACCGTCACGCCCAACACCGAAAACCGGACACCGGACACCAGGCGTGGAACACGGAACGCCCAACGCCGGCGATCGGGGCCCGGCGCCCGCTCCTACGCCTGGGACCGCCGCAGCCGCTGCGCGGCCTCCGTCGCCCAGTACGTCAGGATCATCTGCGCCCCGGCCCGGCGGATGCCGGTCAGGCTCTCCATGATCGCCGCGTCCCGATCGATCCAGCCCTTCTCGGCGGCGGCCTCGATCATCGCGTACTCACCGCTGATCTGGTACGCCGCGACCGGCACGTCCACCGCGTCGGCGACCTTCGCGAGGATGTCGAGGTACGGACCGGCCGGCTTCACCATGACCATGTCGGCGCCCTCCGCGACGTCGAGCGCCAGCTCGCGCAGCGACTCGCGGGCGTTCGCCGGGTCCTGCTGGTACGTCCGGCGGTCGCCCCTGAGCGAGGAGCCGACCGCCTCGCGGAACGGCCCGTAGAACGCCGAGGCGTACTTCACGGTGTAGGCGAGGATCGAGACGTCCTCGTGGCCCGTCTGGTCGAGCGCGTCACGGATGACGCCGACCTGGCCGTCCATCATGCCGCTGGGGCCCACCACATGGGCGCCCGCGTCGGCCTGGACCTGGGCCATCTCGGCGTACCGCTCCAGCGTCGCGTCGTTGTCGACCCGGCCGTCCTCGGTCAGCACACCGCAGTGGCCGTGGTCGGTGTACTCGTCCAGGCACAGGTCGGACATGATGACGAGATCGTCACCGACCTCCGCGCGCACCGCGCGCAGACCGGCCTGGAGGATGCCGTCCGGGTCGGTGCCCGCCGTGCCCCGGCCGTCCTTCTTCTCGTCCGTGGGAACGCCGAAGAGCATGATCCCGGAGACCCCGGCCGACACCGCCTCGACGGCGGCCTTCCGCAGGGTGTCCAGGGTGTGCTGCTGCACGCCGGGCATGGTCGAGATGGCGACCGGGGCGTCGATGCCCTCGCGCACGAACGCGGGCAGGATCAGGTTCGCCGCGTCGAGCCGTGTCTCGGCGACCATCCGCCGCATCGTCGGGGTCGTCCGCAGCCGCCGGGGGCGGGAGCCGGGGAAGTTTCCGTACACAGTCATCCTTCGAGATTAGACCCGTACACATCACCGTCTTACCGACACCCGTGCCGGGAAAGACCGGCAGAACACCTCGGAACGGGCAGGGGCCCGGCCGCCGAAGCGACCGGGCCCCTCACACACTCCGAAACGCACTCCGAGACGCACTCGGACGCGCGGCTCAGGTCGTCGTACGACGCCGCCGCGCACCCGGACGCCGCTCGCTCGGCCGCGTCACCGGGTCACCGGCCTCCTTCGCCGCCTCCCGGCGCCGCGCGCCGAACTCCGCGAGGGCCTCGGCCAGCTTGTGCACCGAGGGCTCCGGGGACAGGACGTCGACCCGCAGGCCGTGCTCCTCGGCGGTCTTCGCGGTGGCCGGGCCGATACACGCGATCACCGTCACGTTGTGCGGCTTGCCCGCGATGCCGACCAGGTTCCGCACGGTCGACGACGAGGTGAAGAGCACCGCGTCGAAGCCGCCGCCCTTGATGGCCTCGCGCGTGTCGGCGGGCGGCGGCGAGGCGCGGACCGTGCGGTACGCGGTGACGTCGTCGACCTCCCAGCCCAGCTCGATGAGCCCGGCCACCAGCGTCTCGGTGGCGATGTCGGCGCGCGGCAGGAAGACCCGGTCGATCGGGTCGAAGACCGGGTCGTACGGCGGCCAGTCCTCCAGCAGACCGGCGGCGGACTGCTCACCGGACGGCACCAGGTCCGGCTTCACACCGAAGTCGACGAGCGCGGCGGCGGTCTGCTCGCCCACGGCCGCGACCTTGATCCCGGCGAAGGCACGGGCGTCGAGCCCGTACTCCTCGAACTTCTCCCGGACGGCCTTCACGGCGTTGACGCTGGTGAAGGCGATCCACTCGTAGCGGCCCGTGACCAGACCCTTGACCGCACGCTCCATCTGCTGGGGCGTACGGGGCGGCTCGACGGCGATCGTCGGGACCTCGTGCGGCACGGCACCGTAGGAACGGAGCTGGTCGGAGAGCGACGCGGACTGCTCCTTCGTACGCGGTACGAGCACCTTCCAGCCGAACAGCGGCTTGGACTCGAACCACGCGAGCTGGTCGCGCTGGGCGGCGGAGCTGCGCTCACCGACCACGGCTATGACGGGCCGGTGGCCCTCCGGCGACGGCAGCACCTTCGCCTGCTTCAGGACCTGGGCGATCGTCCCGAGGGTCGCCGTCCAGGTGCGCTGGCGGGTCGTCGTGCCGGCGACCGTCACGGTCAGCGGGGTGTCGGGCTTGCGGCCCGCCGAGACCAGCTCACCGGCGGCCGCGGCCACCGAGTCGAGCGTCGTCGAGATGACGGCCGTGGCATCGCTCGCGCCGACCTCGGTCCAGCAGCGGTCGGAGGCGGTGCGGGCGTCCACGAACCTGACGTCCGCGCCCTGCGCGTCGCGCAGCGGCACACCGGCGTACGCGGGCACACCCACGACGTTGGCGACGCCCGGCACGACCTCGAAGGGGATGCCGGCGGCGGCGCAGGCGAGCATCTCGGCACCCGCGTTCCCGTCCAGTCCCGGGTCGCCCGAGACGGCACGGACGACCCGCCTGCCGCCCCTCACCGCCTCCATGACAAGATTGGCCGCGTCCCTGAGAACGGGAACACCGGCGGCTGCTGACTGCGCGTCAACAACCGTCAGCTCAGGTGTGCTTACGCTTGCCCGCGCATGGCAGCGAACGACGCCGAGGACGTCCGGCTCGGCGACAAGGACGTCCGCGCTCGCAAGCGCCTCGACGGCGCGCAGAGTCAGCAGTCCCGGGTCGCCGGGACCGGCGCCGAGGAAGGTGACGTGCCCTTGTGCGGACAGGGCCGGAAAGTCGGATGCGACGGGGCCGGTGGGGCTCAAAGTGCTCGCTCCCCCATAAGACCGGCCGCACCCTTGGCAAGCATCTCGGACGCGAGCTCGCGACCGAGGGCCGCCGCGTCGTCCTGCGACGTGGGAACGGGACCGGTGGTGGACAGCTGCACCAGCGAGGAACCGTCGGTGGAACCGACGACTCCGCGCAGGCGCAGTTCGTTGACAGCCTGTCCGTCGACCAGGAGGTCGGCCAGCGCACCCACAGGTGCGGAGCAACCGGCCTCCAGGGCGGCGAGCAGGGCACGCTCGGCGGTCACGGCGGCCCGGGTGTACGGGTCGTCGAGCTCGGCGAGCGCGGCGGCGAGGTCGGCGCTGGTCGCAGCGCACTCGATCGCCAGTGCTCCCTGGCCGGGAGCGGGCAGGACGGTGTCGACCGACAGGAAGTCGGTCACCTCACCGGTCCGGCCGAGGCGGCTGAGACCGGCCGCGGCGAGTACCACCGCGTCCAGCTCACCGCTCCGGACAAATCCGATACGCGTATCGACGTTCCCCCGGATCGCCACGGTCTCGATGTCGAGGCCGTGGTTACGGGCGTACGCGTTGAGCTGCGCCATGCGGCGCGGCGAACCGGTACCGATGCGGGCGCCGGACGGCAGCTGCTCGAAGGTCAGCCCGTCCCGCGCCACCAGTACGTCGCGCGGGTCCTCGCGCACCGGCACGGCGGCCAGCACGAGGCCCTCGGGCTGCGCGGTCGGCAGGTCCTTGAGCGAGTGGACGGCGAAGTCCACCTCACCGCGCAGCAGCGCGTCGCGCAGCGCCGCGACGAACACACCGGTGCCGCCGATCTGCGCGAGGTGCTCCCGCGAGGTGTCGCCGTACGTGGTGATCTCGACGAGCTCGACGGCGCGCCCGGTCACCTCGCTGACGGCGTCGGCGACCATGCCGGACTGCGCCATGGCGAGCTTGCTGCGCCGGGTGCCGAGCCTCAGCGGCTTGTCGGCCCCCGCGACCGGGGTTGAGTTGTCGGTCATGACCGCCCTCGATTCGGGTCGTTCAGGTCTGCCCGGGAGACGGCGGCGACCGTCTGCGGGTCGAGGTCGAAGAGTTCCCGCAGCGCGTCGGCGTACCCGGCGCCGCCGGGCTCGCTGGCGAGCTGCTTGACCCGCACGGTGGGCGCGTGCAGGAGTTTGTCGACGACGCGGCGCACCGTCTGCGTGATCTCGGCGCGCTGCTTCTCGTCCAGGTCGGGGAGGCGTCCGTCGAGCCGTGCGATCTCGCCCGCGACCACTCCGGCGGCCATCGTGCGCAGCGCGACGACGGTCGGGGTGATGTGGGCGGCGCGCTGGGCGGCGCCGAAGGCGGCGACCTCGTCGGCGACGATGGTGCGCACCCGGTCCACGTCGGCCGCCATCGGGGCGTCCGCCGACGCCTCCGCGAGCGACTCGATGTCGACGAGGCGCACACCGTCGAGCCGGGCGGCCCCGCCGTCGATGTCACGCGGCATCGCGAGGTCGAGCAGGGCCAGGCGTACGGGGCCGGCGCCCTGGGCGGGCACGGTGGCCCGGCGGACCGCCTGGCGCACCGCACCGGCGCTGCCGTTCTCCACCCAGGCGGCGTGCCGGTCGGCGTCGGCCGGGGCGGGAGCGGGCACCGCGGGCGCGGCGGGCGTCGCCGCGGCATTGTCGATGTCCAGTCCGAGCGCGGTGGCGACGGCCTCCGCGGTCAGCACCAGACCGGTCGCACCGGTGCAGGAGACGACGACATCGGCACGTGTCAGTTCGTCGCGGACCGCGGCCATCTCCACGGCACGGGCGGCCACGCCGGTGCCTCCGGGCTGGACCAGGATCTCGACGAGCCGGTCGGCGCGGGCCCGGGTCCGGTTGGCGACGACGATCTCGGCGACACCGGTACGGGCCAGGGTGGCGGCGGCGAGCGAGGACATCGAGCCCGCGCCGATCACCAGCGCGCGCTTGCCCGCGGCCCAGCCGGCGACGTCCGCGCCGGCCGCGAGCTGTTCGAGACCGAAGGTGACGAGCGACTGCCCGGCCCGGTCGATCCCGGTCTCGCTGTGGGCCCGCTTGCCGACCCGCAGGGCCTGCTGGAACAGGTCGTTCAGCAGCCGGCCGGCGGTGTGGAGCTCCTGCCCCAGCGCCAGCGCGTCCTTGATCTGGCCGAGGATCTGGCCCTCGCCGACGACCATCGAGTCCAGCCCGCACGCCACCGAGAAGAGGTGGTGGACGGCCCGGTCCTCGTAGTGCACATAGAGATACGGAGTGAGCTCGTCCAGCCCGACGCCGCTGTGCTGGGCGAGGAGCGTGGACAGCTCGGCGACGCCCGCGTGGAACTTGTCCACGTCGGCGTACAGCTCGATGCGGTTGCAGGTGGCCAGCACGGCGGCCTCGACCGCGGGCTCCGCGGCGAGCGTGTCCTGGAGCAGCTTGGCCTGTGCCTCGGCGGGCAGCGAGGCCCGCTCCAGTACGGAGACCGGGGCACTGCGGTGGCTCAGTCCTACGACGAGGAGGCTCATGCCGGCATCACGGCGGGCATGTCCCCGTCAGGTCCCTTCCGGCCGCCGGAGGCCGAGCGCACCGGAGGCGCGGCCGGGTCCGGGCTGCTCTCGGTGGTGTCCTCGCCGGCCTTGCGCTGCTCGTGGAAGGCGAGGATCTGGAGCTCGATGGAGAGGTCGACCTTGCGGACGTCGACGCCGTCGGGCACGGACAGCACGGTCGGCGCGAAGTTCAGGATGGAGGTGACGCCCGCCGCGACGAGCCGGTCGCAGACCTGCTGCGCGGCACCGGCCGGGGTCGAGATGACACCGATCGACACGCCGTTGTCACCGACGATCCGCTCCAGTTCGTCGGCGTGCTGCACGGGGATGCCCGCGACCGGCGTTCCGGCCATCGCGGGGTCGGCGTCGATCAGCGCGGCGACCCGGAAGCCGCGGGAGGCGAACCCGCCGTAGTTGGCGAGCGCGGCGCCGAGGTTACCGATGCCGACGATCACGACCGGCCAGTCCTGGGTGAGCCCGAGTTCGCGGGAGATCTGGTACACGAGATACTCGACGTCGTAGCCGACGCCGCGCGTCCCGTACGAGCCGAGGTAGCTGAAGTCCTTGCGCAGCTTGGCGGAGTTGACCCCCGCCGCCGCGGCGAGTTCCTCGGACGAGACCGTGGGTACCGAGCGCTCGGAGAGCGCGGTCAGTGCGCGCAGATACAGCGGAAGTCGGGCGACGGTGGCCTCGGGAATTCCTCGGCTACGGGTCGCCGGTCGGTGAGTTCGGCCAGTTGCCACGGTGCTCCTGCGGGATGAGCGGGGCTGCAGGCGGCCGTATTTCCCAGGACCGCCCCGTCGAATGCAGGCTATGTCTTTGTGAACGCGTGCACAAAGATAGTGTCCGTTTTGTCCGGTCAAAGTGACCGGGGTCACGCACATTCGTCGCGCGATCCCGGAACCAAGGATCGCATCAGCCCGTTGCGGGCCCGAAGGGGGCAAAGCGGCACACACTCCTCACAGCCACTCCCCCGAGAGCACTCAAAACGCCCACGATGGTAACCGTCTTTCGCTCATGACCCCAGTGCCGCGCGCAGCCTCGCCGGGTCCACCCGCCAGAACGTGTGCTGCTCGTCATCGATCAGCACCACCGGAATCTGCTCCCAGTACTCCCGGTGCAGTTCCTCGTCCACGGTGATGTCCTTCTCCTCCCAGGACGCGCCGGTCTCCTCGCACACCTCCCGCACCACCCGCCTCGCGTCGTCACAGAGGTGACACCCGGGCTTCCCGACCAGGGTCACCACGCGGTCCGCGGGCTTCTTCTTCGTACGTCGAAACAGGGCACTCATGCCTTCATTCTGCGCCGGGAGTGAAGCTGTTCCGCCCTTGAGCCGGTACGCCCGGAATCACCCGTTCAACAAATCGGCGGCCGAGAGTTCACGCCGCGGCATCCCGGCAGGTCGGGAAGGGCCGAACCGACTGGCTATGCTCACGACATGGCCGCTCTTGGATGGCTCACACCCCGTAGGCGCCCCGCGACAGCACGGAGCGTGCTGGCCGGCGAGGCAGCAGCTGAGGCAGCGCGGAAATCCACCCTCCCCGACGATCAGCCCCCCGGCACCGAGCAGGGCACCACCGCGAGGGCGGAGGCCGAGGAGGCACCCTTCCCCGTCGTCGGTGACGAACGGGCCGCCGCCTTCTTCGACCTGGACAACACCGTCATGCAGGGCGCGGCGATCTTCCACTTCGGCCGCGGCCTGTACAAGCGGAAGTTCTTCCAGCGCCGCGAGCTGACCCGGTTCGCCTGGCAGCAGGCCTGGTTCAGACTGGCGGGCGTCGAGGACCCGGAACACATGCAGGACGCCCGCGACAGCGCCCTGTCCATCGTCAAGGGCCACCGGGTCTCCGAGCTGATGTCCATCGGCGAGGAGATCTACGACGAGTACATGGCCGACCGCATCTGGCCCGGCACCCGGGCCCTCGCCCAGGCCCACCTAGACGCCGGGCAGCGCGTCTGGCTGGTCACCGCGGCCCCGGTGGAGACCGCCACGATCATCGCCCGCCGGCTCGGACTGACCGGCGCGCTCGGCACGGTCGCCGAATCCGTCGGCGGCGTCTACACCGGCCGGCTGGTCGGCGAGCCGCTGCACGGCCCCGCGAAGGCCGAGGCGGTCCGCGCCCTGGCCGCCGCCGAGGGCCTGGACCTCGACCGCTGCGCGGCGTACAGCGATTCGCACAACGACATCCCGATGCTGTCCCTGGTCGGACACCCGTACGCGATCAACCCGGACGCCAAGCTCCGCAAGCACGCCCGCGCGCTCGACTGGCGGCTGCGGGACTACCGGACGGGCCGCAAGGCGGCCAAGGTCGGCATCCCGGCCGCGGCCGGCGTCGGCGCGATCGCGGGGGGCACCGCGGCCGCCGTCGCCCTGCACCGCCGCCGCCGCTGAACCACGGCCCGCCCCGGCCCCTGCCCGCCCCGGCCCCGCCGAGGGCCGGGTCGGCCGCGCCCGGACGCCGCCGGCCGATCGGGACCCCTTACCCACCGACCGCTCCGGCCAGTCGCGTTGCTCGGACACGACCACAACCCGTCGCCCCGACAGGCAGATAGCGAAGTAATTCGATCAATAAACGGTCACGATGTGCTACTTGATGCGTCGTTTAGTCGCTACAGAAGCGACGTAATCGATGATTTGAGCAACTGGGTGTAGCACCGCCTGTACGAAGCGTTATTCTCCTCAGACGCATTCCGGAACCCACCACTCACCACGACGAGTGACGGTTCCACACTGAACGTGATGGAAGCTCTGCCTCTGGGAGTCCCGTGTACCCACACGTCGGGGTTGACGCCTCGGGCCTGGCTACGCTGCGCGCATCGGTCGCCGACCGCTTGCGCGGCTTCGTCCCCACCGCGTACGCCGTACCCGCATTTGCCACCCCTGCACCTGCCGGCCCCTGCTACGCCCTGGCCGAACGCAGTGCGGCGGTCGGAAGACGCAGCAACCGCGGCGCAACGACCACGTCCACCGTTCGTCGGCCGACCGCCGACAGCGACAGCGCGCGCATGATGGATCTCGTCGAGCGCGCACAGGCCGGCGAGGCCGACGCCTTCGGCCGCCTCTACGACCAGTACAGCGACACCGTCTACCGCTACATCTACTACCGCGTGGGCGGCAAGGCGACGGCGGAGGACCTCACCAGTGAGACCTTCCTGCGCGCCCTGCGCCGCATCTCCACGTTCACCTGGCAGGGCCGCGACTTCGGCGCCTGGCTGGTCACCATCGCCCGCAACCTGGTCGCCGACCACTTCAAGTCCAGCCGCTTCCGGCTGGAAGTGACCACCGGCGAAATGCTCGACGCCAACGAGGTCGAGCGCAGTCCCGAGGACTCCGTCCTGGAGTCCCTCTCCAACGCCGCGCTGCTCCAGGCCGTGCGCCGGCTCAACCCCCAGCAGCAGGAGTGCGTGACCCTGCGCTTCCTGCAGGGCCTCTCGGTCGCCGAGACCGCCCGGGTCATGGGCAAGAACGAGGGCGCGATCAAGACCCTTCAGTACCGCGCCGTCCGCACGCTGGCCCGGCTCCTCCCGGACGATGCCCGCTGACCGCACCCCCGGCCGAGTAACTCTCGGCGATGCCCCCGTCACGCACTGGTCCGATCATCCTTCGTGCGTAACCCAAGTGCCGCGCCCCTCGTTGTGCCGGTTGCAGGCCCCCTGTCGTCGCCCCATGTCCGCCGACACTCACTCATTCGTGTGGAAGCGCTCAAGGTGTGCAACCTTCCGGACCCCCAGGGGAGTCGACCGTCATGACGAGAGGAGGTGCCGCCAGTGATCGCAAACGTTTCGGCACACCGGCGGGCGAACGCCTTCGCCCAGGCCCTGGAGGAGCAGTCGCTCCGCGGTGCGGCGGCCGCACAGCCCGAGGACCCGGCCGAACCGGCCGGCCACGGACCGTTGTTGGCCCTGGCGAACGGCCTCGGTGAGGTACCGAGGCCGGAGTTGGATCCCGAGGTCAAAGTGGTGCAGCGAGCCCAGCTCGTCGCCGCCATGGAGGCCATGTTCACCGAGGGCGGCGCGTCCGCGGGCCCTACGGTGCCCGAACAGCGGACCAAGGGAGCCCACCGGGCCTCCCCGCTCCGGAAATTGCGTCCGCGTTCACGCTGGACGAAGGGCCTCGCGGCCGGCGGACTCACCGTCGGTGTGGCGGCGGGCGCCTTCGGCGGAGTGGCCGCTGCCAGTTCCGACGCCCTGCCGGGTGATTCGCTGTACGGGCTCAAGCGCGGCATGGAGGACTTCCACCTCGGCATGGCCAGCGGCGACGCCGACCGCGGCGAGGCCTACCTCGACCAGGCGTCCACCCGGCTCAGCGAGGCCCGCCGGCTGATGGAGCGTGCCCGCTCCGGAAACCTGGACCACGAACAGCTCGGCGAGGTCAGGCGCACGCTCAACGGCATGATGCACGACGCCGGCGAGGGCCACCGCCTGCTCCACTCCGCCTACCGGCAGAACGGCGCCATCGGCCCCATCCAGACCCTGGACTCGTTCTCGCGCTCGCACCGCGACAGCTGGATCAGCCTCCGCGACCGGCTCCCCGTACAGCTGACGGACGTCGGCGACCAGGTCAGCTCGGTCTTCGACGCCATAGACGAAGAGGTCCAGCCGCTCCAGTCGCTGCTGCCCCGCACCCCGGACAGCAGCGGCGACGCCCGGCGGTCGGACACCGCGGAACAGGGCACCCGCCCCTCGCACACCGCCCCCTCCGCACCCGCCTCGCCGGAAGCCTCCCAGGGCCGTACGGGCGACAGTGCCACGCCCCGTCCCTCGGGCTCGGGCAGCGCCTCGTCCGAGGGCCTGATCAGCGGCACGGACGGCCTGTTCGGCACCCCGCCCCCCGGCACCGTCCCGCCCGCCGACGGCCGGGTCAGCACCCCGCCCACCCCGGACGTGACCCTCCCGCCGCTCCTCCCCGGCCTCCTCCCGGGCCTGGGGATCAACGGCGAGGACCTGAAGAACGACTAGCGCCACCTCGTACGCGGAGGGGGACGGGCTCACCGGGCCCGTCCCCCTCCGCGTACCGCACGCCCGCGCGTATCGGCACCGCCCTCAGAAGAACACCGACCGCCGCTGCACCAGCAGCTTGTACAGCGTGTGCTGGATCTGCTCCCGCACCTGATCCGTCAGGTTGAACATCAGCATCGGATCCTCCGCCGCCTCCACCGGATACCCGGTGGTGGAGATCGGCTCCCCGAACTGGATCGTCCACTTCGTCGGCAACGGCACCGCCCCGAGCGGCCCGAGCCACGGGAACGTCGGCGTGATCGGGAAGTACGGGAAGCCCAGCAGCCGTGCCAGCGTCTTCGAGTTGCCGATCATCGGGTAGATCTCCTCCGCCCCCACGATCGAGCACGGAATGATCGGCACCCCGGCCCGCAGCGCCGTGGACACGAAGCCGCCCCGCCCGAAGCGCTGCAACTTGTACCGCTCCCCGAACGGCTTCCCGATGCCCTTGAACCCCTCCGGCATCACGCCGACGACCTCACCCCGCCGCAGCAGCCGCTCCGCGTCCTCCGCACAGGCCAGCGTGTGCCCGGCCTTGCGGGCCAGCTCGTTCACCACCGGCAGCATGAAGACGAGATCGGCGGCGAGCAGCCGCAGATGCCGGCCCGCCGGATGGTTGTCGTGCACCGCGACCTGGAGCATCAGCCCGTCCAGCGGAAGTGTTCCCGAGTGGTTGGACACGATGAGCGCCCCGCCCTCGGACGGGATGTTCTCGATGCCCTTCACCTCGACCCGGAAGTACTTCTCGTACACCGGCCGGAGCATCGACATCAGGACCTGATCGGTCAGCTCCTCGTCGTAGCCGAACTCGTCGACGTCGTACTCCCCGGTGACCCGCCGCCGCAGAAACGCGAGCCCGCCGGCGATCCGCCGGTCCCAGCCGCCGCGCCCGTCGGGCTCCACGCCCGGCTGCCCGGCCCGCTGAGGCTCCTGGGGATGCTTCGAGGCGTCCTGCTGCCCGGGCAGGGCGCTCACGGCCGCGGTCCCCACCGCGGAGGCCGCCGCGGGCCCCCGGCCACCGCCCCCCGAGGGCCGGCGCCGTGCGGGGCGCGCCGAACCGCCCGTCCGCGAACGGTCGTCGTCGAACGGAATGACCTTGGCATCCGCCATCGTCGGTGCGCTCCTCTACCTGGCGCTGGGGGCCGGCTCGGTGTCGCCGGCCCCGGTGATCCCCGCGGCGTCGCCGCCCGCCGCGGCGAACGGCATCGCGGCCAGCCGGTCGACGGCCCTGCCCACCGCCTCGGGCGGCAGCAGTCCGGGCCCCTGACTGCCGGCGAACTCCGCGAACGTCTCTGCGGTACTGAACCGGGGGTGGAAGCCGAGAGTCTCGCGCATCTGCACGGTGGAGACCACCCGGCCGTGGGTGAGCAGCCGGATCTGCTCCGGCGAGAAGTCCGTCATGCCGGCCGTACGCAGCGCCTGGCCGACCCAGGTGACCGCGGGCAGCAGCAACGGCATCGTCGGCCGTCCCAGCCGCCGCGAGCACTGCGAGAGCAGCAGCACCCCGTCCCCGGCGATGTTGAACGTGCCGCTGTTCAGCGTCCCGCGCCGCGGCTCGCCGGACGCGACGCCCAGGACGTCGACGACATCGTCCTCGTGCACGAACTGAAGCCTCGGGTCGTAGCCGAACACCGTCGGCAGCACGGGCAGCGACAGATAGTCGGCCAGCGGCGAATCGGCCTGCGGTCCGAGGATGTTCGCGAACCTGAGCACGCACACGGCCACATCCGGCCTGCGGCGCGCGAAGCCCCGTACGTACCCCTCGACCTCCACCGTGTCCTTGGCGAAGCCCCCGCTGGGCAGGGACTTGGGCGGGGTGGTCTCGGTGAAGACCGCCGGGTCGCGGGGTGCCGAGCCGTACACGTTCGTACTGGACTTGACCACCAGCCGCCGCACGCCGGCCGCCTTCTGACAGGCGCCGAGCAGCTGCATGGTCCCGATGACGTTGGTCTCCTTGACCGTCGTCCGGCCGCCCGTGCCGACCGCCTTGGCCGAGACGTCCAGATGCACCACCGTGTCGACGGAGTGCTCGGCGAGGACTCTCGCGATCGCGGGCTGGCGGATGTCCGCCGTCACGAAAACGGCGTCGCCCAGCCCGTGTCCGGGCGCGACCGCGTCGACGGCGATCACCCGGTCCACACCCGGATCACGCTGGATGCGCCGCACGAAGCGGCCGCCCAGCTGCCGGGCCGCTCCCGTGACCAGCACGACCTTCCCCAAGATCAGCGCCTTCCGTCGAAAGGTTTCCCCTGGCCGTCACCGTAGCGGGTGGATGTTGCCCTGTGACGACCGCGCGGCGGCCTTCACGCAAGTCTTTGGCCCGAATGCGGGCGGCCGACCGAGGAGACCGCCGGTCCGACTGCCCCCGCGACGCACCGCAGCCCTCCCGCCGGAACGGCGGGAGGGCTGCGGTTTCACGAACAGCGTTCGCTTACTTCTTGTTGCGACGCTGAACGCGCGTGCGCTTGAGCAGCTTGCGGTGCTTCTTCTTGGCCATCCGCTTGCGCCGCTTCTTGATAACAGAGCCCACGACTACCCTCGCTCACTTCTTCTTCACTGGTGCGGGGCGTCTGGGCCCACACGACCTACGTCGGCCTAGCCTACCCGCCAGCGCGTGAGGGGCGTAATCCGAGGTGAACCTCAGGCGGACTCCACCCCCACAAAGGACTCGCGGAGATACTCGTGAACCGCTTGCTCCGGGACCCGGAAGGACCTGCCCACCCGGATCGCCGGCAGATGACCGCTG
The DNA here is from genome assembly GCF_043204345.1 of Streptomyces sp. NPDC047917. Taxonomy (NCBI): domain Bacteria; kingdom Bacillati; phylum Actinomycetota; class Actinomycetes; order Kitasatosporales; family Streptomycetaceae; genus Streptomyces; species Streptomyces sp. NPDC047917. Next base: position 33,482 of record NZ_JBIDCA010000029.1, read on the forward strand.
TGCACCAAGCGGTACACGGTCATCTTCGACACTCTCATGACCGAGGCGACTTCCGCCACGGTCAGAAACTTGACCTCGTTGAGAGGCCTCTCGCTGCCAGCAGCCATGACCCACCTGTACCTTCCGCACGAGACGCCCACCGGCTTCCCCTCCGGTGACTCTTCGTCGTTGTGCGCTCACTCCCCAGATTAGGGGCGGGTGATGCGAGTGGGGAAGAGGTGAGACGATCGGCCGCCTACCGTGACAGAAACGCCCGATTGAGTACATAGCGCGTCAGCGGCCGGTAGTACGCGGACGGCACCCCGTCATCGAGCGGCACGACGACCGCCACCCGCCCCTCGGCCTCTCCGACGAACAGCGCGGGGTCGTCCGTATCGGCGAGACCGATCGCCTCAATACCCAGCTGACCTGCCCCGCAGACCCAGCCGTGGTCCCCGACGACCAGTTCCGGCAACTGTCCCCGGCCCTCTGCCGCCGACTCCAGAACGACCCTGACCGGCAACGGGGAATGGGTATGTGCGCCGGTGTCACCGCCGCGCGACCGCACGCCGGGTTCGCGCACCATCGCGACTCCCCGTACGTAGTCGAGGCTGCACGTGCGTACACCGAACCGGGTCGTTATGTCGATACATCGCCCCTGCGCGGGGGTGAGTACGGAACACCCCGCCGCCGACATGGCGTCTGCCAGCGCTGCGTAGAACCCGAGCAGCCGGTGCGGATGACCGGTCCCGAACAGCACCGGCGCCCGCCGGACCGCGGCATGCGCGAGCCGTTCGGCGAAGGCGTCCAGACCTGCCAGGGTCCGCTCCGGATCGATCACGTCCGGCCCCGAGACATGAGCGGGATCGTCCGAGACCCCGCACCTGTCGGCCATCAGCCGGAGCAGATCCTGCTCCGCCCAGCCCCGCCCGGGGTCGAGACCGAGCGTCACCCGCGGATCCCGGGCCGCGAAGAGCCGATAGCTCCGCAGACTCACCTCCCGCGAGGTGGCCACGGGTCCGGCCAGCCGGGCCGCCAGCAGATGCGCACGCAGCGCTCCGGTGCTCAACACCCCACGATGCTCCCGCAATCACCCGGACGGAGGGCCGGAAGCCCGGCTACGCCCCACAGTTGGCGTAACCATTACGCGCCACCGCACGGAAACGGCCGCACCACGACCACCTCCGCCCGGCTCAGGTCAGCAGCCCCCGCAGGGGGAACGCCGCCCGCCGCGTCGCCAGCACCGCCTGGTCCAGCCGGTCCGCGGGGTCGTACCCCTGCTCCCACGACTTCCAGGAAGGCGTACGGCCGTCCGTCATCCGGGCCGGCCCCAACTGCCGTGTCCGCGCGTACACCTCGTCCCGCCACGACGACGGGATCACCGACTCCGGATCCACCGGCGCGTGCGCGGCGATCCCCACCAGATGCGTCCAGGACCGCGGCACCACATCGACCACCGCGTAGCCGCCCCCGCCGAGCGCGACCCAGCGACCGCCCTCCACGTACTCATGGGCGAGGTCGTGACAGGCCGACATCACCGCGCGCTGCGCGTCCAGCGACACCGCGAGATGGGCGAGCGGGTCCTCGAAATGCGTATCGGCCCCGTGCTGGCTCACCAGCACCTGCGGCCGGAAGTCCGCCAGCAGCTCCGGCACCACCGCATGGAACGCCCGCAGCCACCCCGCGTCCCCCGTACCGGCCGGCAGCGCCACATTCACCGCGCTGCCCTCACCCGCCCCGGAGCCGGTCTCCTCGGGCCAGCCGGTCTGCGGGAAGAGCGTCCGCGGGTGCTCGTGCAGCGAGACGGTCAGGACCCGCGGATCCTCCCAGAAGGCCGCCTGCACCCCGTCCCCGTGGTGCACATCCACATCGACGTACGCGACCCGCTCGGCGCCCAGTTCCAGCATCCGCGCGATGGCGAGCGCCGGGTCGTTGTAGACGCAGAACCCCGCCGCGCCGCCCGGCATGGCATGGTGCAGGCCGCCCGTGAAGTTCACGGCGTGCGCGGTGTTCCCGCGCCACACCGCCTCGGCCGCCGCCACCGACTGCCCGGCGATCAGCGCCGAGGCCTCGTGCATCCCGGCGAACGCCGGATCGTCCACGGTCCCGAGCCCGTACTTCTGATCGGCGTGCCTCGGATCCGCCGAGGCGGCCCGCACCGCGGCCACGTAGTCCTCGCGGTGCACCAGCCGCAGCGTGGAATCCCCGGCGGGCTTGGCCGACACCACGTCCACCGCGCCGTCGAGCCCGAACGCCCGGACCAGCCCCATGGTCAGGGCGAGCCTGACGGGGTCCATCGGGTGGCTTTCCCCGAAGTCGTATCCCGTTACTGCGTCATCCCACATCAACTGTGCGCGGCCGCTCATGCCCGCCACCGTATCGGGCGGACTCCGTGCCGAACGACTTGGCGTACACCAGGGTCGCGAGCACCAGCACCATGGGTACGAGCATCGCCCCGCGGTAGCTCCAGGCGTCCCCGAGCGCCCCCACCAACGGCGATCCCACCAGGAATCCCACGTAGTTGAAGACGTTCAGCCGGGCGATGGCCGTATCGCTCGCCCCGGGGAACATCCGCCCGGCGGCGGCGAAGGTCTGCGGCACGATCACGCAGAGCCCGAGCCCGAGCATGGTGAATCCGAGCATCCCGGTCCACGCCCCACCGGCCACCGCCACCACGGCGAACCCGGCGGCGGCCAGCACACTCCCGAACCGCACCACGGTGACGGCCCCGAACCGCCGCACCCCGAGGTCCCCCACGGCCCGCCCCAGCAGGGTCGTCACCATGTAGAGGTTGTACGGGACGGTCGACAGCTGCTCCGAGCTCCCCAGCACGTCCTGCAGATACTTGGCGCTCCAGTTGGAGACCGTCGAGTCCCCGATGTACGCGAAGCTCATCACCAGACAGAGCGGCATCAGCAGCTTGAAGGAGACCGAGGCCGCCCCCTTGCCCTGCGTCCCGCCGGCCTCCGAGTCCGGCTCCGCGCCCTCGGCGTACCAACGGCTCCCGATGAACGCGACGGGCAGCAGCACGACGACCGCCGGCAGATAGGAGACCAGCAGCGAGAGGTCCCAGTGCGCCCCGGCCCAGGCCATCGACGCCCCGGCGATCCCGCCCAGGCTGTACGCGGCGTGGAACCCGAGCATGATGGATCGCCCATAGGCCCGCTGGAGGCTGACGCCCATCATGTTCATGGAGGCGTCGAGCGCCCCGACGGACAGCCCGAACACGCCCAACGCCAGGGCCGCCTCCCACAGCGCGTTCCCGGCGCCGGCGCCGAGCAGCGCGAGCATCACGACGGGCTGCGCCCACCTGAGCACGACCCCGGGCCGCACCCGCACGACCACCTTCTCGGTGACCACGCTGCCGACTCCGGCCAGGATGGGCACCGCGGCCAGGAAGACGGGCAGCAGCCCGTCGGATATCCCGTACTGGTCCTGAATGGCGGGAATCCGCGTCACCAACAGAGCGAAGGTGACTCCCTGCACGAAGAAACTCACCGCGAGGGAGGCCCTGCCGTGCCGCAAACGAGCATCTGTCATGGCCGCGAGCGTAAGGCCAGTTTCTACCCGTGGGTAGATGGATCAGGCCAGCAATTCCCGGAGTTGGCTCATGTCTGAGAAGTGCCCGGTGACCCCGGAGAGCCGGTCCGCCGGCATCATCGACGTAAACCCGTACACATCCATCCCGGCGGCCCTGGCCGCCTCCACTCCGAGCGGGCTGTCCTCGATGACGACGCAGCGCTCGGGAGGCACGCCCATGCGCTCGGCGGCGCGCAGGTACAGATCGGGCGCCGGCTTTCCCCGCCCGACGTCCTCCGAGCTGAAGATCCACTCTTCCTCGAACCACTGGTCGAGCCCGGTCTTGCGATGCCCGACCCGGATCCGCTCGTGGCTGCCGGAGGATGCCACACAGTACGGAATCCCGTCGGCCACGAGCTTCCCCAGTACGTCCTCGACCCCGGCCACCGGTTCCAGCTCCTGCTCGAACGCGGCGAAGATCCGTGAGTGGAGCGTCTCGTCGAAGTCCGCGGGCAGCTTCTCCCCGGTCCGTTCCTCGACGAGATCGTGCACCCGGTGCACGGCGGCCCCCATGTAGTCCCGGAGGCTCTCCTGGTACGAGGTGGGGTGACCGAGCTCCGTGAGGTACTCGGCCAGGATGGTGTTGGAGATCGGCTCGCTGTCCACGAGCACACCGTCGTTGTCGAAGATGACCAGTTCGTAGCGCATGGTTCGAGCCTAGACGTTCGGAAACGCAGAAAAGCCCCGTGTCCACAAGGACACGGGGCTTTCCCGTAAAAGGAGTTCGGCGGCGTCCTACTCTCCCACAGGGTCCCCCCTGCAGT
>NZ_JBIDCA010000030.1:0-37735 GCF_043204345.1 Streptomyces sp. NPDC047917
AATCAGGACGGTGCGTCGAACGGTCTGACGGCTCCGAACGGTCCGTCGCAGCAGCGGGTGATCCGTCAGGCGCTGGCGAACGCGGGTCTGACGGGTGCGGACGTGGACGTGGTCGAGGCGCATGGTACGGGTACCAGGCTGGGTGATCCGATCGAGGCGCAGGCGTTGCTGGCCACGTACGGGCAGGAGCACACGGCCGAACAGCCCTTGTGGCTTGGTTCGTTGAAGTCGAACATCGGGCACAGCATGGCTGCTGCCGGTGTCGGCGGCGTGATCAAGATGGTGATGGCCCTGCGCCGGGGGACGTTGCCGCGTACGTTGCATGTGCAGGAGCCGACCGGTCATGTGGACTGGGAGTTGGGTGCGGTTTCCTTGCTGACGCAGGAGCGTTCCTGGCCGGAGCTGGACCGGCCGCGCCGGGCGGCGGTCTCCTCGTTCGGTATCTCGGGCACGAACGCGCATCTCATCCTGGAGCAGGCCCCGGCGGAGCAGGACAGCGAGCCGCACGAGACTGCCCCCGTGGCCGGTCCGGTGCCGTGGGTGTTGTCGGCTCGGAGCGTGGCGGCGTTGCGTGAGCAGGCTGCGAGGCTGGCCGAGTTTGTCGATGTCCGGCCGGAGGTGGACCCGGTCGCGGTGGGTTCAGCGCTGGTGCATGCCCGTACCGCTTTCGACCATCGGGCAGTCGTCGTAGGCGCCGACCGCGACGAACTCCTGCGGGCCGTACAGGACCTCGCCGACTCCGATGCCCTCGTGGAAGGGTCCACGGCCTCGGGGCGGACGGTGTTTGTCTTCCCGGGTCAGGGTTCGCAGTGGATCGGTATGGCTGCGGGTTTGTATGCGGATTCTCCGGTGTTCCGGGCGCGGCTGGAGGAGTGCGCGCGAGCGCTGGAGCCGTTCGTGGAGTGGGACCTGCTGGACGTCCTGCTCACGGAGGAGGGTGCCGGGCTCCTGGAGCGGGTGGACGTGGTCCAGCCGGCCCTGTGGGCGGTGATGGTGTCGCTGGCGGAGCTGTGGCAGTCGTTCGGGATTGTTCCGGACGCGGTCGTGGGCCACTCGCAGGGCGAGATTGCTGCGGCGGTGGTGGCCGGGGCTCTGTCGTTGGAGGACGGGGCTTTGGTGGTGGCGTTGCGGAGCCGGGCGATCGTGGTCCTGGCCGGCCGGGGCGGGATGGTGTCGGTCGCACTGGGTGCGGACCGGGTACGGCCGTATCTGGGGCGGTGGTCGGGTGAGGTGGCGGTGGCCGCGGTCAACGGCCCGTCCTCGACCGTGGTCTCGGGTTCCTCGACTGCTCTGGATGAGCTGGTGGGTGTTCTGGAGGTGGAGGGGGTGCGGTGCCGGCGGGTTCCGGTGGACTATGCCTCGCATTCTCCGCATGTGGAGGCGATCGAGGAGGAACTCGCCCGCCTCCTGGCCCCGGTCACGCCTCGTACTCCGGTCGTTCCGCTGTATTCGACGGTGACCGGCGAGGTGATCGACAGTGCCGGTCTGGACGGTGGGTACTGGTACCGCAATCTGCGGGGCACGGTCGAGTTCGAGAACGCGATCCGGTCCCTGCTGACGGACGGGTTCACCGCGTTCGTGGAATGCAGCGCCCATCCGGTCCTGACGATCGGGCTCCAGGAGACGTTCGAGGCGGCCGACGCCTCACCCGCCGTCACCGCGATACCGTCCCTGCGCCGTGACGAGGGCGGCCTGGACCGCTTCCTGGTCTCCCTCGGCCAGGCCTGGACCCACGGACTGGACGTCGACTGGGGACAGGTACTGCCCGAGGCGGGACGCCTCACGGCTCTGCCGACGTATGCCTTTCAGCGCGGTCGGTACTGGTTGGAGTCGGCAGGTCCGGTGGGTGGGGATGTTTCGGCGGCGGGTCTGGTCGCGGCGGGGCATTCGTTGCTGGGTGCGGTGGTGGAGCTGGCGGGTGCGGATGGTGTGGTGCTGTCGGGGCGGTTGTCCTTGCGGACGCATCCGTGGCTGGCGGATCACGCGGTCGCGGGCACGGTCCTGCTGCCGGGCACCGCCTTCGTCGACCTCGCCCTCCACGCGGCCGACGAGACCGGCTGCGACACCCTCGAAGAACTCACCATTCAGGCGCCCCTCGTCCTGGCCGAAGGCACCGCCGTCCAACTGCGGGTCGAGGTCGGTGAGCCGGGTGAGTCCGGCCGTCGCACCGTGGACATCCACTCCCGGCCCGACACCGAAGGCTCCTCGTGGACCTGCCACGCCTCGGGTGAAATCGGCACCGGCACGCGTACTACGACCCCGGATGGTGTGGGGGTGTGGCCTCCGGTGGGTGCGGTGCGGGTTGATTCGTCGGGGTTGTACGGGGCGTTGGCGGTGGCGGGTTATGAGTACGGGCCGGTGTTCCAGGGTGTGGAGGGGGTCTGGCGGCGTGGGGAGGAGGTGTTCGCCCGGGTCGTGCTCGGTGAGGATGAGTGCGGTGGTGTGGGGGCGTTCGGGGTGCATCCGGCGTTGCTGGATGCGGCGTTGCACGCGGGGTTGTTGCCGGGGGACGGTTCGGGGCTGGTGGCTCCGAGGTTGCCGTTCGTGTGGTCGGGTGTGCGGTTGCATGCGACGGGTGCGGTGGCGGCTCGGGTGCGGATGGTCCCGGTGGGTGAGGGGGGTGTGTCGCTGGAGCTGTCCGACGACGAGGGGCGCCCTGTCGTCACCGTCGAATCCCTCGCCCTGCGTCCCGTCGACCCCGCACAGCTCGGTCGCGGCGGCTCACACGGCATCGACGACGCGCTCTTCCGGATGGAGTGGACCGGTTCCGGTGCCGGTGCCGCTGCTGGTGTCGGTACCGGTACCGCCCAGGAGCCCACGCGGAACACCGCGACGCGCCGCCGCACCGTACAGGTCGGAGCGGACACCGCCGGTGCGGGTTCCGCGCTGCAACGCACACCGGCCGAGCCGTACGCGGACTTCGCCGCCCTCGCGGACGCCCTGTCCGACGACGGCACCGAGGCCCCCGACGCCATAGTCTTCCTGCACGCGAACCCGGACGGCGCCGACGACACGCACAGCGCGTCCGCCGCGCACACCGCCACCCACCGGGCCCTGGAAACGGTCCAGGCGTGGCTGTCCGACGAGCGGTTCGGCACGGCCCGGCTCACCGTCGTGACACGCGGAGCGATCACCACCGCCCCGGACGAGAGCCCGGCCGATCCCGCACATGCGCCGGTCTGGGGGCTGCTGCGCACCGCACAGACGGAGAACCCCGGCCGTTTCGCCCTGGTCGACATGGACGACGACGAGCGTTCCGTCACCGCGCTGCCCGCCGCGCTCGCCTCGGACGAGCAGCAACTCGCCCTGCGCGCCGGGCAGTTCCTCGTACCGCAGCTGAGCCGCGCGGCGAACCGGGCGGACACCCTGACACCGCCGGTCGCGGCTCCGGGCACACCGTGGCGCCTCGACGCGGCCACGCAGGGCACGCTCGAAGGCCTGACCCTGGTGACCAACGAGTCCGCCTCCGCCCCGCTCGGACCGGACGAGATCCGGGTCGCGGTCCGCGCCGCGGGTCTGAACTTCCGCGACGTCGTGTTCACCCTCGGTCTCCTGCCCGGTGACGGATCCCTCGGCATCGAAGGCTCCGGCGTGATCACCGAGGTCGGCTCGGCGGTGACCGGGCTGAAGGCCGGCGACCGGGTCATGGGCATGCTGCCCGACGCGTTCGGCCCGCTCACCGTGGTCAGTCACCGGCTGGTCGTGCGCATCCCCGACCACTGGTCGTTCGCGGAGGCGGCCGCCATCCCGATCGTGTACGGAACGGCGTACTACGCCCTGGTGGAACTGGCCCGCATCCAGCCGGGCGAGACCCTGCTGCTGCACGCCGCCGCCGGTGGTGTCGGGCTGGCCGCCCTCCAGCTCGCCCGCCATCTGGGCGCAGAGGTGTACGGCACCGCGAGCCCCGGCAAGTGGGACGCGCTGCGCGCCGCCGGCCTCGACGGCGCCCACATCGCGTCGTCCCGGACCCTGGACTTCGAACCGCAGTTCCTGGAGGCCACCGAGGGACGCGGCGTGGACGTCGTCCTGGACTGTCTGGCCCGCGAGTTCGTGGACGCCTCACTGCGACTGCAACCGCACGGCGGACGCTTCATCGAAATGGGCAAGACCGACATCCGCGAGCCGCGGGAAGTCGCCGCCGCCCACCCGGGGGTCGACTACCAGGCGTTCGACCTGGTGACGGTCGCGCAGGAGGACCCCGACCTGTTCCGGCGGATGCTCACCGAGATCGTCGAGCTGTTCGAACAGGGCGCGCTGCGGCACTCGCCGATCCGTACCTGGGACGTGCGCCGCGCACCGGAGGCGTTCCGCTTCCTGAGCCAGGCGCAGAACATCGGCAAGCTCGTCCTCACGATGCCCCCGATGTGGAACCCCGAGGGGACGGTTCTGATCACGGGTGGTACGGGGACGTTGGGTGCTCTGTTCGCGCGTCATGTGGTGCGTGAGTACGGGGTGCGTCATCTGTTGTTGGTGAGTCGGCGGGGTGCTGGTGCCGAGGGTGTGGCGGGGCTTGTCGCGGAGTTGGGTGAGTTGGGTGCCCGGGTTCGTGTGGTGGGGTGTGATGTGGGTGACCGGGAGGCGTTGGCGGGGTTGCTGGCGTCGGTTGCGGTGGAGCATCCGTTGACGGCGGTGGTGCATACGGCCGGGGTGCTGGACGACGGTACGGTGACGGCGTTGACGGCGGAGCGGGTGGACGCGGTGCTGCGTCCCAAGGCGGACGCGGCCTGGCATCTGCACGAACTCACCCGTCACCTCGACCTCGCCGCCTTCGTCCTCTTCTCCTCCGTGATGGGAGCGATCGGCGGCGCCGGCCAGGGCAACTACGCGGCAGCGAACGTCTACCTGGACGCACTGGCCCAGTGCCGCCGCGCCGAGGGACGCGAAGCCACCTCGCTCGCCTGGGGCTTCTGGGACCAGCGCAGCGAACTGACCGGCGACCTCGACGACGTGGACATCGCCCGGATGGCCCGCACCGGACTGGTCCCGCTCGCGACCGACGAGGGGCTCGCGCTCTTCGACGCGGCGATCGCCACAACCGACGCGGCCCTCGTACCCGCGCGCCTCGACAGCGCACGGTTGCGCGCGCAGGCCGACTCCGGCTCGCTCGCCGCCGTACTCGGCGGACTCGTCCGCACCCGTACCCGTCGCGCCGTGGCCACGAGCGTCACCGCCGACGGGACCTCGCACCCGTTCGCCCACCTCTCCGGAGCCGAACTGGACAAGGCGCTCCTCGACATGGTCCGCGGCCACGCCGCAGCCGTACTGGGGCACTCCGCACCCGACGCGATCCGCGCCGACAGCAAGTTCAAGACGCTCGGCTTCGACTCGCTCTCCTCGGTCGAGCTGCGCAACCGGCTCAACGCGTCGACACGGCTGCGGCTGTCGGCAACGGCCGTCTTCGACCATCCGACCCCCACGGCGATGGTGGCCCACCTGCGCGGCGAGCTGTGCGACGACTCGGACGCCACCGCCGGCGCACCTGCCCGGACGCCGGTCCCGGCCGCCGTGGACACGACCGACGACCCCGTCGTCGTCATCGGCCTCGGCTGCCGGCTGCCCGGCGACGTATCGACGCCGGAAGGGCTGTGGGAGCTCCTCTCCTCCGGCCGCGACACCGTCGCGGACCTGCCCACGGACCGGGGCTGGGAACTCGACTCCCTGCACGACGCCGACCCCGACCGGTCGAACAGGAGCTATGTCACCAAGGGCTCCTTCCTGTACGACGCGGCACGGTTCGACGAGGAGTTCTTCGGGATCAGCCCGCGCGAGGCCCTTGCCATGGACCCGCAGCAGCGGCTGCTCCTGGAGACCGCCTGGGAGGCGTTCGAAAGGGCGGGCATCCGTCCGCGGTCCCTGGAGGGCAGCCAGGCCGGTGTCTTCATCGGCGCGCTGTTCCAGGAGTACGGCTCGCCCATGCACGAGGCGTCGGAAGGCGTGGACGGCCTGATGCTGACCGGGAAGACGACCAGTGTCCTCTCCGGACGGCTGGCGTACTTCCTCGGTCTGGAAGGGCCCGCGATCACCATCGACACGGCATGCTCGTCGTCGCTGGTCGCACTTCACCAGGCCGCTCAGGCGCTGCGCGGCGGCGAGTGTTCGCTCGCGGTGGCCGGCGGTGTGTCGGTCATGCCGACGCCGGGGTTCTTCACCGAGTTCAGCCGGCAGCGCGGGCTCGCCACGGACGGCCGCATCAAGGCCTTCGCCGCGGGTGCGGACGGCACCGCCTGGGGCGAGGCGGTGGGCGTACTGCTGCTGGAGCGGTTGTCGGACGCGCGGCGCAACGGTCACGAGGTCCTGGCCGTGGTGCGGGGGAGTGCGGTCAATCAGGACGGTGCGTCGAACGGTCTGACGGCTCCGAATGGTCCGTCGCAGCAGCGGGTGATCCGTCAGGCGCTGGCGAACGCGGGTCTGACGGGTGCGGACGTGGACGTGGTCGAGGCGCACGGCACCGGAACCAAGTTGGGTGATCCGATCGAGGCGCAGGCGTTGCTGGCCACGTACGGTCAGGAGCACACGGCCGAACAGCCGTTGTGGCTGGGCTCGTTGAAGTCGAACATCGGCCACACCATGGCTGCCGCCGGCGCCGCGGGGGTGATCAAGATGATCGTCTCGATGCGGCAGGGCGTACTCCCGCAGACCCTGCACGTCGACGAACCGACACCACACGTGGACTGGGAGTCGGGGGCTGTACAACTGCTCACCGAACCCCGCTCCTGGCCGGAGCTGGACCGTCCGCGCCGGGCAGCCGTGTCGGCCTTCGGTATCTCCGGTACGAATGCGCATCTGATTCTGGAGCAGGCGCCGGTGGAGGTGGACGGGGAGCCGCAGGAGGCTGCGCCTGTCGGCCTGGCTGGTGCGGTGCCGTGGGTGTTGTCGGCCCGGAGTGGTGCGGCGTTGCGGGAGCAGGCCGCGAGGCTGGCCGGGTTCGTTGCCGATCGGCCGGATGCGGATGCGGATGCGGATGCGGATGCGGATGCGGATGGGGGTGTGGATGCGGTTGCGGTTGGTTCTGCGTTGGTGCATGCCCGTACTGCTTTTGATCATCGGGCGGTTGTGGTGGGCGCGGGCCGTGAGGAGTTGTTGCGGGGTCTGGAGGCGGTGGCGGAGAACGGGGAGTCGCGGTCGGTTGCGCCGGGTCGGACGGTGTTCGTCTTCCCGGGTCAGGGTTCGCAGTGGATTGGTATGGCCGCGGGTCTGTATGCGGATTCTCCGGTGTTCCGGGCGCGGCTGGAGGAGTGTGCGCGGGCGCTGGAGCCGTTCGTGGAGTGGGATCTGCTGGAGGTGCTGCTCACGGAGGAGGGTGCCGGGCTTCTGGAGCGGGTGGATGTGGTGCAGCCGGCTCTGTGGGCGGTGATGGTGTCGTTGGCGGGGTTGTGGCAGTCGTTCGGGGTTGTTCCGGATGCGGTGGTGGGGCATTCGCAGGGTGAGATTGCTGCGGCGGTGGTGGCCGGGGCTCTGTCGTTGGAGGACGGGGCTTTGGTGGTGGCGTTGCGGAGCCGGGCGATCGTGGTGCTGGCTGGTCGGGGCGGGATGGTGTCGGTTGCTCTGGGTGCGGATGGGGTGCGGTCGTATCTGGGGCGGTGGTCGGGTGAGGTGGCGGTGGCTGCGGTCAATGGTCCGTCCTCGACCGTGGTGTCGGGTTCTTCCGGTGCTCTGGATGAGCTGGTGGGTGTTCTGGAGGTGGAGGGGGTGCGGTGCCGGCGGGTTCCGGTGGACTATGCCTCGCACTCTCCGCATGTGGAGGCGATCGAGGAGGAACTCGCCCGTCTCCTGGCTCCGGTCACGCCTCGTACTCCGGTTGTTCCGCTGTATTCGACGGTGACCGGCGAGATCGTGGACGGTGCTGGTCTGGACGGTGGGTACTGGTATCGCAATCTTCGGGGGACGGTGGAGTTCGAGAACGCGATCCGGTCCCTGCTGACGGACGGGTTCACCGCGTTCGTGGAGTGCAGTGCCCATCCGGTCCTGACGATCGGGCTCCAGGAGACGTTCGAGGCGGCCGACGCCTCACCCGCCGTCACCGCGATACCCTCCCTGCGCCGTGACGAGGGCGGCATGGAACGCTTCCTGAACTCCCTCGGCCAGGCATGGACCCACGGACTGGACGTCGACTGGGGACGGGTACTGCCCGAGACACGCCGGCCCACCGGCCTGCCCACGTACGCCTTCCAGCACAATCGGTACTGGCTCAACTCCACGCACAGCGAGACCGCAGCCGTGTCCGATCTGGGAACGGCCGCGGCCGGACACCCGATCCTGGGACCGGCCGTCGAGCTCCCCGGATCGCAGTCGCTCCTGTTCACCGGACGGCTGACGCGGTCCACGCACCCGTGGCTCGCGGACCACACGGTCGCCGGGACGGTCCTGCTGCCCGGCGCCGCCCTCGCCGACCTCGTCCTGTACGTCGCCGACGAGACGGGCTGCGGACGGGTCGACGAACTCACCCTCCGCGAGCCGCTGGTCGTACCGGAGAAGGGCGGCGTCCAGCTCCGCGTCGAAGTGGGAGAGCCCGACGAGGACGGCCGGCGTGCGGTGTCCGTCCACTCCCGCCAGGAGGGCAGGGCCCCCGGCACGCCGTGGACCGGCCACGCCGACGCCGTGCTCGATGACGAGGGCGAATCGCCGTCCTGGGACCTGGAGGTCTGGCCGCCGCTCGACGCCTCCGACGTGGACACCACCGGCATCGACGGGGTGCGCGCGGCCTGGCAGCGGGACGGGGAGCTGTACGCGGAAATCGCCTTTGACGAGGAGGAGCGGACCGAGGCGGACGGATTCGGCATCCAACCGGCCCTGCTGGAAGCGGCATTCGGGCTCGCGACGCTCACGGACGCCTCGCCGGGCGTCGACGCCCCGCCGATCGCGGAGCGGCCCGTGCTGTTCCCGCACCACTGGCGCGGAGTCACCCTCCACGCCATCGGCGCCCGTGCACTGCGTGTCCGTATCACGGGCCAGGACCTGGAGAACCTGTCACTCGCCGTCGCGGACGACGACGGGGCCCCGGTGGCCACCGTCGACAGCCTGGCACTGCGGCCCTGCTCCGCGGAACGGATCGAGCGGGCCGGGGCCGCACAGCGCGGCGGCCTGTACCAGGTGCGGTGGACCGAGACGGGGCGGACATCGCGTGCCGTGTACGAGCCCAGGACCTGGGCCGTCGTGGGCGAGGACCCGTTCAGGGCGCGCTCCGGGCTGATGGCCGCGGGCGTGTACGCCGAGGCGTACCCGGACCTGGACGCCCTGGCGGCCGGGATCGAGGCCGAGGGCGTGCCGTCCCCCGACGTCGTCGTGGTCACCTGCGACCCGGACGAGGACGGCACGGCGGCGGCCGTGCGCCGGTCCGTCCAGGACGCGTTCCTGTGGGCCCGAACCTGGCTCGCGGACAACAGGTTCGCCGCTTCCCGACTGGTCTTCCTCACCCGTGGCGCGACCACGTCCGACGGCGGCGCCCCCGCCGCGGCCGCCGTCCGGGGGCTGGTCGGCTCCGCCCAGGACGAGGCGCCGGGCCGGTTCGTACTGGTGGACACCGACGGCAGCAAGGCCTCCTGGCGTGCCCTGGTCAAGGGGCTCGCGACCGACGAGGACCGGATGGCGCTGCGCCGCAGCACCGTCCGGGTGCCGAGGCTGGCTCAGGCCGGCCCGCCGGACGAGGCGCCCGCCGCCCGTACAGGCACGACAGATACGACGGGCACGACGGGCACGACCGGTACGACGGGCACGACGGGCACGACCCTGGTCACCGGGGGAGCGGGACACCTGGGCGGTCTGCTCGCCCGGCACCTCGTGACCCGGCACGGCGTGCGCGACCTGCTGCTCGTCGGACCCGACAGCACCGCGGCGGAAGCCGGGGAACTGGTGGCCGAGCTCATCGGGGCCGGTGCCCGGGCCGCGTTCGCCGCATGCGATGTCACCGACCCGCAGGCGCTGAGGGCACTGATACAGGATCTGCCCGCCGACCGTCCGCTGCGCACGGTCCTCCACCTGGCCGGCACACCGGGTGCCGCCGGAGAGACACCGCTCGCCGAGCTGACGCCGGAGCGGCTGACCGAAACGCTGGACGCGGAAGCGGCGGCCGTCCGGGCGCTGCACTCGGCGACCGACGACCTGGCCGAAGCGCCGCGGTTCGTCCTGCTGTCCTCGTCCGCCGGCACCGTGGACGGCGCGGGCCGCGCCGCCGACGCGGCCGTCGGAGCCTGGCTGGACGAGTGGGCGCGCGAACGCCGGGCGGCCGGGGCGTCCGTGGTCTCGGCCGGGCTGTCCGCGGACGTGCGGGACCCGGAGCTGTTCGACGGCCTGCGGCGGCTGGACGAGGCGGCCGTCCTGGTCGCCGTGCCGGACTTCGAGAACCTGGCCGCGAAGGCCTCGACCGGAAGCCTGCCGCCCCTGTGGCGCGGCCTCGTCCGCACACCGGGGCGCCGCGTCGTCAAGCAGGACGACGCGGGCCGGGGCACCACGTTCAAGCAGCGGCTGATCGGGGCGGACGAGGCGGAGCGCGAGCGGCTCCTGCTGACCCTCGTCCTCGACCACACCGCCGCCGCGCTGGGCCACGGCTCACCCGGAGCCATCGACCCGGACCGCAAGTTCCGCGACCTCGGCTTCGACTCCCTGTCGGCGCTGGCCCTGCGCAACTCGCTCAACGGGGTCACCGCACTGCGGATGCCCCCGGGCGTGGTGTTCGACCACCCCACCAGTACCGAACTCGCCCAGCACATCAAGCAGCAGCTTCTCGGCCGCTGAGCGGGTGCGGCCCCGGCCCGGCCGGGGCCGCACCCGTCACGAACAGGAAAGGAGACGTGGCCGTGAGAACAGAAGGCGTGTTCATCAACTCGGTCGGGGTGTACCTGCCCGACCGGGTGAGCACCGAGGAGGCCGTGGCCGAGGGCCGCTACGACGAGGAGGTGTACAAGGCGAGCGGGCTGACCGGCACACACGTCGCCGACGGCATCTCCGCGCTGGAGATGGCGGTGATCGCGGCCGGCCGCGCGATGGAGCGCTCCGGCCTCGACATCGAGGACATCGAGTCCCATGTCCACAGCGGCGTCTACCACCAGGGCCCCGACGGTTCCTACCCGCCCGCGTACATCCTGCGGGAACTCGGCACCGGCAACATCCCCTCGCTGCACATCCGGCAGGGCTGCAACGGAATGCTGGCGGCGCTCGACGTCGTGATCGGCCAGATGACCGGCGCGGCCGAGGTGGAGACCGCGCTGCTGACCACGGGGCAGAACTTCGCCACCCCGCTCATCGACCGCTGGCGCGGCTTCGGCGACTCGTACATCCTCGCCGACGGTGCGGCCGCGGCCGTCGTCACCCGCGACAGCGGCTTCGCCGAGATCCGGTCCCTCAACTCCGGGACGCTGCCCGAACTGGAGCGGTGGCACCGCGGCGACGAGCCGCTGCTGCCGCCGCAGGACGGGTCCGGCCGGGAGGTCGCGGTCGCCGAACGGGCCGCGCTGTTCAACGAACGGGAGATGTCGCTCGCCGAAACGGTCGAGCGGATCAGCGAGTTCGACCTCTCGGTCGTCCAGCGCTCGCTGGTCGACGCCGACCTCAACGCCTCCGACATCGCCAAGGTCGTCCCCATCAACCAGGACGGCCGCATGATCGAGTACTCGATCATGGGCCCCCTGGGCCTGCCCATGTCCCGCTCCAGCTGGGACTTCGGCCGCACCGTGGGTCACGTCGGCGCCGCCGACCTGATCATCTCTCTCGATCACCTGGCGCGCACCGGTGAGGTGTCGCCCGGGGATCACGTCCTGCTGCTCTCCCAAGGCCCCGGCTGGATCAGCTCGGCCGGCGTCGTGACGATCAAGGAAGTTCCGCAATGGTGACAACCGGCACCGTGCCCGCCCCCGGCACCGATCTCCACTACGTGATGCAGGGCACCGGCCCCCTGCTGTTCGCCATGGACGGCGCCGGCGGGGACGCCAGGCGCATCCCCGGCCTCGTCGACCGCCTCACGGACTCCTACACGGTGGTGACCTACGACCGCCGCGGCATGTCGGACAGCCCCGCGGGCGACCCGATGCCGCCCCTGACACCGGGAACCCACGCCGACGACCTGGCCCTGCTGCTGAAGGCGCTGGCCGACGGACCCGCGCTGATCTTCGGCACCAGCCTGGGGGCCCAGGTCGGGCTGCACCTGCTGGCCCGCCACCCGCAGCTGGTGGACACCCTGGTGGCGCACGAGCCCTCCGAGTTCCTGTTCCTGACCGAGGAGGAGAGGGCGCAGGCCGCGCAGGTCGTGCTGACGGCGTACGAGACGTACAAGAAGGAGGGATTCGGCGCCGCCATGTCCCGCTGGGCGGCGTTCAACGACATCGACTACGGCAACCTGGAATTCGAGCCGGGCGCCCAGCTGTCGCCCATGACCGACGAACAGCTGGCCAACATCGACTTCTTCATCACGCACGAGATGCCCGCCTACAGCACCGTCCAGCTGGACGAGGCCGGGCTGGACGTCGTACGGGCCGAGAAGGACCGTCTGGTGCCGGCCACGGGCATCGCCTCCGAGCGCAACTGGTCCTACCGGTGCACGCACGGTCTCGCCGACCGGATCGGCGTCCCCGTCGAGGAGTTCCCCGGCGGGCACGTCGGGCTCAAGACCCACCCCACGGCGTTCGCGGCCCGCCTGCGCGAGGTCCTGCGGGCCAGGGGGCACTGAACGCGGACACGACCGTACGGGGAAGGGGGCGCGACCACCGGGTCGCGCCCCCTTCCCCGTACAAGGCGTGGCGGAGCGGGCCGACAACCTCCGGGCGCGAGAGGCGACAGCCCCGGCCCGGCAGCCCTGCGCCGAAGCCCGCCCGGCATCCCGGCCGGCATTCCGCCCGGCATTCCGCCCGGCATCCCGGCCGCATGGATGCTGGAGCATGTTGCGGAGGCCGCCGGTGCGGAAGGGGATCTCAGGGGCCGTGGGCCGAACTTCTGGGGGATGCCCCTCATCCGGTTCCAGGGCTTTCCCGGAGGATGCCGAGGTGTCCGCCGCCCTAGCGTGCGGACATGTCAACTTTCCGACACCTCAAGGTCTTGACGGCGTGCGCGGCGGTGCTCGCCGTCACTGCGACGACGACCGCCTTCGCAGTCCCCGTCCCGGACGGGTTGGCCCGCTTTCACGATCAGCACGTCGACTGGCACACCTGTGCCCTCGGTCCCGATGACGAGCCCGGTCGGGCGTTGGACGCCGCCGGCGCCGACTGCGCCGACATCACCGTGCCGCTGGACTACACCGACCCCGGTGGCCGCACCATCACCGTCGCCGTATCCCGCCTGAAGGCCACCGACACCGACCACCACGTCGGCCCGCTGCTGCTCAACGACGGGGGACCGGCCGGCCCCAGCCTCCACATGCCGCTGACCAAGTCGCAGGTGATGGGAGAGGTCGCCGACCGGTACGACCTGATCGGCATGGACCCGCGCTTCGTCGGCCGGAGCACCCCGTTGGACTGCGGCTGGGGCCTCGGCTCCGCCTTCCTCCGCTCCGCGGGCGCCGACCCGGCGGCCTACCGCGAGGAAGTCGCCGTCGCGCGCGAGCTGGCCGGGCGGTGCGAACGCGCCCACGGCGACGTGCTGCCATACGTCACCACCCGCAACACCGCCCGCGACATGGACGTCATCCGCGCCGCCCTCGGCGCCGAAACCCTGTCCTACCTCGGCTACTCCTACGGCAGTTACCTCGGCGAGGTCTACTCGCAGCTCTTCCCCCGACGCACCGACCGCATGGTGCTCGACGGCGTCAATTCCCCGGAGTACTACAACCAGACCCTGCTGCGCGGCGCCGAGTCGGCCAACGAGGGGGCCCTGCGCGCGTGGGCGTCATGGGCCGCCGCGCGGCACGCCACATACGGGCTGGGCGCCACGCGCGGCCGGGTGCTGGCGACGGTGGAGCACATTCTCGGCGCCGCCGCGAAGGAGCCGCTGCGGATCGGAAAGGCGTATCTGCTGGACGAGCACGTGCTCCCCTCCGTCTTCATCGGCGGCCTCGGCAGCGACCTCGACGAGCGGCGCGCCGACCTGGCCGAAACCGTCGGCCTCCTGGCCCGCGCCGCGGACCGGGAGCCGGTCGAGCCGTCCGAAGAACTCGCCGGGCAGCTGGAGTTCCTGCTGACCGGGACGGGCTCGGCCGCCTCCAGTCAGATGACCGCGATCATCTGCGGCGACGTGGCCGAGCGGCGCGGCGTCGACAGCTACTGGCGCGCGGTCGAGGAGTCCCGCGAGCGGTTCCCCCTCGCCGGACCGTTGGCCGGCAACATCACTCCCTGCGAGTTCTGGGACCGTCCCGTCGAAGCGCCGACGGTGCTCGACAACGACGTCCCGGCCCTGCTCGTCAACGCCACCGACGACCCCCGCACCCTCTACGCCGGAGCCGAGGCCATGCACGAGCAGTGGCCGAGCTCCCGGCTGCTCACCGTGGCGGGCGCCCGCCAGCACGGCCTGTACGGCGAGTACGGCAACGCCTGCGTCGACAAGCGCGTCAACGCCTACCTGCGCACGGGGCGGCTTCCCGCACACGACCCGACCTGCGGGGCGCAGCTCTGACGGCCGGGGTGCCGCCCGCACCGTCACGGGCGGCACCCCGGAGGCCCGCCGTCAGACGCGCGGGGCCGGGCCGTCGCCGATGTCGGCGATGATCTGCTCCAGATCGGCCGGTACCGCGCTGCGCAGACGGGGAGCGGCGGCATCCGTCCTGACGGCACCACTGGTGTAACCGACGGTCTCGACGCCGTCGACGGGCAACTCGGCCGGATCGGACATGGAACCTCCTGCACGGTGGGGGAAGGGCGGCACCGACCGGCCCACGTGGCCGGTCGGCGCAACCATCCGGTCCCGGCTAAAGGGAGGCATGGGTGAGCGCTGCGGGAGGCCGTTTTGCGATGCCGCCCCGCCGAGCCGCGATGCCGCCCCGCCGAGCCGCGATGCCGCCCCGCTGTTCCGCGATGCCGCCCCGCCGAGCCGCCCCGCGAAGGACAGGGCCGGCCCTACGCCGCCGTGCGCAACCGCCAGACGCCGGGCTGCACCTCCGACCAGCCGGGGTGCGCCGTCCCCCCGGAGCGGAACTCGCCCAGTCGGCGGCGGGCGTAGGACTCCAGCCGGGCATCGGCCAAGGACGTGGCGTACGTCAGACACGTGGCGAAGTGCCCCTGTGCCGCGTCCCGTTCACCGGACTCCAGCGCCAGCAGCCCCAGCACCCGGTGGGCCTCGAACCCGGTCCGCGCGTCCTGCGGCGCGGAGTCCAGTGCGGGCGGTACCAGCGCGGCGGCCGCGTCCGTCGCCCCGGCGTCCAGCCGCAGACCCGCCAGGCCGGTCAGGGCACGGCAACGCTCGACCTCCGCCCCCGCCACATCGGCCGCCATCAGGGCACGCTCGTACAGCTCCCCGGCCGCGTCCAGGCGGCGGCGCTGCCAGGCGAGATCGCCCAGCGACCGCAGCAGCCGGGCCTGCGCCGCCAGATCACCGAGCTGCTGTGCCGCCTCCAGCGCCAGGCCCTGGCACGCGTCCCGCTCCTCCCAGGCACCCAGCACCTCCAGGAAACCCGTCATGCGGTCCACCAGACGCAGGCACTCCGCCCACAGCCGAGCCGCGTGCGCCTGCCGGGCCACGGCCATCAGCGCGGGCAGCCGCAGGCGGAACCACTCCAGCGGATGCACCCCCTCGACCGCGGCGGGCCCGGACGGCCCGGCTTCTTCCACCGCCTTCGCGAACACCGCGCACAACCGGGCCAGCGCCGCCCGGACCACCTCGGGACCCTCCTCCGCGTCGAGCCGCTCCCGGGCCAGCAGCCGCAACAGCTCCGGCACGTGGTGACGCTCCGGGCGGCCCGCGGACGGCAGCTCCGCGCACACCAGCCGCGCACGCGCCAGCGCATCGGTCGTCGCACGCGCCGTCGCCACGTCCGTGTCCAGCACCGCCGCCGCCGCGTCCGGGGTGAAAGGACCGGCGGGCAACAGCCCGAACAGCCGGAACGCCCGCAGCTCGGCGGCACCGACCCCGTCCAGGGCATCGCACAGCCGGGCCCGGAACCCGGGACTCGCCGCCTCCAGCTCCGCGAGCCGAGTGCGTTCGTCGCGCAGCCGGACGGCGAGACCACCGAGCGGCAGCCGCGACCGGCCGGCCAGCGCTTCCGCCGCCGCCCGCAACGCCAACGGCAACCGGCCGCACGCCTCCACGACACCGGCGCACTCCGCGCTCCCCGCGGTATCCGCCGACTGCCCCGCCGCCGTCACGAACAGCCGCCGCGCCTCCCGTACCCCCGGCACATCGAGGCAGACGACCCGCCCGGCGAGCCCGTCGGGCACCCGCCGGCAGGTGACCAGCACCGTGCAGTCCGGCACCGCCGACAGCACCGGCCGCACCTGTTCGGCGTCGACCACGTCGTCCAGGACCAGCAGCACCCGCCGCCCGTCCGTCAACTCCGCAAGCATTCCCCGAAGTTCGTCGATCCGCTCCGGCAACGCCCCCCGGACCCCGTACTGGCGCAGCACTCCGGCCAGTACGCCGACGGCATCCAGTGGACCGTGCCCGTCGGGACGCAGCCGTACGAAGACCGGCACGTCGAACAGGTCCCTCGTGCGGTGCGCGACCGCCAGCGTCAGGGCGGTCTTGCCGACCCCCGCCGCACCGGTGACGATCACGAGTCTGCCGCCGGGCGCCCCCAGTACGTCCCGCAGCGACGCCAACTCCTCCTCGCGCCCGGTGAACAGCTCGTCGGGCGAAGGAGGTTGTGCCATCGCCGGGCCGCCGGACGGCACGCGCGGGCGGGGCGCCGCCGACCCGGACACGGGCGCCGGGCCGGTGACCTGCCCGGCACCGGGGCCCGCGGTGCGCCCGGAGCCGGCCGCAGGCCCGGAAGCCGTCGTGTGACCGGCCCGTACCGCCGGCGTGAGCAGCGCGGGATCACCCACCAGGATCCGCTGGTGCAACGCCTGGAGCGAACGGCCCGGCTCTATGGCCAGCTCGTCCACCAGCCCCCGGCGCAGCCGCCCGAACACCTGCAACGCGTCGGCCTGCCGCCCCGACCGGTACAACGCCACCATCAGATGTGCGTGGAACTCCTCGCGCAACGGCAGCTCGGCGACCACCGACTGCAGCTCGCCGATCAGCTCACGATGACGCCCCAGATGCAGTTCGGCCCGGATGCACTGCTCCAGCGCCGCCGTGCGCACCTCCGCGAGACGCACCGACGTCGCGTCCAGGAGCGGGCCGTGAGGGGTGTCCGACAGCAGCGGACCGCGCCACAGCCCCAGCGCCTGACGCTGGAGATCGGACGCGGTCCGGTGGTTCTGCTGCTCCATCAGCTCCCGGCTGCGGCCGTGCAGCTCCTCGAAGACCGTCAGGTCCAACTGCGCGGGATCGATCCGCAGTTCATAACCCGGCGGACGGGTCACCAGCGCGTCCCTGCCGAACTCGGCGTCCGCCTCGTGCAACAGCTTGCGCAGCTGCGAGACGTACACCTGGAGCGTCGTCGTCGCCGTACGGGGCGGGTTCTCCCCCCACAGCTCGTCGATCAGACTGTCCACCGAGACGATCTCGTTGGCCCGCACCAGCAGCGTGGCGAGCACGACCCGGATCTTCGCCGCACGCGGCGTCAGATCCCCCGCGGTCCCCTGAGGGGCACGCACCTCCAACGGCCCGAGAATCCTGAATCGCATGCGGCCCCCTGTCATCGGCGCCCAACGATAGGCGGGGACCCACCCCTGCTTTCGGACAGGCTCCCCCCTATCTCCGCCGGACACCGCACACGAGATCTGCAAGCCCTGCTTTAGCCCCAGCGACGAGCATGCGGACGCCCTGGCCTGAGCGGACACGACACACCGCCCCGGTCCCGAGCGCACCACGAGGGGGTCGAGAATGACCGGCAACAGCACCGCCGACACCACACGAGACGACACCGGGCACGGCACGTTCACCCAGCTGATGCTCGACCGGGCGCAGCGCCTGGCCCACCACGACGCCCACATCTTCCTGCGGGACTCCGGCACCGGCATCACGGCGGAACACCTCACGTACGCCGGACTCGACCGAGCCGCCCGGGCCCTGGCGGTCCGGCTGCGCGAGCGCGGCGCCGCCGGCCAGCCCGTACTGCTGCTCCACCCGCCGGGCCCGGACTTCCTCAAGGCGTTCATCGGCTGCCTCTACGCCGGGGCGATCGCCGTCCCGGCCCCGCTGCCCGGCGACCGCGGCGAGCGCCTCCAGCGCGTGACCGGCATCATCAAGGACACCGGCGCGCAACTGGTTCTCACCGACATGGCCAACGCTCCCGAGGTGTCGCTGTGGCTCGCCACCGCGGGCCGCGGGGACGTCGTCTGCCTCGCCTCCGACATCGACGACGGGACCGACCCGGGCGACTGGAAGGCCCCGCTGACCGGCCCCGACGACCTGGCGTTCCTCCAGTACACCTCCGGCTCCACCTCGAAGCCGCGCGGCGTCATGGTCAGCCACCGCAACCTCCTCGCCAACCAGGCGACCATTCAGCGCGCCCTGCGCACCACCTCCGCCGACCGGTTCGGCAGCTGGCTGCCCCACTACCACGACATGGGCCTCATCGCCCACCTGCTGCACCCCCTGTGGCTGGGCAGCGCCTCCGTGCAGATGTCCTCGACCGCCTTCGTCAAACGGCCCGTCCGCTGGCTGAAGATGATCGAACAACACGGGGTGACGATCGGCGGCGGCCCCAACTTCTGCTACGACCTGTGCCTGCGCCGGGTCACCGACGAACAGCTCGCCACCCTCGACCTGACGAACTGGCGGCTGGCCCTCAACGGCGCCGAACCGGTACGGGCCCAGACCCTGGATGCCTTCGCCGCCCGCTTCGGCGCCGCCGGTCTGCGGGCCGATACCGTGTACCCGGCCTACGGTCTCGCCGAGGCCACCCTCATGGTGTCGGGCGGCACACCCGGCCGCCCCTACAGCTGGCTCACCGTCGACGGAGCCGGCCTCGAACGCGACACGCTGCGCGCCCCCGTCACCGGCCACGGCGCCCGCACCCTGGTCAGCAGTGGCACCGCCGACGACTTCGACCTCCGCATCGTCGACCCCGTCGACGGCGGCGAACTGCCCGCCGGACACGTCGGCGAGATCTGGCTGCGCGGCGACAGCGTGGCACAGGGCTACTGGCGCAAGCCCCTGGAGACCGCCGAGACCTTCCACGCCACCCTCGCCGGGGGCGACGGCGGCTACCTGCGCACCGGCGACCTCGGCGTGCTCGACGGCGGCGAACTGTACGTCACCGGCCGCCTCAAGGAAGTCATCATCCTCAACGGCCGCAACATCTACCCGCAGGACATCGAATGGGCGGTGCGCGAAGCCAGCCCCGCGCTCGGCGCGGGCCACGGCGCCGTGTTCACGGTGGGCGCCGACCGCGAACAGCTCGTCGTCGTCCAGGAGGTGCGCGCCCCCCACGCCGACCAGGAACGGCTCCAGGCCCTCGCCTGCCGGGTACAGGCCCTGATCGGCCGGGACTTCGACGTTCCCGCGGCCAACGTCGTACTGCTGCGCCCCGGCGCCCTGCGCCGCACCACCAGCGGCAAGGTCCAGCGCACCCTGATGCGCAAGCTCTTCCTGGAAGGACAGCTGTCCGCGCTGTACGAAGTCCTCGACCCCGAGGTCCAGGGGCTCGTCCAGCCGCACCCGGCCATCGACGAACCGCTGACGGTCACCGCCGGCGGACGGTGGCGGGACACCTCGTGGTGAGCGGCGTCGCCGCACCGCCGCGGTCACCGGCCCACCCCGCCGCCGCCCCGCCCGGCGGACCGGGAACGGTTCCGGACCGCGCGGTCGAACTGGAGGAGCTCTTCGGTGACCCGGCGGCCCGCGGCAACCCGGTCGGCTTCGCCGCACTGCTCTCCGCGGACCGGCGCGCCGTGCTGTCCGCCGACGCCGAGGACCTGCTCGACGACTTCGGCATGCACCTGGAGTACGTACCGCGCGAACTGGGCGGCCGGTTCGACTCCGCGGAGACGCTGCTGCGGGTGATGCGACCGGTGTTCCGCCGCGACGTGGCCCTCGGCATGGGATACGGCATGAGCACCTTCATGGCCGCCTCCGACGTGTGGATGACCGGCAGCACGGCCCAGCGCACCTGGCTGGCCGGACTGCTGCGCTCGCGTTCCAAGGCCGCCATCGCCCAGCACGAGACCGCCCACACCAACGACTTCGTGCGCAGCCAGGTCCGCGCGACGCTGTCGGCCGACCGGCTGCACGTCACCGGCGCCAAGACCATCGTCAACAACGCCCGCCGCGCCGATGCCCTGGTGCTGTTCTGCCGCACCGACGAACGAGTCGGCAGCCGGAGCCACTCGGCGCTGCTGCTCGACCCGCACACGCTGCCCGCCGACCGGTACCGAGCCGTCGCGCGCCGCCCGTCGGTCGGACTGCGCGGCTGTCAGCTGGACGGCATGGAGTTCGACGAATGCCCGGTGCCCGCGCAGGCCCTGCTCGGACCGGCCGGCAGCGGAGTCCCCACCGCCCTGCGGTCCTTCCAGATGAGCCGAACCCTCACCGCCGCGCTGGTGGCCGCGTCCGTCGACACCAGCCTGCGCACCGCCGTGCTCGTCGACCGGATGCAGGGCCCCGGCGACGGGGGACTGTCGCCGGTGGACCCCGAGCACACGGCGGCCACCCTCGCCAACGCCTTCGTGAACCTGCTGTTCTACGACTGCCTCGCCGTCGTCGCCACCCGCGCCCTGCACCTGCACCCGGCCGAGACCAGCGTCTACTCCGCCGCCGTCAAGGCACTGCTGCCGCGCGTCCTGAGCGAGACGATGTACGACCTGGCGACCGTGCTCGGCTCGCAGCTCTACACCCGTGGCGGCACGATCGGCATCTTCCAGAAGCACATCCGGGACGTGCCGGTCGTCAGCCTCGGTCACGCCGGCACCGTGGCCTGCCAGACGACGATCATCCCGCAGCTCCAGCGGCTCGCCCGTGACTGGTTCACCGGGGAACCCGCCGACCCCGCCCTGTTCCGCCCCGGAGCCCAGCTGCCTCCGTTCTCCCACCCCCGGCTCGCACTCGCCAGCGGCCGGGACAGCCTCAGCGCCTCCCTGGTCGCGACGGCCGCGGGACTGACCGGACGCAACCCCGTCGAACGCGCGCTGCGCGCCCTGGCCGAGCAGATGGTCGACGAACTCCGCGACCTGCGCACCCGCATCCTGGCGCTGCCGTCCGTCAGCGAACACAACCCGGTGCGGCCCGCGTGGTTCGCCCTGACCGACCGGTACGTCCTCGTGCTCGCCGCCGCGGCCGTCCTCGGCGTGTGGCGGCACGGCCACGAGGGGACGGACCCCTTCCTCGCCGACCCCGCCTGGGCGACCGCGGCACTGCACCGGATCGCCCGACGGCTCGGCGCCCCCGCGGTGGACCTGCCCACCGAATGCATGGCCCGCGTCCACCAGGAGGTACTGGCCCGGTTCGGCGACCGCCGCAGCTACGACCTGTACAACACACCGCTACCCGGTTGACCGCCGGGAGGCGGCACGACCGCCTGCCGACGACGGACCCATAGCCCCGAGGAGTCACGGCATGACCTTCTCCGCGCCGCCGAAGGCGGCGGCCTCCCTGTACGGCTGGCTCACCGACCGCCTGGCGGTCTATCTGGACCGGGCACCGGAGAGCATCGACCCGACGGTTCCGCTCGCCGTGTACGGCATGGACTCGGTGTGCGCGCTGAGCCTGTGCGGCGACGTCGAGGACGACTTCGGCATCGCCGTGGACCCCACCCTGGCCTGGGACCATCCCACGGTCGCCGCCCTGGCCGGCCACCTGGCCGAACGCGGCGTCAAGCCGCCCGCCGACGGGCGGCGGCCATGACCCCCGGCGCTGTCGCCATCGTCGGCCTGGACTGCGTCTTCCCCGGTGCCCCCGACGCCGACGCCTACTGGGACCTGCTGACCCGGGGCGGCGACGCGACCGGTGAACTGCCCGAACAGCGCCGCGCCGGCCACGGCTTCGACGCGTCGGTACACGGCGGCTTCATCGAGGACATCGCAACCTTCGACAACGACTTCTTCGCCGTCTCGCCGCGCGAGGCGGCCGCGATGGATCCGCAGCAACGGCTGCTCCTGCAGTGCGCGTGGCGGGCGCTGGAGAACTCGGGACGGTCCCCCTCCGCACTGGCCGGCAGCGACACCGGTGTCTTCGTCGGTGTGATGGGCACCGAATGGGCCCAGCTCCACATGTCCGACTACGCCCGGGTCACCCCCCAGCTCGGAGCCGGCAGCAGCTCCGGAATGACCGCCAACCGCATCTCCTACCACCTCGATCTCAAGGGCCCCAGCCTCGCCGTCGACACCGCCTGCTCCTCGTCGCTGGTGGCCGTCCACCTGGCGGTCAACTCGCTGCTGTCGGGAGAGTGCTCCACCGCCGTCGCCGGGGGCGTCAACCTGGTCCTCACCCCGGCCCTCGGTCTCGTCTACGCGCGCATGGGACTGGCCGCACCGGACGGACGCTGCAAGCCGTTCAGCGCGGACGCCGACGGCATCGGGCGCAGCGACGGCGTGGGCGCCGTGGTACTGCGGCGACTGGCGGACGCCCGGGCCGACGGACAGCGGATCTACGCCGTCATCCGCGGCACCGCGGTCAACCAGGACGGCCGCAGCAACGGCGTCACCGCGCCCAACCGCTGGTCGCAACGCGAAGTCGTCGCGGCCGCCTGCCGCCGGGCCGCGATCACGGCGTCACAGGTGCGCTTCGTGGAGGCCCACGGCACCGGAACGGCGCTCGGCGACATCATCGAGTGCGCCGCCCTCGGCGAACTGCACGCCGTGCAACGGGAGGAGCCGTGCGGCATCGGCTCCGTGAAGGGCAACCTCGGCCACACCGAAGGAGCCGCCGGCATCGCGGGCCTGATCAAGGTCGCGCTCGCCCTGCACCACCGGATCGTGCCGGCCAGCCGGTTCGCCAACCGTGAGAACCCGCAGCTCAGGCTCGCCGAACGCGGCCTGCGCCTGCTCAAGGCCCCCGTACGGCTGCCCGCCGAGGAGGTCTTCGCCGGAGTCAGCAGCTTCGGCATGGGCGGCACCAACGCCCACGCCGTCCTGGCCACCGCCCCGCGCGAACCCCGCACCCCGGTACCCCGCACGGGCGCCGGCCCCGCCGTCGGAGTGTTCACCGTCTCCGCCAACACCCCCGAGGCCCTGCGCCGCAACCTCGCCGTCCAGGCCGACGCCGTGGCCCGCCGCCCCCGCGGCGACGCCGCCACCGTGTGCTGGAACAGCAACCTGGTCAAGACGGGACTGCCCTACCGGGCCGCGTTCACCGCCCGCGACACCGCCGAGCTCGCCACGGCGCTGCGGGCGGCGGCCGACGACGAACGGCTGCGCGCCGGAATCGCCGACCGGGCCGTGCACCCCCCGACCATCGGCTTCCTCTTCAGCGGCCAGGGCATCCAGGAACCCGGCATGACCAGCGGCCTGTACCGCGACTGCGCCTCCTACCGGCACCACCTGGACACCGCCGACGAGGCACTGGCACCCCACCTCGACGGGTCCGTACGGGACCTGATCCTCGACGAGGACCCGGCCGTACACCGCACCGGCTGGGCCCAGCCCGCCCTGTTCGCCGTCGGCTACGCCCTCTTCCGCACGCTCGGCGACCTCGGAGTCGAACCCGATGCCGTCCTGGGACACAGCGTCGGCGAGTTCGCCGCCGCCGTCGCCGCCGGTGCGCTCGGCCTGGAGGACGCCGCCCGTCTCGTCGCCCGCCGGGCCGCGCTCATGGAGCGGCTCCCCGACGGCGGCGGGATGCTGGCCGTACGGGCCGGGCCGGACGACCTCGTCGAACTGCTCGCCAACGAGCCGCGCGTCACCGTCGGCGCGGTCAACGGCCCGGCCGACACGGTGCTGTCGGGCGAGACCGACGGCCTCGACCGGATCGCCGCGCAGCTGCACGAGAGAGGCGTCCGTACCCGCCGGGTCCGGGTCTCGCACGCCTTCCACTCCCCGCTGATGGCCCCGGCCCTGGACCGCTTCGCCGAAGAGGCCGCCGGGATCGACGCGACCGCACCCCGCATCCCCATGGCCTCCACCCGCTACGGGCACATGCTCGGCGACCGGCCCCTGGACGCCGGGTACTGGAAGGAACAGGCGGCCCGGCCGGTGCTCTTCGCCGAGGCGCTCGACGACCTCATGGCCGAAACCATGCCCGCCTGCCTCGTCGAGATCGGGCCCGGCCCCCAGCTCGTACAGCTCGCCGAGCGCGCCGGCCTGCCCTCCGGCGTACGCCTGCTGCTCCCGGTCCCCGGCAGGGAGGCGACCGCCCGGGACTTCGCCGAGACCGTCGCGACCCTGTACCGGGCCGGCGTCGAACCGCGGTGGCAGGCCCTGTACGAACCGGCGCGGCGCACCACCGAATGCCTCGCCCCCTATGCCTTCTCCACCGAGCACACCTTCTGGCAGACGGTGCCGCGGCGCCCGGACCGGGCCCCGGAGACGGCCGCCCCCCAGCCTCCCGCAGCCACGACCGCCGCCACGGCCGGACCACCCGCCGAGGAGAGCGACCCGGTGCTCGACCCGGTGCTCGACGCGGTGATCGAAGCGATCGTCGAAGTGGGGGAGTACCCACCCGAACGGGTCCGGCGACAGACCCGGCTCTACGCCGACCTGGGATTCGACTCGGTGATGATCATGCAGCTCAAGGACCGGATCGAGCACCGGCTTCCGCAGACGGAAGGCGTCACCGTGCAGCAACTGCTGCCCGCACTGCGCTCGGTGGGCTCCCTGGCCGACTTCCTCAGCGACTGGACCAGCGCGGGAGCCAGGACATGACGACCGACGGCGTGGCCCGCGCCCCCCTCTACATCGCCGGCACCGGCACCGCGCTGCCCGGCGACCCCGTCGACAACGAACAGCTCGACAAGGCCTTCGGGATCAGTGCGGAATGGACCGACCTGTTCGTCGGCACCCGCACCCGCCACTTCGGCTGGGACCTCGGCACCGGAGAGGTCCTGCACACCCTCGCCGACCTGTGCACCGAGGCGGCGGCCCGGGCCGCCGCGTCGGCCGGGACGGACCTCCAGGACCTGGACTTCCTGGTCCTGGCCACCACCACCCCGGACCGGCTGCTGCCCACCACGGCCAACGAGGTGGCGGACCGGCTCGGCCTCGACCACCTGCCCACCTACCAGATCCAGGCCGGCTGCTCCGGAGCCGTACAGGCCCTGGACCTCGCACGGGCACTGATCGCCTCCGGCCACCGCACCGGACTCGTCGTCGGCGGCGACGTCACCGCCCGCTTTCTCGACCCGCACCGCACCCCGGCCGACCTCCCGGCACAGGAACTCATCAACTACGTCCTGTTCGGCGACGGCGCGGGCGCGGCCGTGGTGAGCGCCGGACCCGACGGCGAGGGCATCGGGCTGCGCGCGCTGCTCCACCGGTTCACCGGCCGGGGCAGACAGCCGGGCCAGATCATCGACTGGGACGGACCGGTGCGGCGCACCCCCGGCCGGACGATGCTGTCCGAGGACTACAAGGCCATCGAGGACTGCGTGCCCGGCCTCGCGAGCGAGATCTGCTGGGAACTCCTCGACACCGCCGGCTGGACACCCGACGACCTCGACTTCCTGCTGCCGCCACAGCTCTCCGCCCGGATGACACGACGCATCGTCGAAACGCTCGCGGTCCCCGCGGCCCGCGAGATCTCCTGCGTGGTGGACACCGGGAACACCGGCAACGCCCTGCCGCTGCTGCAACTCGACCGACTGGTACGGCAGATGGCGAGCGGAGAACGAGCGCTCGCCGTCGTCGTCGAGTCCAGCAAATGGATCAGGGC
This sequence comes from Streptomyces sp. NPDC047917, assembly GCF_043204345.1. Taxonomy (NCBI): domain Bacteria; kingdom Bacillati; phylum Actinomycetota; class Actinomycetes; order Kitasatosporales; family Streptomycetaceae; genus Streptomyces; species Streptomyces sp. NPDC047917. The sequence continues at coordinate 25,762 of NZ_JBIDCA010000030.1, forward strand.
CGGGCTGGCACTGGAGAAGCACGCAGAAGCGGAGCCGAAAAGATGACCACCCCCTTCCGCAGACTGGGCGAACTGAGCACATCGGGGCGGCTGGCCTCCGAGTACCCGCAGGTGACCGGCCTGCTCGCGGAGATCACCGACACACCCGACCGGGAACCGGCCGACATCCTCGCCGAACTCCTGCGGTGCGGACGCCTGCTCGCCGCCCTCCGGGCCGAGGACGTCCTGGACCACCACCCGGACACACCGGTCGTCACCGTGGCGGTCACCGGAAGCTCGACCACCGCCCAACTGCCCGACGCGCTCACCGCCGAACTCGCCCGGCACGGCCTGCTCGCCCGGTACACCGTCGGCACCCACGGCGCGTACCTGCGCGACCTCACCACCCCCGACAGCGAACTGCGCGCCCCGAAACCCGACCTGACCCTGTGCCTGCTGGACGCCGAGGCGGTCTTCGCCGGACTCGGCACACCCTGGACGACCGCCGACGCCGAGGCGGCATGCGCCCGCCTGGCCGACCGGATCACCGCCGTCGTCACCGCACACACCACCGACGGCACCGGCACCCTGGTCCTGAACACACTGCCACTGCTGCGCCGCCACACCCAGCAGATCATCGACCAGCGGCAGCGGGCCCGGCTCGGCGCGGTGTGGCGGGAGTTCAACGCCCGTCTGCTCCGGCTCACCGACGAGAACCCGGCGGTGGCCGTCGTCGACCTGGACCCGCTGATCGCCGACATCGGGCCGGCCCGCGACGCCCGGCTCGCCGCCTACGCCTGCTCCCCCTTCGGCGACACCCTCTTCGCCGCCTACGCCCGCGAAGCCGTCCACGTCCTGAGGGCCCGGCGCGGCATGACCAGCAAGTGCCTGGTCCTCGACCTCGACAACACCCTTTGGGGCGGTGTGCTGGGAGAGGCCGGAGCGGACCGCATCGCCGTCGGCGAAAGCCTCCTCGGCGGACCGTACAGCGCGGTGCAGCGCGGCGCGCGCCAACTGGCCGCCCAGGGCGTCCTCCTCGCGATCAGCAGCAAGAACGACCCCGGCCCCGTCCAGCAGGTGCTGCGCGAGCACCCGGACATGACACTGCGCCCCGACGACTTCGTACGGATCAACGCCAACTGGGACCCCAAGGACCAGAACCTCCGCGACATCGCCGCCCACCTCGGCATCGCCACGGACGCCCTGGTGTTCATGGACGACTCGCCCCGGGAACGCGGACTGGTCCGGCGCAACCTCCCGCACACCGCCGTGATCCCGCTCGGCTCCGAACCGGCACTGCACCTGGACACCCTGTTGCGGGACGGCTGGTTCGACACCCCCCGGCTCACCGACGACGACCGGGCCCGCACCACCCGCTACCGGGAGGCGGAGGCCCGGACCGAGCTCCGGGAGCACTCCGGGTCGTACGAGGAGTACCTGAACGAACTCGGCACCGTGGTCCGGATCTCGCCACCGGAACCCCACGAGGTACCACGCCTCTCCCAACTCTCCATGCGCACCAACCAGTTCAACCTCACCGGGGAACGGATCCCGTTGGACCGGGTCGCCGCCATGGTCGCCGAACCGGGCCGCGGGGTGCTCGCCGTCCGGGTGAACGACCGGTACGGCGACAGCGGTCTCGTCGGCGCGGTCCTCACCCACGACGCCGAGGACGCCCTGCACATCGACAACATGCTGCTCAGCTGCCGGGCACTGGCCCGCGGCATCGAGGACGGCGCTCTCGCCGCCGTACTCGGTCACGCCAAGGCCCGGGGGTTCCCCCTGGTCAGAGCCCGCTACCGGGCGACGAACAGCAACGGCAGGGCCGGCGCTCTCTACCCCTCCTCGGGGTTCACCGAGGAGCCCGGCGGTGGAAACGAGCGGTGGTTCCGGCACGACCTCGGCGAACTCCCGCCCGTACCCGGGCACTTGACCCTCGATGTCCGAATCGGAGGGCCGGATGACGAACGTGTGGATCAACGACAGGAGCGCCATGGATGAGTTCGCCGACTTCCTCGGTCTGATCCGCGACGAACTGGGCCTCGTCCTGACCGAGGCCGAGGCGGCCGCGGACTTCGACACCCTGCCCTCCTGGGACTCGGTCCACCTGCTGCGCCTCGTCGGGCTCGTCGAACGGGAGACGGGGCGGCGGATCCCGGTGGCCGGAGTGTTCCGGGCCCGCAGCCTGCGCGAGATCCACCGCCTGGTCGGTGCCGGACGGACGGACCTGTGATGAACACCCCGGGAAGCCCCCACCTCCCGCAGCCGCTGGGCGACCCCATCGCGTCGACCGCCCCGGAGGCCAACGGGGCCGAGGTGCGCAACGACCTGCGGACCCACGGCACGGCCCTGGTGCACGGACGGTTCACCGACTGGCGGCCCCAGGACCCGGACGGCGCCGAACTGCGCGCCGTCCTCGGCCGGGACTGGGCCCGTTACCGCGACATCACCCATGAGGAGATGCGCGGCCGGTACGCGGCGTCCCGGCGCCTCCTCAAGTACGCGGCGGCCGCGGCGCTGCGGGCCGACGCCCGGGACCTGGAGCTGATGTACGGGCCGACCGGGCGCCCGTACCTGCGCGGCTGCGACCAGATCGACATCAGTCTCAGCCACACCGACGACCTCCTGCTGGTCGGACTGACCACCCGGGGCCTGATCGGCGTCGACGCGGAGCGCGCGGACCGCAAGATCTACAGCCGGGGCCTGGACCGGCAGATCTGCACCCCGCACGAGCGACTGATCGTCTCCGGACTGCCGGTCCCGGAGCGCGACCCCTGTCTGGTGCGGCTGTGGACCCTGAAGGAGGCCTACAGCAAGGCGATCGGCCAGGGACTGCAGTTCCGGTTCACCGAGTTCGGATTCGGCGCCGACGGCCGGCCGACCCAGGTGCACCGGCCCGACGGCACTCCCGGATCGGGCGACGAGTGGACGTTCCGCACCTATCTGCTCGACAGCGACGGGCTGGACTTCTGCATCAGCACCGCCGTCTACGACGCGGGGCTCGGCCGCACCCTCGACGCCGAGATCACCACCATGCTCGACGCCGACGCCGTCGCGGCCCTCAACGAGGCGCTGGAAGGGGAGTGGTCGCACGACTACTGGTCACAGGTCCTCCACCACTGACGCGGTGGCCTCCAGCACCGCCCGCTCGGCCTGGACGAGGCTCAGCCCGACCGGCACCGTACGGCGGCCCTCCCCGTCCTTGCCCAGCCTGTCCCACACCGCGGTGCAGCGCATCGGCAGATCGGGCTCCGCGTAGCCGCGGAAGTGCACCTGCAGCGAGGCGAGCGTGCTGTGCGCCGGCTTCAGGGCGTAGGCGTGCCCGGCGGCCAGCAACGCCGTCTGGCGCAGCGCCTCCAGCAGCACATGGGCGGGGGCGGGGTCGCCCTCCGCGGCCCCGGACGACCAAGCCGCGGGCAACCGCACCTGAGCGGACAGCCGTCCGTGGCCCGGTGTCTCCGGGCGGTGCAGCAGAACGTTGCCGGGGGAGCCGCGCCCCACGTCGCCGGGGGTGACCGGGGCGTCCGGCAGCCGGCCGGGCCCCTCGCGCCCGGCCTCCGCGAGCACCGCCGCGCGGGAGCGCTCCCGGTGACTGCGGTGCACCACGGGCGCCAGGAACACCAGGCTCGCCGACCCGCTTCCGCACGGCACGTCGTCGATGCGCGGCGCGACGAGGAAGTCCAGTACCCGCGGCACGTCGTCGACCACCTTGTCGGGACGCACGCGCAGCTCCAGGTCGAGCTGGGCCGGCGCCCGCCCGACGCGCCAGTGCGTCAGATCATCGGCGCGCAGATCGAACCGGTAGAAGATCCCCACCCGGGCCGGCGGCACCCCGAAGTGCGTGTGCCCGATGAACTCACCTGCCTCGCGCACCATTTCGGCGGTCGCCTGCAGATCGTGATGACGGCCGGGACCGTCGTTGAACAAGGAGTGCCCCGCGGGAAGCGCACCGGAGAGCACGAACTCCTCCTCGACATCCGGCCCCGGAGGAACAGGATGCAGCCAGGAGCGCGGCCGGTGTATGAGATGCCGGACGGTCCCCGTCCCCCGCCGCTCCCCATCTGTCGATCGAGCCATGCGTCCGCCCCCGTTTCGTGCGAACCGTGTTCGAACACGGTTCAACGAGAGTGCATGGAATCAGCCATCCCGAACCAGCCCCGGCCGGTGACAGCTTGCTGCGGGACACCTAGTGCCCCTCCCGGCAGGCCTTGTCCCTCGCGAACACCGCCGGACAGGGCGACGGGCCCTGGGGCCGCTCGTCTGGATCAGGCCACTAGTCCACTTGCGGGGCGGGGCCGTGCGCCCCGTCCAGGAGCCGGGACAGGGCGACGTTGACACCGGCCTGGAACCTGCTGGTGGACTCCACCTCCTCCATGATCTGCGAGATGTACCGGCGGCAGGTGCGGACCGACATGCCCAGCCGGCGCGCCACCAGCTCGTCCTTGTGGCCCTGGGCCATGAGCTTGATGATCGACCGCTTCAGGTCGTCGGCCACGGCCGGCTGTGTCTCGGTGTCCGGGGCGAAGGGCGTGCTGGTGTCCCACAGGTGCTCGTACACCTTGCAGAGGAACGCCACCAGGGTCGGTTCCCGTACGACGACGGCGCCCGGCGGGCGGTCGTCCACGCGCTCGGGCAGGAACACCACTTCGCGGTCGTAGATGACGATGCGGTCGATCAGCTCGTCCGTGGTGCGGACCTCGGCGCCCGCCCCGGTCACCACGCGCACGTACGACGTGGTGGCCAGGTCGCTGCGCACGGTGTGCTGGTAGAGGTGCCTGACCTGTACTCCGCGCGCCAGCCGGGCCAGGGTGAGCGGGCGCGCGTTGTCCAGGTACCGCGAGGGGCGGGGGCCGCCCGGCTGGGCCGTGAGGACCTCGGTGCGGCAGCGGGCCCCCCAGTCGTCGAGCATGGCCTGGAGCACGCTGATGTCGCTGATCACGTCGAACGCCTCGGCCTGGTTGCGGCGCCGCCGGCTCTCGAAGTAGGCGGGCTGGAGCGAGCGCATCCGCGTCCGGACGTCGGTGACCGCCTGCTGCAACTCCCGGATCTGCTGCTCGGTCGGTCCCACCAGGTCGGCGGCGGCGGCGTCCGGGCTGACCGGGACCAGAGTGCCGGGCTCGCCGGGCATGGGGTGCAGCAGGCTCAGTTCCGACAGTGTCTGCGCTATGCAGTTGATCTCTTCGGTCGGCACACCCAGCGCGTGGGCAATCTGTTCGTGATCGAAGCGTCCCAGCATGACCGCTCGCTGGTAAGCCGTTGCGCACCTGCCGTCGAGTTCATCGGAGCTTGGTCCGGAAAGGGAACTTTCGCTCATCTTCGCGGTAACTCCTAGATGCGGAATGGGACAAGCTGCCAGGCAACTCTACGCCATCGAGAATCACTTGGAACTGGCTTGAGTGGCGGGCAGGCTTCTTCTTGCAAGCGCCGGACAACAAGCTAGGGGGCAATGATGAACAAGGGCATACTTGGTAAATCAGTGGTAGCAGCATGTGCAGCGTTTGTGATTTTAGGAAGTCTTGACGCAGGCTTGGCGGAGGCATCGACTCCGGATGTATCGAAGGCCTCGGCGGAAGTGGGCGTGATGGCGGGCGGCATCAAAATGCTGTGTGTACAGGACGACCAGTGGGGCTCCGCCTGCCCGTGACGTGAACGAGGTCGGCGAGGTCGGAGTTCCGGGGTCCGGGGAGGGCCGGAACCCCGACCTCGCCGCCGTACTGCGGCTTTAGTCGGCCGCTAGCGGTGGGGAGGAAGGTCGGCTCCGATGTCGGCTGCCGGACTCCCCCGCCCGGTCGGAGCCGCTCGCGTGGCCCCGTCGCCCGGCCTCAGTGCCCGGCGACGGGGCCTTTCCCATGTGTGGGACAAATGTTTACCTCTGGTGAAAGCAATGGTGCAGGGAATCCCGGCCGATTGTGTGCGCCAAGGCTGCCCGTGAATTCAGCCCGAGTTTTTTGAATATCCGACTCATATGAGTTTCCACGGTCTTCGTGCTGATACTGAGCAGAGCGGCTATCCGCTGATTCGTGTAGCCCGCTCCGACCAGATCGGCTATTTCCCTCTCGCGATCGCTGATGACGGAAAGCGGAGTCCCGGCCGAATGGTCATCCGAATCCCGGGCGGCTTTCAGGGAAATGGACTCGGCGGCAGGTGCCAGCCAGTTGCGGCCGAATATTCCGGCGGATTCCGCGGCGATCTCCGAGTGGAACACGGCAGAGCTCTTCTCACCGTTCTCCAGATGGGCCCGCCCGAGCCCGAGCGCCAACGGCGCCAGCACATGCCCCTGCCCGAATCGGAGCGCCGCGTCAAAGCCCCGCTCGAAGAGAACAACCGCCCGGCGCGCCCGGCCGAGACGCAGTTCCGCCTCACCCAGCCACCGGTAGGCCTCCAGCCACGCGGCCATCCGCGCCCCCTCCACCGCACCCAGCAGCAGATCGGCGCGCTCGGCGGCGACCCGCGCCGCGGCCGCCCGGCCGGCGACGGCGTCCGCAGCCGCGAGAAGAGCCGTCAGGTGGAACCGTACGCACGGATCTTCGTCCGCACGGCCCTCCGCCACGGCGTCCCTGGCACCGCCCAGGTCCACGACGGCCCCGCCGGAGCCGGCACCAGGGACCTGCTCCTGTTCGAGCGCCAGCGCCAGCAGCTCGGCCCGCACCGCCACCGAACCGGAGAGCCCCTCCGTGCCGAGCAGTTCCCGCGCCTGTGTGAACCTGCCCAGCAGCCGGAGGGCACGCGCCCGCCACACCACGGCATCCACCGCGTCGGCCCCCGTACACGCTGCCGTCACCCGCTGCCACTCCCGGGCATGGACCCGCTCGGCCTCGTCGGGCCGCCCCGCCACGACGAGGGCCTTCGCCCTCAGCAACGACCACTCCGGCGTATCACCCGTCACCGCGACGACCCGCCGCAGCGCCAGCACCGTACGCTCCGGCTGCCAGAAAACACCCCTCCGCGCGGCAAGGGCCAGGACCTGCACGTCGTCCGCCGTCAGGTCCTCGGCGTGCACGAGGTGCGCGGCCAGGGCGAGCGTGTCACCGGCGGTACGCAGCGCCGCGACGGCCCGGTCCCGCGCCGCATGCCGCCAGCCCGCCCCCGACGCGTGATGGACGCGCGCCCTGAGCGCCGGCCGGACGAAACGGAAACGCCGCCCCTGGCCCTCGGGCACCACCACGCCCTCGGTGTACAACTCGTCCAGACCGCGCAGGACATCGGGCAACGGCAGCGCCGCCGTCTCGGCGACCACCTCGGGAAGGAACGGATCACCGACCAGTGCCGCCGCACACGCGGTGCGCCAGCCCAGCGACGACAGGCAGTGGAGGTCGGGCCCCCGCGTCCCGGACGCCACCACCGGCGGTACCCCCGTGGCCAGTTCCAGCACGCTGTACAGGCCGGGGCCCGGTGCCGTGCCGCCCGGCCGGGAACCGACGCCACCCCGGGGCGTGGCCAGCAGCCCCGGCACCCCCGCGGCGTCGCGCAGCGCGACGGCCGCCGCCACCGGCCCCACCCGCGCGGGCAGCAGCGAGCGCAGCAGACCGTCGGGCAGCCGTGACAGCCGCAGATGATGGAGGTCCGCGGACGCGTCGGTCAAGGTCGCCGGATGCCGCCCCGCGGGCGCGGGCCGATGGGCGAGCACGGTCAGCACCGGGGCATCCGGCGGATGCCGGACCAGGTGCTCCAGGAACTCCACGGCGTGCGGACACGCCCGGTGCGCGTCGTCCACCACGAACAGCAGCCCGCCACCCTCCCGGGCGAGGTGCGCGAGCGCCGCCCGCACGGCCCTGGACACCGCGTAGTGATCCACCGGCCCCGGGATTGGCCCGTACGTGCTCAGGGCCGGGAAGACCGAGGCCAGATGCCGGGTGGCCGTCTCCCCGAGCAGCTCGAACAGCGACCCGTCGGCACGGGCCAGCAGATCGTCCAGCGCGTCGACGACCGCGTCGAAGGGACGGGTCGCACCGGCACGGGGAGCCCGGCCCGCGGCCACCACCCAGCCGTCCCGCCGCGCCGATCGCATCAACCGCCGCAGCAGATGGGATTTGCCGACCCCCGGCTCACCACTGATCCGGACGAACTGCGCCGAATCCCTGGAAAGTCCCAACCAACGACGCAACAAGTCGAGTTCATGACTTCGAGACGCCGAGGGTCCACCAGTACCGGCAGACGCACCGAACGCCGACGCCGCCTCCGGCACACCAGCCTCCCCGAGTGGATATCCGTCACGAAAGGCTGGCTCATCGTGCGACACGACCCAAGTGCGGCCCGCTGTCCACAGGTTGCCTGGCAGAAAGTACGGCGGAAGATCCCGGCCACCGCACGTAATGTCGGGGAGAACCCTGAATCGCCGTCCCACGCAATCGAACAAAGGATCCCGGCGCCGCTGAAAACCCCAGGAAGAATGCCCAAGGGCCGCGATTCCGACAGCCCCCGGCCGTTTTTCGCCACACCGGCACCCGGCGCATCTCCGAGCACACCCGCAGGGAAAACCCCGACTGGCGCGCCGCCCGCCGCGGACCCACGCTCGGTCGCGTTCGCGCGTGCACTGTCCCTATCCCGCGGAGGAACGAAAGTGGCAACCGGGAACAGCACCCGTCTGCGATTCGGCTACGCCTGCGGGTCCCTGGTGACCGGTACGTTCACCACCCTTCCGGGGCTCCTGCTCCTGCCGTACCTCACCGACACCCTCGGCGTGAGCGCGGCCCTCGCCGGCGCGGTCATCCTGATCCCCAAGGCGTGGGCGGTACTGCTCGCCCCGTTCGCGGGCCGCACCAGCGACCGCACGTACCGCCGACGGGGCAGCCGGCGCAGCTATGTCCTGGGCGGTGGCCTGAGCGCCACGGCCGCCTTCGCCGCCATGCTCAGCGGTGTCGCCGACGGCACCGCCGGCATGGTGTGGACCGGTCTCGGCTTCCTCCTCACCGCCACGGCCTTCGCCTTCTTCCAGGCCGCCTACGCCGCGCTGCCGGCCGACATCGCGCACACCCCGCACGACCGGATACGCCTGGTGTCGGGCCGGGTGGCGGGCATAGCGGTCGCCGCGCTGGCCGTCGGATCGGCGGGCCCGGCAGTCGTCGAAGCGGGCGGCGGAGGCATCGACGGACACCGCTGGGCGGGCCTCTTCGGCGCGGCGGTCATCGCCGCGGGCACCCTGGGCGTCCACCTCGGTACGGCACGCCCGCCCCGCACCACCGCACCCGGCCCCGGGCATCCGCCACCCGCCACCGACCGGACACCGGCCCCCCGCCGGTTCGAAGCACTCCGCGACAACCCGTCCTTCGCCGCCCTGCTGCGCACGACGACCGTCCAGGTCGTCGCCACCGGCTGCCTGCTCGCCGCCGGACCCTACTTCGCCGAACACATCCTGCACGACCCCGGCCTGACCCCGGTCCTCGTCGCCGCCTTCGTCGTGCCCAACCTCCTCGTCACCCCCCTGTGGACCCGCATCGGAGCCCGCCACGGACAGCGCGCTTCACTCGTCGCCGCCTCGGCCCTCTTCGGCGGCGGATGCCTGATGCTGGCCGCGACACCCGCCCTGCCGCCGTTCTGGGCGCCTGCCGTTCTCCTCCTCGTCGGCACCGGACACGCGGGCCAGCTCCTCTTCCTCTACGCCATGCTGGCCGAGACCACGGCAGCCGACACCGCACGCACCGGCCGCAGCCGGGCCGGCATCCTGTCCGGGCTCTTCAGCGGGGGCGAAGCACTCGGCGTCGCCGCAGGACCCTTCCTGTTCGCCCTCGTCCTCCAGCTCTTCGGCTACGTCTCTTCGGACACCGGTGAATCCGCCCACCAGACGACCACGGCCGAATGGGGAGTACTGGCCGGGATGACACTGCTGCCCGCCCTCGTCACGGTCGCCGGTCTCTTCCTCCTGCGCGGCTACCGCACCGCGGCCCCCGCACCGAGGGCCCACCGCGAGCGGGGCGAGGTCGCACAACCCCGGCTTTAGGAACCCGGCCGACGCTCGGTGCCGCGCCACCCACCGAACCAGCGCACCTGTGTCGAAAGGGTCCTGCATTGAGCATCGTCGAGGAAAGGCCGGTGAAGAGCGCGGAGCCGTCGCCGCGGCCCACGGCCGTGCGCCACGCCTCCCTGCGTGAGCGCACGGCGGAACTCGCCGTACTGCACCGGCAAGCGGAACGAGGCCCCAGCGAGAAGGCCACCGAGGCACAGCACGCCAAGGGCAAACTGACCGCACGCGAGCGCCTGGAACTGCTCTTCGACGAGGGATCGTTCGTCGAGATCGAAGGGCTGCGCCGACACCGGGCCACCGGATTCGGCCTTGAGGACAAGAGGCCCCACAGCGACGGAGTGGTGACCGGCTGGGGACACGTGCACGGCCGTACCGTCTTCGCCTACGCCCACGACTTCCGCATCTTCGGTGGAGCACTGGGTGAGGCCCACGCCCAGAAGATCCACAAGGTGATGGACCTGGCACAGGCCGCCGGGAGCCCCGTCGTCGGCCTGTGCGACGGCGCGGGAGCCCGCATCCAGGAGGGCGTCACCGCACTGGCCGGATACGGCGGCATCTTCACCCGCAACGTGCGCAACTCCGGCGTCATCCCGCAGATATCGGTGGTTCTCGGCCCGTGCGCCGGCGGCGCCGCGTACTCCCCGGCCCTGACCGACTTCGTGTTCATGGTCCGCGGCACCTCCCAGATGTTCATCACCGGACCGGACGTCGTCCAGGCCGTGACCGGCGAACACGTCACCCAGGAGCGGCTCGGCGGAGCCGACAGCCACGCCGCCGTGTCGGGCGTCGCGGGCTTCGCGTACGACGACGAGGAGAGCTGTCTCGAAGACGTCCGCCACCTGCTGTCGCTCCTCCCGTCGAACAACCGCGAGCTGCCGCCCGCCGCCGACCCCGACGACCCCGCCGACCGCAGGTGCGAGCGCCTGCTCGACCTGGTGCCCGCGGAGCCCCACCAGTCGTACGACATGCGCGACGTCATCACCGAGGTCGTCGACCACGGCGAGTTCTTCGAAGTCCACGCCGACTGGGCGCGCAACGTCGTCTGCGCGTTCACCCGCCTCGGCGGCCAGGTGGCCGGCATCGTCGCCAACCAGCCGGCCGCGCTCGCGGGCGTCCTCGACATCCACGCGTCCGAGAAGGCCGCCCGCTTCGTCCAGTTCTGCGATGCGTTCAGCATCCCGCTCGTGACCCTGGTGGACGTGCCCGGCTTCCTCCCCGGCGTCGACCAGGAACACGGCGGAGTGATCCGGCACGGCGCCAAACTCCTCTACGCGTACTGCAACGCCACCGTGCCGCGCATCTCCCTCGTCCTGCGCAAGGCGTACGGCGGTGCCTACATCGTCATGGACTCCCGATCGATCGGTACCGACGTCGCCCTTGCCTGGCCCTCCAACGAGATCGCCGTCATGGGCGCGGAAGGTGCCGCGAACGTGATCTTCCGCCGGGAGATAGCGGCCGCGGCGGACCCCGAGTCCGTACGGGCGCAGAAGATCAAGGAATACGAGACCGAGCTGATGCACCCGTACTACGCGGCGGAGCGCGGCCTGGTGGACGATGTGATCGACCCCGCGGACACGCGCACCAGGCTCATCGCCGCACTGTCGATGCTCCGGACCAAGCATGTCCCGCTCCCGGGACGCAAGCACGGGAACCTGCCGTTGTGACGGCCGGGGAAACCGGGAGCGGCCCGGCAACAGCCCTCGCACTGGCCTCCGTCCGGATCATCCGCGGCAATCCGAGCCTCGACGAGGTGGCAGCCCTCGCCACCGTCCTCGCCGCCCGCGCGCAGGCACACGCGCAGAGCGCCGGACACCGCACGGACCGGCCCGGACCGAACAGTGCCGAGGCGGCGGCACGCACCCGCTGGCAGCACCTCGCCGGACCGTTCCCGGCCCCGGGAGCGTGGGCATCGTGACCGCACACCCGCCGAAGCCGCGCCTGCGCAAGGTGCTCATCGCCAACCGTGGCGAAATTGCTGTCCGTGTTGCTCGGGCATGCCGGGATGCCGGGATCGGGAGCGTGGCCGTCTACGCG
>NZ_JBIDCA010000031.1:0-32166 GCF_043204345.1 Streptomyces sp. NPDC047917
ACGTCGAGGGCGGTCGACCCGGTGGGAATCACTTCGATGGGCTCGTTCGGCCGCTCACCGAGGCGCATCACCGCGCCCTTGCCGAATTGCCGTTCAATCTGTGCGAGTGCGGCGTCCAGCGCCTTCTCGCGGTCGGTTCCTGCCATGGGTTCCACCCGATTTGCTTGAGTCGATCGCTTCACGTCAAAGACGCTAACCCCTGCCACTGACAATGGGCCTCGACGTCCTCCCGGCCTGTGGACAACTCCACGGTCGGGCCCGGGAAAACCCGGCCGGAATCCCATGAGAATGGATGTTCGATTTCGGTGTCAAGCGCACCACGCCGAGCCGGTCCTCCCCCGGGTGACCGAACCTTCCGGTTGGCCACTGAGCGTTCCGCCTGGCCGGCCGAGTGAGGGAGAGCGGCCCGGTCGGCGGGCTGGAGCCCGCCCTCGGCCACATCCTGTGGCGCCGGCCCCGGTGCCCTCTGCCGCATGCGCCTGGCGCATGATGCTCGTCATGGGTAGCTCGGTCGAGCAGATCAAGGTCTGGTTCCGGTTCGTACCTCGCGAGGGCTGGTTCCCGCAGGACACCGAGGGCTTGTGGGCGACCAGGCTGAGTGCGGACACGGCCCAGGTGCAGGGTGTTCCCTTCCTCCAGGACGGCGTGGCCGAGGGTGACGTGGTGCGGTTCCGGACCGACACGGACGGGCTGCACCGGGCAGTCGGGAGGATCAGCGCCTCCGGCAACTGCACGATTCGTGTCGTCCCCGTTCCCGGCGGACCGCTGGGACGCAGTCCCCAGGCGGTGCACCAGCGATTCGCCCGGTTCGGGCTCGGGGGCGAGGTCTTCAGCGAGGAGTTCCCCATGGTGGCCCTGAACGCACCGGCCGACGCCGACTTCAGCGGCATCAAGGCACTCCTGACTCACGGGCAGGAGAACGGATGGTGGCACTACGAGCTCGGTTGCGTCACTGACGAGTGGCGAAACGCCTGATCCTCCGCGCCATCCCCGCGGTCGGTCAGCAACTTGCGCCGGGGCCGCCCGTGCGCGATGTGCCGGTGCGGACGGCGAGCCCGTCGCCGTACTCGCGGAGCACTGCCGTCAGCAGTCGGTGTCTCCCAGTGTCCGGTCGGGGTGGTACCGCGCTGGAACAGCAGGCCCTTGTCGGGCGGACAGCCGGTGAAGGTCCATGGTTTCACCGGTCTCCACGGTCTCACCGGTCTCACCGGTCTCACCGGTCTCACCGGTCTCACCGGTCTCCACAGTCTCACCGGTCTCCACGGCGGCCAGCCCGATGCCTGGAGATACGTCACCGAGATCCAGCACCCGGGCCGGCCCGCCGAAGGGGCGGCCGTCGGCGACAGCCGGAGGAGAGCCGAAGCCCGACGGGGTCAGGCGCGCTCCGGGCCCCCCGGTTCCCCGGCGGTGGTCCGTCCGTCCTCGCCGCCCTCGTCCTCGGGGGCGCGCCAGGACCGGCGCAGTCGCGTGAGCACCGGCTCGCCGCGCCGACGGCCCCGGCCGTGCATCCGCGGGTCGTCCGTCACCTCGTACCGCTTCACATACGCGCCGAGGAACGCCTGGAGCGTGGCGACGGCCGGGATCGCGATCAGTGCGCCCACGGCGCCCATCAGGGCCGTGCCCGCGATGACCGACCCGAAGGCGACCGCCGGATGGATGTCGACGGTCTTGGAGGTGAGCTTGGGCTGCAGCGCGTAGTTCTCGAACTGCTGGTAGACCACGACGAAGCCGAGCACCCACACCGCGTACCAGGGGTCGACGGTGAACGCGATCAGCATCGGCAGGGCACCCGCCAGATACGTACCGATCGTGGGGATGAACTGGGATACCAACCCGACCCAGACGGCGAGCGCGGGCGCGTACGGAACGCCGAGGATCACCAGCAGGATGTAGTGCGCGATCCCGGAGATGAGGGCCATCAGACCGCGCGAGTAGAGGTAGCCGCCGGTCTTGTCGACCGCGATCTCCCAGGCCCGCAGGACCTCCGCCTGCCTGGCGGGCGGCAGGACGGAGCACAGCGCGCGCCGCAGCCTGGGGCCGTCGGCCGCGAAGTAGAACGAGAACAGGAAGATCGTCAGGAGACGGAACAGCCCGCCGAGCACGGTGGTGGAGATGTCGAGCACTCCGGTCGCACTGTTCTGGACGTACTTCTGCAGCCAGTCGGAATGGAGCACGCTGTCCTGGACCTCGACCCTGGAGAGGTCGGTGTGGAAGCTCTTGTTGACCCAGTTGATCACCGAGTCCAGATACTTCGGGAACTCGTCGACCATGTCGACGATCTGGCCCGCGAGCATCGAGCCGAGCAGCACGACGAAGCCCACCCCGGCGATCAGCACCGCCAGGAAGACCAGGAAGGTGGCCAGGCCCCGGCGCATGCCGCGCGCCGCCATCCGGCTCACCGCCGGCTCGATGGCGAGCGCCAGGAAGAACGCGATCAGCACATTGATCAGCAGCCCGATGAGCTGGTCGAACGCCCAGCTGCCGAGCTGGAAGCAGGCATAGAGCGCCAGGGCCAGGACCATGGCGCGCGGCAGCCACGCGGGCATGCGCACCGACCCGCTGCCGACGGGCGCGGCGGGTGGCGCGGCCGGCGGGACGGGTGGTGTGGAGGGCGGCTGGGTCTGTGCTGTCTCGTCTGTCGGTGCCACGGTTCCAGTCTCGCCTACGGTCGCGGCGAGCAACCGCCCGCCCCGGACAACAGCACAGGTCCGGCCGCTGACGAACCGGAAATCGGCGTGTGTCCGAGAGGGACCGGACGCCAGAACCGGCGCGCGCGTGCCCGGAGACGTCGCCGGTGGGCGGCGGCTTCGGCGTCAGCGGTACGGCCGTGGGCCTCGGGTCAGCGCTTGTCCGCCGGGATGCCGACCGCGGTACAGACACCGCGCCAGACGTCCTTGGTCTCCCAGCCGGCGGCGAGCGCCTGGTGCACCGTCTGCCCGCCGAGTTCGGCCATCACATGATCGCGTGCGAAGGAGTCGGCGTACCCGGCTCCGAAGTGGTCCGCCATCCGTTCCCAGAAAATCGTCAACCGCATGACCTCAGTATCCCGCTCCTGAGAGTGCAGCCGGGCCGCTACGTCCTGCCGAGAGCGCTTACCGTCCTACGGTCGGTCCATGGCTGGAACCGGAACAAGTCCCCTCAACCGTGCCGAGCAGTTCATTTGGCTCACGGCCCGTGTCCTGGAACAACGGCGGTTCGCTCATCACTTCCTGGAAGGAAGCGCGGACGCCGTGGAAACCTCACTCGCCGCCTATCTGAACGAGGACGGCGGCTACGGGCACGCACTCGAACCCGATCTGCGCGGCCCCGTCAGTCAGCCACTGCACACCGCGCACGCGCTCAATGTGCTGGACTCCATCGGGCGCTGCGACGGGCTGCGGGTGGAGCGGATCTGCCGCTTCCTCACCGAGGTGTCGACCAAGGAGGGCGCGCTGCCCGCTCTGCTGCCGACACAGCGCGGCTACCCTGCCGCGCCGTTCATCCCGATCGTCGACGATCCTCCCGCGGAGCTGCTGGCCACCGGGCCCGTCGTCGGGCTCCTGCACCGCAACGCGGTGTGGCACGCCTGGCTGTTCCGGGCCACCGATTTCTGCTGGGCCGCGGTGGACGCGCTGGACCGGTCGCATCCCTACGAGATCGAGGCGGCGCTCGCCTTCCTGGACGGCGCTCCGGACCGGTCGCGGGCGGAGGCGGCGGCCGACCGGCTCGGGCGGCTGGTGCGGGATCAGCGTCTCGCGGTACTTGATCCGGAGCGGCGGGCCGAGTACCCGGTCGCGGCCGGTTACGCGCCGGGTGAGCAGCATTTTCCGTACGACTACGCCCGTACGCCCGATTCGCTCGCCCGGCACTGGTTCACCGACGAGGAGCTCTCCCGCTCGCTCGACCATCTCGCGGCCGAACAGCAGCCGGACGGCGGCTGGCCGGTCGACTGGCGGCAGTGGGCCCCGGGGACGGCCCTGGAGGGGCGGCCCATCGTGACGCTCAAGGCACTGCTGACACTGCGCGCCCACGGCCGCAGCCTCTGCTGAGGCCCGGTCGCCGGCCTGTTCCAGGCGCACGGACACCGGTCTTCCACCGACGTGTGCAAGGGGCTGGGTTCACTGGCCCGAACCCCTTGCACATCCGCTCCGGGGTCCATCGGGGGCTAACCGAGGGCGCGTACCCCTGCGGTGACGACCACGGCGACGCCCACGACGACGAGGAAGGGCGCGCGCAGCACCAGCGCGAGCGCCGCTGCGGCCAGACCGGCTCCCCTGGCGTCCAGGGCCAGGTGCTGGCCGTCGCCGAACGTCTGCTGCGCGGTGAGCGCGGCCAGGAGCGCCACGGGCAGCAGCGCGGCGAGACGCTGGGTGAGCGGGCGCTCCAGTAGTCCTGCGGGCACCAGCAGTCCGAGGAGCTTGGCGAGATAGCAGCCGACAGCGGTCAGCGCGATGGCGATCCAGACGTTCACCGGTCCTCCTCCGTACTCGTCCGGGTACTCGTCCGGGTGTGCTTCTCCGCACGCTCCTTCTCGGGGGCCGCTTCCCCGACCGTTCCCTTCATGCGTCCGCCCAGGAACAGGACGACGGGTGCGGCGAGCGCCGACAGCAGGACCGGGACGCCCGCTGGGACCACGGGCAGCAGGCCGAGCGCGAGCAGCACCGCGAGCGCGGCGGTGACGCGTTCCGTGGTGCTCTTCAGCATCGGCGCGAGCAGGGCGAGGAAGACCGCGGGCGAGGCCGCGTCCAGCCCCCAGGTGTCGGTGTCGCCGAGCGCCTCGGCTCCCAGGGCTCCCAGCAGCGTGGTCAGGTTCCACAGCACATACAGGGTCAGTCCGGTGACGGCGAAGCCGATCCGTGCCGCCCGCCGGGTCGGCTGCGGAAGTGTCACGGCGGTCGTCTCGTCGATGACCCACTGGGCGGCGAAGGGGCGCAGCGCCCGGGGAAGCGCCAGCAGCTGGGACAGCCGAAGGCCGTAGAACGAGTTGCGTACGCCGAGGAAGAAGGCCCCGGCGGCCGCGGTGTACGGATTGCCGCCCGCGGCCAGGGCGCCGACGAGGGCGAACTGCGAGGCACCGGTGAAGACGGCGAGGCTGAGCGCGCAGGTCTGCAGCAGGCTCAGTCCGGAACCGGCCGAGGTCACGCCGAAGGCGAAGCCGGAGAGCCCGACGGCTATCCCGACGCCGAGCGCATCGCGTACGACGGCCGAGTCCGGCTTCGCACCGGTCGCCTCCGCGCCGGCCCGCTCTGCACCGGCCGCGGCCGGCTGTTCTCCGGGGCCGACCGCGTTGCCGTGGGGTGCGTCGGCCGATTCACCGACGCCCTCTGGGAGTGTTGTCTGTTCTGCCACGCCCGGAACGCTACCCGGGCAGATCGGGACCGGTCTTGTACGTTCTTGCACGCTCGCGCTGGTACGCGCCGGGTGGCACCCCCACGATCCGGGTGAAGTGACGGTTGAGATGCGGCTGGTCGGTGAAGCCGACCTCGGCGGCCGCCTCCGCGGGCGCCGTCCCCGCGTCGAGCATCCGCCGTGCCGCCCGCACCCGGGCATCGGTGAGCCAGGCGTGCGGCGGCATCCCGTACTGCTTCTTGAAGGCTCTCAGCAGCGCGAACGGACTGGTGTCCAGCTCCGCCGCCAGTGCCTCCAGGGTGGGCGGCGCCGCCATCCTGCCCTCCAGGACCGCACGGGCCCGCGCGGCGTCACGGGCACCCGCCGAGCGGGGCACGCGGACGGGCAGCGCGCTGCCGCACCGGCCCAGCAGTCTCGTGACCATGACCCGCAGCACCGTGTCGGCGGCGAGCGCGTTGCCCTCCTCGGCCGCCCGGTGGACCTCGCGGATCAGCCGGGCCGCGTACGGGTCCACGACGCTGGTCTCGGTGAATCCGACCGTGCCGCGCAGGCTCGTCGTGTCGGCCGCGATGTCGTTGATCACCTGCGAGGACGGGTAGAGCGTGGCGTACACCCAGCCCTCCGGCACACCCGCGCGGGCCGTGTGCGGCACCTCCGGGTTGATCATGACGACGGTGCCGGGCCCGGCGTGGACGGTGCCGCCCGGCAGCCCGACGTCCTCGACCCCGCGGGTGATGGTGCCGAAGACATGGCCCTCGTGGCTGTGGCGCGGGAAGGTGTGGCGCACGTACCGGGCACGCAGCAGATCGAGGTCGGGCAGCTCCGCGTACTGCCAGTGCCTCGCCCACTCCCCCGGTCCCGACTCCGGTATCGCCGCCATGCACCAATTCTCGCAGCTCCGGAGCAGGGCCTCCGAGGACGACCGGGTGGTCGTCGCAGGTGGGGGCCTCCACGGTGCGAGGGCCGTCGCGGGCGACGGATGCATGGTGCGAGGGCCGTCACGGGCGACGGGGTCCACGATGCGGGAGCCGACGCGGCTGACGGGGTGCCCGGCGTCGGGGCCGTTGTCAGTGGTGGGGTGCACGATGGGGGACATGGCCGGCTCTGCGCTCGATTCGTTCTCGCCCGCGACCCGCGGCTGGTTCGCGGGTGCCTTCAGCGCGCCCACCTCCGCGCAGGAGGGCGCCTGGCGCGCCATCGGCGAGGGTTCGGACGTGCTGGTCGTCGCGCCGACCGGCTCCGGCAAGACCCTCGCCGCCTTTCTCGCCGCGCTCGACACCCTGGCGTCCGTCCCACCGCCCGCCGAGGCGAAGAAGCGCTGCCGAGTGCTGTACGTGTCCCCCCTCAAGGCACTCGCGGTCGATGTGGAGCGCAACCTCCGCTCACCGCTGACCGGCATCCGTCAGGAGTCGGTGCGCCTGGGGCTGCCCGAGCCCGAGGTCCGGGTGGGGATCCGCTCCGGCGACACCCCGCCCGCCGAGCGCCGCTCGATGGCGACCCGGCCGCCGGACATCCTGATCACCACCCCCGAATCGCTGTTCCTGATGCTGACCTCGTCCGCCCGGGAGGCGCTGTCCGGGGTCGAGACGGTGATCCTCGACGAGGTGCACGCCGTGGCGGGCACGAAGCGGGGCGCCCATCTCGCCGTGTCGCTGGAGCGTCTCGACGAGCTGTTGCCGCGTCCGGCCCGGCGGATCGGCCTGTCGGCGACGGTCCGTCCGGTCGACGAGGTGGCCCGCTTCCTCTCGCCCCGGCGCAAGGTGGAGATCGTCCAGCCGCCGTCCACCAAGCGGTTCGACCTGTCGGTGGTCGTGCCGGTCGAGGACCTGGGCGAGCTCGGCGGCTCCCCCGCCACCGACCCCGACGGGGCGGGCCAGGCGGAGAAGCCGTCGATCTGGCCCCACGTCGAGGAGCGGATCGTCGACCTGGTCCAGCAGCACCGCTCCACCATCGTCTTCGCCAATTCCCGCCGCCTCGCCGAGCGGCTGTGCAACCGGCTCAACGAGATCGCGTACGAGCGGCTCACCGGCGAGACGATCGCCGAATCCCACTCCCCCGCCGAGATCATGGCCGAGTCCGGTGCGGCGAAGGGCGCCCCCGCCCTGCTCGCCCGCGCCCACCACGGCTCGGTCTCCAAGGAACAGCGCGCCCAGGTCGAGGAGGACCTCAAGGCGGGCCGGCTGCCTGCCGTCGTCGCCACCTCCAGCCTGGAGCTGGGCATCGACATGGGCGCCGTCGACCTGGTCATCCAGGTGGAGTCGCCGCCTTCGGTCGCCTCCGGTCTGCAACGCGTCGGCCGCGCCGGGCACCAGGTCGGCGCGGTCTCCACCGGAGTGGTCTTCCCCAAGTACCGGGGCGATCTGGTGCAGGCGGCCGTGGTCACCGAGCGGATGCGCGAGGGCTCCATCGAGGCACTCCGGGTTCCCTCCAACCCGCTGGACGTGCTGGCCCAGCAGCTGGTCGCCATGGTCTCCCTGGACAGCTGGCAGGTGGACGACCTGCTGGCGACCGTCCGTCGCGCCGCCCCGTTCGCCTCGCTGCCCGAGTCCGCGTTCACCGCCGTGCTGGACATGCTCGCCGGCCGCTATCCCTCCGACGCCTTCGCCGAGCTGCGCCCCCGCGTGGTCTGGGACCGGGTGGCCGGCACGGTCACCGGCCGCCCCGGAGCACAGCGGCTCGCCGTCACCTCCGGGGGAACGATTCCCGACCGGGGACTCTTCGGGGTCTTCCTCGCGGGCGCCGACCCCAAGAAGGGCGGCGGCCGGGTCGGCGAGCTCGACGAGGAGATGGTGTACGAGTCCCGGGTCGGCGATGTCTTCACGCTGGGCACCACGTCCTGGCGGATCGAGGACATCACCCGCGACCGGGTCCTGGTGTCGCCGGCCCCCGGCGTTCCCGGCCGGCTGCCGTTCTGGAAGGGCGACCAGCTGGGCCGCCCACTGGAGCTGGGACGTGCGCTGGGGGCGTTCCTCCGCGAGATCGGCGGCCTGTCGCAGGAGGACGCCCGCGACCGTCTGCTCGCCGCCGGTCTCGACACCTGGGCCGCCGACAACACCCTGTCGTACATCGACGAGCAGCGCCGCGCCTGCGGCCACGTCCCGGACGACCGGACCGTCCTCGTCGAACGGTTCCGTGACGAGCTGGGTGACTGGCGGGTCGTGGTCCATTCCCCGTTCGGCGCGCAGGTGCACGCGCCGTGGGCACTGGCGCTGAGCGCCCGCCTCGCCGAGCGGTACGGCATGGACGCCCAGGTGATGCATGCCGACGACGGCATCGTGCTGCGGCTGCCGGACGCCGACCTGATGGGCCTGGACCTCCTGGACTTCGACCCCGCACAGGACCCGGCGCAAGGTCCCGCCGGTCCGGCGCCGCAGGCGGCCCTCTCCCACGACAGCGAACAACCGCCCGTCGGCGCGGCGGACGTGACGTTCGAGCAGGGCGAGATCGGACAGATCGTCACCGACCAGGTCGGCGGTTCGGCCCTGTTCGCCTCCCGGTTCCGCGAGTGCGCGGCCCGCGCCCTGCTGCTGCCCCGCCGCAGCCCGGGCAAACGCACCCCGCTGTGGCAGCAGCGACAGCGCGCCGCGCAACTCCTCCAGGTCGCCTCGGAGTTCGGCTCCTTCCCGATCGTCCTGGAAGCGGTCCGCGAATGCCTCCAGGACGTCTTCGACGTACCCGGGCTCACGGAGCTCATGGGTGACCTCGAAGCACGCCGGGTCCGGCTGGTCGAGGTGACCACCCCGGAGCCCTCACCCTTCGCGCGCTCGCTCCTGTTCGGCTACGTAGCCCAGTTCCTGTACGAGGGCGACTCCCCCCTGGCCGAACGGCGGGCCGCCGCCCTCTCGCTCGACTCGCACCTCCTGGCGGAGCTCCTCGGCCAGGCGGAGCTGCGCGAGCTGCTCGACGCCGATGTCCTGACCGAGCTGGAGCAGGAGCTCCAGTGGCTGACCGAGGACCGCCGGATCAAGGACGTGGAGGGCGTCGCCGATCTCCTCCGGGTCCTCGGTCCGCTCACCGACGAGGAGTTGGCCGAGCGCGGCGCCGACCCGTCATGGGCTCCGGAGCTGTCCGCGGCCCGCCGGGCCATCCGGGTCCGGATCGGTGGAGCCGGTCACTGGGCCGCGATCGAGGACGCGGGCCGTCTGCGGGACGCACTGGGCACCGCCCTCCCGGTCGGCGTCCCCGAGGCGTTCACCGAGCCGGTGAAGGACCCCCTGGGCGATCTCCTCGGCCGGTACGCCCGTACGCACGGCCCGTTCACCTCCACCGGGGCCGCCACCCGCTTCGGCCTCGGCACCGCCGTCACGGACGGGGCGTTGCAGCGGCTCGCCGCGTCCGGCCGGATCGTCCAGGGTGAATTCCATCCCGCCGGCATCGGCCAGGAGTGGTGCGACGCCACCGTATTGCGCAGACTGCGCCGCCGCTCGCTCGCCGCACTCCGCCACGAGCTGGAGCCGGTCCCGCCCGCCGCCCTCGCCGGCTTCCTACCGAAGTGGCAGCACCTGGGCGGCAACAGCCTGCGCGGAATCGACGGACTGGCCCGCGCCGTCGAGCAGTTGCAGGGCGCCCCCGTCCCGGCGTCGGCGCTGGAGAAGCTGATCCTGCCGGGCCGGGTCACGGACTACACCCCCGCGATGCTCGACGAGCTGACCACCACCGGCGAGGTCGTCTGGGCCGGCGCCGGCGCCCTCCCCGGCAAGGACGGCTGGCTGTCCCTCTACCTCGCCGACAGCGCGCCCCTGCTCCTCCCGCCGCCGCACCCGCTGGAGCTCAGCGCACTGCACGAGTCCGTCCTGACCGTCCTGAGCGGCGGATACGGACTGTTCTTCCGGCAGATCGCCGATCAGGTCCGCGCCACCACTCATCCGGACTGCACCGATCCGCAACTCGCCGACGCCGTCTGGGAGCTGGCCTGGTCGGGCCGGCTCACCAATGACACACTCGCCCCGCTGCGTTCACTGCTGGGCTCCGGCCGCACGGCGGGCTCGACGGCCCACCGCGCCAGACGCAGTGTCCCGCGCGGGCGCTACGGCTCGCTCACCTCCGCCGCCCGGCCCGCGTCCCGCACCGGCCCGCCCACCGTCTCGGGTCGCTGGTCCCTGCTGCCCGCCGTCGAGCCCGACCCCACGCACCGTGCTCACGCGCTGGCCCGCACCCTTCTCGACCGCCACGGGGTGGTGACCCGCGGAGCCGTCCAGGCCGAGGGCGTCGAAGGCGGCTTCTCCGCGACGTACCGCGTCCTGTCCGCCTTCGAGGACAACGGGCAGGCCCGGCGCGGGTATGTCGTCGAGGGCCTGGGGGCGGCGCAGTTCGCGATGGACGGGGCGGTGGACCGGCTGCGTGCCACGTCCACCGCCCGCGACCGTACGGAGCCGGGCGCCGCTCGCCATGCCCTGGTCCTCGCCGCGGCGGACCCTGCCAACGCGTACGGCGCGGCGCTGCCCTGGCCGGAGACGCCCGACGGCGCCGGGCACAAGCCCGGCCGCAAGGCGGGCGCCCTCGTGGTGCTGGTCGACGGCGAGCTGGCGATGTACATGGAGCGCGGCGGCAAAACGCTGCTGGCCTGGCCCACCGACCCGGACGATCCGGCGCTCCTCGCGGCGGCCGGGGCGCTGGCGGCAGCCGCCCGCGCAGGTGCGCTCGGCACGGTCACGGTGGAGCGCACCAATGGCGCACCGTCCCTGACCTCCCCGCTCGGCCGCACCCTGGAGGCGGCCGGCTTCCTCGCGACCCCGAGAGGGCTCCGCCTGCGCGCCTGAACCACCGGCGCGCCTCTTCCCACCCGCATCATGGAGGCATGCCCGAAGGAGACACCGTCCTACAGACCGCCGGACGTTTGCACACCGCACTCGCCGGTCGGGTCCTCACCCGCTCCGACCTGCGCGTCCCCCGGTTCGCCACCGCCGACCTCACCGGCCGGACGGTCCTGGACGTCGTCTCGCGCGGCAAGCACCTCCTCACCCGGGTCGAGGGCGGCCTCACCCTGCACAGCCATCTCCGGATGGACGGCGCCTGGCGCGTCTACGCCCCGGGGGAACGCTGGCGCGGTGGCCCCACGCACCAGATCCGCGCGATCCTCGCCAACACCGAACACACCGCCGTCGGCTACCGGCTGCCCGTCCTGGAGCTGCTCCGCACCCGGGACGAGAGCAAGGCGGTCGGCCATCTCGGCCCCGATCTGCTGGGCCCCGACTGGGATCCCGACACCGCCCTGCGCAATCTGCTCGCCGATCCCGGCCGCCCGCTCGGCGAAGCCCTGCTGGACCAGCGCAACCTGGCCGGAATCGGCAACGTCTACAAGGCCGAGCTCTGCTTCCTGGCCCGCGCCACCCCCTGGCTCGCCGTCGGTGAACTGCCCGCCCCCACCGTCGTACGCCTGGTCACGACGGCCAAGCAGCTGCTCGAAGCCAACCGCGACCGCCCCCTGCGCACGACCACCGGAACGTCCACGCGCGGACCCGGCCCGAAGGAACGGCTCTGGGTCTACGGCAGGGCCAACCGCCCCTGTCTGCGCTGCGGCACCCCGATCCGGACCGGGGACCAGGACTCGCGCCCCGCCTACTGGTGCCCGCACTGCCAGTCGGGCCCCACCGGCTGAGGCCCACCGAATGGTTGACGACCCGTCAGATCCGGTCGTACCGTCCGGTCATGCCCCTCACCGCGTACGACCTCACGGGCCGCTCCGCGTTCGTCACCGGCGCCGCGGGCGGCATCGGCCGGGCCTGCGCCGTCCTGCTCGCCACCGCGGGCGCCACGGTGCACTGCGCGGACCTCGACGAGAAGGGCCTGCTGGAGACCCAGGGCCTGATCACCGAAGCGGGTGGCACATCCCACATCCAGGTCCTCGATGTCACCGACCGCGGTCGGGTCGGGGCCGCGGTGGCCGCCGCGGGCGACCTCGACATCCTGGCGGCCGTCGCCGGAATCATGCATACGAGCAACGTCCTGGAGACCTCGGACGAAGATCTCGACCGCGTCCTCGCGGTCAATTTCAAGGGCGTGCTGTACGCCTGCCAGGAGGTGGCCCGCGGCATGATCGCGCGCGGTACCCCCGGTTCGCTGATCACCATGGCCTCGGGGGCGGTCGACTCCGCCGGCCCGGGGCTGCTCTGCTACAGCGCGGCCAAGGCGGCGGTCGTCCAGCTGACGAAGACACTGGCGACGGAGTTGGGGCCGCACGCGATCCGCGTCAACGCCGTCGCCCCGGGCTGGATCCGTACGCCCATGACCGCCCGGCACGACTCGGACCGGCAGCACCGGATCGAGGCGACGATGGCCCGGATCTCCCCACTGGGGCGGGTGGGCGAACCCGAGGACGTCGCCCACACCGTGCTCCATCTCGCTTCCGACGCGTCGGCCTTCATGACCGGCCAGATCCTCCGCCCCAACGGCGGCGTAGCCATGCCCTGGTGATCCGCGCGATCTGCCGGACCCGCTCCGCACCCTGCTCCCCGACAGCGAACCAACGCCCCGCCCACCGAACACCGAGGACCGACCACCAAGCAGCGTCCGCTCCCGAGCCGTCCGCCCCAGCCTTCTTCCGGCCCGCACCGGCGGTCGCGGCCACATGCACGGGCAGCAGGCTCAGGCCCCATCCACCGGCCGCAACCGCACCCTCGACGAGCCCCGCATGGGCCGGTTCCAGTGCGAGCCGCAGTACGGCCCACCACCACACTCCGCCGAGAACGAGCGCCGGCACCCATCGCCGTACCATGGCTGCCTCCTCCGGCCGAATCTAGTGCGGCGCGCTCACCCGGCGGGAGAGCGCATCGGGGCACCACCGGCGCGCTTCGCGCAGCCGCAGACCGTTGCACGCTCTTGCCCGGAACTCCGGGGCGTGCCGCCCCGGATCGGAGGCCGCCACGGCCGGGCGCCCTCCGGCACAGAACCGGAACACGTGGCCCACCGCAGCGCGGCCCACCCGCGCAGCGACACGACAACGCTTCGTTCACACCACGCCGCAACAACACGGCGCCGTACCGGCACCGCACGGCGATCACACCGCACCCGCGACAACACCGCACGGCGATCACATCGCTCCGCGATCCCGCCGGCCGGCGGTCCGCTCCCCGCAGTCTCGCCCGGCGGCGCCCGGACCGCATCCAGGACGGAACGCGAACCGGACCGGCACCACCGGGCCCCCACCGTTCTCGACGTGTGGGGGCCCGGTGGACGCGATCAGTGCTCGTCGCGGCGCAAGGAGTCCTTCATGCCCTCCGCGCGCTCCTCGGCGTCACCCATGGCGCCCTTGGCCCGGCCCTTGGCCTGGTCCATCTTGCCTTCGGCCTCCTTGCGACGGTCGCCGGTCATCTTGCCCATGGCTTCCTTCGCCTTGCCCTTGAGCTTGTCCTTGGCGCCTTCGTCAACCATTGCGACTCCTTCGGGTAAGGGAACTTCTCTGCCCGTTCGGCATCACCCACGATGACACAAACAAGCCAAATCGGTCATTTGGGAGCCATCTGGTCCCACCTGCCCCACCCCCCTGTCCCGTGCCACCCCGGGCACGCGGAAGCCCCGGCCGCCCCCTCAAGGGGACGACCGGGGCTCCGCCACACACACCGCTTCACACCGGACCACACGGGTCAGGCGGCGACGACATCCACCGCTTCCGCGGGCGCCTTGATGGTCACCCGTCCCGTCGGCACACCCGCCACCGACGTCACGGAGACGGAATTGAGCATGGGGCGCACCGGCACAGGAACCGGATCGCTGGCTGCTGCCGACTCGGCCAGTTCGGCCAGCGACAGCTCATCGCTCACTTCACGCATGAGCTCGGACATCCGTACGTCAAGCGCGTCGCAAATGGCGGAGAGCAGTTCGGAGGATGCCTCCTTCTGCCCCCGCTCCACCTCGGAGAGATAGCCGAGCGAGACTCGGGCGGACGAGGAGACTTCGCGCAGAGTACGGCCTTGGCGCTGGCGCTGCCGACGCAGCACGTCACCAAGCAGGCGACGGAGCAGAATCATCGGTGGCTCCCTCCTCGGACCGCGTAGCCGCATCCTTCACGCCCCACCGTACCGCCTTGCGCCGCGGCCGTGCGGGGAGCGATGTCGTGTTCACTCAGGGCTGCAAACATCAATTCCCCCCGTTCTGTTCCGTATCCTGTGCGCTTGCATTCCTGCCGAGTTCGGCGGAGAGCAACTCGAGCACGCTCCGTACGCTCTCTTTACGGATGTCCGCCCGTCCGCCGTTCAACCTCAGCTCAGCCATATTCTCCACGCCGTCCGGCCCGGACACCGCGACATACACCGTCCCCACGGCCTTGCCGTCCTGCGGTTCGGGACCCGCGACCCCGGTGGTGGCCATGCCCCAGTCCGCCCCGAGAACGCGGCGCACACCGGCCGCCATCTGCCGCGCCACCTCGGGGTCGACCGCCCCGCGCTCCGCCAGCAGCACGCCGTCCACCCCCAGGACATCCCGCTTCAGGGGCGTCGCGTACGCCGTCACGGAGCCCCGGAAGGAGTGCGAGGCACCCGGCACCGAGGTCAGCTCCGCCGCGACCAGACCGCCGGTCAGCGACTCCGCGACGGCAAGGGTCTCACCACGCTCCACGAGCAGCTCCAGCACCCGGGCCGCGGCAGTCACCGCTCGGCCTCCGCCGAATCACGGCTTCCCGCGACCCCCTGGACCGAGCCGGCCGCTGCGGCGGCCCGCTCGGCCGCGAGCCCCTTGCGGCGCAGCACGACGGCCTGGCGCACATAGTCGAGCCCGGTGACGACCGTCAGCACGACGGCCACCGCCATCACCCAGAAGCGCAGGGTGGCCAGTGGACCGGTGAGCGCCAGGACGTACATCCCGACGGCCGTCCCCTGCGCCAGGGTCTTCATCTTCCCGCCGCGACTGGCCGGAATCACCGCATGCCGTATCACCCAGAAACGCATCAGCGTGATGCCGATCTCGCGGAAGAGGATCACGCCCGTGACCCACCAGGGCAGATCGCCGAGATACGAGAGACAGATCAGCGCCGCGCCCATGATCGCCTTGTCCGCGATCGGGTCGGCGATCTTCCCGAAGTCCGTGACCAGGTTGTACGTGCGCGCCAGATGACCGTCGAACAGGTCGGTGATCATGGCGACGGCGAAGGCCGCCCAGGCGAACGACCGCCAGGCCGGGTCGTACCCGCCGTTGTGCAGCAGCAGCAGCACGAAGCCGGGCACCAGCACCAGCCGCAGCATGGTGAGCAGGTTGGCGATGTTCCACAGGCTGGCCTGATTGACGGCCGCAGTGCCCAGCTTGCCGCCGCGGACCGGCTTCGCGCCGGAGCCGCCTGCCGCGGATGCCGGGACTCCCGTCATCTGGCTGCCTCCACGAGTTCGGAACACTCGGCCACCAGATCCACTCCTTCGGTGCCCACGACCTTTGCCTCGACCATACGACCGGGTACGAGGCCGTCGCGTGTGGTGAAGAGCACCTGGCCGTCCGTTTCGGGTGCCTGGTGTGCCGCGCGGCCCACCGCCCCGTCCTCGTCGTCCACGGACTCGACCAGCACCTGGAGCGACTCGCCCAGGCGCTCCTCGGCACGCTGCGAGGTGAGCTCCTCGGCCAGCTGCGAGATGTGCGCGAGCCGCTCGGCGATGACGTCGGCGTCCAGCTTGTTCTCGTAGCCGACGGCCTCGGTGCCTTCCTCGTCGGAGTAGCCGAAGACGCCGATGGCGTCGAGCCGGGCACCGGTGAGGAAGCGTTCCAGCTCCGCCAGGTCGGCCTCGGTCTCGCCGGGGAAGCCCACGATGAAGTTGGAGCGGGCACCGGCCTGCGGCGCCTTGCTCCGGATGGTGTCCAGCAGTTCCAGGAACCGGTCGGTGTCACCGAAGCGGCGCATCGCCCGCAGCACACCGGGGGCGGAGTGCTGGAAGGACAGGTCGAAGTAGGGCGCGACCTTCGGCGTGGAGGTCAGTACGTCGATGAGGCCGGGCCGCATCTCGGCCGGCTGGAGGTAGCTGACCCGGATCCGCTCGATCCCCTCGACGTCGGCGAGCTCCGGCAGCAGCGTCTCCAGCAGCCGGATGTCGCCGAGGTCCTTGCCGTACGACGTGTTGTTCTCGGAGACCAGCATGACCTCCTTGACGCCCTGCTCGGCCAGCCAGCGGGTCTCCTGCAGCACGTCCGAGGGACGCCGCGAGATGAACGAGCCGCGGAAGGACGGAATGGCGCAGAAGGAGCAGCGGCGGTCGCAGCCGGAGGCGAGCTTCACCGAGGCGACGGGGCTGGTGCCCAGCCGGCGGCGCAGGGGCGCCCGCGGTCCGGAGACCGGCGCGATGCCGTCGGGGAGGTCCTCGGGGGCGGGGGCCGGTGCGGCCTCCTGCGCGTGGCCGGGAAGCGCCACGGCTGCGTCCTGCCGTTCGGCGGGGCTGATCGGCAGCAGCTTGCGCCGGTCGCGCGGGGTGTGCGAGGCGTGGATGCCGCCGTTGAGGATGGTCTGGAGGCGGTCGGAGATCTCGGCGTAGTCGTCGAAGCCGAGGACGCCGTCCGCTTCGGGCAGGGCCTCGGCGAGGTCCTTTCCGTAGCGCTCGGCCATGCAGCCGACGGCGACCACGGCCTGGGTCCGGCCGTGATCCTTCAGATCATTGGCTTCGAGCAGGGCGTCGACGGAGTCCTTCTTGGCGGCCTCGACGAATCCACAGGTGTTGACGACGGCGACATCCGCGTCGGAGGCATCCTGGACGAGCTCCCAGCCGTCCGCTGCCAAGCGGCCTGCGAGCTCCTCCGAGTCCACCTCGTTACGGGCGCAGCCAAGAGTGACAAGGGCGACGGTACGGCGTTCGGGCATGGGCTCAAGACTACTTTGTCCTGGCACTCGCCCCGCCGCGCAGGGTTCCACCGTTACACCGAGTAACAATGCGGCGAGCGCCCGGCGGGATCGCCGGGCGCTCGCCGTGTGTCGGGACCGTCCGAGTAAACGGTGCGTACAGGGTCAGCCGACCGCCGGGTCGCCCTTGGTGTACGAGAGCCGCTCGACCTGGCCGGGCTGGAACTTGTCCTCGACCTTCTTGCCGTTGACGAAGAGTTCGATCGAGCCCGCGTCGCCGAGGACGAGGTCGACCCGCTCCTGGTCCTGGAAGGTCTTGGTCTGGCCCTGCAGCAACAGACCGTCGAAGAGCAGCCGCCCGTTGTGGTCCTTGGCGGAGATCCAGCTCTTGCCCTGGCTGGCGTCGAGCCGGACCGTCACCTTGTCCCTGGGGGCCGCGGCGATGGCGCTGTCGGAGGGCGCCGGCTTGGGGTCGACGGGCTTGTCGGACTTCGGTGCGGGGCTCTTCTTGTGCGGCGCGGGACCCTCCGCGACCTGGGTGGCCGCGGGGCTGTCGTCGCCGCCCTTGAGGAACGTGAAGCCGACGAAACCGACGACGGCGACGATCGCCGCGACCATGGCCGCCGTCCAGTTGGGCCGGCGGGGTTCGGAACGGATTCGCTCGGCCTCGAACAGCGGCGCCGCGGGCGTGGGCGCGGGACGGCCGCCGTGTTCCGCGTCGTACTGCGAAACCAGCGGTTCCGGATCGAGCTCGACGGCACGCGCGAGCGTACGGATATGGCCGCGTGCGTACACGTCGCCGCCGCAGCGGGAGAAGTCGTCCTCTTCGATCGCGTGCACGATGGGAATGCGCACCCGGGTGGACGAGCTGATCTCTTCGACCGTGAGACCTGCGGCGATACGAGCCTGCTGGAGCACTCGACCGATCGAAGGCCGGTCGTCTTCGGGGGAGTTGCCGATGGACACGGGGGCGCCTTTCGAGCGTGAGCCACCTGCTGGGTGTTCAGTCTAGGGGTGGTACGAAAGGGTGGGGCAACCGGGAGGAAGGACTTTGTCCTCCATCGGACTCGAACGCCGTCCGATTCTCCGGACCGCCCCGGGAGGGACAATTCTGCCGCCCCTTCCCCCAAGTTGACGTACGACCCGGCGAAACGGTTGCCCGTAACACCCTTACGAACCGGTTTCCCCGCGGATCAGAGCCAACACCCCGTCCAGCTCGTCGGGCTTCACCATGACGTCGCGCGCCTTCGATCCCTCGCTGGGCCCGACGATGTTCCGCGACTCCATCAGGTCCATCAGCCGGCCCGCCTTCGCGAAGCCGACCCGCAGCTTGCGCTGAAGCATCGAGGTGGAACCGAACTGGGTGGAGACGACCAGTTCGGCGGCCTGGCAGAGCAGATCCAGGTCGTCGCCGATGTCCTCGTCGATCTCCTTCTTCTTCGCGGTGCCGACCACCACGTCCTCGCGGAAGACCGGCGCCATCTGGTCCTTGCAGTGCTGGACGACGGCGGCGACCTCGTCCTCGGTGACGAAGGCGCCCTGCATTCGGGTGGGCTTGTTCGCACCCATCGGCAGGAACAGACCGTCACCCTTTCCGATGAGCTTCTCGGCTCCGGGCTGGTCGAGGATGACCCGGCTGTCGGCGAGGGAGGAGGTCGCGAAGGCCAGCCGGGAGGGCACGTTCGCCTTGATCAGTCCGGTGACGACATCGACCGAGGGCCGCTGGGTCGCGAGCACCAGGTGGATGCCGGCGGCGCGGGCCAACTGGGTGATGCGGACGATGGCGTCCTCCACGTCGCGCGGAGCCACCATCATCAGGTCGGCGAGCTCGTCGACGATCACCAGCAGATACGGGTAGGGCGACAGCTCGCGTTCGCTGCCCTCCGGCGGCTTGACCTTGCCGTTGCGGACGGCCTGGTTGAAGTCGTCGATGTGCCGGTACCCGAACGCGGCGAGGTCGTCGTACCGCAGGTCCATCTCCCGCACGACCCACTGGAGTGCCTCGGCGGCACGCTTCGGGTTGGTGATGATCGGCGTGATCAGGTGCGGGATGCCCTCGTAGGCGGTCAGCTCGACGCGCTTGGGGTCGACGAGCACCATGCGGACATCGTCCGGGGTCGCCCGCACCATGACCGAGGTGATCAGGCAGTTGATGCAGGACGACTTGCCGGAACCGGTCGCTCCGGCCACCAGCACGTGCGGCATCTTCGCCAGGTTGGCCATCACATAGCCGCCCTCGACGTCCTTGCCGAGCGCGACCAGCATCGGGTGGTCGTCCTCGGCCGCGTCCGCGAGGCGCAGTACGTCGCCGAGGTTGACCATCTCCCGGTCGGTGTTGGGGATCTCGATGCCGACCGCGGACTTGCCCGGGATCGGGGAGATGATCCGGACATCGGGGCTGGCAACGGCGTAGGCGATGTTCTTGGCGAGCGCGGTGATCCGCTCGACCTTGACCGCCGGGCCGAGCTCCACCTCGTACCGCGTGACCGTCGGTCCCCGGGTGAAGCCGGTGACGGCGGCGTCGACCTTGAATTCGGTGAAGACGTTGGTCAGGGCCGCGACGATCGCGTCGTTGGCGGCGCTGCGGGTCTTGCCGGGGCCGCCGCGCTCCAGCAGGTCGAGCGAGGGCAGCGAGTAGGTGATGTCACCGGAGAGCTGGAGCTGCTCGGCGCGGGCCGGCAGCGGCTGGGACTGCGAGTCGGGCACCGGCTTCGTCAGATCGGGCACGCCGCCCGTGGACGCCGCCCCCTGCTCCGGCTTTCCTCCCCCGGGGCCGGGTTCGCCCTCCCTGGCGCCCGGCACCGGTGTGCCCTGGCGTTCGCGCTCGACGGAGACGCCCTGGGTGAGGTCGGCGACGATCGGCGAGGGCGGCATGCCGTTGAGCACCGCCCCGTCGAGGGCCGCGGCCGCGGCGGCGGCCACGTCCACCGCGTCCATGGTGCGGTTCATCGCGGGCTGCGCGGAGGGCCTGCGCGGCCGGCGGCGCTTGGAGAGCGCCTCGGCCTCGGCCTGCTCCGGGTCGTACTCGGCGGGCGCTTCGGAACGGCGGGCCGGGGAGCGGCGGGAGCGCGCGGGAAGCTGCTCGCGCCACTGCTCCTCGTAGCGCTCGTCGTCGTTCTCCTCGTCCGCCTCGGGGTCGTACTCCGGGTGGAGGAGGCCCAGCCTGGTGCCGAGCAGTCGGAGCCGCTGCGGAATGGCGTTCACCGGGGTGGCGGTGACGACCAGCAGCCCGAAGACGGTGAGCAGCAACAGCAGCGGTACGGCGAGGACCTCGCCCATGGTGTAGATCAGCGGTTTGGAGGCGGCCCAGCCGATGAGCCCGCCCGCGTTCTGCATCGCCGTGGTGCCGTCCTCGCGGCCGGGCGATCCGCAGGCGATGTGGACCTGTCCGAGCACCCCGATGACGAGGGCGGAGAGCCCGATGACGATGCGTCCGTTGGCCTCGGGCTTCTCCGGGTAACGGATCAGCCGTACGGCGATGGCACCGAGCAGTATCGGTACGAGCAGATCGAGCCGGCCGAAGGCCCCGGTGACGAGCATCTCCACGAGGTCGCCCACGGGACCGCGCAGGTTCGACCAGGTGCCCGCGGCGACGACCAGCGCGAGGCCGAGCAGCAGCAGCGCGACGCCGTCCTTGCGGTGTGCGGGGTCGAGCCCCTTGGCGCCCCGCCCTATGCCGCGGAACGTCGCTCCGACGGCGTGGGCGGTACCGAGCCAGACGGCGCGCGCCAGGCGGTACACACCGCCGGTGGGCGACGGGGCGGGCTTGGGCGGGGGCGCCTTCTTCGCCGCGGTCTTCTTCGCGGGCGCCTTCTTGGCGGGCGCGGTCTTCTTCGCGGCGGTCTTCTTCGCGGGCGCGGCTTTCTTGGCCGGCCCCGCGGTACGGCCGACGCGCTTCGCGGTGCCCGCCGTGCCCTGGGAACCCTTGCCGGACGTACGTGAGGCCATGGTGCCGAGGTTACCGTTGTCGGCGGCTGTGAACACGTGCGACCGCTGCTTCACCCGACCGTGTCGCCCCACAGGGGCCGCAAACTGACGCGCCCTCACCGCGCGTGCCCCGCTTCCGGCCGTGGACCGGCCGACCGGAGGGGTCAGTTGGGTCCGGGCCTCGCGCAACCGCCCCTCCCCCGGCCCGAAGTGGCACCCCGGACCGGGCCCGCGGACCCGGTCTTCACCGATACGCGGACGCGATGGGTACGGCGTTCGCGTGCGGCGTTACGAGGGAAGGCCGACGCTGCTGCTTCCGGTGCCGGGCTCCAGGGCGTCGAGCGCCCGGCGCAGCCCGGTGAGCTTCCGCTCCAGGTGGGCGGCGGTCGCCACCGCCGCGGCGTCCGCCGACTCGTCGTCGAGCTGCTTGGAGAGCGCCTCCGCCTGTTCCTCGACGGCCGCCAGCCGAGCGGAGAGCTCGGCGAGCAGCCCGGCGGGCTCGCCCTCATGGCCCGGGCCGCCCGGATCGCCCTCGATCTGGAGCCGCAGCAGCGCCGCTTGCTCGCGCAGCTTGCAGTTCTTCATGTACAGCTCGACGAAGACCGAGACCTTGGCACGGAGCACCCACGGGTCGAACGGCTTCGAGATGTAGTCCACCGCGCCTGCCGCGTAACCCCGGAAGGTGTGATGCGGGCCGTGGTTGATCGCGGTGAGAAAGATGATCGGGATGTCCCGGGTCCGTTCCCGTCGCTTGATGTGCGCGGCGGTTTCGAAACCGTCCATGCCCGGCATCTGGACGTCCAGCAGAATGACCGCGAAGTCGTCCGTGAGCAGCGCTTTGAGCGCTTCCTCCCCTGACGATGCCCGGACCAGTGTCTGATCGAGCGCAGAGAGGATGGCCTCCAGCGCCAGCAGATTCTCCGGCCGGTCATCGACCAGGAGGATCTTGGCCTTCTGCACCATGGCCCGTCCTCCTCGCCCCGGAATTGCACCGGGCGCCGCCCCAGGGGACGACTCCCTTACGCCGTCCGTCCTTGTGCCGGTCATGGTAGCCGCACCCCGCCCGTCGCCACACCCTGTCACCGCGATGTCACTGTGCACACAGCCGAAACGCGGTGGGGGACGAGAAGGTTCCCCGTACAGAGCCGTCTCACACCCCCACGAGCACAGTCGATCAGCAACTCGTCCGAATTCCCTCGGTCAATGATCACTCTCCGCGCATCCACTGCTCCATTACGGAAAGAAGATGATCAGGATCGACAGGCTTGGTGACATAGTCGGAAGCGCCGGATTCGATCGCCTTCTCCCGGTCGCCCTTCATCGCCTTCGCGGTCAACGCGACGATCGGCAGCCCGGCGAACTGCGGCATCCTTCGGATCGCCGCCGTCGTGGCATAGCCGTCCATCTCCGGCATCATGATGTCCATCAGTACGACCGTCACATCGTCGTGCTGTTCCAGGACTTCGATGCCCACGCGTCCGTTCTCCGCGTACAGCACCGAAAGACCGTGCTGCTCCAGCACGCTGGTGAGGGCGAAGACGTTGCGGATGTCGTCGTCGACGATGAGCACCTTCTCGCCGCGGAACCGGAACGTCCTGCGGACCTCGGGCTCCTCCTGCCCGGTGAGCGTCCACGGCTCCGGCGAAACCGTCGGGGTCACGCTCCGGGGCGGCAGCGCGGGCCGCCGCTCCGCGCTCCCCAGGCTCTTGCGGCGACGCCGCATCAGCCCCGCGACACCGCCGGCGTCCGGTGCCGCGGCCGCCGGGTCGCCATGCTGGCCGGCCTCCGGCAGCAGCCCCTCCTCGGCCGCGCCGCCGTGCCCCTCGATGTGACCGGGGCCGATCTGCGGGTACCCCTGCGGCGGCAACTCGCTCGGGTGCAGCGGCAGATACAGCGTGAAGGTCGAGCCGCGGCCCGGCTCACTGGCCGCGTGGATCTCGCCGCCCAGCAGCCGCGCGATCTCCCGGCTGATGGACAGTCCGAGCCCCGTGCCGCCGTACTTGCGGCTGGTCGTACCGTCCGCCTGCTTGAACGCCTCGAAGATCACCAGCATCTTGCTGGAGGCGATCCCGATACCGGTGTCGGTGACCGAGAACGCGATCAGGTCGGCGTCCGCGTCTCGCAGCGAACCGGCCTCCAGCAGCTGTTCACGGATGGCGTTCGGCACGTCCTCGTTGGCGTGCCGGATGACCAGCTCGACCGCCCCGCTGTCGGTGAACTTCACCGCGTTGGAGAGGAGGTTGCGCAGCACCTGCAGGAGCCGCTGCTCGTCCGTGTGGAGCGTCGCGGGGAGTTCCGGCGAGACCCTCACGGAGAAATCGAGCCCCTTCTCCGCGGTGAGCGGACGGAATGTCGCCTCCACGTAGTCCACGAGCTGGACCAGCGCGATCCGGGTCGGGCTGACATCCATCTTGCCCGCCTCGACCTTCGTCAGATCGAGAATGTCGTTGATCAGCTGGAGCAGGTCGGAACCGGCCCCGTGGATCGTCTCGGCGAATTCCACCTGCTTCGGCGAGAGATTGCCCTCGGCGTTGTCCGCGAGCAGCTTGGCCAGAATGAGCAGCGAGTTGAGCGGCGTACGCAACTCGTGCGACATGTTCGCCAGGAATTCCGACTTGTAGCGCATCGAGACGGCGAGCTGCTCGGCGCGCTCCTCCAGGACCTGCCGGGCCTCCTCGATCTCGGTGTTCTTGACCTCGATGTCGCGGTTCTGCTGGGCCAGCAGTTCGGCCTTCTCCTCCAGTTCCGCGTTGGATGCCTGGAGCGCCTTCTGCCGGTTCTCCAACTCCTGCGAGCGGTCCCGCAATTGCGCGGCCAGCTCCTGCGACTGTTCGAGGAGCTTCTCGGTCTTCGTGTTGACGCTGATGGTGTTGACGCTCGTCGCGATCATTTCGGCGAGCTGGTTGAGGAAGTCCCGCTGAATGTGGGTGAACGGCTGGAACGACGCCAGCTCGATCACACCGAGCACCTTCCCCTCGAAAAGCACCGGCAGCACGATCACATGTGCGGGAGGTGCCTCACCGAGGCCGGAGGAGATCTTCAGATAGCCCGGCGGAACGTTGTCCACCTGAATGGTCCGCTTCTCCTCCGCTGCGGTCCCGATGAGCGTCTCACCCGGCCGGAAGGAGGTCGGCATCGAACCCGCCGAGTATCCGTAGCTGCCCCGCATGCAGAGCTCGTACGAGTTGTCCTTGTCGCTGTCCTGGCCGACCGTGCCGGTGTCCCCGGTCGGCATGGCCAGGAAGAACGCGCCGTGCTGCGCGGAGACGACCGGGGTCAGCTCGCTCATGATCAGCGAGGCCACGTCGTCCAGATCGCGGCGTCCCTGCATCAGCCCGGAGATCCGGGCGAGGTTGCCCTTGAGCCAGTCCTGTTCCTTGTTGGTCGCCGTGGTGTCGCGGAGGTTGGCGATCATCGTGTTGATGTTGTCCTGAAGGGCCTGGATCTCGCCGGCCGCGTCCACATCGATCTTCAGGTTGAGGTCACCGCGGGTCACCGCCGTGGCGACGGCCGCGATGGCCCGCACCTGACGGGTGAGGTTCCCGGCCATCTCGTTCACCGACTCGGTGAGGTCGCGCCAGGTGCCGTCGACGTCCCGGACCCGGGCCTGACCGCCCAGCTGCCCCTCCGTGCCCACCTCGCGGGCCACCCGGGTCACCTGCTCGGCGAACGAGGACAGCTGGTCGACCATCGTGTTGATGGTGTTCTTCAGCTGCTGGATCTCACCGCGCGCGTCGATGTCGATCTTCTTGGTGAGGTCGCCCTTGGCGATCGCCGTGGTGACCGCGGCGATCTGGCGCACCTGGCCGGTCAGGTTGGACGCCATCGAGTTCACCGACTCGGTGAGGTCCTTCCAGGTCCCCGAGACCCCGGGTACCCGTGCCTGGCCGCCCAGTTCGCCCTCGGTGCCCACCTCACGGGCGACCCGCGTCACCTCGTCCGCGAACGACGACAGCGTAGTCACCATCGTGTTGACGGTGTCCGCGAGCTCGGCGACCTCGCCGCGCGCCTCGACGGTGACCTTCTTCCTCAGGTCGCCGTTGGCGACCGCCGAGGAGACCCGGGAGATGTTCCGCACCTGACTGGTCAGGTTGTTGGCCATCAGGTTGACGTTGTCGCTGAGGTCCTTCCAGATGCCGGTCGCACCCGGCACCCGGGCCTGACCTCCGAGGATGCCCTCGGTACCCACCTCACGGGCGACCCGCGTCACCTCGTCCGCGAAGTTGAGCAGCTGGTCGACCATGGTGTTGACGGTCGTGACCAGTTCGAGGATCTCGCCCTTGGCGTCGACGGTGATCTTCTTGGAGAGATCGCCGTTGGCGACCGCGGTGGTGACCTCGGCGATGTTGCGTACCTGCATGGTCAGGTTGTTCGCCATGCCGTTGACGGACTGGGTGAGGTCCTTCCAGGTACCGGACACCCCCTGCACCTCGGCCTGTCCGCCGAGCATGCCCTCCGTACCCACCTCACGGGCGACCCTGGTCACCTGCTCGGCGAAGTTCGACAGCTGGTCCACCATCGTGTTGATCGTGTTCTTCAGCTCCAGGATCTCGCCCCGGGCATCCACATCGATCTTCTGCGACAGATCGCCGCGCGCCACCGCCGTGGCGACCTGCGCGATGTTACGGACCTGAGCGGTCAGGTTGCCCGCCATTCCGTTCACCGAGTCGGTCAGATCACGCCACACACCGGCCACGCCGGGCACCTGTGCCTGCCCGCCA
The DNA here is from genome assembly GCF_043204345.1 of Streptomyces sp. NPDC047917. Lineage (NCBI taxonomy): Bacteria > Bacillati > Actinomycetota > Actinomycetes > Kitasatosporales > Streptomycetaceae > Streptomyces > Streptomyces sp. NPDC047917. The sequence goes on from NZ_JBIDCA010000031.1 coordinate 25,723, forward strand.
AGCCGCCCGTCGGTGCCGACCTCACGGGCGACCCTGGTCACCTGCTCGGCGAAGGCGGAGAGCTGGTCCACCATCGTGTTGATCGTGTTCTTCAGCTCCAGGATCTCGCCCCGGGCATCCACATCGATCTTCTGCGACAGGTCACCGCGCGCCACCGCCGTGGTCACCTGGGCGATCTGGCGTACCTGCGAAGTCAGGTTCCCGGCCATGAAGTTGACGGAGTCGGTGAGCTCCTTCCAGGTGCCGGAGACGCCGTCCACCCGGGCCTGGCCGCCGAGCCGGCCCTCCGTACCCACGTCACGCGCCATCCGGGTCACCTGGTCGGCGAAGTTCGAGAGCTGCGCCACCATCGTGTTGACGGTGTTCTTCAGCTCCAGCATCTCGCCGGCGACGTCCACGGTGACCTTCTGCGAAAGATCACCGTTGGCCACCGCGGTCGTCACCTGCGCGATGTCGCGCACCTGCCCCGTGAGGTTGCGGAACGCCGCGTTCACCGAGTCGGTGAGGTCCTTCCACGTCCCCGCCGCGCCGGGCACCTCGGCCTGGCCGCCCAGCCGGCCCTCAAGACCGACCTCCCGGGCCACCCGGGTCACTTCCGAACCGAAGGACTGCAACTGGTCCACCATCGTGTTGACGGTGTTCTTCAGCTCCAGCATCTCGCCGGCCACATCCACGGTGACCTTCTGCGTCATGTCGCCGTTGGCCACCGCCGTGGTCACCTGCGCGATGTCCCGCACCTGGGTCGTCAGGTTCCGGAAGACCGTGTTCACCGAGTCGGTGAGGTCCTTCCACGTCCCCGCCGCCCCCGGCACCTTCGCCTGCCCGCCGAGCAGACCCTCGCCACCGACCTCGCTGGCCACCCGGGTCACTTCGTCCGCGAAGAGCCGCAGCGTGTCGGTCATCTGGTTGATGGTCTCGGCCAGTTGCGCGACCTCGCCGCGGGCGCTCACCGTGACCTTCTGGGACAGGTCGCCGTTGGCGACCGCCGTGGTCACCTCGGCGATCCCGCGCACCTGGGAGGTCAGGTTCCCGGCCATCGTGTTGACGGAGTCGGTCAGGTCCTTCCACACACCGGCCACGCCCGGAACGGTCGCCTGACCGCCGAGCTCGCCCTCCGTACCCACCTCGCGGGCGACCCGGGTCACCTCGGAGGAGAACGACGAGAGCTGGTCGACCATCGTGTTGACGGTGTTCTTCAGCTGGAGCATCTCGCCGGCCACATGGACGGTGACCTTCCGCGAGAGATCCCCCTTGGCGACCGCCGTCGTCACCAGCGCGATGTCGCGCACCTGTGCGGTCAGCCGGTACGCCATGGTGTTCACGGAGTCCGTGAGGTCCTTCCACGACCCGGACATCCCGCGCACCTGGGCCTGCCCGCCCAGCTTGCCCTCGGTACCCACCTCGACCGCGACCCGCGTCACCTGCTCGGTGAACGCCGACAGCTGGTCGACGAGGCTGTTGACCGTACGGGCGACCTTCAGGAACTCGCCGCGCAGCGGCCGTACCGTTTCGTCCGACGTGTGCGAACGCAGTTCCATCCGCTGTTCGAGATCACCGTCGGCCACCGCCGACAGCACCCGCCCGACCTCCGAGACCGGGCGGGCCAGATCGTCGACCAGCTCGTTGGAGGCGTCGATCGCGGCGGCCCAGGAGCCCTCGCAGGCGCCCGTCTCCAGCCGTTCGGTGAGCTTCCCCTCGCGCCCGACCATCCGCCGCACCCGGGCCAGCTCTCCGGTCAGATGCAGATTGCGGTCGGCGACCTCGTTGAAGACCGCCGCGATCTCCGCCATCACACCGTCGCCCGAGACGGTCAGACGCCTGCGGAAATTCCCGTCGCGCATCGCCACGAGACCTGCCAGCAGTCTGTTGAGCGCCGCCGCGTCGACGTCGATGGTGCCATTGCGCTGTTTCTTCACGGACTGTCCGCCTTTTGTGCGCGTGCCTGTGCCCCGCGCCGCCACGCCAGACTCCACCGTGTCCCTCCCGCAGGGGTTGACCGTATCGCTCGGGCCTTATCTGGGAGCTTGCCCAGTTCTTCTTTGGCGCACCGCCACAGCCCACCGTCGACGGGTGACCATGGGGACGTCAAATCGTTGAAACGTACCAGGCCGGACGCAGCCGGGGTGCAACCTCCAGTGGTTGTCCCGCATCCCTCCAGTGGGAAGGCCACACTTGTCCGGTCACAGGTCGGTTCCTGGCCGCTCCTGTCCGAAGCCGCCCCTCGTGTACCCGGCACACAGACCGAGCGTCTAGCCTGGCAGGCGAATCGAAGCGGCGAGAAACGGGCACAGGACTCGGGGAAGCGACGAGACACCACATGGGGAGTTCTGTGATCACCGCGCGCGCGGCCGCCACCTTCGACCCGGTCGGGCGCTCCGTCGCGACCGCCCGCGCCTTCGTCCGGGACACCCTCCAGGGGTGGGGCTACACGGACGTCGTCGACGACGCGGTCGTCCTCACCAGCGAGCTGGTGACCAACGCCGTGGTCCACGCGGGCACCGCCGCCGACGTGCTCTGTCTGCGCACGGAGGACGGCGTCCGGATCGAGGTCTCCGACCACTATCCGGAACGCGAGATCCCGCTCCAGAGCACCGGCCCGGACTTCGGCAGCCCCGACCGCGAGAACGGCCGCGGACTGCTGCTCTGCGCGGCACTCGCCACCCGGTGGGGCGTCGAGTACTCGCCCGCCCGCAAACACGTCTGGTTCCAGCTCGACCTTCCCGAACGCCCGGTGGGCATCCGATCGGCCGGACCACTGCTCCCCGTGGGACTTCTCCCGGTCGCCGACGAGCGCGTGCGGGTGGCGGTCGTCCAGATCGACAGCGCCGGCGCCATCGCCGCCTGGAACGAGGACGCCGCGTTCCTCTTCGGCCACACCGCGGAACAGGTCACCGGGAAGCAGCTCACCGACTTCACGGCCTGGCCCCAGACCCCCGGCACCAACACGGGCATCGTCGACGCGCTCCAGCTCTCGCGCTGGGAGGGCAGCTACGGGATCCGCGGCGCCGACGGCCGGGTCGTCCCCGTCTACGCCTCGCATCTGAGGGTCCGTGACACCCACGGCGAGCCCTCGACCGTCTGCCTGCTCGTCCGCGACTACGAACGCGCGGTGCTCCAGTCGCCGGCCCGCACACCGGTGTCCGACACGAACGCCGAGAGCGGCAAGACCGACCCGTTCGAGATCTTCATCGGCTCCCCCGCCCCCGACGACCTCGACGGCCTGCTCCAGCGCACGGTCGAGCGGGCCCGCGACATGCTCGACGCCGACGCCGCCTTCCTGCTGCTGGCGACGGACGACGAAACGGAACTGGAGGTACGGGCCACCACCGGTCTGCCCTCCGCCCGCCAGCGTTTCGCCCGTGTCCCGGTGGAGGCCGGGACGGGACGGTACGGATCCGCCCGGATGCCCGCCGTCCACGAGGACCTGGACAATGTGCCGGGCGCCGTCCCGCTGCTCGGCGGCACGGGGATGCGGTCCGTCGTCACCGTCCCGCTGAAGGTCGAGGGGCGGCTCACGGGCTCCCTGGGTGTCGCCGCCGAAGCAGCCGGCCGCTACTCGAACGAGGAGGCCCTGCGCCTCCAGTTCGCCGCGGACCGGATCGCGCTCGCGGTCGAATCGGCCCGGCTGGGCGAGCTGGAACGGCTCCGCCGCGGCTCCCTGTCCTTCCTCGTCGAGGCCTCCGACCTGCTCGCCGGCACCCTCGACCGGGATCAGACCCTGGCGCTGATGGCCCAGATGACGGTCCCCACCCTGGCCACCTGGTGCGCCGTGTACACGATCGCCGACCAGTCGTCCGAGCCGTACCTCTCCTATGTGCTGCACGAGGACGAGGAGCGCATCGACGGCCTCAAGGCCCTGCTCTCCAAGATCGCGCCACCGGACCCGGTGCCGACCCCCGGCGCACGCGTCTGGGCCGCCCCGTCCGAGGCCGCCCACCAGGCGGCCATGCGCACGTCGATGCGCACCCTCGGCCTCGGGGAGACCGGCAGGCTCGGCGAACCTGGCAGGCTCGGCCCCGGAATCCGTACGACGCTGGCCACCGCGGCCGCCGTGGGCGGGGAGACGGTGGTCCTGCCGCTCGTGGCCCGCAACCGCGTCATCGGCATGCTCACGCTCGGGAAGCCTTCCGACGACCACTTCCGCCAGGAGATCCTGGAACTGGCCGAGGACCTCTCCCGCCGCGCCGCCCTGGCCCTCGACAACGCGCGCCTCTACTCGGAGCGCATGGCGATCAGCCAGTCCCTGCAGCGCAGTCTGCTGCCGCCTGGGCTGCCCGAGGTCCCCAATGTCGAGATCGAGGTCATCTACCGCGCGGCGGGCGAGGGAAACGAGGTCGGCGGCGACTTCTACGACGTCTTCCCGATCCGCGACGGCGCCTACGGCTTCGCCATCGGCGACGTATGCGGTACGGGTCCGGAGGCCGCGGCCGTAACGGGTCTCGCCCGCCACGCCCTGCGCCTGCTGGCCCGTGAGGGCTTCGGCGGTCCCGCTGTCCTGGAGCGCCTCAACGCGGCCATCCTCGACGAGGGCTCCCGCAGCCGCTTCCTGACCCTCCTGTACGGCGAGCTGTGGCCCCAGGAGGACGGCAGCGCGCTCCTCAAGGTGGTCTGCGCGGGGCACCCGCTGCCGCTGCGCCTGCGCCAGGACGGCTCGGTCGAAGCGGCGGCCGAGCCGCAGCCCCTGCTCGGCGTCATCGAGGACCTCGAACTGTACGAGCAGACGGTCACTCTTGCCCCGGGCGATGTCCTGCTGTGTGTCACCGACGGCGTCACGGAACGCCGGGAGGGCACCCGCATGCTCGGCGACGACGGCCTGGCGGATGTCCTGGCGACCTGCACCGGCCTCACGGCGGGCGCGGTGGCGGCTCGCATCCTGCGGGCCGTGGAGCGCTTCGCCGCCGAGCCGGCCTCGGACGACATGGCCATCCTCGCCATGCGCGTCCCGGAGCCGCCCGCCGCCTAGGGTCTTTCGCCTGGACCGGGCCGGGTCGGGGAGCGGGGACCGGTGTCGTGCGTCGCAGGGCGGAGGAGGGAACCAGTGGGCTCTCCCCTGTTCGAGCGGAGCCGGGAGCTCGGGGAAGGCGCGTCGGCGACCGACGACAACACGGCGGGGCGCGGCGCGGCGCGGCACCGGGGCGCGCGAGCCCGGCCCGACCCGAACGGAAGGCCCTGGTACGCCGACGTCCCTGTGACCGGCGGATGGTTCGGCGCCTGCCATTGTCGTCGCCATGGACGAGGACTGGTATCTGCAGGCAGGCAGTGGAGCACGGTTCGACTGGGGTCCCACGGGCGCCGAGCGGCTCGCGCCGGCGGTCGCGTGTCTGGTGGTGATCGATGTGCTGTCGTTCACCACCTCGGTGACGGTGGCCGTGGAGTCCGGCACTCGGGTCTTCCCGTACGCCTGGCGTGACGCCTCGGCATCGGCGTTCGCGGACCGCGTGGACGCCCGGCTGGCCGTGGGACGGCGCATGGCCACACCCGCATCCCCCTGGTCGCTGTCGCCGACGGCGCTGAGAGACGCGCCTTTCACCCCACGGCTGGTCCTGCCCTCTCCCAACGGTTCGTCGATCTCCGCCGCGGCCGGTGGGTCGACGGTCGTCGCGGGCTGTCTGCGCAACGCGACCGCGGTGGGCCGTTGGCTCGCCCGCAGTGGTTACGGAACACTCGCCCGGCCGGTTGCCGTGATCGCCTCGGGCGAGCGCTGGCCGGACGGCAGTCTGCGCCCCGCCTTGGAGGACCTGCTGGGCGCGGGAGCCGTTCTCTCGGCGCTCAGGAAGGATCGTGGCGGTTCCCTGTCGCCCGAGGCGGCCACGGCGGCCGCGTGCTTCGAGACAACGCCGGATGTCGTCGCCATGGTGGCCGCCGGCGCATCCGGGCAGGAGCTCGCCTCGGGCGGGTTCCCCGAAGACGTACGCATCGCAACGCAGTTGGACGCCTCCGACACAGTGCCGGTCCTCATCGACGGGGCATTCACAGCAGCCGGATGACTTCCGCACCAAACAGTAAAGGCCCCCGCCAGTGGCGGGGGCCTTTACTGTTCTTCGGAGCCCCAATGCGGAATCGAACCGCAGACCTTCTCCTTACCATGGAGACGCTCTACCGACTGAGCTATTGGGGCGTGCTGCGCTGTGCAACGAGATAAAGCATACCCCGAACTCAGGGATGCTCAAAACCACTGGTCGCAGCCGACTCTGACGGGCTCTCACCGGCCCGTACCACCACTTACGTGGCGATCCTGAACCTTCCCGGACTCGGCCAGGCCGGCCCAGCCCGCGCTGGTCGTTGTTGTCGCTTGATGGCTTGATGGCTTGATGGCTTGATGGCTTGATGGCTTGATGGCTTGATGGACGGTAAACGCAGAAAAGCCCCGTGTCCACAAGGACACGGGGCTTTCCCGTAAAAGGAGTTCGGCGGCGTCCTACTCTCCCACAGGGTCCCCCCTGC
>NZ_JBIDCA010000032.1:0-23784 GCF_043204345.1 Streptomyces sp. NPDC047917
ACAGCCTCACCGACCCCGTCGCCAACATCACCGCGGCCGCCAACTACGCCGCCGACCGCTACGGATCCATCGACAACGTCAACTCCGCCTACTGACGCCGGATGTGTTCAGGGGCATGCGAGGCGATGGTTCGCCGTGATGCTCCACTCCAGCCCATTCGTGGGCGTGCGCCACGAGGGGGCGACCGTGGTCTTCAGCCATGACCGGAACAACCGGCAGGCGCTCGACCTCACCGTCCCCGAACCGGCCCGACGTCAATCGGAGCACCGCACCTGCCTGTTGGTGCCGCCCGATCCGATCACGAGTTGCTCCGCGCCGCTCCGGGGCGTGCGCACTTGTGGCACAGTCGTGCCGTGGATGCACTGAGACCTCAGGACCCCGTGCGCATGGGCGCCTACCACCTGCTCGCCCGTCTCGGTGCGGGTGGCATGGGACAGGTGTATCTCGGCAGGTCACCCGGCGGACGGCTGGTGGCCGTGAAGGTCATCCGGGACGAGATCAGCGACCACCCCGAATCGCTGGCCCGCTTCCGGCGCGAGACCGCGACCGTCGAGGCCGTACGCAGCGCCTACACGGCGCAGTTGATCGAGGCCTCGCTCGACGCGCCCCCCTACTGGCTGGCCACCGAGTACGTGGCCGGACCCACCCTGCGCGGCGCCGTCGGCGCGAGCGGCCCCTTCCCGCCGGACAGCGCCCTGAGGCTGCTCGCCGCGCTCGCCGAGGGCCTGGCCGCCGTCCACGCCCACGGAGTCACGCACCGGGACGTGAAGCCGCACAACGTCATCCTCTCGCCGCAAGGGCCGCAACTGATCGACTTCGGCATCGCGCGAGCGCTGGAACAGACGATCCTCACCCGGGACGGAATGGTCTCCGGCACCCCTGGCTACACGGCCCCCGAGGTCCTGCTGCGCAACGAGGTGGGCCCGGCCGCCGATGTCTTCGCCCTGGGCGCGACCCTCGCGTACGCGGCTACGGGCCGGCCTCCGTACGGCACGGGCGAACCGGCGGCGGTGAGTTACCGGACCGTGCACGAGGGGATCGACCTGGAAGGGGTTCGGCCCGCGCTGGCCGGGCTCATCCGGCAGTGCGTCGCCAAGGACCCGGCGGACCGGCCGGATCCCGCCTCCGTGATCGCCCGGTGCGCGGTGGACTCTCCGCTGGCGACGGATGCCCATTACCGGATGCTGGGGCGTACCGCCGAACCCGTCCCCATACCCCTGCCGGGGGCCGGAACCGAAGACGGAGCCGGGAGCGGGACCCGGACCGGGAGCGAGCCTGACACGACGCCGTTGCCGGGGACCGGGGAGCGGGTCCGGCACGTGAACCATGAGCCGGACGTCCAGGTGGTGGATCGGGCCGCGAGCGTCGTACCCACCGGGGCGTCGGGCACCACACCGGACGACCGGCCGGGTCCGGGGAAGCGGCCCGGGCAGGGGACGCGGGGCCGGGCCTGGCTCGCCGTCTGCGCGGTGGCGCTCGCGGTACCGGTCACGATCTGGCTGCTGCCGGAGTCGGACGGGCGGGACAACGGCGCCGCCCGTCCGACGGAGGCGACGGTGCCCGGGAAGCCCGCCGAGTCGAAGCCGGCCACCGAGGATGCGGACAGCCGGCCGCCGGACCACATCGTGAACGACCGTGTCTCGCAGGACCGCTGGACCCTGTCCGAGGACCCGCAGCAGGCGTCGCAGGGCATGGGCTCCTGCGACCTCTCCAGCATCGCCGATTCCTCACCGCCGACAGGCCTGCGGTCCTCCGTGTCCCACACCACCGGTTCGGACACCGCCTTGCTGCAGATGCGTCCCCAGGACGCCGGCGAGGGAAAGCGGCCCGCGCCGTACTACATATCCGTGGGGGTACGGCCCCCGCACGAGACGGACCCTGCCACCGGACGGCCCCTTCGAACGGTGAGCAAGGGCATCGGCTTCACGAGCAAGCCCGTCGACCTCTACTCCCGTTGGAATTCCGGCGGAACCGTCAAACTCAAGTACCCCGACGATTTCCGCGCCCACTTCGCCGAACGCACCGTGGACGCGCTCCCGGTCGGGGACGACAGGGGCGACTGGACCGTGGTGCTGTACCACGTCGAGGGCGGGCCGACGAAGTACACATCCGTCGTGTGCAACGGGTTTCACGCCTGAGGCGCGGACGCGCGGTGTGCCCCGGCCGAGCAGTCGCGCGCCCGCCGGGCCTGCGGTCCGCCGACCCGGCTTCAGCGCTGGCGGAGGTGATCCCGCAGCGTGCGGGCCACCTGCGCCATCAGCGCGTCGGCGCCGGGCTGCGCACTGGCCGGCACGAGTGACTCGGTCAGGGCGGCGATGGCGAAGGACTGGCCGTCGGAGTGCTCCACGACACCGATCTCGTGCCGGAGGTTGAGGAGGGTGCCGGTCTTGGAGGACCAGGTGGAGGCGTCCGAGCTGAAGTCGGGGGCGAGCCGGTGCCGGAGGAGGTTGTGGGCCATCAGGGCGCGAACGCGTTCGGCCACTTCCGGATGGATCACCGACGGTGTCCACAGAGCCTGCAACAGCTCGACGTACGCACGTGCGCTGCCGGAGCTGGCGCGTGTGGTGTCGAGTTGGGGCACCCGATGCCCACGACCGCCGGTGCCGGCGTCGATGGCGAGGGAGAGCGCCAGATGGGCCTGGGCGGCGTCGAAGCGCTCCAGCGGGGTGTCGGAGAGTTCGTCGAGGCTGTGCCGGACAGTGATGCCGCGGAGCCCGAACTCGCGGAGCATTTCGGTGACCTGGGCCGGCGGGGTCAGATCGAACAGTACGTCGGCGGCCACGCCGTCACTCACGCAGGTGCTCATGTAGAGCAGGTCGTCGATGGCGATCCGTACGGGGTGGCGGAACCGGCTCAGCCCCGTGGGGCCCGGAGTGGTCGTACGTCCGGGCAGCACATCGATCGACGTCGCCCCGTCGAGCTCGCCGCGCCGGATGCGCTCGGCCGTCGCCAGCGCGAGCGGAACCTTGACCAGGGACGCGGACGGCAACTGGGTGTCCGGGGCGATCCCCACCTCCTCGCCCGTGTGGAGGTCCCGGACGAGCAGGCAGCCGTGCAGTCCGCCCTCGTGCAATTGCCGGCGCATCTCGCCCAGCAGCTTCTCGGTGTTCATTCCGTAGCCCCTTCGGTGCCGTCCACCGTCCCGTCCGTCGTACGGTCCGCCCCGCCGCCCGCGCCCAGGCAGCGGCCGATGGCCGTGCCCAGCCTCGCCTCGACGTGTTGTGGATTGCCGCCCGCGGCGGCGACGAGAGCGAAACCGCGGCTGAGCCCGGCCTCACCGACCGGCCGCCAGTGCAACGCGAATTCCTCGGCCTGCGCGGGGGAGCACAGCAGCAGATCCCGCGTGCGGAGCACCGCCGCCACCGCGGTCGGGAGGTCGGTGGCGGCCATGAGCTGTGCGGGCCGCAGGCCCACCGCGTCGCGCAGCCGGGTCAGCGGGTCACGGATGTGCGGTACGTCGTCCTCCGGCTGGATCCAGATACGGCGGGCCGGGCCCGGCGATGCCCGCCCCATCCGCAACGTCTCGATGTAGATGCGCCGCACACCGGGATCCCGGACCCCGGCGAGACCCAGCGGCACGGACCACGTCGCCTCGTCCGAGGGTGCCGCGAGCAGCGCGGCGCGTACCAGTTGCGTGTGGACGAACTCGATGCGCTGCGCGGGTGCGGCGATCCGGAGATCGAGCGTGATGCCGTGCTCCTGTGCCTCCGCGATCAGACGGGCGAGACCGGCCGTCGAGCAGAGACCGGGCACCGCGAGCCGCCAGGGCTTGTTCTTCGACGCCTCGGCCTCGTCCAGCAGCACATCGGCGGCCTGGACGAGCTGTCTGGCCGCCGGAAGCATCTCGCGGCCGAAGGTGGTGAGCACCGCTCGCCGTGACATGCGCTCGAACAGCTGCTCACCGAAGTGTTCCTCCAGGGCGGCGACACGGCGGCTGGCCACCGGCTGGGACATCCGGGCGGCGGCGGCTCCCACGGTGAAACTGCCGTGCTCGCTCACGCTGATGAACGCCCGACACGCTCCGACCAGATCCACAACCCGCACCCTATGCCAGATCGGCATGAAACCGCGCCCGAGCGTATTGGACCGCATGGCCGCCGGACGGCGAGAGTGGGCCCGGCACTCAAGACCGCCCCGGGATGGGGAGTTGCCGCTCCATCCCCTATGCGCTCCCGCCCTGCGGGCGCCTCGGAGGTTCGGACCCATGCAGAAGCACAGCAGTGCCCGGCGTTCCCTTCTCGGTGCGCTGGCCGCGCTCGTACTCGTTCCGACCGCGGCGTGCGACGGAGAGAGCGCCCGCCCAGGGGCCTCCGCATCCCCGGCGGCGTCCTCCCCGCACGCCGGGACGACGGGACCGGCCGCGAGCACGAAACCGTTCGCCCGGCAGTTCAAGGACCTTGAACGCAAGTACGACGCACGGCTGGGCGTCTACGCCATCGACACCGGCACCGGTCGCGAAGTCACTCACAACGACGGGGAGCGCTTCGCCCACGCCTCCACGTTCAAGGCGCTGGCCGCCGGCGCCGTACTGCGCAAGTACTCGATGGGCGGAATGGGCGAGGTGATCAAATATTCCAGGGAAGACCTGGTCAGCGACTCCCCGGTGAGCGAGAAGCATGTCGGGACCGGGATGAGCCTGAGCGCGCTGTGCGACGCCGCTGTCCGCTTCAGCGACAACACCGCGGCGAACCTGCTCCTCGACCGGCTGGGCGGTCCGCGTGGCCTGGACGCCGTACTCGCGGGCATCGGCGATGACGTGACCCGGATGGAGCACCGCGAACCGGAGCTCAACCGGTGGTCCCCGGGTGCCACGTCCGACACCAGCACACCGCGGGCACTCGCGGGCGATCTGCGCGCGTTCGTCCTCGGAGACCTGCTCGGCAGCGGCGAACGCGCGCAGTTGACGAAATGGCTGCGGACCAACACGACCGGAGCCGAACTCATCAGGGCCGGGATGCCCAGGGGCTGGGTGGTCGGCGACAAGACCGGCTCCGGCGGCTCCTACGGCACGCGCAACGACATCGCCGTGGTGTGGCGCCCCGACGGAGCCCCCCTCGTCGTGGCGATTCTGTCGAACCGGTTCCAGAAGGAGGCCGAGTACGACAACGCGCTCATCGCGGAAGCGGCCTCCGTGGTAGCCGGGGCGCTGTCGTAGCGGGCGGTGTGCTGTCAGGCGGTCCGCGGTTGTCCGCCGTGCCGGATCCATATGTTGGGTTCGACGTAGACGGCGTGACCGTGCGCGGTGTCGCAATGCACCGGTGCCAGGGCGCCGGGGACCTCCACGTCGCCGTCCCGGTCGAAGGGGAGGCCGGTCCACTGCCGCCACTGGGCGAGCGAACCGCTGACCGTCATCGACGCGGGAGCGACCTTCTCGATGGTGCCGCCGGCCTTGACGTGCACCCGCACCCAGGGGTCGGCCGGCAGCCCGTCGTCGCGAAGACGGCTGAGGTACTCGGTCATGGTGGCGTGCGGATCCAGGTGCTTGGCCGTCGGCCGGACCGGCGCGAGCAGGGCATCGTGCCCCTGCCGGCCCGCCGCAAGGCGGAGCGCGGCGAGCATGCGGTAGGAGAGGCCGCGGCCGAGGTGGTCGGCGTCCACCGAGATCTCCAGCGCACTGGCAGCCGTCGGAACGTTCCCGTGCTGCCGGTCACGGAAGGCCCATGTCAGCACCCGGTCCCAGCCCTGGTCGGGCAGCTCCTCACGACCGTCGAGCACGGAGTTGAACGGCACGGCGAGTCCGCGTGCGACGACCCGGTCGCCGTCCGTCGCCACCACGCAGTACTGCGGGAAGGTTTCCGGAACCCGGCTCAACAACGCGCTCGCGGCCATGTCGTGGGGCGTGAAGACGGGCCAGGAGTCGTTGATCTCGTACACGCGGGAGATCAGCGACGGGTCTTCGGAGAGCGGGCGGATCCGGATGTTGTCTATCTCTGTCACGGAGCAGCACCCTGCCACACGACGGAACCGTGGCCAAAGGAGAATGACGGTGGCTGTCCCACCCGGGCGGCGCCGGACACCACCGACGGCGAATGCCCGACCGGTGGGTGATCCATCGGATCCGCGAGTGGAGCCGCCGAGTGGCGACCATCGCCGGGGCCGTGTGCGCATGCCGGCGAGAGACCGCGATCCGACTCGCCGAATGGGCCCGTGACCAGGGGCCGGACCCAGGGGCCGGACCCAGGAACGATAGGTCCGGACCTGGGTCCGGCGGCCCTCTCGGAACCGGGTCCAACGCTTCTACGCTGCCACGGCAGACGGGGGCCGAGAGCGAGGCGCGGGGGGTAACAGGCGTGCGCACAAGGGGCAGTACGGACAGGGCGACCGAGCGTGGTCAGACCGGGATCGAGTATCTCGGCCTCATCACCGCAGTGTCGCTGCTCATCGCAGCGATCGTGACAGTGAGTGTGGCGGCCAACCTGAACGGGGGCTTCGAGAAGGCCCTGTGCCGGCTGATGCAGGTCGCCGGGGGCGGCGGCTCCTGCGACTCTGACAACGTTGCCGGAGAGGGACAGGGCCCACCGGAGACCCAGGCTCCCGATGCGGGGAGCGAGGGATCGCAGGCACCGGGAGAGCAGGAGCCCGGCGGGGATGTGATTCCCGCGCAGTCGCCCGGACCGGACGCGCCGGACGCCAAGGACCCGTTCCAGCCCGCCCGTTGCCTGCTGGCCGCGGACGACACGAAGGACACCGTCGTCGTCCAGATTCTGTTCATCAAGATCAGCCACTCGGAGCAGGTCAAACTCTCCCAGTGGTCCGACGGTTCGGTCACCCTGGAGCGGATGAGCACCACCGGTGGTGGTGTCTCGGCCTCGATCGGCGCGAGCATCCCCGGTCTGAAGAAATGGGGCGGCGGCGCGTCGCTCAGCGGCAGCTACGTACGCGGCAGCGGCAGCGGCGGGCAGTGGATGTTCAACGCGCACAGGTCGGACGACCCCAACGCCGACCTCGCGGCCAACCTGGAAGAGGCGAAGCAGTTCTCCGAGTACCTCAAGAAGGCGGAGAAGTGCCGCAACAAGACCGGCCCGCGCGCCTCCGAACTGGGCATGATCTGCAGCTACCACGCCGACAAGGACAAGCCCGACGTGGATCCGGAGCGCGCCCCGGACATCGACATCACCAAGACCACCACCGAGGCATCGGGCAGCGTCAGTTTCGGCGGCAAGTACGCCAAGAACGACAAGGAGGTCGCCGCCCTGCGGAAGACCATCGCCGACGAGGTGACGAAGAACAACCCGGGCGCCAAGGGCGAGACACTCGACAAGCTCATCAAGAACGCCCAGTCCAACAGCATCATCAAGGACGTGCCGGAGACCAAGAGCGTCGGCAACGTCTCCGCCGAGGGTGTGTCGGGGGCGCTCAGCAAGGACGTCGTCGTCATGCGGCACAAGACCGGCCCGGACTCCGGGAAGATCACCTTCGTCTACACCTTCTCGCTCAACGGCTCGGTCGGTCCGGGTGGTCAGGCCGCCGGCTCACGGATGCAGCAGGTCACCGTCACATACGACGCGGAGGCGTACGACCGCGAGGAGAAGGCGGATGAGGCCCACCATCCGCAGAAGATGAAGATCACCACGAGCCAGGAGAGCGGGGGCAACGAGGGCGCCTCCCTCGGCGGGGGCGCCAACGCGGGCCCGGTGACGATCGACGTCGGCGGCGGTGGTGGTGAGACGGAGTCCGATCTGCACACCGAGGCCGCCGAACTGGACCTCTCCGAAGCGAAGGACAGCACCACTGCCGAGGACTGGCTGCGCGGCCGTGGTAGCAACCCGGCCGACGAGGCGATGCCGTCACCCTCCTCGATGGCCGAGCCGCCGGCCGAGGACGCGTCCGCGTTCCGGCGACTGCTGCACGACAAGGGGCAGTTGCAGAGGCTGGACTACAAGGTCAACACCGACTGGTGGAACGCCTCGCTCGGCATCGGATTCGGGCTCTCCGCCGGGCAGTTCAGCATCGGCTTCAAACTCTTCGGAATCGACATCACCCATGAGCACCGCCGACAGACCCTGACCGGAAACCCCACCTACGCGAGCGCACCGGGCCCGGACGGCATGCGCCCCTGGAAGGACTTCACCAACTGCTCCCGCACCAAGCCCATCACGAGCTGAAGCTGGTCGTCGCCCCGCGCGGGTGTATGAGCGACAACAAGTTCGCGGCTGCCGGGCGCCTGTGGCGTCGGTCCGAACCGGGGGGATGGTTCCACTTCGCTCCCCTCGGGGGGCGGGGGTCTTGTCTGCTCACGTCCCTCCTCATGCGTGTTCTTCGTGGGAATTGTCTTTGACAAGCGAGGAGTCGGGTCCGTAACTTCCGCCCGGATCGGATGGCCGGATTCTGGGATGCGCCGCAGGAAAGACGGATCCGAGGGTCTGGACCACCACCACGGGAAACCCGAGGGAAGGCCTTGGATTTGAACTCGTCACAGATTCCGCGGCGCCGGCCGAACGGCGTCGGCCTGGAAGTGTCCGCGCTGGGGCTCGGCTGCATGGGAATGAGCCAGACCTATGGGGTTCCGGACGACACGGAGTCGATCGCGACGATCCATCGGGCACTCGAACGGGGCTGCTTCTTCTTCGACACCGCGGAGTCGTACGGCCCCTTCGCCAACGAGGAACTCCTTGGTCGCGCGCTCCGTGGCCGCCGGGAGGAGGCGGTCATCGCGACGAAGTTCGGGTGGGAGTACGAAGGAACTCGGCGCGGAGCGCTGAACAGCAGGCCCGCGCACATTCGCAGAGTGGTCGACGAATGCCTGGGACGGCTGGGAACGGACCGTATCGACGTCCTGTATCAGCACCGTGTGGACCTGGAGGTCCCGATCGAGGAGGTGGCCGGCACGGTCGGTGAGCTCGTCCAAGCGGGAAAGGTCCTCCACTTCGGCCTGTCGGAGGCCGGTGCGGCCACGATCGCCCGCGCCCACGAGGTCTGCCCGGTGGCCCTGCTCCAGACGGAGTACTCGCTGTGGGAGCGCCACATCGAGCAGGAGATTCTGCCGGTGATCCGGGAGCGGGGAATCGGTCTGGTGGCTTATTCGCCCCTGGGGCGTGGGTTCCTGACAGGTACGGCGTTGCCTGCGGAGGAGTATCCGGAATCGGACTACCGCCGCTACGACCCCCGATTCCAGGGGGACAACTTCACCGCCAACACGGCTGCGGCATCCGTCGTGCGCGAAGTGGCCGCGGGGCACGAGGCGACGCCGGCCCAGATCGCACTCGCGTGGCTGCTCCACCGGGGCGAGGACATCGTGCCGATTCCCGGGACCAAGCGCAGGGGCACGCTGGAGGAGAACCTCGCGGCGGTGGACGTGATGCTGGATGCCGAGGACCTCCGACGGCTGGACGAAGCGCTGCCCCCGGACGCGGTGGCGGGTACCCGCTATCCGGAAGCCGTCATGCATATGAATGGCCGCTGACGCCGCCGACGGCCGCTGAGGGTTGCTCAGGGCCATCGGGAAGGGTCCGTATCCCGGCGAGGGCCGGTGCTGGAATCAGTCAGTGAGCGGCCGGAATCCGGCCACTTCATCGATTGCACAGACTTCTGTGCACAGGCTTCTGTGCACAGAAGTCTTTGTCGTCTACCTTGGGCCTCATGGAACCTCCTGAGCGGCTGTCCCAAGTGCAACTGACTGCCCGTAACCTGCGGGGCGTCGCGCACCCGCTGCGGGTGCGGATCCTGACGGTCCTGCGGACGGAGGGGCCGGCCACGGCCACCACGCTCGCCCGGCGGCTGGACCAGAACACCGGTGCGACCAGCTATCACCTGCGCCAGCTCGCCGAGTACGGCTTCATCGTCGAGGCGCCGTCCCGGGGCGGACGCCGTGAGCGCTGGTGGCAGGCGGCGCACGTCAACACGGTCGTACCGGACGATTCGGTACTGGCGGGCGAGGACGGTCTCGGCATCGCCTATCTGCAGGCTCTCGGCCGGGTCTGGTCCGACGCGATGACGGCAGCCATCGACGCGACCGCCTCGCTGTCGCCCGAGTGGCGCGATGCCCAGGACTTCGGCGACTACGTGCTCACGCTCACCCCCGGTGAGGCCGAAGAGCTGTCGGCGGAGATCCACCGACTGCTCCGCCGACGCAATTCCGCGCCGGAACCGGCGGGTTCGCCGCTTCCCGACGGCGCGGCGCGAGTCGCCTTCCAGTTCCAGTTGTTCCCCACCAGCGCAGACCGGCACGTCTCCCACCCCACCCAATCGGAGTGTGAAAGATGACCTCTCGGCACGCGGCCGCCCAGCAGGCGGCGGAGGACAGTGGCACACGCATACCCGCCCCAGACGCCCGAGACGCCTTAGAGGCCCTGGATACCCCAGAGGCCGGAGAGACCCCTGACGCCCCGGACGGCGGGCCCCGGGTCCTGCGCGGACTGGTCGGCATGTTGTCGGCCAACGCGGCTTCCCTGTCGGCCAATCGGGTGCTCTCGATCGCTCTGCCCTGGTTCGTCCTGACGACGACCGGCAGCGTCGGCAAGACGGGTCTGGTCGCCTTCTGCCAGATAGTTCCTTACGTGTTGGCCCAGGCGCTGGCGGGGCCGATCATCGACCGGGTCGGTCCCAAGCGCATCAGCGTGGCCGGCGACCTGGCCTCCACCGTCGCGACGGCCGCTGCCCCGTTGCTCTATCTGACGGGAAACCTGTCCTTCGGTCTGCTGCTGGGGCTGCTCGCCGTGGTCGGTGCGGCGGACGGCCCGGCCAACGGGGCCAAGGGTCTCTTCGTGCCCGCGGCCACCCGCGCGGCCCGGGTGCCGCTGGAAAGGGGGACCGGCCTGTCGGCGGCGGTCGAACGGACCGCGACGACCATCGGGCCGGCGATCGCCGGTGTGGTCGTCGCCTCCTTCGGCAGCCTCTATGCCCTGTGGATCACCGCCTGCCTGTTCGGTGTGTCGGCACTGATCGTCTCCACCACCCTCACCGACCCGGTGCCCGAGCCGCATGAGACTCCGGTCGACGAGGCCGAGGGCTACTTCTCGCGGCTGCGTCAGGGAGCCGTGTTCCTGCGCGACGCCAAACTGCTGCGGTCCATCGTGTTCATGCTCGCCGCGACGAACATGCTCGACCAGGCGTTCATGTCCGTGCTGCTGCCGGTCTGGGCGAAGGAGACCGGGAACGGTGCGGAAGCCATCGGCCTGGTGGTCAGCGTCTTCGCCGCGACGTCGATCGTCGCCGCGCTCGTGGCCGCGGGAGTGGCCGAGCGGCTGCCCCGGCGTGCCGTCTATCTGATCGGCTTCACGGTGGGCGGTGTCCCGCGCTTCGTGGCCATGGCCACGGGGGCGCCCCTGTGGCTGGTGCTGGTGGTGCTGGCGGTGGGTGGCCTGGGGTCGGGCTTCGTCAACCCGATCGTGGGGGCCGTGACGTACGAACTGATCCCCACTCCGCTGCTGGGACGGGTCAAGACGCTGGCTCAGGCCGTCACCTGGGCGGGCATCCCCTTCGGCGGGCTGCTGGGCGCGGGTCTGGTGACGGTGGCGGGCACCTCGGGCGCGTTGTGGATCGTGGGCGGTCTCTACCTCGTCGCCATCGGTGTGCCGGCCCTGAACCGGGAGTGGTCGGGCATGCGCAAGCGGACGGTGCCCGACGAGAGCCCCGTCGCCACCGAGCACGGGAACGGGAGTGCGGCCGGTACGGCTTCGGCTCCCGGGGAAGCGGCGGCCAAGGAGGCCGTGTAGGCGGCGGACCGGCACCGGCACCGGCGGCCGGGCAGTGGATCGCCCGTAGCCCGTAGCCCGTAGCCCGTACCCGTAGCCCATTCCCATAGCCCGTCGCCCGCCGGTCCCCGTACCCGCGCCTCCGCCCGGACGACGGGTCTCCATCCAGACGGGCGGAACTCCGGCGATCGGGAGCGGTGTTCACGCCCGGACCGGCGTGAGTGACCGCGTCCGGCGGGCGTAAGTGGCCACGTAGGACCGGCAGAAGTTGCCACGTCCGGCGGGCAGAAGTGACCAGTTAACTCCTCCAGATCGCTCTGCGAGCATCGGATTCGGCTGAGTTTCCGAGGGTTTTCGCAGACGGTCGATGACGAGGAACTGGTGGACACATGACGACGAAGCCGATGACGGCCGCGGCCTCCGGCCGGAGGACCGAGGAGGGCAGTTTCTCTCCTGCGGAAGCCCGCATCGCGGCAGTGTGGAACGCGGTGCTCGGCGCCGAGGTGACCGGAGCCGAGGACGAATTCTTCCGGCTCGGCGGAACGCTCCCGCACGCGGCGGAAATGGCACGCCGGATCGCGGAGGAATTCGGCTCGGAATTCGGCGCGGAAACACTGCCGGAACCATTGACGGTGCGGGCGGTGGCGTCGTTCCTGGCGGAGGAGGCTCTGCTGCGGACCCGCCGGCTTTTCGAGTCGGCCGACCTCGATGCCGAGGGCGCGACGGAGGTCATGGACGCCCTGGTGGCGGCCGGGGCCCCGGACGACGCTCCGGTCATCCCCCGCGCGTCCCGGCACGGAGGTCCGCTGCCGCTGTCGTTCGCGCAGCGCCGGCTGTGGTTCCTGGACCAGTTGGAGCCCGGCCGGGCCGAGTACCTGATCCCCATGGGACTGCGCATCCGCGGCCCGCTGGACGTCCCGGCGCTGCGCGCGTCGCTGTCGGAGCTGGTGAGCCGGCACGAGGTGCTGCGCACCCGCTTCGCCGGCGACGCGGACGGCAACCCGGGCCAGATCGTCGACCCACCCCGGCCGCTGCCGCTCGCCGTTCACGACCTGCGGTCCGTCGCCGGGCAGGAGGCGCGCGAGGAGAAGGCCGCCGCGCTCGTGGACACCGAGGGCTTTTGCCCGATGGACCTCGGCACCGGACCGATGGTGCGTGCGCTGCTGATCCGGCTGGCCGATGAGGAACACCTGCTCTACCTGACGGTGCACCACATCGCTTTCGACGGCTGGTCGGCGGGGGTGTTGTCCCGGGAGCTGACCGCGCTGTACGGCGCGCGGGTCGCGGGCAGGACCACCGGTCTCTCCGAACCGCCCCTCCAGTACGCCGACTTCGCGGTCTGGCAGCGCGAGTGGCTGACCGGCGAGGTGCTTGCGGAGCAACTGGACTACTGGCGCGCCCGCCTGGCCGGCACCGAACCGCTGGAGCTGCCCACCGACCGTCGGCGTCCGGCGCGGCGCAGCGGCAACGGCGCCATGCTCACCTTCCGCGTACCGGCGGAGACCGCCGACAGCGCCCGCAGCCTCTCCAAGGAGAGCGGTGCGAGCCTGTTCATGACCCTGCTGGCGGTCTTCCAGGTGGTGCTGTCGCGCTACAGCGGCCAGGAGGACATCGCCGTGGGCACCCCGATCGCGGGCCGCAACCGGGCCGAGATCGAGAACATGATCGGCTTCTTCGTGAACACGCTGGTCATGCGCACCGACCTGTCCGGCGATCCGGCGTTCGCCGAACTGCTGACCCGGGTGAAGGACACCGCGCTCGGCGCCTACGACCACCAGGACCTGCCCTTCGAACGCCTGGTGGAGGAGCTGGCCCCGCAGCGGGACCTGTCGCGCAATCCGCTGTTCCAGACGATGTTCGTCCTCCAGAACACCCCCGACAGCCGCTCCTGGGAACTGCCGGGCCTGACCGTGCACCAGCTCGAAGTGTCCGCCCAGGACTCCAAGTTCGACTTCACCTTCTACGCCACCGAGGCCGCCGACGGTGCTTTGGACGGCACGATCGTGTACTCCACAGACCTGTTCGACGAAGCCACGATGGTACGTCTCGCCGGGCACTTCGAGACGCTGCTCGCCGCCGCCTGCGCCACCCCGGACGCCCGGCTGTCCGAGCTCCCGATGCTGACCGACGCCGAGCGCCGGACGATCCTCGGTGAGTGGAACGGGGCCGACACCGACGCCCCGGACGCGGTGACCGTGACCGGGCTGATCGAGGAGCAGGCCGCCGGCCACCCCGACGCGCAGGCCGTGACCTGCGGCACCGACGTGCTGACCTATCGTCAGCTCGACGAGCGGGCCGAGTGGATCGCCGGCCGGTTGCGCGAGAGGGGTGCCGGGCCGGGAACCCTGGTCGCGGTCTGCCTGGACCGCGGGACGGACATGGTCTGCGCACTGCTCGGCATCCACAAGGCGGGGGCGGCATACGTGCCGCTGGACCCGGCGTACCCCACCGACCGGCTCGCCTACATGGTCGAGGACAGCGGCGCCCCACTGATCGTCACCCAGTCCGCGCACACCGGCCGTCTCCCCGCCCACACGCCGACGCTGCTGCTGGACGGGGGCCGGCCGAAGGAGCCGCACACCGACCTTGCCGGTCCGGTGGCCCAGGCCGGTCCGGACGACGTGGCCTACGTGATCTACACCAGCGGTTCCACCGGCCGCCCCAAGGGCGTGCAGATCACCCACGGCGCGCTGCGCGCGCGGATGCGGGAGACACGCCGTGAGCTGGGACTCACGCCCGAGGACCGGGTCCTGCAGTTCGCCTCGATCGCGTTCGACTCCTCGGTGGGTCAGCTGTTCGCCCCGCTCGTCTCCGGGGCGGGGCTGGTGCTCCGCGACGACACCTGGGACCCGGGCCGGCTGGCGGCGGCGCTGCGCGAGCACCGGATCACGGTGGCATGGCTCACCCCGTCGGCGTTCGGGGAGCTGGCAGCAGACCTGGACGGGCCGGACACGGTGGGCCCGCAGCTGCGGCTGGTCCGGCTCGGCGGGGAAGCACTCCAGCGGGAGCAGATCCGGCAGTGGTTCCGGCACTGCGAGGTGCCTCTGGTCAACGGCTACGGCCCCACAGAAGCCGCTCAGGAGGCGACGACCGCCAGGATCGACGGCCCCGTCGACCGGGTGCCGATCGGCCGGCCGGTCGCCAACGCGAAGGTGTTCGTCGTCGACCGCCACGGCCGCCCGGTGCCGGTGGGCGTGCCGGGCGAGATGTGGATCGGCTGCCCCGGGCTGGCCCGCGGCTATCTGCACCGGCCCGAGCTGACCAGCGAGAAGTTCACCGTCGTGGACGTGGACGGCACGCCGCGGCGCGTATACCGCACCGGTGACCTCGCCCGGTGGCTTCCGGACGGGCGGCTGGAGTTCGTGGGCCGCTCCGACAACCAGGTCAAGCTGCGCGGCTACCGCATCGAACTCGGCGAGATCGAGACGGCGTTGCTCACCCACCCCACCATCACCGGCGCCACCGTCGTGCTGCGCGAAGACGTACCCGGAGTGCAGAGACTGGTGGCGTACGTGGTGCCCGCGGGCCCCCTCGACGCGAGCGCCCTGCGTACCCACCTCCAACGCGACCTGCCGGACTACATGGTCCCCACTGCGTTCGTGCCGCTGGAGCGCATCCCCCTCACCCCGAACGGAAAGACCGACCGCCGGGCACTGCCCGCACCCGCATCCGACCGGTCCGGAGCGGGCGCCGCGTACACCGAGCCGCGCACGGACACCGAGCGCGCGGTGACCGAGGTGTGGTCCGAGGTACTGGGCGTCGACCGGATCGGCGTGCACGACGACTTCTTCGCGCTGGGCGGGCATTCGCTGCTGGCCACCCAGGTCGTGTCCCGGCTGCGCCGGCGGTTGGGCGCCGATGTGCCGGTGCGCACCCTGTTCAGCGCCCCGACCCCGGCGCTGTTGGCCGCGGCCATGACGGAGCTGGACGGCACGGAAGCCGGCCGCATCCTGGCGGCGCCGCGCCCCAGCACTCCGCCGCCACTCAGCTTCGCACAGCAACGGCTCTGGTTCCTCGACCAGTTGGAGCCGGGCCGGGCCGAATATCTGCTGCCCTTCGCCTTCCGTATCCACGGCTCCCTGGACACCGACGCCCTGAACGCCGCGTTCACCGCGGTGGTGGCGCGCCACGAGGTCCTGCGCACCCGGTTCGGCACGGATGCGGCGGGCTCCCCGGTGCAGCTCATCGACCCGGCGCGGCCGGTGCGGATGCTGGTCCGGGACCTGCGCGGGGCGGGTGACACGGCCGTCCGCGAGGACGCCCTGGCGGAGGTGCTGCGCGAGGACTGGCTTCGGGCGATCGACCTCGGCACCGGACCCATGCTGCGCGCGCTGCTGGTGCGGCTGGCCGACGAGGAATACGTCCTGGCGGCCACCGTGCACCACATCGCCTTCGACGGCTGGTCGGTGGGCGTGCTGGTGCGCGAGCTGTCCGCGCGGTACGCGGAAGCCTCCTCGGATCGCTCCGGCACGCCCGGGCCGGATCCACTGCCGGTGCAGTACGCCGACTACGCGATGTGGCAACGTGCCTGGCTGTCCGGTGAAGCTCTTGAGCGACAACTCGACTACTGGCGCGATCGGTTGGGCGGACTGGAGCCGCTGGAGCTGCCGACCGACCACGCACGGCCGACGGAGCGCGGCGGGCGGGGCGAGGTGGTCCGGTTCTCGGTACCGGCCGAGGTCGCCGCCCGGACCCGTGCGGTGTCCGCCGAGAGCGGCGCGAGCCTGTACATGACCCTGCTGGCCGTCTTCCAAATGCTGCTGGCCCGCTACAGCGGACAGCGGGACATCGCGGTCGGCAGCCCGGTCGCCGGCCGCAACCGGGCCGAGATCGAGAACGTGATCGGCTTCTTCGTGAACACGCTGGTCATGCGCACCGATCTGTCCGGCGATCCGGCGTTCACCGAGCTCCTGGACCGGGTGAAGGACACCGCCCTCGGTGCTTACGACCACCAGGACCTGCCCTTCGAACGCCTCGTCGAGGAACTCGCCCCCGACCGCGACCTGTCCCGCAACCCCCTCTTCCAGACCCTGTTCGCGTTGCAGAACACACCGGGTGCGGACGCGTGGAACCTGCCGGGCCTGACGGCGGAGCCCGTCGAGCCCCCGGCCCGGGACGCCAAGTTCGACCTGTCGATGTACCTTGCGGAGGCGGCGGACGGCACACTGGACGGCGCCGTGGTCTACGCCGACGACCTCTTCACCGAGGACACCGCGCGCCGCCTGGCCGGACACTTCACCAACCTGCTGGCCGCAGCCACGCTTCGCCCGCACAGCGCGCTGTCCGAGGTGGAGATGCTGGACGCGGGGGAGAGGCACCGTCTCCTCACCGAGTGGAACGACACCGCAGCGCCTGTCCCGGCAGCGGCACTGCACGAGCTGTTCGAGCGGCGAGCGGCGCAGGCTCCGGACGCGGTCGCGGTCGTCTGCGGCACGGAAGAACTGACGTACAGGCAAATCGATGAGCGGGCCAACCGGCTGGCACACCGGCTGCGCGCTGTGCCCGCTATCGGTCCGGACGTACCCGTGGGTGTCTGCCTGGAACGCTCGCCCGCCATGGTGTGGACGCTCCTCGGCATCCTGAAGGCCGGTGCCGCGTACGTCCCGCTCGACCCGGAGCACCCGCAGGAACGCCTGGCGTACCTGGTGGCCGACTCCGGCGCGCCGCTGATCGTCACCGACATCGCGCACGCCGCCCTGCTGCCGGACGGCCCGGAGGTGCTGGCCGTGGACCGCCCGGCCGACCTGCCGGACACCCTGCCAACGGTCGCGCCGGAACCCGTCGCGGACCCCGGCGACCTGTGCTACTTGATCTACACCAGCGGCTCGACGGGCCGCCCGAAGGGCGTCCGCATCGAACACCGCGGGGTGGTCAACTACCTGGCCGGCATGCAGCACGCGTTCCCGATCGCTCCGGGCGAGGGCTTCCTCCAGGCCACACCGCTGTCCTTCGACGTGTCGGCGTACGAGATCTTCTGGCCCCTGTGGCAAGGCGCCACCGTCGTGCTGGTACCGGGCTCCGACCGGCTCGACATGGCCGAGGTGTCCCGCCTGATGCGCGCCCACCGCGTGGTCGGCCTGCACTTCGTGCCAAGCCTGCTGGACCTGTTCGTCTCCCGGGTGCGGCCCGGGGACTGCACGCACCTGCGGTACGCCTTCGTCAGCGGCGAACCGCTCCAGCCGACGCTGGTGAGCCGGTTCACCGAGCGCTTCCCCGGTGACCTCGTCAACCTGTACGGAGCCACCGAGGTCTCGGTGGACACGACGTACTGGCGGGCCTCGCGCACGGACCCGGCCGGACCGGTCCTCGCGGGCCGCCCCATGGTCAACCAGACCGTGTACGTCCTGGACCCGGACCGCCGTCCCGTGCCCGCGGGTGTGCTCGGCGAGGTGTACCTCGGCGGCGACAGCGTCGGGCGCGGCTACCACGAGCGGCCCGACCTCACCGCCGAGCGTTTCGTCACTGACCCCTTCCGCGGCGGCCGGATGTACCGTACGGGCGATCTCGGCCGGTTCACCGCGGACGGCGAACTGGACCTGCTGGGCCGGATCGACCGGCAGGTGAAACTGCGCGGCGTCCGGGTCGAACTCGGCGAGATCGAGGCGACACTGCTCACCCACGGCGCGGTCGGGGCCTGCGCGGTGGTGGTCCGGGAGGACACGCCCGGCGACAAGCGGCTGGCCGCCTACTGCGTGCCCGCGCCCGACACCGCGGTGGACGTCGGCGCGCTGCGCGAGTGGGCCGCCGAACGGCTGCCCCGCGCCATGATGCCGTCCGCGTTCGCGATCCTGCCGGAACTGCCGCTCAACCGGAACGGCAAGGTCGACCACGCGGCACTGCCGGCCCCCGGGAACGACGGCGACAGCACGGCCGGATACACCGCGCCACGGGACGAGATCGAAGCGGAGATCGCCGGAATCATGGCCGCCGTGCTCGGCGTCGAACGCGTAGGAGTCCACGAGGGCTTCTTCGAGGCCGGCGGTCATTCCCTGCTGGCCCTCCAACTCGTCAATCAGGTCGAGTCGGTGACCGGAGTACGCATCGGTCTGCGTCGCCTCTTTCAGTCGCCGAACGTCATCGGCATCAAACAACAGCTCATCGAATTGTTCGACGCGCAGGAACAGCTTTCCTGAAACAGCGGCCCACTGCCCACGCGAGAAGACGAAGAGGACGGAACATCATGGGCGAGAACTCGGTGGAGACACGGCTGCTGTCCCGCATGCGGCGGCGTGCGGAAGCAGCCCGGATCGTACGGGTCGAGCGGGAGGCCGGCCCCCTCCCGCTGTCGTTCGCGCAGCAGCGGCTGTGGTTCCTGGACCGGCTGACGCCGGACAGCGCGGAATACCTGGTGCCGACGGTGCTGCGGGTGCACGGCGTGCTGGATGTCCCCGCGCTCGGCACAGCACTGTCGGGTCTGGTGGCCCGGCACGAGGTGCTGCGGACGGCGTTCCCGGCGGACGACAACGGCACACCGCGGCAGGCGATCAGCGCACCCTGGCCGGTGGAGGTCACGGTCCACGACCTGCGGGCCGAGGCGGACGCGGAGACCCGCGCGGGCGAAGTGCTGCGCGCCGGGGCGACGCGGCCGTTCGACCTGGCGGCCGGGCGGCTCCTGCGGGCCGACGTGGTGCGGCTCGCGGACGACGACCACTTCCTGCTGCTGACGGTGCACCACATCGCCTCGGACGGTTGGTCCTCCGGGATTCTGGCCCGCGAACTGCGCGAACTGTACGCGGCCGCCGTCGCCGGACGCGTCGCTTCGCTGCCTGAACTCGCCATCCAGTACGCGGATTTCGCCGCCTGGCAGCGGGAGCAACTCAGCGGAGAGCTCCTGGAGAGGCAGTTGGCGTACTGGCGCGAGCGCCTCGCCCGCGTGACGCCGCTTGAGCTCCCCACCGACCACCAGCGTCCGGGGCAGCCGAGCAGCGGCGGTGATGTGGTCACCTTCTCGGTGCCGTCGGAGGTGGCGGAGGCGCTGCGTGCGGCGGCGAGTGGGCAGGGTGCGAGCCTGTTCATGGCGTTGTTGTCCCTGTTCCAGATCGTGCTGGCCCGCTACTGCCGTCAGGACGACATCGCGGTCGGCACCCCGATCGCCGGCCGCAACCGCGCCGAGACGGAGGACCTGATCGGCTTCTTCGTGAACACGCTGGTCATGCGCACCGATCTGTCCGGCGATCCGGCGTTCACCGAGCTCCTGGACCGGGTGAAGGACACCGCCCTCGGTGCTTACGACCACCAGGACCTGCCCTTCGAACGCCTCGTCGAGGAACTCGCCCCCGATCGCGACCTGTCCCGCAACCCCCTCTTCCAGACCCTGTTCGTCCTCCAGGCGCCCGGCAGCACGGAGGACCAGGCATGGGAGCTGGCCGGCACACGGACCGAGCCGGTCGAGATCGAGCGGGGTGTCGCCAAGTTCGACCTGACACTCACGGCGGTCGAGTCGGCGGACGGACTGCGCGCGGTCCTGGAGTACCGGACGGATCTGTTCGAGCGGGCGACGATCGAGCGGTTGGCCGGTCATCTCTCGACTCTGGCGGCGTCGGTGGCGGCTGCGCCGGGTGCGCGTCTGTCGGAGCTGAACATGCTCACGGTGGGGGAGCGGCGGGAGGTGTTGGTCGAGTGGAACGGTGTGGCTGGTCCGTATCCGGATGCTGCGACGATTCATCGGCTTGTCGAGGATCGTGTGGCTGTCTGTCCTGATGCGGTTGCTGTTGTGCATGGGGAGCGTCGTTGGACCTACGGCGAGATCAATGCGCGGGCGAATCAGCTCGCCCATTACCTCCGTGGCAAGGGCGTTGGCGCGGACACTCTGGTTGCTGTGTGTCTGGATCGTTCGCCCGAGCTCATTGCCACGCTGTTGGGCATTCTGAAGGCGGGTGCGGCGTTCGTTCCCCTTGATGCGGACTATCCGGCCGACCGGATCGCCTACATGGTCGAGGATGCGAATGCCCCGCTCGTCATTACGAGCACCGGCCTGGGCGACCGCATTCCGGACGGATTTTCTCGGCTGCTGGTCGATACGCAGTGGCCGGGTGGTTCCGAGTCGGATCCCGAGCCGTTGGCTTCGCCGGATGATCTGGCGTATGTGATCTATACGTCGGGTTCGACGGGCAGGCCGAAGGGTGTTGCTCTTGAGCATCGGGGTGTGGTGAATTATCTGCACTGGTGCGACGAGAACTACCCGGTCCGTGTTCCGGGTGGGGTCGGTTCGGTTCTGTATTCGTCGGTGACGTTCGATCTGACGATCACGGCGTTGTTCCTGCCTCTCATCCAGGGTCAGCAGCTGGTCATTCCCGTCACGGGGCCGGATCGGACGGCGTTCGATGCGGCGATCGATCTGATCTGCACCAATGCTCCGATCGGTTTCCTGAAGGCGACGCCTTCTCATCTGGAGGTTCTTGCCGCGCATCTGGAGACCCGTGGCGCACGGCATCACATCACCACCATTGTGGCCGGCGGTGAGAGTCTTGCCCCGCAGTTGGTCGCCCGGTTGCTGAGTACCAGCAGTACGCGGACGACGTTCTGCAACGAGTACGGCGCGACCGAGGGTTCGGTGGCGAACGTGATGAGCCTGACGACAGAGCCCGATCCGCACGGGGGCACCACGACGCTGGGGCGGCCGGTCACGAACACCACCGCCTACGTCGTCGATCACCACAACCAGCCCGCACCCGTCGGGATCCCCGGCCACGCACTGCTGGGAGGCATCTGCCTGGCCCGGCACTACCACGACCGGCCCGACCTCACCCACGAACGCTTCACCCCCAACCCCCTCGCCACGCCCCGGTCCGACCCGCGTGTCTACCACACCGGGGATCTGATGAAGTGGCGGCCGGACGGCACGCTTGAGTTCATCGGCCGGATCGACAACCAGGTCAAGCTGCGCGGATACCGCATCGAACTCGGCGAGATCGAAGCCGCCCTCAGTACCCATTCCCACATTCACACCGCTGCCGTCACCACCCGCGAAGACACGCCCGGGGACAAGCGTCTGGTTGCCTACGTCGTGCCCACCCCGGGACACGCTCCCGACACGTCCGAACTCCGTGCGCATCTCCAGCGGCAGCTTCCGGACTACATGGTCCCCAGCGCCTACCTCACCCTCGATCAGCTGCCCTTGACTCCGAACGGGAAGGTCGACACCAAGGCACTTCCCGCGCCGGACGGCCATCGCCCCGAACTCGCCACCACCTACACCGCACCCCGCAACTCGACCGAGGAGACCATCACCGGAGTGTGGTCCGACGTCCTCGGCATCGACACCATCGGCATCCACGACAACTTCTTCGAACTGGGCGGCCATTCACTGCTCGCGACACAGGTGACGTCGCGTCTGCGGCAACGGCTCGGGTCGGACGTCCCGGTGCGCGCCCTCTTCTCCTCGCCCACCCCGGCCACACTGGCCGAGGCCGTGCGAGAGCTGGGGACGGCCGACGAGGCGGCGCTGGTTCCGCTCGACCGGGGCAACGGTCCACTGCCGCTGTCGTTCGCGCAGCAGCGGCTCTGGTTCCTGGACCAGTTGACGCCGGGCAGCGCCGAATACCTCGTGCCCTTCGGCCTGCGGGTGCGCGGCACGCTCGACGCCGGTGCACTGGGTGCGGCGTTCACCGGTCTGGTGACCCGGCACGAGGTGTTGCGGACCCGGTTCGTCACGGACGACTCGGGCCGTCCCGCGCAGATCGTGGATGCACCGTGGTCGGTCACTCCGGTTGTGCACGACGTCCGGACCACGCCGGCGGCCGACCGGGAACAGGTCGCACTGGAGATCATGGCGGCCGAGGCGCGGCGACCGTTCGAGCTGGACGGCGGGCGGCTTCTGCGGGTCGACGTGGTGCGCCTCGCTGACGACGACCAGTACGTACTGATCACGCTGCACCACATCGTCTCGGACGGTTGGTCCTCCGGGATTCTGGCCCGCGAACTGCGCGAACTGTATGTGGCCGCCGTCGCCGGAGGTGTGGCGTCACTGCCCGAACTCCCCGTTCAGTACGCGGATTTCGCCGCCTGGCAGCGGGAGCAACTCAGCGGAGAGCTCCTGGAGAGGCAGTTGGCGTACTGGCGCGAACGTCTCACAGGGGTACCGGCCCTGGAGCTGCCGACCGATCACGGCCGGCCCGCGGAACGGGAGGGTGCCGAGGGCGACACCGTGTACTTCTCGGTGCCGTCGGAGGTGGCGGAGGCGTTGCGGGCGATGGCGAGTGGGCAGGGTGCGAGCCTGTTCATGGCGTTGTTGTCCCTGTTCCAGATCGTGCTGGCCCGCTACTGCCGTCAGGACGACATCGCGGTCGGCACCCCGATCGCCGGCCGCAACCGCGCCGAGACCGAGGGCCTGATCGGTTTCTTCATCAACACCCTCGTCCTGCGTACCGATCTGTCCGGCGATCCGGCGTTCACCGAGCTCCTGGACCGGGTGAAGGACACCGCCCTCGGTGCTTACGACCACCAGGACCTGCCCTTCGAACGCCTCGTCGACGAGCTGGCCCCCGACCGGGACCTGTCCCGCAACCCGCTGTTCCAGACCCTGTTCGTGTTCCAGAACACCCCGGACGGGGAGTCGTGGAGCCTGCCCGGCCTGACGGTCGAGCAGGTCGGTGTGGGCGGTCAGGACGCCAAGTTCGACCTCCAGCTGACCGCGACAGAGGCGGACGGTGAGCTGCTGGCGGCCCTGGAGTACCGGACGGATCTGTTCGAGCGGGCGACGATCGAGCGGTTGGCCGGTCATCTCTCGACTCTGGCGGCGTCGGTGGCGGCTGCGCCGGGTGCGCGTCTGTCGGAGCTGAACATGCTCACGGTGGGGGAGCGGCGGGAGGTGTTGGTCGAGTGGAATGGTGTGGCTGGTCCGTATCCGGATGCTGCGACGATTCATCGGCTTGTCGAGGATCGTGTGGCTGTCTGTCCTGATGCGGTTGCTGTGACGCATGGGGAGCGTCGTTGGACGTACGGTGAGGTCAACGCCCGTGCGAATCAGTTGGCCCATCACCTGCGTGGTGCGGGTATCACCGCGGACACGTTGGTTGCGGTCTGTCTGGATCGTTCGCCCGAGCTCATTGCCGTATTGTTGGGCATTCTGAAGGCGGGTGCGGCGTTCGTTCCTCTTGATCCGGAGTATCCGGCCGAGCGGATCGCCTACATGGTCGAGGACACGGAAACG
>NZ_JBIDCA010000033.1:0-20188 GCF_043204345.1 Streptomyces sp. NPDC047917
ATCGCAAGGCGGAGGGACGTCCACATACTGGATGTATGTGGACGTTCCGACAACGCGGCGAGGTGCCGTAGCTGTCGTCGCACGCCCGCCAGGAACTGCGGGACAGCCCTTAGGCTTTGATCGGCGTCGCGGGGCCGTCAGGCCCGTTGCCGCCCTTATGCACCGCGTTCCCGAACCCCCGATACAAGGAGCCACACGTCATGGCCGACTCCAGTTTCGACATCGTCTCGAAGGTCGAGCGGCAGGAGGTCGACAACGCCCTCAACCAGGCCGCCAAGGAGATCTCGCAGCGTTACGACTTCAAGGGCACCGGCGCCTCGATCTCCTGGTCCGGCGAGAAGATCCTCATGGAGGCGAACGGCGAGGAGCGGGTCAAGGCGATCCTCGACATCTTCCAGTCCAAGCTGATCAAGCGGGGCATCTCGCTGAAGTCGCTGGACGCGGGCGAGCCGCAGCTGTCCGGCAAGGAGTACAAGATCTTCGCCACGATCGAGGAGGGCATCTCCCAGGAGAACGCCAAGAAGGTGGCGAAGATCATTCGCGACGAGGGCCCGAAGGGCGTCAAGGCGCAGGTCCAGGGCGACGAGCTGCGGGTCAGCTCGAAGAGCCGGGACGATCTGCAGGCCGTACAGGCGCTGCTGAAGGGCCAGGACTTCGACTTCGCCGTGCAGTTCGTGAACTACCGGTAGGTCCTGCCCTTCACCGGGGTGCGGGGCGGGACGCACCGCTCCGCACCCGGGGCGCGATGTCCGAAAACCGCCGGTCACGGCGGAGCGGGGCACGCAGACTTGTCCATGTCGGGCGGCGAACCGGTCGCATCCCGGCATGAAGTGCAGGAAAGGGATGAGTCATGACCATCTACGCAACGGTCGACAGCCCGCTGGGTGAACTGCTGCTGGTCGGCGAGGAGACCACCGGCGGGGTGGCGCTCGCCTCGCTCTCGCTGCCCGGCCAGAAGGGCGCCGCGGTCGTCCAGGACGGATGGGTCCGCTCACCGGAGGCGTTCGCGGGCGTCGCCGCTCAGCTGCGGGAGTACTTCGCGGGACGGCTGACCCGCTTCGACATCGAGTACGCGGACGGCGTGGGCACCGACTTCCAGCGCCGGGTGTGGTCCGCCCTGGACGCCGTCCCCTACGGGGAGACCGTCTCGTACGGGCAGATCGCCGAACGCGTCGGCAGCGCCGGGGCGGGCGTGCGGGCCGTGGGCACGGCGATCGGGCGCAATCCGCTGCTGGTCGTGCGGCCGTGCCATCGGGTGATCGGCTCGGACGGGGCGCTGCGGGGTTACGCGGGCGGCCTGGAGCGCAAGGAGCGGCTGCTGCGGCTGGAAGGCGCCCC
The DNA here is from genome assembly GCF_043204345.1 of Streptomyces sp. NPDC047917. Taxonomy (NCBI): domain Bacteria; kingdom Bacillati; phylum Actinomycetota; class Actinomycetes; order Kitasatosporales; family Streptomycetaceae; genus Streptomyces; species Streptomyces sp. NPDC047917. The sequence goes on from NZ_JBIDCA010000033.1 coordinate 1,339, forward strand.
GGCGGTGCGCTGAGATGTCCGGACTCTTCCCGAGGCCTCGCGCCGTCGTCGCGCCGGGGGCCGTGCACGTGCCCGAGTGGCTGCCGCCGGAGCGGCAGCGGCAGTTGGTGGCGGCCTGCCGGGAGTGGGCGCGCGGGCCGGTGCCGCTGCGGCACACGGTTCTGCCGGGCGGCGGGGTGATGTCCGTACAGACGGTCTGTGTGGGGTGGCACTGGCAGCCGTACCGGTATTCACGCACGGCCGACGACGTGAACGGGGCGCGGGTCGCCGAATTCCCCGACTGGCTGGCCGAACTGGGCCGCGAGGCGCTGGTGGCGGCCTACGGGGACGAGAGCCCGGTACGGACGTACGCGCCGGACACCGCGCTCGTCAACTTCTACGACGGGGCGGCGCGCATGGGCATGCACCAGGACAAGGAGGAGCGGTCCGGTGCTCCGGTGGTGTCGCTCAGCATCGGCGACACCTGCGTCTTCCGCTTCGGGAACACCGAGAACCGCGGGAGGCCCTACACGGATGTGGAGTTGGCCTCCGGCGATCTGTTCGTCTTCGGCGGGCCGTCGCGGTTCGCGTTCCACGGTGTGCCGAAGGTCTGTCCCGGTACCGCCGATCCCGCGACGGGGATGAGCCGTGGCCGGCTCAATCTGACCCTGCGCGAGACCGGGCTGGGCACCTTCGGTACGGACGGGCGTCAGTGGCGTTCGCGGGAGTTCCCGAACAGCAGTCGGTAGGCGATCAGCAGGACCAGTGAACCGCCGATGGCGGCGATCCAAGTGGCCATGTCGAAGAAGTCGTTGGATATGGGGCGGTCGAGGAAGCGCGACGATATCCAGCCACCGAGGAAGGCGCCGACGATCCCGATGAGGGTGGTGCCGATCAGGCCGCCCGGGTCTCGGCCGGGCAGCAGGACCTTGGCGATGACTCCGGCCACCAGTCCGAGAATGATCCATCCGATAATGCTCATGCGTGCGAACCTACCCGTCACTCGTTCCTGGAATCCAAGACGCCGACGCCGGTCGGACGGTTGCCTGCGGTGCCTGTGAACGGGCTGTGCGTCCGGACTCGCGGGCAGACCGGCGGGCGGACTCGCGGACGGACTCGCGGGCATGCCTGCGGGCGGACTTCCGACGGACCTGCGGACGGGACTCGCGGACGGACTTGTGCAGGGCTGCGAGCAACTGCTCGGTGCCGTTCCTGCGTTCATGGTTGATGACGGGTACGGGTGATGGGGCGCGGCCGGAGGGGGACGGACCGATCGCCCGCACTCCGGTCACTCCATGGGCCCGCTCCGGTTACTCCTGTCCGTGACCAGGGCTGATACTGACCATGCAGGGCGACAACGGGTAACACCCCCGGAAGGCGAGTGACCATGAAGCTCATACAGCTGATCCTGAACATCCTGTGGGTGGTGTTCTGCGGATTCTGGATGGCCCTCGGCTACCTCCTCGCCGCGATCATCTGCTTCGTGCTGATCGTGACGATTCCGTTCGGCATCGCTTCCCTCAGGATCGCCGGTTACGTGCTGTGGCCGTTCGGGCGCACGACCGTGGAGCGGCCCGACGCGGGGGCGCCCTCCTGCGTCGGCAATGTGATCTGGCTCGTCTTCGCCGGGTGGTGGCTGGCGCTGGGGCACCTGATCACCAGCATCCCGCTGTTCGTGTCGATCATCGGGATCCCCTTCGGCTGGGCGAACCTGAAGATGATCCCGATCTCGCTCATGCCGCTGGGCCGCGAGATCGTCCCGAGCGACGAGGCCTTCGGAGCCCGCTGAGAGAAGGCGGGCCTGGGGCTCCAGCCGGGCCGGGAGCCCCAGGAGAGCGGAAGGCCCCAGGAGAGCGGCACGCTTCCGGAGCCAGGCGCTCCGAGCCAGGGCCTCCGGAGCGGAAGGCCTCAGGTGCCAGGGCCTCAGGAGCGGGGGCCGGCCATCTGCTCCAGCCGGGCGATGCGCTCAGCCATCGGCGGATGCGTCGAGAACAGCTTGGACATGCCCTGGCCGGGGCGGAACGGATTCGCGATCATCATGTGGCTCGCGGTCTCGATCCTCGGCTCCGGTGGCAGCGGCAGCTGTTTCGTTCCTGCGTCGAGCTTGCGCAGGGCACTGGCCAGGGCCAGCGGGTCGCCGGTCAGCTGGGCGCCGGAGGCGTCCGCCTCGTACTCGCGGGAGCGGCTCACGGCCAGTTGGATGACGGAGGCCGCGATCGGGCCGAGGATCATGATCATCAGCATCCCGAAGATGCCCGGCCCGTCGTCGTCGTTGGACCGGCCCACCGGGATCAGCCAGGCGAAGTTGACCAGGAACATGACGACGGAGGCGAGCGCCCCGGCGACGGACGAGATCAGGATGTCCCGGTTGTAGACATGGCTCAGCTCGTGTCCCAGGACGCCGCGCAGCTCCCGCTCGTCCAGGATCTGCAGGATGCCCTCCGTGCAGCAGACCGCGGCGTTGCGCGGATTGCGTCCGGTGGCGAAGGCGTTGGGGGCCTGTGTCGGGGAGATGTAGAGCCGTGGCATGGGCTGGCGGGCGGCGGTGGAGAGCTCGCGGACCATGCGGTAGAGCTGTGGCGCCTCGAATTCGCTGACGGGGCGGGCCCGCATGGCCCGGAGCGCCAGTTTGTCGCTGTTCCAGTACGCGTAGGCGTTGGTGCCGACGGCCACGAGCAGCGCGACGATCAGGCCCGTACGTCCGAAGAAGCTTCCGATGACGATGATGAGTGCGGACAGGCCCCCGAGGAGTACGGCGGTTCTCAGCCCGTTGTGCCGGCGGTGCACGGTACGCCCTCCAGGTGGTGCGGCAGGGGAACCCTTTGCTTGGTGGTCTCCACTCCCCCAGTGGAGCCTCCCGTACCGGTCAACGCCAGGCGAGAGGAGCTAGTTCCCTTGTGCGCACCGCCACGGGGCCGGGCCTGTCCGGCGCTTGTGGCCGGATCAGGCTCTGGGCCGTACGGGTCAGTGGCTGTGTGCCGGTCGGCCCCGGCTCAGCGCTGGGCGGGGAGCCCGGCGACTTCGAGGGCCGCGGGGTCCGGCTTGATCTCGCTGGTGCAGTGCGCGCAGCGGGAGGCGATGGCCGGGATCTCGGTGTAGCAGCGGGGGCAGTCGCGCGTGGCGGCCTTGATGTCGAGCTTCTCCGCCTTGGCGAAGCGGGCCTGGACCTTCGCCATGGGCACGACGACGCAGAAGTAGAGGACGGCGGCGGTGATCAGGAAGGCGATGGCGGCGGCGAGGAACTTCCCGTACGGGAAGATGGCGCCCTCGACCGAGAACTCCGCCGAGCTGAAGTCGCCGACGGAACCGGTGGCGAGGCCGATCAGCGGGGTGATGAAGGCCGTGCTGAATCCGGTGACGACGGCGGTGAACGCCGCTCCGACGGCCAGCCCGATGGCCATGGAGATGACGTTTCCGCGCAGGATGAAGTCCTTGAACCCGTTCAGCACTGCTCTTGCTCCTCTGGAATTGCCTACGTGTGGGGGGTGTGCGGGCAAGACCTTGCCCTGTGCGGGCCGTTCCGGGCAAACCGATCTTCGGTATGTCAGAAGAGATTGACGGCGGCGAACCGGAGGACCGTCTGCGGAGCGCCCGAGAGCACCACGCCCGCCACGGCCGTGAGCGCGATGGCGGCGGTGAGGGATGCCGGGACCGCGTGCCTGGTGGGGGCGGGTGCGGCGCCCTCTGCCGGAGTCTCTTCGCGGACCGCCTCCGCCGGGGCTCCCTCCGGGGCGCGGAAGAGTGTCGCGGTCCACCGGAGGTAGTAGTAGAGCGCGATCACCACGTTGACGGCCATGACGACGGCGAGCCAGCCGAGTCCGGCGTCGACGGCCGCGGAGAAGACCGTGACCTTGGCGAAGAGGCCGATGATGCCGGGCGGCAGGCCGGCCAGGCAGAGCAGGAAGAAGGCCATCGCCAGGGCGGCCAGGGGGCGGGTGGCGTACAGGCCGCGGTAGTCGGTGAGCCGGTTGCCGGGGCTGGTACGGGCGACCAGGGCGGCGACCGCGAAGGCGCCGAGGTTCACGACGGCGTACATGAGGGCGTACGCGACGGTGGAGCCGATGTGCTCGTCGCTGGAGTACGCGGCGGCGGCGATCGGCACCAGGAGGTAGCCGGCCTGGCCGACGGACGACCAGGCGAGCAGCCGTACGGCGCTGCGGGCCCGGCCGGCGTTCTGGCGGAGCGCGGCGACGTTGCCGACCGTCATGGTGAGCGCGGCGAGCACGGCGAGCGCCGGTCCCCAGACGTCGGCGTACGCCGGGAACGCGATCACGGTGACGAGGATGAGGCCGGAGAAGCCGACCGCCTTGCCGACGACCGAGAGGTAGGCGGCGATCGGCAGGGGGGCGCCGATGTAGGTGTCGGGGACCCAGAAGTGGAAGGGCGCGGCGGCGGTCTTGAACGCGAAGCCAACCAGGGTGAGGACGACGCCCGCCTTGGCGAGGGTGTCCAGCTGACCGGGTACGTCGTCGAGCCGGGAGGCGATCTCGGTGAGGTGCAGGGTGCCGGTGGTCGCGTACACGAAGCTGACGCCGAGCAGCATGACGGCGGTCGCGACGACGGAGGAGAGGAAGAACTTCAGCGCCGCCTCGGAGGACCGCCGGTCGCCGCGTTTGATGCCGACGAGGGCGAACGCGGGCAGTGAGGCGACTTCGAGGGCGACGACGAGGGTGGCGAGGTCGCGGGCGGCGGGCAGGAGTGCGGCGCCGGAGGCGGAGGACAGCAGCAGGAACCAGAACTCGCCGGCCGGGAGTCTGCGGGTGTCGCCGAACGAGAGCAGCGCGGTGAGCAGGGCGCCGCCGAGTACGAGGGCCTGGATGACCAGGGCGAAGTGATCGGCGGTGTAGCTGCAGGCACCGGCGGCGCCGGATCCGGTGGCCGCCTCGTTGAGGCAGAAGGTGGAGCGGTCGCCGGCGCGCAGCGGGACGAGGAGGGCCAGGGCGGCCACCAGCCCGCCGATGGTCAGCGCGCCGAGGAGCGGCTTGCGGTGCTCGGGCAGGAAGAGGTCGGTGACCAGGACGATCAGGGCCATGGCCGCGACGACGACCGGGGGTGCGATCGCGAGCCAGTCGACGGACTGGATGAGGCTGGTGGTGTTCTCGGCCGCGGTGGTGAGGAGGTGCGGGGTGGCGAGGTCCGTGGTGACGACGCCCGGGGTGACGACGGCTGGGGTCACGACTTGCCTCCTGCGAGGAGCTTCTGCACGGCCGGGTCGGTGAGGCCGAGGAGGACGGCGGGCCACAGACCGGCGAGGACGGTGAGCGCGACGAGCGGGGTCCAGGCGGCGAATTCGTAGGTCTGGACGTCGGCGAGCTGCGGCTCTTCGCGCTTCTCGCCCATGCAGACCCGGCGTACCACCATGAGCATGTACGCGGCGGTGAGCAGGGTGCCGAACGCGGCGATCGACATGAAGGTGAGGAACGCCGGGCGGCTGAGGCCCTCGGCGGGGTCGAAGGAGCCGAACAGGGCGAGCATCTCGCCCCAGAATCCGGCGAGTCCCGGCAGTCCCAGGGAGGCGACGGCGGCGAAGGCGAGGAGGCCGCCGAGGCGGGGGGCCCGGCCGTAGAGCGCGGCGCCGGTGGCTCCGGAGAGGGTGTCGAGGTCGGCGGTGCCGTACCGGTCCTTGACCGCGCCGACCAGGAAGAACAGCAGGCCGGTGATGAGGCCGTGGGCGATGTTGGCGAAGAGCGCGCCGTTGACTCCGGTGGGTGTCATGCTCGCGATGCCGAGGAGCACGAAGCCCATGTGGCCGACGGAGGAGTACGCGATCAGGCGCTTGAGGTCGCCCTTGGAGCCGGGGCGGACCAGCGCCAGGCAGGCCAGCGATCCGTAGATGATGCCGACGACCGCGAAGGCGGCGAGGTACGGCGCGAAGGTGTGCATCCCGTCGGGGGTGATGGGAAGCAGGATGCGGACGAATCCGTACGTGCCCATCTTCAGCAGGACGCCCGCGAGCAGGACCGATCCGACGGTCGGGGCCGCGGTGTGGGCGTCCGGCAGCCAGCTGTGCAGCGGCCACATCGGGGTCTTCACGGCGAGCCCGACGCCGATCGCGAGAACGGCGATGACCTGCACGGACGAGGTGAGCCCACGGCCGTTGTCAGTGGCGAGTGCCACCATGTCGAAGGTGCCGCTCTTCAGTCCGATGAGGAGCAGGCCCAGCAGCATGACGACCGAGCCGAGCAGTGTGTAGAGGATGAACTTCCAGGCGGCGGCCTGCTTCTTCGCACCGCCCCAGCGGGCGATGAGGAAGTACATCGGGATGAGCACCATCTCGAACGCCAGGAAGAACAGCAGCAGATCGAGGACGGCGAAGGTCGCGAGGGTGCCGGACTCCAGGACGAGCAGGAGTGCGACGAAGGCCTTCGGGGAGGGGCCGGCTGGCATCTTGAAGTAGCTGTACAGCGCGCAGAGGAAGGTCAGCAGCGCGGTCAGTACGAGAAGGGGGAGCGAGATGCCGTCGATGCCGAGGTGGATGCGGACGTCGAGCGCCGGGATCCAGCTGATGTCGGTGGTGGCCTGCATCTTCGACGGGTGGTCGTGGTCGAAGCCCGCGGCGAGCACGATCGCGGCGACGAGGATCGCGCCGGTGACGGTCACGCCGTGGCGGAGCACGGCCTGGTCGGGGTTCTTCCCCTTCAGTCCGGGCGGGGCCGGCAGAAGGGCGGCGACGGCACCGATGAGCGGGATGACGACGATGAACGCGAGAAGGAACTGCATCACGGATTCACTGATATCGATCACGGCTCACGACCCGGCGTTGACGTTGGCAAAGACGACGGCGGCGATCGCCAGGACCAGCGAACCGGCGAGCAGTGCGCTGAGGTAGGTCTGCACGTTGCCGGTCTGCGCACGGCGGACGGCGGCGCCGAGCCCGCGCGCGACGGCTCCGGAGCCGCGTACGTAGGCGTCGACGACCTCGCGGTCCAGGAAGCGGACGAGGCTCGCCGCGGCCTGGACGGGGCGGACGAACAGTGCCGTGTACAGGGCGTCGAGGTGGAAGCCCGCGGCGGCCGGGCGGTGCAGCGGGCCGAGCAGCAGGCGGCCGGGGTCGGCCGGGTCGGGGGCGTCCCCGTCGGCTCCGTAGGCGGCGGTGTGTGCCGTCATGGCCTGGGCCTCGACGAGGGCGGGTTCGGCGTCGGGGTGGGCGACGACGGTGCCGACGGGGGTGCGGGCGGCGAGCGCCGAGGTGTGGCGCCAGGCTCCGTAGGTGACCAGGCCGCCGACCAGGCCGGCACCGGTGGAGAGGACGGCGGTGGTCACGGACGGGGTGAGGGCGTGTCCGTCGAACCAGTCGGTGATCGCGCCGACGGTCAGCCCGAAGGCGATGGTGGGGACGGCGAGCACCCAGAGGACGGCGGTCATCGCGACGGGCTGCCTGCCGTGGTCCGGGGCGTCGGCGCCGCGGCCCCGGAAGGCGAGGAGCCAGAGACGGGTGGCGTAGGCGGCGGTGAGGACGGCGGCGAGCAGTCCGGCGACGAGCACGGTCCAGCCCGCGGCGGACGGGGCGACGTGCCGGTCCCCGAGCGCGGTGTGCTCGGCGGCGACGAGGACGGCTTCCTTGGAGAAGAAGCCGGCGAACGGAGGAATGGCGGCGAGCGCGAGCAGGGCGACGGTCATCGTCCAGTAGGCGTCCGGGACGCGCTTCGTCAGCCCGCCCATGCGGGACATGGCGGCCAGTGAGTTGGTCCCGGCGGCGTGGATGACGACGCCGGCCGCGAGGAAGAGGACCGCCTTGAACGCGCCGTGGGACAGGAGGTGGAAGACGGCGGCCCCGCGGTCGCCGACGGCCAGGGCACCGGCCATGTAGCCGAGCTGACCGATCGTCGAGTAGGCGAGGACCCGCTTGATGTCGTCCTGGGCGAGGGCGGCGAGCCCCGAGCCGATCATCGTGATCGCGGCCATCACGGCGAGCACGACGAGGGCGGCGCCGGACTCGGCGAAGACGGGGAGGAGCCGGGCCACGAAGTAGATGCCGGCGGCGACCATCGTCGCGGCGTGGATGAGCGCGGATACGGGGGTGGGACCGGCCATCGCGTCGGGCAGCCAGGTGTGCAGGGGGAACTGCGCCGACTTGCCGGCGACGCCCGCGAGGAGCAGCAGCGCGATCAGGGTGGGATGGTCCAGGCCGCCGTTGGCGACGGCGCCCAGGATGCCGGTGATGCGGAAGGTGCCGGTGTCGGCGGCGAGCGCGAACAGGCCGATCAGGAAGGGGACGTCGCCGAGCTTGGTGACCAGGAAGGCCTTGAGGGAGGCGGCGCGGGCTTCGGGCGTCTCCCAGTAGTGGCCGACGAGGAAGTACGAGCAGATGCCCATGATCTCCCAGCCGACCAGCAGCACCATCAGGTCGCCGGAGTAGACGACGAGCAGCATCGCGGAGGTGAAGAGGGAGACGAGGGCGGCGTACGAGGGGTAGCGGGGGTCGTCGCGCAGGTAGGCGGTCGAGTAGATCTGCACGCAGGTGGCGACAAGTCCGACCAGCACGGCGACGAGGACGGCGAAGCCGTCGAGGTGCAGGGCGAGGTCGATCGGGACCGAGCCGGTGGGGGTGAGCTGGGTCGCGGCGTCGATGGCCCGGCCGCCGCCCTGGCGGGCCGCGACGACGGCCGCGACGACAGCGGCGGCGAGGGTGGGCAGTACGGCGAGGGGCCGTACGAAGCCGGGGGCGGTGCGTCCGAGGAGGAGGCCGGCCGCGGCGCCCAGGAACGGGAGGAGAGGGACGAGGACGGCGAGGGTCGTGGTGGTCACGCGGTGGCCTCTGCCTTCTTTGCCTTCCCTGCCGCAGCAGTGGCCTGGTCTTCGGTGCCGGTGTCGGACTCGTCGTCCGGGAGGGCCTCGGCGGCGTCGGTCTCGGCGGTGTCGCGGAGCCGGTCGATGTCCGAGCTGCCCCGGTTGCGGTACACGGCGAGGACGATCGCCAGGCCGATGCCGATCTCGGCCGCCGCGATGGCGATGGTGAAGAGGGTGAGGGCCTGGCCGGAGTGCAGGGCGTCGCGGAGCCAGACGTCGAAGGCGACCAGGTTGAGGTTGACGGCGTTGAGCATCAGCTCGACGGACATCAGGACCAGGATCGCGTTGCGGCGGGCGAGCACTCCGTACAGCCCGGTGCAGAAGAGGAGGGCGGCGAGCACGGCGGGATAGGCGAGGTGCATCAGCTCTGCTCCTTACCGCGCTTGCGGGACAGGACGATCGCGCCGACGAGGGCGGCGAGCAGCAGTACGGAGAGTGCTTCGAAGGGCAGCACCCAGTGCCGGAAGAGGAAGGAGCCGGTCGCCCCGGTCGAGCCCTGGGCCGGTCCGTCCAGGTCGATCCAGGTGGTGCGGAAGGCGTCGACGACGACCCAGACGAGCGCGCCCGCGGCGGCGACGGCCACGCCGAGGGCCGCCCAGCGGTTGCCGGAGTCGGCGTCCGGGGAGCGGCCGATGGGGGCTCTGGTGAGCATCAGCCCGAAGAGGAGGAGCACGACGACGGAACCGACGTAGATCAGTACCTGCACCCAGGCGATGAACTCCGCGGTGAGCAGGAGGTACTCGACGGCGAGGCCGCCGAGCGCCACGACCAGCCAGAGTGCGGCGTGCACCAGTTGTCTGGTCGTGACGGTGACGAGGGCCGCGCCGAAGGTGGCGATGCCGACGAGGAGGAAGGCGATCTCGACGCCGGCCGGGGAGAGGAAACCGGAGGGGGCCGGGGCGTCCGGGCGGGCGGCGAGGGCGGAGTGCGCCGCGATGGCTGCGAGTGTCACTCCTCCCCCTCTGCTTTCTGCTGGGCCTGTTCGGTCTGCTGGGCTTCCTGGGCGCGCTGGGCTTCGAGCTTCTCCGCCGTCTTGCGGGCGGCGGCGATCTCCTTCGGCTCCTCGGCGCCCGGGTCGAGCGCGGGCGGTTCCGGCACCGTCCACATCCATTCGCGGAGCTTGTCGCGTTCATGGGTGAGTTCGAGGATGTCCGTCTCCGCGTACTCGAACTCCGGCGACCAGAAGAGCGCGTCGAAGGGGCACACCTCGATGCAGATGCCGCAGTACATGCAGAGCGAGAAGTCGATCGCGAAGCGGTCGAGGACATTGCGGCTGCGTTCGCGGCCGCCCGGGGTCGCGGCGGGCACGGTCTCCTTGTGGGAGTCGATGTAGATGCACCAGTCGGGGCACTCACGGGCGCAGAGCATGCAGACCGTGCAGTTCTCCTCGAACAGCGCGATGACGCCCCGGGAGCGGGGCGGGAGTTCGGGCTGGACGTCCGGGTACTGCGCGGTGACGGTCTTCCTCGTCATCGTCCGCAGGGTGACGGCCAGGCCCTTGGCCAGGCCGGAGCCGGGGATGCGGGGGCGGGAGGGCGGGAGCGGCACGGTCATCAGCTGATCGCCACCTTCACGATGCCGGTGAGCGCGATCTGCGCGAGGGCGAGCGGGATGAGCGTGGTCCAGGCGAGCTTCTGCAACTGGTCCTCGCGGAGCCGGGGGTAGGACACCCGTAGCCAGATGACGACGAAGGCGAGTACGGCGGTCTTGAGCAGCGTCCAGACCCAGCCGAGTCCGTCGGCGCCGAACGGGCCGTGCCAGCCGCCGAGGAAGAGGACGGTGGTCAGTCCGCACAGCACGACGATGCCCGCGTACTCGGCGAGCAGGAAGAGCGCGAAGCGCAGGCCGGTGTACTCGGTGTACGCGCCGAAGATGATCTCGGAGTCGGCGACCGGCATGTCGAACGGCGGGCGTTGCAGCTCGGCGAGGCCGGCCACGAAGAAGACCAGTGCGCCGACGATCTGCCAGGGCAGCCACCACCACTCGAAGGCGTCGAGGATGCCCGGGAGGGAGACGGTGCCGGCCGCCATCGCGACGGAGGCGGCGGCGAGCAGCATCGGCAGCTCGTACGCGAGCAGCTGGGCGGCGGTGCGCAGGCCCCCGAGGAGGGAGAACTTGTTGGCCGAGGCCCAGCCGGCCATGAGCGATCCGAGTACGCCGACGCCCATCACGGCGAGTACGAAGAAGATGCCCGCGTCGACGACCTGTCCGACCGCGCCCTCGCCGGGGCCGATCGGGATGGCGACGAGTACGAGGAGGTACGGGAGGAGTGCGACGGCCGGCGCGAGCTGGAAGATACGGCGGTCGGCCCGCTCCGGGACGATGTCTTCCTTCTGGGCGAACTTCACGCCGTCCGCGACGAGCTGGGCCCAGCCGTGGAAGCCGCCCGCGTACATGGGGCCGAGGCGGCCCTGCATGTGGGCCATCACCTTGTGCTCGGTCTGTCCCACGACGAGGGGGAGGACCATGAACACGGCGAAGACGATGACCAGGCGGAGGGCGACGTCGAGTACGTCGTTCACGCGGTATCGCCTCCGGCGGGGTGGTTGGGGGGTGCTGGGGTCTCCGGGGTCTCCGGGGTCTCCGGGGTCTCCGGGGTCTCCGGGGATTCTGCGGTTTCCGCGGTCTCCGAGGGGGCGGGATCGGGCTCGGGGGTGGCGCCCGTGCCGGGGGTGGCGTCGGTTTCGGCGTCGGGGGTGGGGGTGCCGCTGCGCGGGGCTTCTCCCCTACCCGCCCCTTCCCGAACCGGGGGCTCTGCCCCCGGGCCCCCGCTCCTCAAACGCCGGAGGGGCTGGGAGGTACCCGTGAAGGGCTCGGAGGAGCCCGCGAGGGGCTCGGAGGAATCCGTGACGGGCTCGGCGGAATCCGCGTCGAAGGCCGGGCGGGCGTGGTGCCACGGGGCGTCGCTCGTCGCGACCTCCGGGCTCCGCTGCGCGGTACCGGCCTCGGGCCGTGGCCCTGACCGGCTTCCGGTCCCGGTCGCTGAGCCGGGTCGCGCTCCGGCCTCCGGCCCGGTCCCGGCTTCAGTCCCGGTCGCTGAGTCGGTCCTGGCCTCCGGCCCGGTCCCGGTCACCGGCTGGGGCCCGCGCTCGGTCCCCGGCGCGGTCCGCGCCCTGATACCGGCCTCAGACCCCGTCCCGGTCCCGATCTCAGACCCCGTCCCGGTCCCGGCCTCAGACCCCGTCCCGGCTCCCGTGCCCGGCTTCGCCTCGCCCCGCGCCCGCTGCTGGCTCGCCGAGCCTTCGCTCGCGCTGCGGGTACGACGCGGGGTCGAGGAGCGGGGAGTCGTGGGCCCTGGTGTCGCAGGGCCGGTGTGCGGTTCCGGGCCTGCGCCCGTACCGACGCCCGTACCGACACCGACGCCCGTATCGACGCCAGTGCCCGCGCCAGTGCCCGGGCCGACGCCCGCGCCGGTCCCCGTACCCGCTTCCGCAGCCGGTGCTGCCGTTCGCTGGGCGGCCGATCCCTCGCTCGCGCTGCGGGTGCGGCGTGCCGGGCGGTCGCCTGCTGCTCGGGGGGTGCGGGTCGGGCGGGACGGGGCAGGTGGGAGCTGGCCCTTCAGGGGGCCCCATTCGTTCGGGTCGGGGACGCCGGGCGGCAGCATCGTGCGTCGCTTCGGGCCGCCGTGTTCCGACTCGCCCGGCTCCTTCGCGCCGGGCCATGCCTTCGCGACGCGTGCCGCCAGCACGAAGTCCTTGCGCAGCGGGTGGCCCTCGAAGCCCTCGGGGAGCAGCAGCGGCACCAGGTGCGGGTGGCCCTCGAAGCCGACGCCGAACATCTCGTGCGTCTCGCGCTCGTGCCAGGCCGCGCCCGCGTAGACGTCGATGGCGGTCGGGAGCACCGCCGCCTCGTGCGGAACCGTCGTACGGACCAGGAGCCGGCGGACCCGGCCCTCGGCCAGGGCCGCGACGTGGGCGCAGACCCGGAAGCCGGTGCCGGGTTCGTCCACCGCGCTCAGCCAGTCGAAATACGTGCAGCCCAGCCGGTCACGGGCGGTTTCGAGGGCCGCGATCCAGGAGGCGGCCGGTACGTCGACGGTCAGCAGGTCGTACGCGTACTCCGCCGTCGCGTCCTCGCCGAAGAGCTCGGCGGCGGCGTCCGGCAGGCGATCGTAGGCGTGGGAGCCACCGAGGGCCTCAAGGGCCTCAGGGGCCTCACACGCGTCGGCGGCCTCGGGGGTCCCGGGGGTCTCGGGAGCCTCGTCGGGGGTCGGAGTGGTGGTCATGCGTCGCCCTTCCCCGGGGCCGGCGGGGCGGCCACCAGGCCGCTGCGGAGTGCGGTGGTGGAGGGGCGGGCGCCGCCCGTCGCGTACCGCTCGCCCAGTGACTCGCGGGCGATCTTCTCCTGGAGCTTGAGGATGCCCTGGAGGAGCGCTTCCGGCCGGGGCGGGCAGCCCGGTACGTAGACGTCGACCGGGATGATCTGGTCAACGCCCTTGGTCACGGAGTACGAGTCCCAGTACGGTCCGCCGCAGTTGGAGCAGGCGCCGAAGGAGATGACGTACTTGGGCTCGGGCATCTGCTCGTAGAGCCGCTTCACGGCCGGTGCCATCTTGTCGGTCACCGTGCCGGAAACGATCATGAGGTCGGCCTGGCGCGGGCCGGGCGCGAACGGGATCACGCCGAGCCGGATGAAGTCGTGCCGGGCCATGGAGGCGGCAATGAATTCGATGGCGCAGCAGGCGAGCCCGAAGTTGAAGACCCAGAGGCTGTAGCGGCGGCCCCAGTTCAGGACCACCTTCATCGGCTCCGGTGCCAGGCGCGACAGGACGCCGAGCCGCTTGGGCTCCGGCAGGAAGGTCGGCACGGGCTGGGGTTCGGATCCCTCGTCGGCCTGTGGGCTGGTCACGTCCATTCGAGGACGCCCTTCTTCCATGCGTAGAGCAGTCCTACGGCCAGAAAACCGAGGAAGATGAACATTTCGACGAGCGTGGTCGCCCCGTATCCGGGTGCGGCGAATACCGTCGCCCACGGAAACAGGAAGATCGAGTCGACGGCGAAGATCACGTACAGGAAGGCATAGACGTAATAGCGGACCTGGGTATGGGCCCATCCTTCACCCACCGGGTCCACGCCGCACTCGTACGTCAGGAGTTTCTCCGGCGTCGGCACCACGGGGCGCAGCAGCCGGCCGGCCCCGAAGGCGACGGCGACGAACAGCACGCCGATCACGGCGAGCAGTCCGACCACTGAATAGGCGTGGAAGTAGTCCGACGCGAGAACGGTCGATTCCGGCAGCTCCGTCACGTCCGCCCCTCGCTCCCTCGAATCCGTCCCGGTGATCCGTACGCACGGGAGTCTAGGCCCTGTTAAAGAGAGGGTAAGCAGCCGCATCGGACCAGGGGTGGGGTTATCCCCACTTCACCTCCCCCACGGGCCCCATGGCGTGCGCCGGTCCGGCCCGGCAGGCTGGTTCCATGACCATGAGCCCCACGGTGCCGGACAACGATCGGCCACCACCCGCCAGACTCATTCCCGACCCGTGGACCTGGAAGGAGACCGGCCATCTTCTGGCCAATCTCCCGCTGACCATCGTCTGGTTCGTCTACACGGTGGTCATGATCGGTGTCGGAGTGGCACTCGCGGTCACGGTGATCGGTCTGCCGCTGCTCGCCGTCGGGCTGCACGGGGCGCGGCTGATCGGCAGGGCCGAGCGGGGCCGGGCGCGGGCGATGCTGGGGGTGTCGGTCGACGAGCCGAGCCCGATGGAACTGTCCCGGCGGGACAAGGGGTTCTTCGCCTGGCTGTGGTCGAGCCTCAAGGATCCGGTGGGCTGGCGGGCGGTGCTGTACTCCTTCGTGCGGCTGCCCTGGGGCGTACTCACCTTCGCGGTGACGCTCGTGAGCCTCCTCGTGCTGTGGCCGCTGCTGCCCCACATCACTCGGCTCCTCAGCGACGGGGACCGGGCGATGGTGCGCGCGCTGCTCTCGCCGTCCGACGAGCTGGAGCGCCGGATCGCCGAGCTGGAGTCGGATCGGGGGGTGGTGGTCGACACCGCCGCCGCCGACCTCCGCCGCATCGAACGCGACCTCCACGACGGCGCACAGGCCCGCCTCGTCGCCCTCGCCATGGGCCTCGGCCTGGCCAAGGAGAAGCTCACCGACGACCCCGAAGCCGCCGCCCGCATGGTCGACGAAGCCCACGGCGAGGTCAAGGTCGCCCTCCAGGAACTCCGCGACCTCGCACGCGGCATCCACCCCGCCGTCCTCACCGACCGCGGACTCGACGCCGCACTCTCCGCCATCGCCTCCCGCTGCACCGTCCCCGTCACCGTCGGCGTGGACCTTCCGGGGCGTCCCGCGGAGGCCATCGAGGGGATCGCCTACTTCACGGTCTCCGAGCTGTTGCAGAACGTGAGCAAGCACAGCGCGGCGCGTTCGGCGTCCGTCGAGGTGTGGCGCTCCGGGGAGCGGCTGCTGCTCCAGGTCACCGACGACGGCCGGGGCGGGGCCCGGATGGACGGCGGTACGGGGATGGCGGGACTGGCCGAGCGGCTGGGCGCCGTCGACGGGCTGTTCGTCCTCGACTCACCGGTCGGCGGTCCCACGACGGTCACGGCGGAGCTGCCCTGGCGGGACCGTGAGCGCACGCACGCACAGCCTCACGGACAGAATCGTGAGCAGAAGCACGCGCAGGAGCACAAGCGTGCGCAGAAACGCGAACAGAGGCGTGAGCAGAAGCGTGAGCAGAAGCGTGAGCAGAAGCGTGAGCAGGCGCGCACGAAGTGAAGACGTAGGGCGCGAAGCCCGGACCCGCTGAGAGGGTGGGGAAAACCCCCGGTCGAAGAGGGATACCCCCCTCATGGTGCGCCGGTCCGCGAAACAGCACTCTTGTTCATGACGGCCGGAACAGGCACCGAGCAGTCGGCCCGGCACCGAGCACCTGGCACCAGCACTCGCAAACCACCGAAACGGACAGCATCCATGGCCACGGCATACGGACCGGACACTCGGGACCACCAGCGGTCCGGAGCCGGTTTCGGGGATCATCCCCCGGTGAAGCACTTCTTCCCCGCCGCGCTGCGCGCGCCCGTCGAGGGCCGGGCCTGGCGCGAGTTCGCCTATCTGCTGCTGGGCCTGCCGATCGCCCTGGTCCTGTTCAGCCTCTCGATCACCCTGGCATCACTGGGTGTCGGCCTGCTGATCACCTTCCTCGGGGTGCCGATCCTGGCCGGCACGCTGGCCATGTGCCGGGGCTTCGGCGCGATCGAGCGGGCCCGGGCGCGCGGACTGCTGAGGCTGGACGTGGCGGCCCCGGCGCCGGTGCGCGGCAAGACCGGCGGCCTGATGTCCTGGATGGGCGCGGCCCTCAAGAGCGGGGCGTCCTGGCGCCATCTGCTCTACTCCCTGCTGTACCTCCCGTGGGCGACCTTCGCCTTCAGCGTCGCGGTGACCTTCTGGGCGTGTGGGTGGACCGCGTTCACGTACCCGCTGTGGCGGTGGATCTTCCCGGCGTACGTGGGCAGCGACGGCATCCAGCTGTACAGCGACCAGAGCCACCAGGTCCACCTCAATTCCTCCGTCGAGATGACTCTGACCAGCGCGGTCGGCCTGGTGTTCGTCCTCGTCACGCCGTGGATCATCCGTGGTCTGGTGAGCGTGGACCGGGTGCTGGTGGGCGGGCTGCTCGGGCCGTCCCGGCTGGCGACCCGCGTCTCGGAGCTGGAGTCGGACCGGGGGGTGGTGGTCGACACCGCCGCCGCCGACCTCCGCCGCATCGAACGCGACCTCCACGACGGCGCACAGGCCCGCCTCGTCGCCCTCGCCATGGATCTGGGTCTGGCCAAGGAGAAGCTCACCGACGACCCCGAAGCCGCCGCCCGCATGGTCGACGAAGCCCACGGCGAAGTCAAGGTCGCCCTCCAGGAACTCCGCGACCTCGCACGCGGCATCCACCCCGCCGTCCTCACCGACCGCGGACTCGACGCCGCACTCTCCGCCATCGCCTCCCGCTGCACCGTCCCCGTCACCGTCGAGGTGGATCTCGCCTCCCGGCCGGCCCAGGCGATCGAGGGGATCGCCTACTTCACGGTCTCCGAGCTGTTGCAGAACGTGAGCAAGCACGCACGGGCGGCCCATGCCTCGGTCGACGTGTGGCGGGCGGCGGACCGGCTGATGCTCCAGGTCACCGACGACGGACGCGGCGGCGCCGATGTCGCCTCGGGCAGTGGGCTCGCCGGGCTGACCGAGCGGCTGGACGCGGTGGACGGCGTGCTGGTCGTGGATTCCCCGCAGGGCGGTCCGACCCGGATCACGGCCGAGCTGCCCTGGCGTGGCTGAGTACGCCGGAATCCGCATGGCGAGAAGAAGGGGGAGGAAGTCCGTCCCCGGACGGGTGCGGGCCGCACGGCGACGGCCCGCGAAGTCCGGGTGACGGGCGGATTCCGGCCGTCGGATCCACCCGGGGCGGGCAGGACCGGCCCATGAAGTCCACCCGGCGGCCGAGGACACCACACCGCCGATGCTGGGATGCTGGAGAGCGTAACGGGCGGGACCAGCGAACAGTGGGGGAAACGGCTTCATGGTGGAGGACAGGGTGCGAGTAGTCATCGCCGAGGATTCGGTGCTGCTCCGGGAAGGACTCACCCGGCTGCTGACCGATCTCGGGCATGACGTCGTCGCCGGAGTCGGTGACGCCGAGGCGCTGATCAAGACGGTGAGTGACCTGGCGGGGCAGGACGCGCTGCCCGATGTGGTGGTCGCCGATGTGCGGATGCCTCCGACCCACACCGACGAGGGTGTGCGGGCCGCCGTGCGGCTGCGGAAGGACTACCCCGGGATAGGGGTCCTGGTCCTTTCGCAGTACGTCGAGGAGCAGTACGCGACCGAGTTGCTGGCCGGGTCCAGCCGGGGCGTGGGGTACCTGCTGAAGGACCGGGTCGCCGAGGTCAGGGAGTTCGTGGACGCGGTGGTCCGGGTGGCTCAGGGCGGTACGGCGCTGGACCCGGAGGTGGTGGCCCAGCTGCTGGGCCGCAGCCGTAAGCAGGACGTCCTGGCCGGGCTGACGCCGCGCGAGCGCGAGGTGCTCGGCCTGATGGCGGAAGGGCGGACGAACTCTGCGGTGGCCAGACAGCTGGTGGTGAGCGACGGTGCTGTGGAGAAGCACGTCAGCAACATCTTCCTGAAGCTGGGGCTGTCGCCCAGTGACGGGGATCACCGCCGGGTACTGGCCGTATTGACCTACCTGAACTCCTGACGAACTGACACCCTGTCAGATATCCGATCGGGGTCACCCCGGGAGCCGTTCACGGCTGTCGCGGCGACCGGGTCCGGGGGTGGGCGCACCCCCGGACCTGAGCACACGGCCTAGCACCAAAGGATGACCGCGCAGCGTCTTCATCGAACGGCTGGGGGGCTTGCAAAACATGACAAACAGGTATCAAATCGCGTCCCAAAATGGCGTCCATCATGTGATCGGTCCAGGGAAGGCGACCCTTACCGACGTAGGGTGGGCAGTGGGACCGTCGGCGGGCCGGCGGGACCAGAGCCGCCGCCCCGAGGGAGGTCCAGTTCAGTGACCAGCCAGGTCAGTAGCCCAGCCGGACAGGCCGATGAGGCCAGCGAGGCGCTCGTCGGGGGACAGCGTGCCCCCCGCTCCGATCATGCGGGCGCCGGCGAGAAGGAGATCCGTCGTCTGGACCGGGTGATCATCCGTTTCGCGGGTGATTCCGGGGACGGTATGCAGCTCACCGGTGACCGTTTCACTTCGGAGACCGCGTCGTTCGGGAACGATCTTTCGACGCTGCCGAACTTCCCGGCCGAGATCCGTGCCCCCGCAGGGACCCTGCCGGGGGTTTCTTCGTTCCAGCTGCATTTCGCGGACCATGACATCCTCACGCCGGGTGACGCGCCGGACGTGCTGGTCGCGATGAACCCGGCCGCGCTGAGGGCGAACATCGGTGATGTGCCGCGTGGTGCGGAAATCATCGTGAACACCGATGAGTTCACCAAACGGCCGATGGCGAAGGTCGGCTACGCGACCAGTCCGCTGGAGGACGGGTCGCTCCAGGCGTACAGCGTGCACCGGGTGCCGCTGACGACGCTGACGATCGAGGCGCTGAAGGAGTTCGGGCTCTCCCGCAA
>NZ_JBIDCA010000034.1:0-4867 GCF_043204345.1 Streptomyces sp. NPDC047917
TCCACATCCCCTTCGCCTGGAACAACATCACCCTCCACGCCACCCACCCCACCACCCTCCGCGCCCACCTCACCACCACCACACCCACCACCATGGAGATCACGCTCACCGATCGCACCGGCGCGCCGGTCGCCCACATCGGGGAGCTGGTCACCCGGCCGATCACGCTGGACCAGCTCGCCGCGGCAGCCGCCCCCGCTGCCACCACTGGGCTCCATGTCGTGGAATGGGTTCCAACGCCGCCGTCCGAATCCCCCTCCCCCCTGGGGCCGGTGGGCGTGCTCGGGCCGGATCCGCTGGGCCTGTGCGACATGCTGCGGGACGCGACCGGTGCGGCGGAGTCCTGCACCGCGTACGACACCCTTGCCGCGCTGCGCGAAGCGGTCGACGGCGGCGCCTGCGTGCCGGCGCGCGTGCTGGTCACCTGTGTCGGTGACAGCGATGGGCACCAGGAGATACCCGACGCCGTGCGCTCGGTACTCGGGCGGGTCACCGAATGCGTTCAGGAATGGCTGGCCGACGAGCGGTTCGCGGACGCGCAACTCGTGGTCGTCACCCGCAACGCCGTCGCCACGCGCCCCGGTCCGGAGATCCGTGACCTGGCCGCCGCGCCCGTATGGGGACTCGTCCGCTCAGCGCGCACGGAGAATCCGGATCGCTTCGCGCTGCTCGACCTGGACGGCTCCGCGGCCTCCGACACGAGCGCCGCCGCCCAGTCCGACGTACTGTCCGAAGTCCTGTCCGCGCGGCTGCCCGAGGCGGCGGTCAGGGACGGCGGTGTCCAAGTGCCCCGGCTGACGCGCGCGGCGGATGCCTCCGGTGTGCTGGTGCCGCCCGCCGACTGTGCCTCGTGGCGGCTGGACGTCACCAGCAAGGGCACCCTCGGCAACCTCGGTCTGCTCCCCCATCCCGAGGGCGAACGTCCCCTCGAAGCCCACGAGATACGGGTGGCCATGCGGGCGGGCGGACTCAACTTCCGGGACGTGATGGTCGGCCTGGGCATGTATCCGGGGGACGATGCCCGGATCGGCGGCGAGGGCGCGGGCGTGGTCGTCGAGGTGGGTACGGAGGTGACCTCGATCGCCCCGGGCGACCGGGTGATGGGTCTGTTCCCGTCCGGCGGGCTCGGTCCGCTCGGTGTCACCGACCACCGCTGGGCGGCCCGGATTCCCCGGGGGATGACGTTCAACGAGGCCGCTGTGGTCCCCGTCGTCTTCCTGACGGCGTATTACGGGCTGGTGGATCTGGCGGGACTGCGGGCCGGGGAACGACTGCTCGTGCATTCGGCGGCCGGCGGCGTGGGCATGGCGGCCCACCAGATCGCCCGGCACCTCGGCGCGGACGTCTACGGCACCGCCAGCACCGGCAAATGGGACACCCTGCGCGGACTCGGCTTCGACGACACCCACCTGGGCAACTCCCGCACCACCGACTTCGAGACCCAGTTCCTCACCGCCACCGACGGCCACGGCATGGACGTCGTACTCGACTCCCTGGCCAAGGAATTCGTCGACGCCTCCCTGCGCCTCCTCCCCCACGGCGGCCGCTTCCTGGAGATCGGCAAGACCGACATCCGGGACCGGGACCAGATCGCCCGGCATTATCCGGGCGTGGCGTACCAGGCATTCGACCTGATGGAGGCCGGACCTGACCGCATCCAGGAGATCTGGGCCGAACTCGTAGCACTGTTCGAGGCCGGGGCACTGGCTCCGCCGCCGATCACCGCGTGGGACATCAGCCATGCGCCGGATGCTCTGCGCTATCTCAGCCAGGCGCAGCAGACGGGCAAGACCCTGCTGACGTTGCCGCGTGGGCTGGACTCCGAGGGCACCGTCCTGATCACCGGTGCCACCGGCACCCTCGGCAGCCTCCTCGCCCACCACCTCGTCACCCACCACAACGTCCGCCACCTCCTCCTCACCAGCCGCCGCGGCCCCCACGCCCCCGGCGCCACCGAACTCGTCACAGAACTCACCCGAACAGGCGCCCACGTCACCCTCACCGCCTGCGACACAGCAGACCACGACGCACTCGCCCACCTCCTCGACACCATCCCCACCGACCACCCCCTCACCGCCGTCATCCACACCGCAGGCACCCTCGACGACACCACCATCGACACCCTCACCTCCCAACGCCTCGACACCGTCCTCAAACCCAAAACAGACGCCGCCTGGAACCTCCACACCCTCACCCGCCACCACGACCTCACCGCCTTCGTCCTCTACTCCTCCGCCGCCGGCCTCCTCGGCAACCCCGGCCAGGCCAACTACGCCGCCGCCAACACCTTCCTCGACGCCCTCGCCCACCACCGCCACACCCAAGGACTCCCCGCCACCTCCATCGCCTGGGGACTGTGGGGCGAGGCGAGCAACATGACGGGGCACCTCGACGACACGGCGCTGAGCCGGCTGTCCCGTACCGGTGTGGTGGCGCTCTCCTCGCAGGAGGGGCTCGCGCTGTTCGACGAGGCCCTCGGGCTGCGCCGGCCCTTGTCGGTGGCCATGGGCATGAACCTCGCGGCGCTGGGCGAGCGGGCCCGGTCGGGGCTGCTGGAGCCGCTGTTCAGCGGTCTCGTCCGGCAACGGCCCGAGGGGCTCGCGGCGCGAGCCACGAACGGTCCGGGGCGCTCCACCCCGTCCGGCGTCCCGCTCGTCGAGCGCCTGGCGCCGCTGTCGTCCGAGGATCGGCGCAGCCTTCTGGCGCATCTCGTGCGCGAGAACGTCGCCGCGGTGCTCGGGCACGCCACGGGGGACAACATCGGTCTCGAACAGCCGTTCAAGACGCTCGGCTTCGACTCGCTGTCCGCCGTCGAACTCCGCAACCGGCTCGGCACCACGACCGGCCACCGGCTCTCACCGACCCTCGTCTTCGACCACCCCACGCCGAACGCGCTGGTCGAGCACCTCAACGAGTTGCTCGCCCCGCCGGAGGCGGACGTGTTCGGGCGGCTGCTTTCGGAACTCGACCTGCTGCAGGGCGCGTCGGGTGCCGCCGAGGCGTCCCCGGCCGCGGTGGGCAAGATCGTGACCCGTCTCCAGGACTTCTTGCTGAGTCTGGAGGAGGGCAGGTCCGATCCGCAGGCGTCCGAAGGGCCGAGTGCCGAGCGCATCTCGGCGGCCACCGACGACGAGATCTTCGACCTCATCGACAACGAGCTCGGGATCGCCTGAATCAGGCTCCTCCCGTCCTCACCCCGGCCATGATGGATCCGGTTTTCCCAAACCTCTCACCCCTAGGAACAGGTTATGTCCGATCCCGTCATCATCTCGGGCGGCGGGCCCGCCGGGCTCATGCTCGCCCACGAACTGGGCCTGTGGGGCATCGAATCGATCGTGCTGGAGCGGCATGCCACGCGCGACGGCGGCCGTTCCGTCGGTCAGGCCCTGAACACGACTGCGGCCGAACTTCTCGATCAGCGTGGGCTGTTGGACGGGATACGCGAGCACACCGCGCCCTCGCAGGGCACGCACTTCTCGCTGTTGTGGCTGGACAGCGCTCCGCTGGAGGGCCGGCACCTGCCCGCGCTGCTGCTCGGGCAGGAGTACATGGAGCGGGAGTTGGAGCGCCGGGCGGTCAAGCTGGGTACGGATCTGCGCCCCGGTCACGAGCTGACGGGGTTCACGCAGGACGAGTCGGGTGTCACGGTCACCGTTCGGTCCGACAGCGGCGAGTACCGGCTGCGCGGCAGTTATCTGATCGGGGCCGACGGCGAGAACAGTGTGGTGCGTGAGCTGGCGGGGATCGGATTCCCCGGTTCCAGCCAGCCCAATTGCGGTCTGGTGGCCGATGTGGAAATCGATTTCGGTGAGCTGGACGAGATCCACCGCGGTGCCCGGTTCTGCCCGGTCGGCGGCCTGTACTCGTCGGTCCCGGTCGAACCGGGGGTGACCCGGGTGATCACCGCCGAGTTCGACACCGATCTGCCGGGCGCTTCGGTGGCGCCCACGGCCTCGGAGCTGCGGGCGGGCGTGGAGCGGCTCAACGAGCGGCCGTTCCCCGATGTGCCCGTGCGCTGGATCCGCAGGTACGGTGGCCCGTCCCGGGTCGCCGACCGTTTCCAGGACGAGCGGGTCCTCCTGGTCGGGGACTCGGCGCACACCTTCTATCCCCTGGCCGGCCTGCGGATCAACCTGTGTCTTCAGGACGCCGTGAATCTCGGGTGGAAGCTCGCGGGCGACCTGCTCGGCTGGGCGCCGCCCGAGCTGCTCGACACGTACACGGGCGAGCGACGGCCGGCGGCGGTGCGCGCGGCCTCCGCCACGGACACCCAGCTGGCCCTGATCCACCCGGTGAAGCGGGTGGCCCCGGTGCGGGAGCTGGTGGCGACGCTGCTGGAGTTCCCCGATGTCAACCGCTATCTGCTGGAGCTGTCCACCGGTCTGGACGTCAGCTACGCACCGCCCGGAGCGGCTGCGCCGCTGGGCCGTCGGCTGCCGCATGTCGCACTGACCCTGCCGGACGGCGCCGGCAGTGTCCCCGGGGTGCAGCACCACGGGCGCGGTGTGTTCCTCGGCCTGACCGGTGGTCGCCCCGTCGCCGACAGGCTGGCGCCCTGGTCGGACCGGGTCGAGGTGGTGGCGGCCGAGCCGGTGGCGGACATCGACGCGCGTGCTGTCCTGTTGCGTCCGGACGGGCATGTGGCGTGGGCGGGCGAGCCGGACGGCGAGTCGCTGGTGGGCGCTCTGAAGCAGTGGTTCGGTCCGCCGCGCCGGTGACCGTGCGACAGCTCGACGGTACGGCGGTGGGGGGGGGGGGGGGGGGCCCCGGCCCCCCCCCCCCCCCCCCGCCCTACTTGGACTAGGGCGGGTGGCGCCCCCCGCCCCCGGCCCGCACGAGCGCGACGGTGGCGGCGGCCGCCAGGCAA
>NZ_JBIDCA010000034.1:4877-19732 GCF_043204345.1 Streptomyces sp. NPDC047917
GGGGGGGGGCGGGGGGGGGGGGGGCGGGGGGGGGCGGGGGGGCGGGGGGGGGGCGGGCCGGGGGGGGGGGGGGGGGGGGGCGGCGGGGGGGGGGGGGGGGGGGGGGCCGGCGCCCCCCCCCCCCCCCACCGCCGTACCGTCGCGCTGTTGTGCCGGTGGTCCGGTCAGGCCAGCTGCCGGGACCAGTTCGCCACGGTGGGGTCCGCGGCCAGGTCCTTGAAGGAGACCCGGCGGCCGGCCCGCCGCCAGCCGTTGACCAGCTGCATGATGTGCATGGACTTCAGTCCGAGGGCGATGAGGTTCACGTCGTCGGCGATGGCATCGGCGTCAATGCCGATGAGCTGCCCGACGGTTTCCTTGATCTGCTGCGGGGTGGGGGCGGCGGCCGGGGCGCCGACGGTCCCGGTGGTGGAAGGGTTCATGGTGGGTGCCTCTTCTCGTACGTTCTACGGGATTCGCGGGATCCACGGAATCTCTGCGGGGTCCGCAGGACCCGTACGGCCCACGGGATCGCGGGGTCCGCGGGGCCCGTGCGGCCCACGGGACCTACAGGACTTACAGGACTTACAGGACCTACGGGACCTCGATGATCTCCAGGACGGCCGAGCCGACCTCCATGCCCACGGCCGCGGCGAGCAGCAGTACGTGGTCGCCCGCCTTGAGCTGTCCCGAGGACAGCAGGTGGTCGAGGCCGACGATCTGGTCGGTGCCGCCGGAGTGGCCCGTGCGGCGGTTGAACTCCCAGGTGCCGCGCGAGCTCTCGATGCCCAGCGGGGCGAGGAACCCGTTCTCGACCTGCTCCCAGGCCACTCCGCTGTGGGCGACCCTGGTGATGTCGTCCATGGTCAGCCCGGCCTCGGCGAGGGTGGCGTCGACGGTCTCGTTGACGATGTCGCCGAGGTGGAACACGGGCGGGACCACCCCCTTGGCCCACTGCTCGCGGAGGTGGTCGGTGCGCGCCTCCAGGTCGAGTCCCTTGCCCAGAGTGACGCTCGGCGGGAAGAGCGGGTCTCCCCCGCGGTGCAGCAGCTCCGCCTCCGGGATGGAGACGGAGCCCACCGACAGGAGCCGGGCGAAGCCGCTCCGCTTGGAGAGCACCACGGCCGAACCGGCGTCGGCCAGGATGTAGTTGGAGCTGACGGTCCAGCGGTCCACGTTGGGCGTGGAGAAGTTGTCACCGGCGGTCACGAGCACGGCGGTGGAGTCGCGGTCGGCCATCAGCAGGTTGGCGGCGAACCGCAGCGATGTCACCATGCCGAGGCAGCCCTGGCGCAGCTCCAGGGCGGGGATCGG
Source organism: Streptomyces sp. NPDC047917 (assembly GCF_043204345.1). NCBI lineage: Bacteria > Bacillati > Actinomycetota > Actinomycetes > Kitasatosporales > Streptomycetaceae > Streptomyces > Streptomyces sp. NPDC047917. Next base: position 6,171 of record NZ_JBIDCA010000034.1, read on the forward strand.
CCGGTTCAGGGTGTTGTGGAGGATGTAGTGGGGGGCTGACCAGATGTCGGGGCCCTGGTGGAACACCGGGGTGTGGATGAGGACGTCGATGTCCTCGGGCCGGTGTCCGGAGCGTTTCATCGCGTCCCGTGCGGCACTGACGGCCATGTCGGGTGCCGGTGTGTCGCCGCCCACGGCCACCGAGATCATGCCGCTGGACTCGCGCAGGGCGGCGTCGTACCACCCGCGTTCGACGGCCTCGTCGATCGTGACCCGCTCCGGGACGAACGTACCGATCCCGGCGAGGAAGACGTTGTCCACTCTCATCTTGCGACGCCCTCTTTCCACAGAACCAAATGAAGGTCGGGCCACCCTCGCACCGGGTGCTTGCGTAGCACTTTCGCGGCGCTTGCAGGGGGATTCGCGGCAGGCGGCCCGGCAGGCGGTTTAAGACACCTTTAGCCCGGTTGCCTAGCGTTCCCCTCGGGAATGTCAGTCACCTCACCATGCCGACCCGAGGAGCACGACCGTGACAGAGGTTCAAGAGCTCGCCCGTCTTCCCTTCCCTCGTGATCCGGACGACGTGAACGGCATCGCGCCCACGTTCCGCGCCCTGCGGTCCGAGTCGCCGGTGGTCAGGGTCGGCACGTCCGCCGGTGACGAGGGGTGGCTGGTCACCCGTTACGGCGAGGTGAAGCAGCTGCTCAACGATCCGCGTCTGGGGCGCTCGCACGCCCATCCGGAGCGGGCGGCGCGCGTCGCCAACGCAGCCGTTCTCACCGGTCCGCTGGGCAAGCCCGAGGAGGAGGTGGCCACGCGCACCCGCTTCCGCCGGCTGCTCTCCCCGGCCTTCTCCGCCCGCCGGGTGGCGCGTCTGAAGACCGGTGTCGAGGAGCTGGTGAGCCAGCTGTACGACGGTCTTGAGTCGGGCCCGAACCCCGGGAACTTCCACGAGGCCCTTTCCTTCCCGCTGCCCGTTCTGGTGATCTGCCAGCTGCTCGGTGTTCCGGGTGAGGACCGTGAGGAGTTCCGCCGGCTCTCGGCGGGCTCGACCAGCCTGGACGACGTGGAGGCCGCCAAGGCGGCCTGGGCCGAGCTGAACGACTACATGTTCCGGCTGATCGACGTGAAGCGGAAGAACCCCGCCGAGGACGTCTTCTCCGACCTGGTCGCGGCGCAGGAGAAGGAGGGCCTGGAGGACGCCGAGATCGCCCGGATGGCCTCCGGGATCCTCTTCGCCGGCCACGAGACGACGGTGACCCGGCTGGACCTGGGCACGCTGCTGCTGCTCACCCACCCCGAGCAGCGCGCGAAGCTCCAGGCCGATCCCCGGGGGCACATCCAGTCGGCGGTCGAGGAGATCCTGCGGATGGCCGCGCCGTCCACCCAGGACGTGCTGCCGCGGTACGCGCACGAGGACATCCAGGTCGGTGACCTCACCATTCCCGAGGGCGACCTGGTGCTGCTGGCCTTCACGGCCACCAACCGGGACCCGGACATCTTCTCGGACCCGAACTATTTCGACATCACCCGGGACAGCACCCAGCACCTGGCGTTCGGGCACGGTCCGCGTTTCTGCCTCGGCTCGGGCCTGGCCCGACTGGAGCTCCAGATCGTGTTCTCGACGCTGTTCGAGCGGTTCCCGAACCTCCAGCTCGCCACGGAGCTCGACGAGCTGCAGTTCAGGGACAACACACTGACCGGTGGCCTTTCCGCGCTGCACGTGCGCTGGTAGCGCCGCACTTCCGGGAACAGCACTGTGCGCGGTACCCCTGCGGAGGGGTACCGCGCACAGTGCTGTTCCCGGGCGGCGGGCCCGGAGGCCGCCGGCGTCGGGTCAGCGGCTGGGCTCCGGCTCCGTTCCGGCCGGTGCGACGGCCTCGGCCACCGCCGCCTTCTTCTTCATGTGGTTGTGGGCCGTGGTGCACAGCAGCGCGGCCAGGGCGATGGCACAGAGCGGCAGTACGAGGGAGGAGCCCATCGTGGTCACGAAGCCGTGGTCGTAGACGTCTCCCGCCAGCTTGCCGAGCGTTCCCGCCGCCTGCCCGGGCAGGTCGGACGCCAGCTCCTTGAGTGCCGCCGCGTCGGGGGCGTCGCCGTGCGAGAAGGCGTCGACGAAGCCGGCCCGGGATCCTGCGGGCAGTTCGTCGGCGCGGGCGGCCGCCTCGGAGTGCAGGTTCGAGGCGAGGCTGCTCTGCAGTACGGCGCCCACGACCGAGGCGCCCAGTACCGAACCGACCTGCCGGAACGTGTTGTTGACGCCGGAGGCCGCGCCGGCGAGCTGCCGGGGCACGTTGCGCATCGCCTCGGTCGCCATCGGTGCGAGCAGGCAGCCGGTGCCGAGGCCGAGGACGGCCATCGGTGCGGTGAAGGTGTACCAGTGGCTGTCGGTCGCGGCGAGCCTCATCACCAGAGCGATGCCGCAGCCGTACACGACCAGTCCGAACAGCAGGACGTTCTTGCCGCCGATGCGGTCGGACATGCGGCCCGCGAAGGGCGCCGTGCACATGGACATCACGGGGGACGCCGCGAGGGTGAGGCCCGCCTGGAGCGCGCTCATGCCGAGCACGGACTGCAGATAGATGTTCATCGGCAGCACCAGGCCCAGCAGCGCCATCGAGATCAGGGCCACGATGGTGGTCATGACGGTGAAGTTGCGGTCACGGAACAGGGCGAACGGCACCAGCGGCTCGTCGTCCTGCTTGCGCCGCTGGTAGAGCACGAACACACCGATGAGCGCCACGCCCGCGGTGATCAGTGCGACGATGCCGGCGTTCCAGTCGTAGCGTTCGCCCTCCTGCAGGCCGAAGGACAGGCAGAACAGTGCGGCCGTGACGATGAGGACACCCACGACGTCGAATTTGTGGGCGCGGGCAGGCCGGATGTCGGGCACCCACAGGAACGTCAGCGCGATGACCGCGATGCCGATCGGTACGTTGATGAAGAAGATCCAGCGCCAGCCGATCGTGCTCACGATCAGGCCGCCCAGGGTCGGGCCGGAGAGGGTCGCGACGCCTGCGATCGATCCCCACACGCCCATGGCGGTGCCGCGCCGGTCCGCCGGGAACACCGCCATGATCAGGACCATGGTCTGGGGCACCATCATCGCCGCCCCGAGCCCCTGGACCGCGCGCGTGGCGATCAGCAGGCCGGGGGTCCCGGCGAGGCCGCAGGCGATGCTGGCCAGGGTGAACAGTGTGACACCGGCGACGAACAGGGTCCGTGGTCCGCGGAGGTCACCGAGCCTACCGAAGGTGATCAGCGTGACCGCGAGCACCAGCGCGTAGGCGCTGACGACCCACAGGGCCTCGTCGAGTGACGAGCCGAGCCGGTCCATCATGTCGGGGATCGCGATGTTCACGATGGTCAGGTCCAGCAGTGTCATGAAGAACCCGAGACCCAGCGTCACGAGGACTGCCCATGGGTTCCCGCGTAAATTCCTCACGGATGACTCCTTGTCCGTACACCTGTGGTGCACATTGCTTTCTGGAACATTGCTGAGAGATCGCCCAGCGCCCACAGGTGTGGGCTCACTCGGCTCCGGTGGCCCGGAGCTCGTCGTCGAGGGCGGAGAAGAGTTCGTCGTCCGTGGCCGAGTCGAGGTCCGACTCGTCGTCGGACACCAGGTGCCGGTGTGCGCCCTGCCACCTGCGCAGCAGCTCGCCGAGTCGTCCGTCGACCCGCTCGTACTCCTCGGTCCCGGCCCCGGTGGCCCCGGTGAGAGCGGCCTCCAGGTGGTCCAGGGCCTCGGCCAGCGATGCCGGGCCCGCGGTGTCGTCCGGGACGAGTCGTCCGAGCAGTTCCGCGGCGAGCGCCGTGGCGGTCGGGTGGTCGAAGGGGAGTGTGGCGGTCAGCCGCAGCCCGGTCGCGGCCGACAGCCGGTCGCGCAGTTCGACCGCGGTGAGGGAGTCGAAGCCCAGCTCCTGGAAGCTGCGTTCGCTGTCGATGCGCCGGGTGTCGGTGTGGCCGAGTACGCCCGCGACCTGGGTGCGTACCAGTTCCAGTACGGTGTCGGCGCGCTCGTCGGGAGCCATTCCCGTCAGCCGGTCCAGCAGCGGTTCCGCGCTGCCGCCGGTGCCGCCGGAGGCGGTGGAGCGGCGCGCGGGGGTACGGACCAACGCACGCAGCAGGGCGGGCAGTTGGCCTGCCGCGGCCTGGGTGCGCAGGGCTGCGGCATCGAGCTGTACGGGTACGAGCAGCCCTTCGGAAGCGGGCAGGGCGGCGTCCAGGAGCGCGAGGCCGTGGTCGCCGGCCATCGGTGCGATGCCGGTGCGGGCGAGGCGGGCCCGGTCGGCGGCCGCGAGTTCCTCGGCCATGCCGGCGTCGTTGCCCCACAGTCCCCAGCCCAGGGAGAGCGCGGGCAGGCCGTCGGCCCGCCGGTGCAGGGCGAGCGCGTCGAGGAAGGCGTTGGCCGCCGCGTAGTTGGCCTGTCCCGGGGTGCCGAGGGGTGCGGCGATCGAGGAGAAGAGCACGAACGCCGACAGGTCCAGGTCGCGGGTGAGCTCGTGCAGGTTCCAGGCGGCGTCCGCCTTGGGGCGCAGCACGGTGTCGAAGCGTTCCGGTGTCAGCCCGGTGAGGACCGCGTCGTCGAGCACTCCCGCCGTGTGGACGACCGCGGTCAGCGGGTGCGCGGCCTCGACGGTGCTCAGGAGGTCCGCGAGCGCTTCCCGGTCCGCGACGTCGCACGCGGCGAAGGCGGGTGATGCCCCCGATGCGGCCAGTTCGGCGCCCAGTTCACGGGCTCCGGGGGCGTCCTCGCCCCGTCGGCTGACCAGCAGCAGGTGCCGTACGCCGTGTTCGGCGACCAGGTGCCGGGCGACGAGTCCGCCGAGGAAGCCGGTGGCCCCGGTGATCAGGACCGTGCCGCCCGGGGTGAACCGCGGTCGCGGGTCCTGGTCCGGGTCGGGTGTCCGCGCCACCAGGCGTGGAACGTACGCGACGCCTTCGCGCAGCCCGATCTGCGGCTCGCCCTGTGCGAGGGCCACGGTCACCGCCCCGGCCACGGCGCGTGCCGAGGCGTCGGTGCCGTCCAGGTCGAGGACGACGATGCGGCCGGGGTTCTCCGACTGGGCGGAGCGCAGCAGGCCGGTGACGGCGGCTGCCACCGGGTCGGGTGCCTCGCCCGCCCGGACGGCCGCGGCCTGCCTGGTGAGCAGCACGAGACGGGTGTCGGCGAGGGCCTCGCGGTCGAGCCAGGTGTGCAGCAGCGCCAGGATGTCGGCGATGGCGGCGCGTGCCGTGGCGGGCGGGTTCGTGCCGGGTGTCCCGGGCCGGCCGATCGCGTCGAGGACCACGATGTCGGGCGGTGTGGTGGCCGGGTCGGTGAGTGTCGCGAGGGTTTCGACCGGGATGTGACGCGCTGTGTGTGCCATCGCGGGGGCGGCCAGTTCGGACCGGTCTTCGAGTACCGCCCAGCGTCCTTCGTGGAGCGGGCCGTCGGCCGCGGCCAGTTCGGTCCAGGTGATGTGCAGGAGTCCGCCGTCCGCCGCGGTCGTCGTGCCCGGGGCGCTCAGCCGGCCGCCGGGCAGTGCCCGGACGGCCAGGGTCTCGACGCGGGCCACCGGTGCGCCTTCGGGGTCGGCGATGTCGAGGCGGACGGCACCGGCGGTCGCAGCCGGACGGATGCGTACGCGCACGGCGGTGGCTCCGGTCGCGTGCAGGGTGACGCCACTCCACAGGAACGGGATGTGGATGCGGTCCTCCGTCCCTTCCGTCTCCTCCGGGTCCGGGCGGCCGGGGCCGCCCAGTGCCAGTGGACGCAGGGTGGAGTCGAGGAGAGCCGGGTGGATGCCGTAGCCGTCCGGTGCGGCGAAGTCGCCCTCCGGCAGCCGTACGTCGAGGTACAGCTCGTCGTCGAGGCGCCAGGCGGCGTGCAGTCCCCGGAAGGCGGGGCCGTAGGAGAGCCCGGCGGTGGCGAGGCGGTCGTGGAGTGCCTCCACGTCGACGGCCGCGGCGCCGGGCGGCGGCCAGGTCCCGCCGAGTGCGGTGTCCCCGGCCGCGCCGTCCGGGGTTGCGGCGCCGAGCGTCCCGGTCACGTGCCGGACCCAGGGCGCGTTCTCGTCGCCCGTGGCCCCGGTCTCCGGCCTGGTGTACACGCCGAAGGGGTGGCGGCCGGCGTCGTCGGCGGCGCCGACGGTCACCTGGACGCGCAGTGCGCCGCGCTCCGGAAGCACCAGCGGGGCTTCCATCGTGAGGTCCTCGACGGCGGTGCAGCCGACCCGGTCGCCGGCCCAGATCGCGAGGTCGGCCAGTGCGGCGCCGGGCAGTACCACGGCACCCGCCACGACGTGGTCGCCGAGCCAGGGGTGGTCGTCGAGCGAGAGCCTGCCGGTGCCCACCAGCCCTTCTCCGCCCGCGAGTTCGACGTAGGCGCCGAGCAGCGGGTGGTCGGCGGAGTCCTGCCCCGTCGCGGCGGCGTCGCGGGGTGCGGCGGGTGTCTCCAGCCAGTAGCGGCTGCGCTGGAAGGCGTACGTGGGCAGGTCGGCGGCCCGTGCGTCGCGTCCGGTGAGCAGGGCCGTCCAGTCGACGGGGGTGCCGCGGGTGTCGGCGGTGGCGAGCGCGGCGAGGAAGGTGCGGTCCTCGGGGCGTCCCGCCCGCAGGGCCGGGACCGCTGCGGGGGTGTCGTCCCCGTCCTCGAAGGTGTTGTGGACCAGTGTGGTCAGGACGGGGTCGGGGCCCAGTTCGAGGTAGGTGGTGACGCCTTCCCGGTGCAGGGTGCGGATGCCGTCGTGGAAGCGGACCGCGGCCCGGATGTGCCGTGCCCAGTAACCGGGGTCGGTCAGCTCTCCGGGGAGTGCGAGGCGCGCGGTGATGTTGGAGACGACGGGGATGCGCGGCTCGTGGAAGGTCAGGGTGCGGGTGATCCGTTCGAATTCGTCGAGCACCCCGTCCATGTGCGGCGAGTGGAAGGCGTGCGAGACCGTCAGCCGGCGGGTCTTGACCCCCTGGGCCAGGAAGTGCTCGGCCACCTCGTGGGCGGCGTCGGCGTCGCCGGAGATCACCACGGCCCGGGGGCCGTTGACCGCGGCGAGGCTCAGCCGCCCTTCGTACGGCCGCAGCCGGTCGAGGACGTCGGCCTCGGTCGCCCGGATCGCGATCATCACGCCGCCCTCGCGGGCCGACTGCATCAGCCGTCCGCGCGCCGCCACCAGGGTGCAGGCGTCGTCCAGGGTGAGGACGCCTGCGACGTGTGCGGCGGTGACCTCGCCCACGGAGTGGCCGATCAGCAGGTCGGGGGCGAGTCCGAGGTGTTCGGTGAGCCGGTACAGCGCGGTCTGGGTGGCGAAGAGGGCGGCCTGGGTGAAGACCGTGCGGTCGAGCAGGTCGGCCTCCGGGCTGTCCGGCGCGGCGAACACCAGCTCCTTCAGGGAGCGGCCCAGCGCCGTGTCGAGCCGTGCGCAGGCTTCGTCGAAGGCTTCGGCGAACACCGGGAAGGTCTCGTACAGTCCGCGTCCCATGCCCGCGCGCTGGCTGCCCTGCCCGGTGAACATGAAGGCGGTGCGGCCGGTGCCGGAGGCCGATCCGCGCACCACGTCCGGCGTGTCGTCGCCGCGGGCCAGGGCGGCGAGGGCCTCGGTGAGTTCTTCCCGTTCCGTGCCCAGGACGACCGCGCGGTGTGCGAGGCGGGCCCGGGCGGTGGCCAGTGCGAGGGACACGTCCTCGGGACGCGGCGGTTCGGCCGCTTCGTCGAGGTGCGACACGAGGCGCGCCGCCTGGGCCCGCAGCCCCTCCTCGGTGTGCGCGGACAGGACCCAGGGCAGCGGGCCGGCCGCCGGGGCGGCTTCGCCCCGTACGGGTTCGTGGTGGGGGGCCTGCTCCAGGATGAGGTGGGCGTTCGTGCCGCTGATGCCGAACGAGGAGACGGCGGCACGGCGCGGCCGGCCGTCCTGTTCCTGCCAGGGCTGCTCCTCGGTCAGCAGTGTCATCGTGCCGGCGGACCAGTCCACGTGAGGGGTGGGTTCGTCGATGTGGAGGGTGCGCGGCAGCGTCCCGTGGTGCATCGCCATCACCATCTTGATGACTCCGCCGACACCGGCCGCCGCCTGCGAGTGACCGATGTTGGACTTGAACGAGCCCAGCCACAGCGGTTGTTCGGGGGTGTGCTGGTCGCCGTAGGTGGCCAGCAGCGCCTGTGCCTCGATCGGGTCCCCGAGGGTGGTGCCGGTGCCGTGCGCCTCCACGGCGTCGACGTCCGCGCCGCTCAGACCGGCGTCGGCGAGGGCCTGCCGGATGACGCGTTGCTGGGCGGGGCCGTTCGGGGCGGTGAGTCCGTTGCTGGCACCGTCCTGGTTGACGGCGCTGCCACGGATGACGGCCAGTACCCGGTGGCCGTTGCGGCGCGCGTCCGAGAGGCGTTCCAGGAGTACCAGGCCGACGCCCTCGGCCCATCCGGTGCCGTTGGACGACGCGGAGAACGCCTTGCAGCGCCCGTCCGGCGACAGGGCGCGCTGGCGGCTGAACTCCACGAAGGTGGTGGGTGTCGCCATGATGGCGACACCGCCGGCGAGGGCGAGCGAGCACTCTCCTTCGCGCAGCGCCCGTGCGGCCAGGTGCAGTGCCACCAGTGACGACGAGCAGGCGGTGTCCACGGTGAGGGCGGGGCCCTCCAGCCCGAAGGTGTAGGAGACCCGGCCGGAGGCGACGCTGCCCATGCTGCCGTTGCCGAGGTACCCCTCGTATCCGGCGGGTGCCGGGTGCAGCCGTGACGCGTAGTCGTTGTACATGACTCCGGCGAACACGCCGGTGCGGCTGCCGCGCATCGTCGTCGGGTCGATGCCCGCCCTTTCGAACGCCTCCCAGGTGGTTTCCAGGAGGAGGCGCTGCTGCGGGTCGGTGGCGAGTGCCTCGCGCGGGCTGATCCCGAAGAACTCGGCGTCGAAGTCCTCGGCCCCGTGCAGGAATCCGCCCTGCCGCGAGTACGTCTTGCCGACCGCGTCCGGGTCGGGGTCGTACAGCTCGGCCTCGTCCCAGCCGCGCGAGGCGGGGAATCCGCCGACGGCGTCCACTCCGTCGGCGACCAGCCGCCACAGCTCCTCCGGGGAGGCGATGCCGCCGGGGTAGCGGCAGCTCATCGAGATGATGGCGATCGGGTCGTCGTCCTCGGCCCGGCGGCGGACCGGTTCGTCCTCGGCGGCCGCGCTCTCCCCCATGACGCGTTCCAGCAGGTAGCCGGTCACGGCGCCCGGGTTGGGGAAGTCGAAGACGAGGGTGGCGGGCAGGGGAAGCGCGGTGGCGGTCGCGAGCCGGTTGCGCAGTTCGACCGAGGCCAGCGAGTCGAAGCCGTAGCTCTTGAACGCCCGGGTGTCCTCGACTGATCCGGCCGAGCCGAGTCCGAGGACGGTGGCCACCTGGGTGCGTACGAGTGTGGCGATCGCCTCGGTGCGCTCGGTCTCCGGCAGGGCGGCGATCCGCTGGGCCCACTCGCCTGCCGGTGTCTCGCCGGTGGCCCTGGCGCTTCTGCGGACGGGCACCTTGATCAGTGAGCGGAGCAGGGCGGGGAGTTGTCCGGCGCCCGCGCCGGCCCGCAGCGCCGCGAGGTCGAGGCGGGTGGGGACGGTGGTCGCACGTCCGGTGGTCAGGGAGGCGTCGAACAGGGCGAGACCGTGTTCGTTGTCCATGGCAGCGAGGCCGCCCCGGGTCATCCTGGCGAGGTCCGCCTCGCCGAGGTGGCCGGTCAGGCCGGTCGCCCGGCCCCACAGCCCCCAGCCGAGGGAGAGCGCGGGCAGCCCGTGGGCGTGCCGGTGCTGGGCGAGGCCGTCCAGGAAGCCGTTCGCCGCGGTGTAGTTGCCCTGGCCCGGGTTGCCGAGGGTCGCGGTGACGGAGGAGAAGAGGACGAAGGCGGCGAGGTCGAGGTGACGGGTGAGTTCGTGCAGGTGCCAGGCCGCGTCCGCCTTGGGACGCAGCACCGCGTCCACCCGCTCCGCCGTCAACGCCGTCACCGTACCGTCGTCCAGCACCCCGGCCGTATGCACCACCGCCGTCAACGGATGCTCCACCGCAACCGACGCCAGCAACCCCGCCAACGCCTCCCGGTCACCCACATCACACCCCACCACCCGAACCCGGGCACCCAACTCACCCAACTCCGCGACAAGCTCCCCCACACCCTCGGCACCAGCACCCCGCCGACTCACCAACAACAGATGACGCACCCCGTACTCACGCACCACATGACGCGCGAACAGAGCACCCAACGTCCCCGTACCACCCGTGATCAGAACCGTCCCCTCGGGGTCGAGCGGGCGCGGGGCCGGGGCGTCGTCGGGGGTGGTGGCCCTGATCAGCCTGGGCACCAGCGGGCCGTCGCTCCGCAGGGCGAGCTGGGGTTCGGTGCCGGCGGCGGACCACACCCGTGCCAGGTCGTCGGCCGGGTGGTCGGGGTCGTCCAGGTCCAGGAGCACGAACCGGTCGGGCTCCTCCGCCTGGACGGTTCGCATCAGGCCCCACACGGCGGCGCCCGCAAGGTCGGTGACGTCCTCGCCGGGCCGCGCCGCCAGGGCGCCGTGCGTCACGACGGCCAGCCGTGAGCGCATGGACTCCTCGCTGCCCAGCCACTGCTGGACCGCGGCCAGGGTGCGGTGCACGGCGGTACGTACGTGTCGCGGCGTGTCGCTCACGGCCGGGTCGCCGGGCAGGGGCGGCCCGGACGCGGCGAGGACGACCAGCTCCGGCGCTCCGGCGCCCTCGCGCACGGCGTCCAGGAGGGCGTCGATGCCGGGGTACACGGGTGCGCGCAGGGTGTCCGCGAGGCCGCGGGTCAGGCGGGTGTCCCCGCCGACCACGGCGTACGTTCCCGTGCGGCCCCGCTCGGGCAGGGTCGTACGGGTCCATTCGACGGCGTACGGGGTGTGTGCCTCGTCCGCGGCGTCGGCCCGGAGCCGCTCCTTCGGGATCTCACGCAGGGCGAGGGAGTCGACGGTGACGACCGGGCGCCCCTCGTCGTCGGACAGCTCCAGGGACACACCCCCCTCACCCACCGGGACCATCCGCACCCGAGCCGCCACCGCACCCGTCGCATGCAACCGCACACCCGACCACACGAACGGCAACCTCGGAGCCACCAGCCCCGAACCGTCCCCCGGCAACAACCCCGCGTGCAACGCCGCATCCAGCAACGCCGGATGCACCCCGAACGCCCCCACACCACCGCACTCCTCCTCACCGAGCACAACCCGGGCGAACACCTCCTCCCCACGCCGCCAGACCCCCTCCACACCCTGGAACACCGGCCCGTACTCATAACCCGCCACCGCCAACGCCCCGTACAACCCCGACGAATCAACCCGCACCGCACCCACCGGAGGCCACACCCCCACACCATCCGGGACGGGGTCGGCGTTCTCCGTGGAACCGTGGGCCAGCACACCGGTGGCATGGCGCGTCCATGCCTCGTCGTCGTCACCGGCCTCCTCGGACCGGGAGTACACGGCGATGGCGCGCCTGCCCGTGGTGTCCGAGGGCTCCACGGCCACTTGCAGGTGTACGGCTCCCGTGCCGTGCAGGGTCAGGGGCGCTTCCAGGGCGAGTTCTTCGAGGGTGTCGCAGCCGGTCTCGTCGCCGGCGCGCAGGGCCAGTTCGACGAAGGCGGTGCCGGGCAGCAGGACCGTCCCGGCCACCGCGTGGTCGGCCAGCCACGGATGTGTCCGCAAGGACAACCGTCCGGAGAGCACCGAGGAGCGGGTGCCGGCGATTCCCACGACCGCGCCGAGCAGGGGGTGCTCGGCGGCGGTGAGACCCGCGGCGGACACATCCGCGGTCTGCCGGGCCGGCTCCAGCCAGTACCGGCTGCGCTGGAAGGCGTAGGTGGGCAGTTCCACCGGCTGATGTGTCGGGGGAAGTACCCGGCCCCAGTCCATGTCCACGCCGTGTTCCCAGGCCTGGCCGAGTGAACGCAGGAAGCGTCCGAGGCCGCCCTCGCCACGGCGGAGCGACGGCACGACCAGGGCGTTCGCCGCGGAGGCGTCGGCGAAGGTCTCCTGCATCCCGATGGAGAGCACGGGGTGCGCGCCGCAATCGATGAACGTGGTGAAGCCGTCGGCGAGCAGTGCCCGGGTGGTCTTCTCGAACTGCACCGTCTGCCGCATGTTGCGGTACCAGTAGTCCGCGTCGAGCACGGCGGTGTCGATGGGCTCGCCCTGGACGGTGGAGTAGAAGACGGTGTCGGAGGTGCGGGGGCTGATCGGGGCGAGCAGTTCGGTCACCCGGTCATGGATCGGTTCGACGTGCCGGGAGTGCGAGGCATAGTTCGTGAGGATGCGGCGAACCCGTACTCCCTCGGCCTCCAGCGCCCCGGCCAGTTCGTCCAGTCCCTCGGAGGTTCCCGAGACGACGGTGGACGACGGCCCGTTGATGGTGGCTATTTCGAGGTCGTCGGGCCGGAGCGTCAGAAGGGGGCGTACCCGGTCGACGGGCAGGGCGACGGAGAGCATGCCGCACTGCCCGTCGATCTCGACGATCGCCTGGCCGCGGAGCGCCACCACCAGGGCGGCGTCCTCCAGGGACAGGGCGCCGGAGAAGGTCGCGGCGGCGATCTCGCCCTGCGAGTGACCCACGACCGCGTCCGGAACGACCCCGTACGACTGCCACAGCTCCGCAAGCGACACCATCACCGCCCACAGAGCCGGCTGGACCACGTCCACCCGCTCCAGGAGTCCGGCGCCCTCCTCCGTGAACAGGACGTCCAGCAGGTCCCACTCCACGAAGGGTTCCAGCGCCCTCGCGCACTCCTCCAGCCGTGCCCGGAACACCGGGGAGTCGGCGTACAGCCCTGTTGCCACGCCCGCCCAGTAGGAGCCCTGCCCGGGGAAGACGAACACGGTCCGGCCCGGGGCGACAGCTCCCTGCACGGGAGTGTCCGGGTCGGCGAGGTCCCGTACGGCCCGCAGCAGCTCGTCGCGGTCGGTGCCCACGACGACCGCCCGATGGTCGAAAGCGGTGCGGGCGTGCACCAGCGCGGAACCGACCGTGACCGCATCCAGGTCCGGCCGATCGGCGACGAACCCGGCGAGCCGGGCCGCCTGCTCACGCAACGCTGCCGTGCTCCGGGCCGACAACACCCACGGCACCGGACCGGCCACCGGGGCAGCCTCCTGCGGCTCGCCGTCCGCCTCCACCGGTGCCTGCTCCAGGATGAGGTGCGCGTTCGTGCCGGAGATACCGAACGAGGAAACCGCGGCCCGGCGCGGACGGTCCAGCTCGGGCCAGGAACGCTCCTGCGTCAGCAGTGAGACAGCACCCGACTCCCAGTCCACATGACCGGTCGGCTCCTGCACGTGCAACGTTCGCGGCAACGTTCCCCGGCGCAGGGCCATCACCATCTTGATGACACCGCCGACACCGGCGGCAGCCATGCTGTGCCCGATGTTCGACTTCAACGAGCCCAGCCACAAGGGCTGTTCAGCCGTGTGCTCCTGACCGTACGTGGCCAGCAACGCCTGCGCCTCGATCGGATCACCCAACTTGGTACCCGTACCATGCGCCTCCACGACATCCACGTCCGCACCCGTCAGACCCGCGTTCGCCAGCGCCTGACGGATCACCCGCTGCTGCGACGGACCATTCGGAGCCGTCAGACCGTTCGACGC
>NZ_JBIDCA010000035.1:0-19417 GCF_043204345.1 Streptomyces sp. NPDC047917
GCCGTGTCCACCGTCACCGCCGGCCCCTCAAGACCCAACGAATACGCAATCCGACCCGACGCCACACTCGCCGTCGTCCCCGTCAGGAGATAGCCTCCGGCGTCCTTCGCGGGTTCGTGGAGGCGGGGCCCGTACTCCTGCGTCATCGCCCCGACGAACACACCCGTGCTGCTGCCCTTGAGGGTCTGGGGAACGATGCCTGCGGTTTCGAGGGATTCCCAGGCCGTTTCCAGCAGCAGCCGCTGCTGCGGCTCCATGGCCTGGGCCTCGCGCGGGCTGATGCCGAAGAACTCGGCATCGAAGGTGTCGGCGTCGTACACGAACCCGCCGTGCCGGGTGTACGTCGTGTCAGGGGTGCCGCGTTCAGGGGCGTAGAGAGCTTCGAGGTTCCAGCCCCTGCCGTCGGGCAGCGGGCCGATGGCGTCGGTGCCGGAGGCGACCAACTGCCAGAGGTCCTCGGGCGAGGCCACGCCTCCCGGGTAGCGGCAGGCCATGCCCACGATGGCGAGGGGCTCGTCGTAGGCGGCGGTAGCGGCCGTGGGAAGGTCCGCCACGCCGACGGTCCCGAGCAACGATGTCACGATGTGACCGGCCAGCACCTCGGGGGTGGGGTGGTCGTAGACGAGGGAGGACGGCAGGGCTATGCCCAGGTCGGCGGCCAGCCGGCTGCGCAGCTCGACCGACGTCAGCGAGTTGTAGCCCAACTCCTTGAACGGGAGCGCTCGATCGACCTCGTTCTCGGTGTCGTACCCCAGGATCTCGGCGGTGTGCCAGCGGATCAGATCGGCGATCAGCGTGATGCACTGCGCGTCGGTCAGCCCACGCAGCCGTCCGGTCCAGCTTTCGCCGTCCTCCTCCTCGGGCTCGACATCGGCCGGAATGTCGGCTACGGCGCCGGAGGCCGGGCCGGTGAGTTCGGGGGTGTCGATCCAGTACCGCTTGCGCTGGAAGGGATAGGTGGGCAGAGCAATGTGCCGGCCGGCTCCGAGGAGCGGGGTCCAGTCGGTCTCGGTCCCGGAGGCGAACACCGCCGCCAGCGCACGCGGCACCGTCCGGACCTCACCCTTGTCCCGCTGCAACACACACGCCGCCACCACGGAACCCTGACCATCCAGAGCATCACGCACCAGAGAAGTCAGAACCGGATCCGGGCCCAGCTCCAGGAAAGTGGAGATGCCATGGGAGTGGAGAGACTCGACGCCGTCATGGAAACGGACCGCTGCCCGGATGTGCCGCGCCCAATAGGCAGCCACCGTCAGCTCACCCGGCCCGGCCATGGCACCGGTGATATTGGAGACCACCGCCAGGGACGGCTCACGGAAGACAACCCCGGCCAGAGCCTCCTCGAACGCGGCAGCAGCCGCGTCCATGTGAGAGGAATGGAAAGCGTGCGACACGGTCAGGCGCTTCGTACGCGTCCCACGCTCACGGAAGTGGTCCGCGATCTCGGTCACGGCATCCGCGTCACCCGAGACCACGACGGCGGCGGGTCCGTTGACCGCCGCCACCGACACCCGCCCCTCGTACGAGGTGAGGTGATCGGTGATCTCGCTCTCGGGCGCGGCGATCGCGGCCATCGCGCCGCCGGGACGGGCCGCCTGCATCAGCCGCCCCCTGGCCGCGACCAGGACACATGCGTCCTCCAGGGAGAACACCCCGGCCGCCCAGGCCGCCGTGATCTCACCCACCGAGTGCCCCATCACCGCGTCCGGGCGCACCCCCAGCCACGACACCAACGCGAACAGGGCCGACTCGACCGCGAACAGACCGGCCTGCGTGAACACCGTCTCGTCCAGCAAACCCACAGCCCCGCCGCCGGTTCCGGCGAACACCACATCCCGCAACGACCCGACCGAGCCGTTGTTCAGTTCCTGGCCCAGCTCCCGGTCGAGGAAGACGCAGGCCTCGTCGAACGCCGCCGCGAAGACAGGGAACGCCTCGTACAACTCACGGCCCATCCCCGCACGCTGGCTGCCCTGGCCCGAGAACAGCAGCGCCACACCACTGGCATCCGCCGCCTGCCCCCGCACCACGTCACCGGCAGAACCGCCCTCGGCCAGGGCCCGCAGCGCCTCCAGCAGTTCCTCCCGGTTCTCCCCGAGCACCACCGCACGATGCTCGAACACCGACCGCGCCGTCGCCAGGGAGAACCCCACATCAACCGGCTCCACCTCCGGCCGGCCCTCCACGAACCCGGCCAGGTTCCCCGCCTGCTCACGCAACGCCCCGACCGACCTGGCCGACAACACCCACGGCACAACCCCCGGAACCACCGCCGGCACCGGGGAATCGCCATCGTTGTCCTCGACCGGTTCGGGTCCGGCCGTCAGTACGAGATGACAGTTCGTACCGCCCATCCCGAACGACGACACCCCCACCACCGGCACACGATCGCTGCCGTCGTGCGGCCAGTCCTCCAGCTCCGTCTGCACACGCAGATTCAACGACTCCAGATCGATCCCCGGATTCGCAACCCGGAAATGCAGACTCGCCGGCAGCTGCCGATACCGCACCGCCAGAGCCGCCTTGACCAGCCCCACAACCCCCGCGGCACCCTCCAGATGCCCCACATTCGTCTTCGCCGACCCCACCCTCAACGCACCCGAACGACCCTCCGCACGCCCCAGCACACGACCCAGCGCAACCGCCTCCACCGGATCACCCACCCGGGTACCCGTACCGTGCAACTCCACATAATCCACATCAGCCGGGGCAATCCCCGCATCCGCATACGCCAACCGCAGCGCCTCCTCCTGACCCTCCACGCTCGGCGCGGTCAGACCCTCACCACCCCCGTCATTCGTGACCGCACCACCCGCGATCACACAGACCACGTCGTCCCCGTCAGCGACCGCATCCACCAGCCGCTTCAGTACGACAAGACCGCCGCCCTCACCCCGCACATAACCATTCGCCCGCTCGTCGAACACATACGCCCGACCGTCCGGCGACAACCCACCGAACTTCGACACCGCCACCGACGACTCCGGCGCCAGAATCAGATTCACCCCACCCGCAAGCGCCCAGCCCACCTCACCCCGAACCAGCGCCTGACACGCCTGATGGACCGCCACCAGGGCCGACGACTGGCCCGAATCAACCACCAGCGAGGGGCCCGTCAGCCCCAGCAGGTACGACACCCGGTTGGCGATCACGCTCCGGGCCAGGCCCGTCGAGGTGAACGCCCCGATGGACTCCACTCCGGCGCGCCGCGACAGCGTCGCGTAGTCGTCGGCCATCGCTCCCATGTACACACCGGCCCGGCTGCCCCGCAGTCGGCCGGGTACCGACCCGGCGTTCTCCAGCGCCTCCCATGCCAGTTCGAGCACCAGTCGTTGCTGCGGGTCCATCGCCACGGCCTCACGCGGTGAGATCCCGAAGAAACGCGCGTCGAAGCCGTCCACCCGGTCCAGGAATCCGCCGCGGCGCGCCACCGCGCGTCCCGGGGCCGCCGGGTCGTCGGACCAGAACGTCTCCGCGTCCCATCGGTCGGCCGGCACCTCGCCGACCGCGTCACCGCCCGCGACCAGGAGGTCCCAGAACGAGTCGGGGCCGTTCACTCCTCCGGGCAGGCGGCACGACATACCGACCACGGCGATGGCGTTGTCCCCGTACGACTGGTTCGACATGAAAGACAGCCTCATTCCGTGTTCATGAGCGAGTGCACGTGGCTCGCTATCGCTTCGAAGGTCGGGTGGTCGTAGGCGACCGTGGCGGGCAGGTGGACCCCGGTCGCGGCCATCACCCTGTTGCGCAGGTCGACCGCCATGAGGGAGGTGAATCCCTGTTCGAGCAGCTGGGCCCGGGTGTCGATGTCGTCCGCCGTGTCGAGTCCCATGACTTCGGCGGCGGCTTCCAGCACGGCGGCGAGGATCAGCGGGTGCCGGTCCTCGGGTGCGGCCGCGGCCAGGCGCGCCGCCGCGGTTTCCGTAAGCTCTTCGTCCTCGTCGCGTGGTTCCGTCGCGGCGGTCGGCGTGCGGGTGGGCCGCGGCGTGGCCGGGGCCACCTCGTCGAGCCAGTAGCGGCGGCGCTGGAACGGGTAGGTGGGCAGTTCCGCCGGGTGCACCGTCATGCCGTCGCACTGTGCGGACCAGTCGACGGTGCCGCCCCGCACATGGATTCTGGCCATGGCGGTCAGGAACGCGGTGGGTTCGTCCTGGTCGCGCCGGGCCAGGGCGATCGCCTCGCCCTTCGTCCCGGTGAGGCATTCGGTGACCATCGGGGTCAGGACGCTGTCGGGGCCCGCCTCGATGAAGGTTCCGACGCCGAGTTCCGCGAGTCGGTGGACGCCTGCGGCGAAGCGGACCGGCTCGCGTACGTGGCGTACCCAGTACTCGGGGGTGAGCAGGTCGTCGGTGGCCAGCTCGCCGGTGAGGTGGGACATGATCCGCAGGTTCGGCCGGTGGTAGGTCAGTTCCTTGGCGACCGTGTGGAACGCGTCGAGCATGCCGTCCATGTGCGGTGAGTGGAAGGCGTGGCTGACCTTCAGCTGTTTCGTGCGCCGGCCGCGCTCACGCCAGAATTCGCCGATCTCCCGGACGGCCTCGGGGTCGCCCGAGATCACCACCGAAGCGGGGCCGTTCTCCGCGGCCAGGGCGATCTCGTGTTCCCGGTCCGCCAGTTGTGGTTCGACCTCGGCCGCGGCGGCCTGCACCGCCAGCATCGCCCCGCCTTCGGGGAGGGCCTGCATCAGCCGTCCTCTGGCTGCGACGAGGCGTGCCGCGTCCTCCAGTGTCCAGACGCCGGCGACGTGTGCGGCGACGAGTTCGCCGATGGAGTGGCCCGCGACGAACTCCGGTGTGATGCCGAACCGTTCGAGGAGCCGGTACTGGGCGACCCCGACGGCGAAGATTCCGGCCTGGGTGCAGGCGGTGCGGTCGAGAGGGCCCCGCCCGGGTGCCCCGGCGGTGTCCGGGGAGTCGGCGAACAGCACGTCGCGCAGGGGTGTTTCGAGGTGCGGGTCCAGTGCCGCGCAGGCCTCGTCGAGCGCGTCGGCGAAGACGGGGAAGCGGCGGTGGAGGTCGAGGCCCATGCGGGGGCGCTGCGATCCCTGGCCGGAGAACAGCACCGCGTAGGGGGCCTTGGCCAGGGGGTCGGGGGCGCCGCGCACGAGGTGTGGTGCGCCGGAGCCACGCGCCAGCCGGTCCAGGGAGTGGAGCAGTCCGTCCCGGTCGGCGCCGATGAGGACGGCCCGGTGCTCGAAGGGGGTGCGGCCGGTGGCCAGGCCGTGGGCCACGTCGACGGGTGTGGGTCCGTGGTGGCGTCCGATGTGGGTGCCGAGCCGGTTTCCCTGTTCGCGCAGTGCTTTGGGCGTACGGGCGTGGACGGGCCACGCGACGGTGGGCGTCGCGACGGTGGCCGTGCCGCCCGCGCGTTCCGCGTCCGGGGCGTCCTTCAGGGCTTTCGGCGCGTTCGGGACTTCCGGGGCTGCTGCGGGGGTCTCCCGCGCCGGCCGGTCCGGGGCTTCTTCGACGATGACGTGGGCGTTGGTGCCGCTGATGCCGAACGAGGAGACGCCCGCACGACGGGGGCGCTGTGTGCGCGGCCAGGCGGCGGGTTCCCGCAGCAGCTGTACGGTGCCGTCGGTCCAGTCGATGTGCGGGGTCGGGTTCTCGGCGTGCAGGGTCCTGGGGAGAACGCCGTTGCGCAGGGCCATCACCGTCTTGATGACTCCGCCGACGCCTGCGGCGGCCTGGCTGTGCCCGATGTTGGACTTCAGGGAGCCCAGCAGCAGCGGCTTTCCGGGGGCGCGGCCGGTTCCGTACACCGCCTGGATGGCCTGGCCCTCGATGGGGTCACCGAGGGTGGTGCCGGTGCCGTGGGCCTCTACGGCGTCGATGTCCGGGGCGGTGAGGCGGGCGTCGGCCAGCGCGTCGCGGATGACCCGTTCCTGGGACGGTCCGTTGGGGGCGGTCAGGCCGTTGCTGGCGCCGTCCTGGTTGACGGCGCTGCCGCGGATGACGGCGAGTACGGGACGGTTGGCGCGCAGCGCGTCACTGAGGCGCTCCAGGTAGAGGACGCCGACGCCCTCGGCCCAGCCCGTACCGTCGGCGTCGCCGGAGAACGACCGGCAGCGCCCGTCGGGGCTGAGGCCGCGCTGCCGGGCGAATTCGGTGAAGACGGTGGGGGTGGCCAGGACGGTGACGCCACCGGCCAGTGCGGCGGTGCACTCGCCGCGGCGCAGCGCCTGGCAGGCGAGGTGCAGGGACACCAGCGACGACGAGCAGGCGGTGTCGACCGTGAGGGCCGGTCCCTGGAGTCCGAAGCAGTACGAGATCCGGCCGGATGCGACGCTGGCGGCGCTGCCGCTGCCGATGTAGCCCTCGAAGCCGTCGGGCACGGGTCGCAGGCGGGAGCCGTAGTCGTTGTACATGACGCCGACGAAGACGCCGGTGCGGCTGCCGCGGAGGGTCCGTGGGTCGATGCCGGCGCGTTCGACGGCTTCCCAGCTGTGTTCGAGCAGGAGTCGCTGCTGCGGGTCGATGGTGAGGGCCTCCTTGGGGGTGATGCCGAACAGTCCGGCGTCGAAGGAGGCGGCCTCGGGCAGGAATCCGCCCTTGCGGGTGTAGCAGGTGCCCGGGGTGTCGGGGTCGGGGTCGTACAGTGCGTCGAGGTCCCAGCCGCGGTCGGTGGGGAAGTCCCCGATCGCGTCGGTGCCGGCTGCGACGAGGTCCCAGAGGTCCTCGGGCGAGCGGACTCCTCCGGGGTAGGAGCAGCCCATGCCGACGACGGCGATCGGTTCGTGCGGCGCGTCCTCAAGTTCCTGGATGCGTCGTCGTGCCTCGCGCAGATCGATGGTCATCCGCTTGAGGTAGTCGAGAAGCCTGGCCTCTTCTCCGGCGGTTTCACTCGTCACGGGGTCTGTTCCTCTCCTCGCGCCCTGCGGATGCGGGCGGCGAGCCGGGCAGGTGTCGGGTCGGCGTACAGATCGGCCATGGCCAGGGGGTGGCCGGCGGTTTCCTCGACGCGTTGGACGAGCTGGGCCCCGAGGAGCGAGTGGCCCCCGTGGGCGAAGAAGTTGGTGTCGCCGTCGATGTCGCTCCGGTCGAGCAGTTCCTGCCACAGGGCGACCAGTCCGGCGACCAGGGTGTCGCCCGCGTAGGCGGTGGTGCCGGTGGTGACCGAGCGGGCGGCGCGGTGCTGCTGCGCCAGTCGCTTGAGTTCGAGGTAGTCGGTCTTGTGGCTGACGGTGGCGGGGAAGGAGTCGACGACGATGAACTCCTGCGGTACGGACGCGCCCGGCAGTGTGGCCCGTGCGTGTGCCCAGAGCCGGTCGGCGAGGCCGTCGGCCGGTGTGCCGGACTGTACGAAGGCGACCAGAAGCGGTCCGCCGCCCGCTTCGTCGTCGACGACGACGGCGACGCCCTGCACCTCGGCGTGTTCGAGCAGGACGGCCTCGACCTCGCCCAGTTCTATGCGGTTGCCGCGCAGCTTCACCTGGCGGTCGATGCGGCCCTGCAGTTCCACGGTGCCGTCCGGCCGCCAGCAGGCCAGGTCGCCGGTGCGGTAGAAGGGGCCCAGTTTCAGGTGGCTGCCGAAGCGGTCCATGGTGAGTTCGGGCCTGTTGTGGTAGCCGAGGGCGACGCCGCTGCCCGCGATGCAGAGTTCGCCGCGTACGCCCACGGGCCGTTCCCGGCCGTCGGTGTCGGTGATGAAGAGCTGGGTGTTGTCCATGGGCGTGCCGATGTCGACGGTGGTGGCCCCGGGCGGGATGGTTCCGCAGCTGGAGTAGATCGATGTCTCGGTGGGGCCGTACATGTTGGTGAGGTGGCAGCCGGCGGCAGTGATCTGCCGGGCGAGGGCGGGTGGCATGGGTTCGCCGCCGGTGATGCCGCGCAGTCCGTCGAGCCGGTGGCCCGCCTTGTCGACGATGAGGTTCCAGGTGGTGGGGGTGGCCTGGATGATGCCGACCTGGTGGCGTTCGAGTACGTCGAGGAGGACCTGTCCGTCCCTGCGTGCCGCGTCCGGTGCCACCGCGATGCGGCCGCCGGAGATGAGCGGCACGAACAGTTCCAGGCCGGAGATGTCGAAGGTGAAGGTGGTGAGCCACAGCATCACGTCGCCGGCGGTGGCGTCGATCTCGCGCCGGAAGTGGGTGATGGCGTTGGCCAGCCCGCGGTGGGTGATGATCGTGCCCTTGGGCTTGCCCGTCGATCCCGAGGTGTAGATCAGGTAGGCCGTGTCGCCGGGGTCGGCGGTCGCGGCGAGTTCGTCGGCCGCGGGGTCGTCGCCGGTGTCGGTGACGGCCGCCATGGGGCGTACCCGGACTCCGTCCTGGGGTGTGTGGTCGAAGTCCGGGGCGGCGAGGACGATACCGGCGCCCGAGTCCTCCAGGAGGTACGCGGTGCGCTGGGCGGGATGGTCCGGGTCGAGGGGCAGGTAGGCGGCGCCGGCCAGCCAGGTGCCGAGTACGGCGGCGGCCAGTTCGGGGCTGCGCCGGCCGCCCAGGGCCACGACGTCGCCGGGGCGGGCGCCGGTCTCGCGCAGCCGGTCGCGGTTGGCGAGGGCGGTGCGCCACAGCTGGGCGTAGGTGACCGAGCGTTCGCCGTCCTCGAAGGCGACGGCGTGCGGGCTGTGCGCGGCGGTGCCGGCTATCGCCTCGACGAGGGTGGGGGGCGTGACCTCGGCTCCGGTGTCGTTGGCGGCGTCGATGACCGCGTGGTCGCGGGGGCTGAGGGCGGACAGTTCGCCCATCGGCCGGTCGGGGTTCCGGCCGAGGTCGACGAGGAGGGCGTCGTACCGTTCCAGCAGGAATTCGGTGTCGGAGCGGCTGAGGACCGCGGTGTAGAAGACTCCGCGGATCGTGATCTCCTCGGGCGAGGCGAGGAAGAAGAACTCCAGGTCGAATTTGCTGTACCCGTTCTCGATGAGGAGTCGGGTGGCGGTGGTGCCGTCGATGTCGAAGGTCGGCGGGCCGGCGTTGGGCACGTAGTTGAACAGGTGCCGGAAGAGGGTGTTGCGCCAGGTGCTGCCGGTGTGGCGGATCTCGGGGAGGAGGACGTCCACGGGTACGTCGGCGTGGGTGATCGCCCCGAAGAACGCCTCGCGGGCCTGGGCCGCCAGGTCCCGGAAGCCGGTGTCGAGGTTCACCCGGGCCCGTAGCGGCAGGGTGTTGACGTGGTACCCGATGGCGTCGGCGGCGTCCGCGGGGCGGATGTTGGCGGGTGAGCCGACGACGAGGTCGGGGCCGGCGCCGTGCCGGGCGAGCAGCAGGTAGTAGGCGGCGAGCAGGATGACCGCTTCGGGGGCGCGCAGTTCCTGCTGGAGCCGGCGGACCGCGTCCCGGGCGGCGTCGGACAGGGTGTGCAGGACGGAGTCGCCGATGAGTGTCGGGTCGGGCCGGTCGTCCGTACCGCAGTCCAGGCCGAGGGCGGAGGGGTCGAAGTCCCGCAGGTGGTCGCGCCAGTAGGTGAGGCTCTCCTGCGAGTAGGGCGAGGAGTTGAGCGCGGGCTGCGGCTCGCGGAGCTCCTCGGGGATGTCGAGGCCCGCGGCGACCGCCTCGTAGATGCCGGTCAGTTCCGTGAGGAGGATTCCGGCCGACACCGTGTCGAAGATGATGTGGTGGATCACCAGGCAGAACACGTCGCCGTCGGGGCCCTGGAAGTGACCGGCCCGTACCAGGGGCCGGCCGTCGAAGGCGAAGGGCCTGGCGACGAGTTCGGCCACCGCGGCCCGGGCGTCGTCCTTGCTCATCGGCCGGGTGTCCACGGGGACGGCGAACCGGTCGGCGGGAACGGTCTGCCTGACCAGTGCGCCGTCGGTTCCGTGGAAGACCGTGCGCAGTGTTTCGTGCCTGGCGAGCAGCGCGTCGAGGGTCTGCTGGAGTTCCCACTCCCCCAGCGGCTCGTCGGTGGAGAACACGACGGACAGGTTGTTCACGGCGCCGGACGGGACGAGCTTCTCCAGCAGCCACAGCGCCTGTTCCTTGCGGGAGGCCGCGGTCAGGACCGCGGGGGCCGGACCGTTCGCTTGAGTGTGCGTCGCGGTGATGGTCATTCCGGTTTCCTTCTGTGGCCTGGGGAGGGGTTGGCTCGTGTCCGTCGCATGCGGTCCGGCGGGCCCGCTCAGCCGGCGAGGAGACCCGAGACGGTCCGGGCGATGTCGGGCGTCGAGAGGATCTCCACGTGCGGCACGTCGAAGTGGATCTCCTCGGCCACGAGGTCGGCGTCGTGGCCGGGGTTGAGAGCCCGGAAGCCGTTGAGGCCGCTGGTCGGTGTGTTGGAGGTGATGGCCGTGCACTTCTTCCAGGCCGCCGTGGGGTCGATCTGCTCGGCGGTCGACAGGTAGGCGAGGAAGCCGCCCGCGGTTTCGGTCATCTCGGCGCGGCGGCGCTCGTCCAGGCCGAGCTTCTCGCAGGCCGTACGGGCGAGGGTGTGGTAGAGGAGCAGCAGCCTGCGGGCCAGGTCGGTGAGGCTGGTGCACTCCTCGGTGGCACGCTGCGCGGCGTCCTGGACGGGGCCCACCTCGGCCGCGCCGAGAACCGCTTCCATCTGGCCGACCGCCTTGTGGAACTGCCAGTACATGGGTGCGGCGGCGGCCCGCTCCGGGTCGAAGAGGATGGTCTGCGGGAAGTTCCCCTGCGTCTTCTCGATCTCGACGGCCATGGCTGCGGCGTACGTCGCCCCGGCGCAGAACGCGAGGATCGCCCTGACCCGCTTGCCGCTCGCCCTGATCTCGTCGACCCACTGCTTTATGTAGGCGTCGGCGGGCGTGTCGGGGCTGGAGGCGACGGCCTGCGGCAGCGTCTCCAGCACGGTGTGTCCGGGGTCCATGAGCGGCACGAAGTCGCTGAAGCGGGCCTCGCCCCGGCCGGTGGCGTCGAAGTCGACGGCCAGGACGACCTCGTCGCCGTCGCCCTTGCTGAGCTCTTTCCAGGTGGTGAAGGTGTTCATGGTCTTCCGTTCTGTCGGGTGTCCGGTCCTGCCGGTCGTGGTGCGTGGGATCGTGCGGGCGGAGCCGGTCGGGCGGGGTCAGCTGGACAGTCCGCCGAACTCCTTGTCGATCAGTCAGCTGGACAGTCCGCCGAACTCCTTGTCGATCAGGTCGAAGAGGTCGGTGGCGGTGGCGGATTCGATGCGGGAGGTGTCGTCCTCGGCGTCCCGTGCCGTCTCAGGTGCCGGTGCCGCACACGCGGCGAGCAGGGTCTCGATCCGCCCCGCGACGGTGCGGCGCAGTTCCTCGTCGTCGGCCAGGGCCGCGAGCGCGGATTCCAGCCGGTCCAGTTCGGCGAGTACGGGCGGCTGTGCCGAGGCCGGTTCGAGCCTGCGGAGCAGGTATCCGACGAGTACGGCCGGTGTGGGGTGGTCGAAGGCGAGCGTCACCGGCAGGGCGAGGCCGGTGGCCGCGCAGAGCCGATTGCGCAGTTCGCCGGCGGTGAGGGAGTCGAAGCCCGCCGACTTGAACGCGAGGTCGTCCTCGACTCGGGAGGTGTCCGGGTGTCCGAGCACGGTGGCGACCGTGGTGCGGACCAGGTCCCGTACGAGGTTCTCCTGCGCGGGCCGGTCGAGTCCCTTCAGCAGGTCGGCCGGCTTGTTCGGGCCGGGGGCGGCGGCACGCCGTGCGGTCGTGCGTATCAGGCCGCGCAGCCGGGGGGCGAGGGTGCCCTCGTCGGCGCGGGCACGCAGGGCCGTGGCGTCGAATCGTGCCGCGACCAGCAGGGGCCTGCTCGTCGCGAGGGCTGCGTCGAGGAGTGCGAGGCCGTCGGCGGCTGCCAGGGGCAGCAGGCCGCCGTGGCCGGCGCGGGCCAGGGCCGCCTCGTCCAGGCGGGTGGCCAGGCCGGTGCCGCCCGCTTCGCCGGTCTCGCCCCACAGGCCCCAGGCGATGGAGGTGGCCGGGAGCCCCTGCGCGTGCCGGTGCTGGGCGAGGGCGTCGAGGAAGGTGTTGGCCGCCGCGTAGTTGGCCTGCCCCGCGTTGCCCGCCTGTCCGGCGAGGGAGGAGAACAGGACGAACGCGTCCAGGTCCAGGTGCTCGGTCAGTTCGTGCAGGTGGTGGGCGCCGTCGGCCTTGGGCCGCCACACCTTGTCGAAACGGTCCCGGTCGAGGGACTGTACGACGCCGTCGTCGAGGGTGCCCGCGGCGTGGACGACGGCGGTGAGGGGATGGTCGGCGGGGATGGCGTCCAGGAGGCGGGCGAGGGCATCCCGGTCCGCCGTGTCGCAGGCGACGAGGGTGACGTGGGCGCCTGCTCCGGTGAGTTCCGCGACGAGTTCGGCGGCGCCCGGGGCGTCGGGTCCGCGGCGTCCGGTCAGCAGCAGGTGGCGTACGCCGTGCTCGGCGACCAGGTGCCGGGCGACGAGGCCACCCAGCGCTCCGGTGCCCCCGGTCACGAGGACCGTGCCCTCGGCCGGGATCCCGGCCGACCGGGGTTCGTCGTCCGCGCGGACGACGGCCAGGCGCGGGATGTGGGCGGTGCCTCGGCGGAGCAGCAGTTCCGGCTCTCCGGTGTGGAGTGCGGCGGGCAGTGCCCGGACCGACGCGTCGTCGTCGTCCGTGTCGATGGCGACCACCCGGCCGGGGTTCTCGGAGCACACCACCCGCAGCAGACCCCGGAGCGGCGCCGACCGGAGAAGGCCGCCCCCGTCGTCGGGCTTCTCGCCGGAGGCGAGTTCCCCGCCCCTGGTGAGGACGACGAGGGTGCTCTCCTCCAGCCGTTCGTCGGCCAGCAGGGCCTGTACGAGTTCCAGCGTCCGGTACGTCGCGGTGGCGGGCGCCGCCCCGTCGGTGTCGTCCGCCGGGCTCACCAGGACGGTGCGGGGCGCCGGGCGGCCCGCGGTCATGGCTTCGCCGAGGGCGGCGATGTCCGCACAGGGTTCTTCGGTGATGCCCAGCGCGGTACGCCGTCCCGAGCTGTCCGCACCGATCCAGACGGCGTTCTCCGCGAACGTGGCGTCGGTGGTGGGGAGTTGGGTGGTGGCCCAGCTGATTTCGTGCAACGGGAGCCGGTCCGTGCGCAGGGCCTCGATCCTGGCCGGGTCGATCTCGCGAACGGTGAGGGCCTCGACTGCGGCCAGCGGGACGCCGTCGGTGTCGGCGAGGGCGATCCGTATCGTGTCCTCGCCGGTGGGGGTCAGCGCGACCCGCAGCCGTGAGGCCACGGTGGGCGGCACGGACACGCCGTCCCACGAGTACGGGATGCGCAGCCGCGGCACTTCCTCCGCCCCGGAACCGAGCGCCGTGACGACGAGCGGGTGCAGGGCCGCGTCGAGGAGAGCCGGGTGCAGTGTGTGCCCGGAGGCTTCGGCGTCCTGGGCCAACTCGACTTCCGCGTAGAGCCGTTCGCCGTCCCGCCACAGGGCCGTCATGCCTTGGAAGGCGGCGCCGTACTGGTAACCGTGGGCGGCGAGCCGGTCGTACGCGTCGGTGAGGTCGACGGGTTCAGCCCCGGACGGCGGCCAGACGGCGAGCGTTTCGAGAGCGGGTACGTCGGGCGTGAGGGCGCCGGTCGCGTGCAGGGTCCATTCGGCTCCGCCGCCCGTGTCGCCTGCGGTGCCGGCCCGCTCGGGGCGGGCGTGCACGGCGATCCCGCGGTGCCCCTCGGCGTCGGGAGTCTCGACGGTGACCTGGAGGTGTACGGCGCCCTTCTCGGGAAGCGCCAGTGGTGCGTGCAGGACGAGGTCGTCGACGCGGGCCGCCCCGACGGTGCCGGCCGCGTGGAGGGCGAGGTCGACGAAGGCGGTGCCCGGCAGCAGGACCGTGCCCGCGACCGCGTGATCCGCCAGCCACGGATGCGACCGCAAGGACAACCGCCCCGACAGCACCACACCATCCGCACCCGCCAGCTCCACCACCGCACCCAGCAACGAATGCCCGGCCGCGACCAGACCCGCCGCCGAAACATCCCCACCCACCGGACCTGCCGACTCCAACCAGTACCGACCGCGCTGGAAGGCATACGTCGGCAGAGCCACGAAGCGTCCCGCCTCGGGCAGTACCCGACCCCAGTCGACGTCCAGTCCGTGGGTCCATGCCTGGCCGAGGGAGTTCAGGAAGCGTTCCATGCCGCCCTCGTCACGGCGCAGGGAGGGTATCGCGGTGACGGCGGGTGAGGCGTCGGCCGCCTCGAACGTCTCCTGGAGCCCGATCGTCAGGACCGGATGGGCACTGCACTCCACGAACGCGGTGAACCCGTCCGCCAGCAACGACCGGATCGCGTCCTCGAACTCCACCGTCCCCCGAAGATTGCGATACCAGTACCCACCGTCCAGACCAGCACCGTCCACGATCTCGCCGGTCACCGTCGAATACAGCGGAACGACCGGAGTACGAGGCGTGACCGGGGCCAGGAGACGGGCGAGTTCCTCCTCGATCGCCTCCACATGCGGAGAGTGCGAGGCATAGTCCACCGGAACCCTCCGACACCGCACCCCCTCCACCTCCAGAACACCCACCAGCTCATCCAGAGCACCGGAAGAACCCGAGACCACGGTCGAGGACGGACCATTGACCGCGGCCACCGCCACCTCACCCGACCACCGCCCCAGATACGACCGCACCCCATCCGCACCCAGCGCGACCGACACCATCCCGCCCCGACCCGCCAGCACCACGATCGCCCGGCTCCGCAACGCCACCACCAGAGCCCCGTCCTCCAACGACAGAGCCCCGGCCACCACCGCCGCAGCAATCTCACCCTGCGAATGCCCCACCACCGCATCCGGAACAACCCCGAACGACTGCCACAACCCCGCCAACGACACCATCACCGCCCACAGAGCCGGCTGCACCACATCCACCCGCTCCAGGAGTCCGGCACCCCCCTCCGTGAGCAGCACCTCCAGCAGATCCCACTCCACGAACGGCTCCAGCGCCCGCGCACACTCCTCCAACCGCACCCGGAACACCGGAGAATCCACATACAGACCCGCAGCCATACCAATCCACTGCGAACCCTGACCCGGGAAGACGAACACCGTCCGCCCCGGCGCAACCGACCGCGACTCCCCGTTCTCCGCCACCGCCTCCAGACCCCGCAACAACTCCTCACGGCCCGCGCCCACCACAACCGCCCGATGATCGAAAGCAGTACGGGCATGCACCAACGCAGAACCAACCGCAACCGCATCCACATCCGGCCGATCGGCGACGAACCCGGCCAGCCTCGCGGCCTGCTCCCGCAACGCCGCACCACTCCGGGCCGACAACACCCACGGCACCGCACCAGCCAGGCCGACAGGCGCAGCCTCCTGCGGCTCCCCGCCCACCTCCACCGGCGCCTGCTCCAGAATCAGATGCGCATTCGTACCGCTGAAGCCGAACGAAGAGACCGCGGCCCGGCGCGGACGCTCCAGCTCCGGCCAGGAACGCTCCTGCGTCAGCAAGGAAACCGCACCCGACTCCCAGTCCACATGACCGGTCGGCTCCTGCACGTGCAACGTGCGCGGCAACGTCCCCTGCTGGATCGCGAGAACCATCTTGATGACGGCGGCGACACCGGCGGCGGCAAGAGTGTGGCCGATGTTCGACTTCAACGAGCCCAGCCACAAGGGCTGTTCGGCCGTGTGCTCCTGCCCGTACGTGGCCAGCAACGCCTGCGCCTCGATCGGGTCGCCCAGCTTGGTGCCGGTGCCGTGCGCGTCCACGACGTCCACGTCCGCGCCCGTCAGACCCGCGTTCGCCAGCGCCTGACGGATCACCCGCTGCTGCGACGGACCGTTCGGAGCCGTCAGACCGTTCGACGCACCGTCCTGATTGACCGCACTCCCCCGCAGTACCGCCAGGACCTCGTGACCGTTGCGCCGCGCGTCCGACAACCGCTCCAGGAGGACCAGGCCGACGCCCTCGCCCCAGCCGGTGCCGTCCGCGTCCGACGAGAACGCCTTGCAGCGCCCATCGGCGGAGAGCGCGCGCTGTCGGCTGAACTCCACGAAGTTGACCGGACCCGACATGACGGTTGCCCCGCCTGCCAGGGCCAACCCGCACTCCCCGTTCCGCAGGGCCTGCGCCGCGAGATGCAGGGCGACCAGCGACGACGAACACGCCGTGTCCACGGTCACGGCCGGCCCTTCGAGCCCGAGCGTGTAGGAGATGCGGCCCGACGCGACGCTGGTGGTCGTACCCGTGGAGACGTATCCCTCCAGTTCCTGGGGCAACTGGCCGAAGCGCGTCACGTAATCGCTGGTGATCACGCCGGCGAACACGCCCGTATCGCTTCCGCGCAGGGTTTCGGGATCGAGTCCGGCCCGTTCCAGCGTCTCCCACGCCGTTTCCAGGAGCAGCCGCTGCTGGGGGTCCATGGCGAGCGCCTCGCGCGGGTTGATGCCGAAGAAGTCGGCGTCGAAGCCGGAGGCGTCGTGCAGGAATCCGCCGTGCCGCGTGTACGAGGTCCCGGTCGCTTCCGGGTTCGGGTCGTAGAGGCTGTCGAGGTCCCAGCCCCGGTCGGTCGGGAAGGGGCCGATGGTGTCGACGCCGTCCCGCAGCAGTCGCCAGAGGTCCTCCGGCGAGGCCACCCCGCCCGGGAAACGGCAGGCCATCGAGACGATGGCAACGGCATCGTCGTTCTCCTCGGGCGCGGCGGGCTGCGCGTTCGTGGTCACGGCGGCGGAGCGGCCCCCGACCAGTACCGTGCGCAGGTGGGCGGCGAGGGCCGCCGGGGTGGGGTGGTCGAAGACGAGGGTCGGTGAGAGCCGGTGGCCGGTCGTGGTGCCGAGCCGGTTGCGGAGTTCGACGGCGGACAGCGAGTCGAAGCCGAGCGTCTTGAACGTGCGGTTCGGCTCAAGGGCACTGCCGCCCGAGCGTCCGAGCACCGCCCCGATCTCGTCCCGTACGAGGTCGAGCAGCAGCTGAGTCTGCTCTGCCTCGGGCAGCACGGCCAGGCGTTCGACGAGCGTGGTGCCGCTCTTCGTTCCGGAACCGCCCGCCGCCGCCCGGCGTACGGGGGTACGGACCAGGCCCCGCATGATCGGGGGCAGGGTTCCGCGCTCGGCACGCCTCCGCAGGGCGGAGGAGTTCATGGGTATGGCTGCGAGCACGGGACGGTGGTGCCCGATCGCCTCGTCGAGGGCCGCGAGTCCCTGCTCGGCCGTGAGAGCTCCGGTGCCGGTCTCTGCCAGACGGTCAAGATCTGCCCGGCTGAGGGTGCCGCCCATGCCGCCGGACGATTCCCACAGTCCCCAGGCGATGGAGGTGGCGGGGAGTCCTTGGGTGTGGCGGTGGTGGGCGAGGGCGTCGAGGAAGGTGTTGGCGGCGGCGTAGTTGGCCTGGCCGGGGTTGCCGAGGAGGCCGGCGGCGGAGGAGTAGAGGACGAAGGCGGTGAGGTCGTGGTGGCGGGTGAGGGTGTGGAGGTTCCAGGCGGCGTCTGTTTTGGGTTTGAGGACGGTGTCGAGGCGTTGGGGGGTGAGGGTGTCGATGGTGGTGTCGTCGAGAGTGCCTGCGGTGTGGATGACGGCGGTGAGGGGGTGGTCGGTGGGGATGGTGTCGAGGAGGTGGGCGAGTGCGTCGTGGTCTGCTGTGTCGCAGGCGGTGAGGGTGACGTGGGCGCCTGTTCGGGTGAGTTCTGTGACGAGTTCGGTGGCGCCGGGGGCGTGGGGGCCGCGGCGGCTGGTGAGGAGGAGGTGGCGGACGTTGTGGTGGGTGACGAGGTGGTGGGCGAGGAGGCTGCCGAGGGTGCCGGTGGCGCCGGTGATCAGGACGGTGCCCTCGGGGTCCAGCCCACGCGGCAACGTGAGGGCCACCTTGCCGATGTGGCGCGCCTGGCCGAGGTACCTGAACGCCTCGCGGGCCTTGCGTATGTCCCAGGCGACCACGGGCAGAGGGCGCAGCGCTCCGGCCTCGAACAGTGCCACGAGCTCGGTCAGCATCTCCTGGATGCGGTCGGGTCCGGCCTCCATCAGGTCGAACGCCTGGTACGCCACGCCCGGATACTGCCGGGCGATCTGGTCCCGGTCCCGGACGTCCGCCTTCCCCATCTCCAGGAAGCGGCCGCCGTGGGGGAGGAGGCACAGGGAGGCGTCGACGAATTCCTTGGCCAGGGAGTCGAGTACGACGTCCATGCCGTGGCCGTCGGTGGCGGTGAGGAACTGGGTCTCGAAGTCGGTGGTGCGGGAGTTGCCCAGGTGGGTGTCGTCGAAGCCGAGTCCGCGCAGGGTGTCCCATTTGCCGGTGCTGGCGGTGCCGTAGACGTCCGCGCCGAGGTGCCGGGCGATCTGGTGGGCCGCCATGCCCACCCCACCGGCCGCCGAATGCACGAGCAGTCGTTCCCCGGCCCGCAGTCCCGCCAGATCCACCAGCCCGTAATACGCCGTCAGGAAGACGATCGGGGTGGAAGCCGCCTCGACGAACGTCCAGCCCTTCGGCACTCGGGCGAGGGTGCGTCCGTCGGTGACCGCGATCGGTCCGGCACCCTCGGAGAACAGGCCCATGACGCGGTCGCCGACGGCCACCAATGTCACATCGGGGCCGGCCTCCAGCACCACGCCCGCGCCCTCGCTGCCCATCGGCGCGTCGCCCGGATAACTGCCCAGCGCGATCAGTACGTCACGGAAGTTCGCTCCCACCGCGCGTACGGCTACCCGCACCTGGTGGCCGGTCAGCGGCTCGGCAGCGCGGGGCGCGGGGACGAGGGCGATGTTCTCCAGGGTGCCGGTGCCGGTGCTGCCCAGGTGCCAGTGCGACGCGTCGTCCGGCAGCGCGAGGACATCGTCGGCGTTGTCCTTGGCCAGCCGGTTCGCGTACACCGCACCGTTCCGGACGGCCAGTTGGGGTTCACCACAGTCGAGGGCGATGCGCAGGGAGTCCGGCACGGGGTCGAGGTGGCGGGGCAGCTCGGCATCGAGATCGAGCAGGACGAAGCAGTCCGGATTCTCGGCCTGCGCGGAGCGGATCAGCCCCCAGACGGCCGCGCCGGCCAGGTCGCGCACGCCTTCGCCCGGTTCGGCCTCCACCGCGTCGCGTGTGACGACGACCAGGCGCGCGTCGGCGAAGCGGTCGTCGCTCAGCCATTCCTGAACGGTCCGCAGGGCGGCCTCCACCGCCGTACGAACCGCCTTTCCCTGATCGTCGGTGGCGGCAGAGCCGTACGGGGCCCGGCACGGCAGGAACACCACGTCGGGGACGCCACCGGCGCTGTCGGCGAGCGCACCGAGTCCACCCGGCCCGTCGAGCACGGCACAGCGTCGTTCGACGTCCGGGCGTTCGACACCCGGACGTTCGCCGCGCTGCTTCCCGCTGTGCTCTCCACCGTCGTGCACCGGGTTCCAGTCCACGCGGTAGAGCACGCTCGGCTCCGTTCCGGACGTCACCCGGAGCTGCTCGGCCGAGACCGGCATGAGCGCCAACTCACCGATGCTGAAGACCGGTTGCCCTTCACCGTCCATCGCCTCGATGGACATGGTGGTGGGTGTGGTGGTGGTGAGGTGGGCGCGGAGGGTGGTGGGGTGGGTGGCGTGGAGGGTGATGTTGTTCCAGGCGAAGGGGATGTGGA
>NZ_JBIDCA010000036.1:0-16571 GCF_043204345.1 Streptomyces sp. NPDC047917
CCTCCAGACACCTGCCTCACTCGTCCTCTCGGGCATGAGCTCCTGTCGACGACCAGGATGCCCGGCACTCACCCACCAAGAGAAACGACTTCTTATGGGGCTGCATCGTGTGGACGGTGGCGTCCTGGTCGTGCTCGCCACGGCTCTCCTTGGCCGCCTTGTTCGCCAATGACCTGACCGACTCGCAGCTGATCGCTGTGTCGTACAGCAGCAACCGGACCAAGGGCGACAAGGACCCCGCCAACTGGAAGCCGTCGCTCAAGTCGTACTGGTGCACCTACAGCCGGGCCTGGATCAGCGTGAAGGCCACCTACCAGCTCACCGCCAACCCGGCCGAGGCTGCTGCCCTGTCCGAGATGCTCGATACCTGCGCCTGAGCTGACCCCACCGGGCGGTGCCGGCCGTGAACCCCGCCCAGGGGCCGCCGGAGCAGCGGGCGGGCCCGCCCGCTCCGGCTCGCTGCAGGGGAGAAGCAGGCCCCTCTTGTCAGCGAGACCTCGGTGTCGGGCGTCGAGTGGGGTCATCGGTTCGCTCGTAGCCACTGGGCGAAGGCGGCCAGGCCCTCTTCGGGGTTGGCGCGGCCGACGCCGATGCGGAAACGGTCGGTGGGGGTGGGGGTGAGCTCGGAGCGGTAGATGCTGGCGGGCAGCAGCAGAACGCCGGCTTCCTCGACCAGGCGGGTGCAGAACTTCTCCACTCCGTCCGGGCCGAGGTAGCGGGGATAGGTGACGCAGCCGCCGTCCGGGGCCTGCCACTCGAAGAGGCCGGCGAATTCTGCGAAGAACGCGTCGAAGTGCTGCAGGTTGGCCGTGATGAGTGCCCGGTTGCGGTCCAGGATCGTGGCGCGGGCCTTGAGCGCGATGCGGGCCAGGACCTCGCTGGGGGCGGAGTTGCAGATGGTGGTGTAGTGCTTGGCCCGTTCTAGTCGGGACAGCAGCTTGCGGTCGCGGCAGGTGATCCAGCCGATTCTCAGGCCCGGCAGTCCGAGCGACTTGGAGGTGACGTTCAGCGACAGGGCGCGGGCGGACAGGTCAGCGGCCTGTGGAAGGGTGCGGGCCGGGTCGCGCTCCAGGCCGCGGTAGACCTCGTCGCTGAACAGGTGGATGCCGCGCTCGTCGCACAGCCGCGCCAGCTCGGTGAAGTCGGCTGCGCTGATGACCTTGCCGGTGGGGTTGTTCGGGAAGTTCACCGAGACGACGCGGGTGTTCGGGCGGATCGCCGCCCGAACCGCATCGAGGTCCAGCGCCCAGTCGCGGTCGGGGTCGAGGGCGACGCCGGTGACCTCGCACAGGGCGAGCGGCACGGTCTCGGCCGCCTGGTAGTTGGGGGTCACCACCACTGCGTGGTCGCCCGCACCCAGCAGCACGTTCATTGCCAGGTAGAGGGCCTCCTCGGCGCCGGCGAAGCAGATCACGTCGGCCGCGTCAGCCCGCGCGTACATTCCGGCGATCGCCTCGCGCAGGGCCGGGTCGCCGTAGGTCTGGGTGTAGCCCAGCGACAGGTTCTCGAACGCGGCGCGGTCCTGGTCATCGGCCAGGGCGAGCAGCTCGCCGAGGGTCATGGACTGCACGTCGGAGGCGGTCAGGTGATGGCGCGCGGTGAACTCCCACTGGGAAAAGTAGGTTTCCAGGCGGAAGTCGGGCAGGCGGGTCATGGTGTGTGGTCTTTCGTGCTTGGTGCTCGGATTTCGGCCAGCAGGCCGTAGAGGGTGGACCGGGAGACGCGCAGGGCGGCGGCGACGACGGGGGTGGCGCGGCGCACCGCGAAGATCTTGGCCTCCTCCAGGCGGGCGAGGACGGCCAGACGGTCGGCGCGGGTCAGCCGCTCGATGGGACGGCCGCACTCACGCACGTACGCGCCGACGATGTGCTGGACGCGCTCGTTCCAGTCCTGCTTGAACAGCGGCTCCGGCCGGGGCGCCGTCGGGGCGCCGAACGCGGACAGCACGGCTGCGGCCTGCTCCAGCGGTGTGCGATCGAGGTTGACGCACAGCACCGCGGCAGCTTTCCCGTCCGGCTCACGCAGGACCGCGCTGACCGACGACAGCCGTCGGCCGTCCGCGAGCAATTTCTCGTACGGACCGAACACGTCCCGCGCGGAGGGGGCCAGCTCGTCCAGCTCGCCCAGCAGCGAAGGGTCCCCTGGACCCCGGGAGCCTGTCGGATTCCAGATCGCCAGGATCCGGTCGGTGTCCGGGTCGTGCAGGACCACCTCGGCATACGGGCCGAGCAGCAGCGCGACGGCCTGGCCCACGGGCGCCCACATCCGGACCCGGTGATCTGTGCTTTCTTCAGCAGTCTCCACGCTCTGGACTATAAGTCCATGCTGGACTAAGTGTCCAGGACTGGCAGTCGCAGGCCCGGAAGAGGCGGCGGTTGTCGACGTACGGCTCGGGCAAGCCGCGGAATTCCTTGATCGGTACCCGGTCTCCGCACTGGAGGCGTGCAGGGCATCGCCGGGCGTGGAAGGAGGTGACGTCGTCGACGAGCTGTTGGGCGACTACCGCACGGCCGGCTTCGAGCGTATTCAGCAGGCGGTACGCCTGGTCCTGGCGCACCACCGGGCCGACGCCGGCCCGCATGCCGACCGGGGCACCACTCTGCGGTGCACCGCCGTACCCCTGTACATGGAGTACTGACCCGACAAGGTGGGGGTGGCGGGCCGTGAGCGGGACTCGGCAGGAATGGAAGCAACTACACACGGACGCCTATGGCATGGCATGTCCGCTTGGCGGAGGGCTGTCGTCTCCTGCGGGGCCCTGGTGGCCCGCCACGCCGGGTACGATCGACATGCCGTACGTTGGGCTGGCGGACCGAAAACGGCCCGCCCCGATGTACCCGACCCCGCTACCTTCGAGCGCGAGTGGATGCCGGTCGTGGAGCTGCTGATCCTGGCCGCCTGCCGGGCAGTTCGGGAGGACAGCGTCGTGGTCGACGATGTCTAGCTGCCCATGTGCTCGGCTGGGTCGACGGTGTGCACACCCACCGGCTGCCCGACGGCCCGCTGGACAGCTCTCATGGGGAGAGCGACTGGCGGCGTCCACGACTCCGCTGGCCGCACCAGGAGCGCCAAGGTCCGCTCCGGCAACCCCTACCTCAAAGACGGCCTCGGCCTGGCCGCCTTCGGCGTGGTGAGAACCAAGGACGCCAATTTCCAAGCCCGTTACGAGCGACTCATCGCCCGCCGCGGCCCACTCAAGGCCCTGGTCGCCGTCGAGCACTCCATCATCACCGCGATCCGGCACATGCTCACCGACAACGTTCCCTGCCACGAGCTCGGCGGCACCTACTTCACCCAGAGCGACCCCGAGCGCGCCAGCCGCCGAATGGTCAACGCGCTCAACCAGCTCGGCTACACCGTCACCCTCAACCCTCCGGAAGGCGCGGCCCGAACGACCAGCCCAGCACCAGCATCCCGGCGACCAGCACGGCCACCGGGCACCCAACCCTGCCCGAAACCGCCCTGACCTACTGTTTACGCGTCAGAGCCGGTTCTCCTGTCGCTCTGACAGGAACCGGTGTCGGCGTCATTCGTCGACGCTGAGAAGCATCGCCGCCAGGTCCTTGCGCGACCCGCAGCCGAGCTTGCGCAGGGCACTGGAGACGTGGCTCTCAACCGTGCGGCGAGACAGGAACAGCTCGGTGGCGATCTCCTGGTTGGTCTTGCCCGCGGCCGCCAGAGCAGCCACCCGGTGCTCCTTCGGCGACAGCGTCTGACCGAGAGACCGCCGTCCACCCCGCCAGGGATACGGGATCGGTACGCCGAACTGCCGCATGCTGCGGCAGATGCGCGCGATGTCACGCGAGGCGGCCATCGCGCCGTACAGGCGAAGGGCAGCCTCCAGGTCGAGACCGTCCCGCACCTCACCGCGCTCGGAGCGAAGCTGGCCGAGCCGTTCGGCCGCCTGCGCCTCGTCGTAGCGCAGTCCCGCGACCATGAGAACCCGACGCGCCGACCCGAGCAGAGCCTCGGCCTCGTCGGGGCGATCGTGAGCGGAAGCGAGCGCGCCCCGGGTCGTCAGGAGGGCAGCCTGCGCGCGCGGCGCGTCCGTCCCGTCGAGCCCGGCCGCGAACTCGTCGACGAGTTCGGCGGCCTCGTTGCCCGGTCCCCGCGCGGTCAGCGCCTCCACGAGGCACACCACCGGCGCAGCGCCCCACACCCAGTTCCCCTTGGCGCGGACATCTGCGACGGCGGCCCTGGCGTGGTCGGTGGCGCCGTCCACGTCGTCCATCGTCAGCAACAACCGGGCCATGGCGGTCCTCGCCGCGATGAGCGGCCAGACGGCGCCGACCCGTTCGGCGACGGCGATGACCTCGCTGAAGCGGGCGGCGGCTTCCTCGGCCGGGCCGATCGCCGCGAGCAGTGAGCCGTGCAGCAGTCGCGAGTCCAGTGTCGCTGCCCCGAACGTCGCGTCGGCCCCACCCATCCGGCGAACCCTGTCGATCAGGCCGTCCCACCGGCCGGCGGCGTGATCGACCGCGGCAGCGACGAGGTCGACCACCTCGGCCAAGCGCAGGTAGTCCGCCTGCTCGGAGACCCGGCGCGCCTCGGCCAGCAGCGCCTCGGCGCGGTCCAGGCGGCCGACGTGCAGGGCGGCCTGGGCCCAGTTGAGGCACGCGCGCACGCGCTCCCGGAAGGAGGTACGCAGATCGTCCCCGCCCAACAGGTCGTCGATCAGCGGCCAGCTTTCGGGCTGGCCCTGCTCGAGCATGAGTCCCGCCCGTGTGATGCGGACGGCGACGTCGACACTGCGGTCGCCGCTGCGCAGTGCGGCCGCCGCCGCTTCGTCACAGCGAGCGACGTGCTCGCACATGTGCCGGTCCGTGACCGTCTCGGGCGCGGCAAGGACGGCGAGCGCACGGCCGAGGAGCGCGGGCTCGCCAGCAAGATCCTCGATGGCGCTGTCGATCTCCAGATAGCCGGCGCGGGCGTCACCCGACTGGCGAAGAAGACGTCCGTGAGCGAAGCGCAGCTCGCCGCGTACGGCGGCCGGCAGCTGCTCGGTCACCAGCAGCCCTTCGACGATCGGCAGCGCCTCGGCGTGGGCGAGCCCATCGACCGCAGCCCTGCCCAGCTTGAGGGCGAGCCGAACCCGGTCCGTCTGCGGGACGCCTTCCGCGCCGAGTGCCTCAAGCAGAAAGCGGGCAGCCGTCGCGTCGTTGCCGTGCGCGAGTGCGGCCTCGGCGGCCGCTTCCGCATGAACGACGAACTCCTGGTGGCGGCCCGCGAGTCGGTAGTGATGGGCGAGCTTGACCGCCGTGGACGTGCCCACCCCCGACTCCAGAGCACGAGCGATCCGCAGATGCAGCCACCGCCGCTCTGCCGCAGGCACCGACTCATACACCACCTGCTGGGCCAGGGCGTGGCGGAAGCAGCTGTGCCCGCCCTCCTCGTGCAGCAGGCCGACGGCCTGCGCGCTTGCGAGCGATCGCGCGATCTCGCCGGCGCCACGCTCGGTCACCTCCGCCAGCAGGCGGTCGTCGGTGACCAGGCCCAGGACCGCGGCCGAGTTCAGGATCTGCCGGGCATCGTCGTCGAGGGTGAGCAGGCGCTGCACGATCACGTCGCGGAGCACCGCCGGAACCGCGAGGTCGTCCAAAGCCTCGGGGCGAGCCGGGATCGCGCGCGTTACCGAGCCCTCCATGAGCGTGCGCAGGACCTCCTCGACCACGAACGGGATGCCGCCGGTCCTCTCGTAGAGGCGATCGGCGACCTCGGGAGAGGGGGCGGAATGCAGGATCCGGCTGGCGAGCTGAGCCACTTCCGGCCGGTTCAACGGGCTCAAGCCGACGATGCGGGCCGCGCCGGAAGGTGCCCGGGCCAAGGCCTCCCGGATCGGGAGTCGCCCAGTCTCCGTGCGCGCGGTGAGGATCACCGTCAGACAAGGAGGAAGGTGCGCGGCGAGGAAGGCCAGGAAGTCGAAGGTCACCGTGTCTGCCCAGTGCACGTCCTCCAGCACGAGCACCAAGGGGCTGAGCTCGTCGAGAAGAGCGACGGCGGCGCGGAAGACCCGGTGCCGTTCCGCCCCTTGGTCGGCGAGCGCCGGCGGGGGCTGCGGCAACTGTGCAGCGATCTCCGGGACCAGCGGTGCCAGGGCGCCGAGCACCGGGTTGAGTACCTCGGCGCCGGCCAGCGTGCTTCCCACCTGACGGAAGGCGTCGAGCAGCGGGGACAGCGGCAGCGGCTCCTGGAGTTGCTCGCACTGCCCGACCAAGGTCCTGCGACCAGCGACCGGAGGTGCGGCCAGCAGCTCTCGCACCAAGCGGCTCTTCCCGATCCCGGCCTCCCCCTCGACGAGGGCGAGTGACGGCGGGACGGCGATGGCCGCCTGGAGAACGGCGAGCTCCTCTCGCCGTCCGACCAGGGTGTCGACCGGGTCGTCCGCGTGGCTTGCCTGCGGCTCCAAGAGCATGTTTCGCCCCTCTCGCCAGCCCGATCTTGCAACGTCGCGATCAGGCTACCCCCAAAATTCCGTGTGTCCTACGGAGGCCACCGGGAGCACACCGTCGCTACCGTCAGCGCGCAATCTCGGAGCTTCACGCGGAAGGCGAACGAATGAGACGGACCAACTCCTCCCAGTCACGGAGGTGGTGGGTGGGCACCGCGGCGCTGACAGCGATCGCGCTGACAGCCGCCGCGGCCGCGCCCGGGTCAGCGGCCCCAGCCCCGGCAAGCCCTGACAAGAAGCAGACCTACATTGTCCAGATGGCCCTGGCCCCCGTCGTCGCCTACGCCGGCGACAAATCCGGGCTGGCGGCGACCAAGCCGGCCCGCGACAAGAAGATCAACCCCCGGTCGGCCAAGGTCGAGCGGTATGTCGACCACCTCCGCGACCAGCAGCAGCGCGCCGTACGGGCCGTGGGGGCGAAGAAGCTCCACAGCTACACCTACTCCTTCGACGGCTTCGCGGCCGACCTGACGGCCCGCCAGGCAGCGCAACTGCGCGCGATGCCGGATGTCGTCGCCGTGACCAAGGACCAGAAGGTGACGACGCAGACGTCGTCGACGCCCGCCTTCCTCGGTCTCGACAAGCCGGGCGGCCTCTGGGACCAGCTCGCCGGCCCCGAGGGCGCCGGCGAGGGCCTCGTCATCGGCGTGATCGACACCGGCGTCTGGCCGGACAGCCAGAGCTTTGCCAACCCTGATGCCAGCGGGAAGGCGTACGCGCCGCTCACCGACTTCCACGGGACCTGCGACCTCGCCACCGACGACTCATGGGACGAGGGCGACTGCAACGGCAAGATCGTCGCCGCGCGCCACTTCGACGAGGCGTGGGGCGGCGACGCCGGCATCAAGAGCCAGATGCCGTGGGAGTTCCTCTCTGCGCGCGACTACAACGGGCACGGCACCCACACCTCCTCGACCTCCAGCGGTGACCACGGGGTCGTCGCCACCGGGCCGACCTCCATATTCGGCGCGATCACGGGCATGGCACCGCGCGCCCGCATCGCCTCCTACAAGGCGCTGTGGTCGGCCAAGGACGGCTCCACCGCGTCGGGGGCCAACTCCGACGTCGTGGCCGCCATCGACCAGGCGGTCGCCGACGGAGTCGACGTCATCAACTTCTCCGTGTCGGGCACGACCACCGACCTGCTCGACCCGACCGAGGTGTCCTTCCTCGCCGCGGCCGAGGCCGGCATCTTCGTCTCTGCCTCCGCCGGCAACAGCGGCCCCGCCGCCACCACGGTCGCGCACCCGTCGCCCTGGGTGACAACGGTCGCCGCCGACACGCACAACCGAACGACGACCGACACGGTCACCCTGGGCAACGGGGAGACCTACACCGGAGCCTCGCTCGCGGCCACCTCGGCCGGCCCGGCCCCGCTCGTCTACGCCGACAAGGAGACGGTCGGTCTCTCGACCTCAAGTGAGACGCTCTCCAGGCTGTGCTACGCGGCAGCCGACAACAACGGCAAGCCCGTGCTCGACCCCGCCAAGGTGACCGGCAAGATCGTCGTCTGCGAGCGTGGCACCAACCCGCGCGTCAACAAGAGCCTCGCGGTGAAACAGGCCGGCGGCATCGGCATGATCATGGTCAACACCAGCGGCGACGCCGACGACACCGACTCCGACTTCCACGCCGTGCCATCGGCGCACCTGCCGTTCGCCAACCGCGCCGCGGTCAAGGCGTACGCCGGCACCGCCGACGCCACCGCCACGATCTCTGCGGCCAAGATCGCCTACGACGCCCCGGCGCCCCACATCGCCTCCTTCTCCTCCCGCGGGCCGACGACGGCTGCCGACGGCGACCTACTCAAGCCCGACCTCGCAGCGCCCGGCCAGGACATCCTCGCGGCGGTCGCGCCTCCGGGGCAGGGCGGGATGGACTTCAACCTGATGAGCGGCACCTCGATGGCGGCCCCGCACGTCGCCGGCCTCGCGGCCCTGCTCAAGCAGCGCCACCCCGACTGGTCACCGATGGCGATCAAGTCGGCCCTGATGACGACCGGCACCGACCTCCTCGACGGCCCGGCCAGCAAGCCGACGGTCGCCTTCGCACAGGGTGCCGGACACATCCAGCCGAACAGCGCCGTGGACCCCGGTCTCGTCTACGACAGCGGCACCGACGACTGGTTCGCGTTCCTGTGCGGCACGACGAAGGGCATCCGGCAGGACGTCTGCGACGCCGAGGCCAAGAAGGGCAAGTCCTTCGACCCCAGCGACCTCAACACCCCGTCGATCGCCATCGGACGGCTCGCGC
The DNA here is from genome assembly GCF_043204345.1 of Streptomyces sp. NPDC047917. Lineage (NCBI taxonomy): Bacteria > Bacillati > Actinomycetota > Actinomycetes > Kitasatosporales > Streptomycetaceae > Streptomyces > Streptomyces sp. NPDC047917. Next base: position 8,702 of record NZ_JBIDCA010000036.1, read on the forward strand.
CGGAGACCCGGACGGTGACACGTGAGGTCACCAACGTCGGATCGGCCACGGCGTCCTACAGCCCCTCGGTCAAAGGCCTCGACGGCGTGACCGTGAAGGTGACGCCGAAGCGACTCAAGGTGCGTCCCGGCGAAACGCGGTCCTTCAGCGTGAAGTTCACCCGGACCACCGCAGCCGTCAACACCTACGTGTCGGGCTCCCTGACCTGGACCGACGGCACGCACCGCGTGCGGATCCCGATGGTGGTGCGCCCCGTGGCGGAGGCCTGGACCGCCGTCACCGGCACCCCGGGCGTACAGGACTCCGGGGAGCAGGTCGTCCTCGACCCGAGCGGCAAGCGGGTCTACGTCACCGCTCTCAACTACGGGTCGGCGCCGGGTCAGCAGAACCTGAGCATCGTCACCATCGCCTACGACCCGAAGACCGGCGCCGAGCTATGGACGTCGCGCTACGCGGGCCCGACGGACAACTACGCCGAGCCCCTCGACACCAACATCAGCCCGGACGGCCGCACGCTCTATGTCACCGGTGAGACCGCCGGCGTCGACACCGGCACGGACGCCGTGACGATCGCCTACGACACCGCAACGGGGGCGCAGAAGTGGGACGCGCGCTACACCGGTCCCGGCAAGCTCACGGCCTCGGCCTGGGAGAACGTGGTCAGCCCCGACGGCAAGCACGTCTACATGACCGGCATGACGACGCTCGCCGAGGGCGGAGTCGACGACTACTTCACGGCGGCGTACGACACGGCGACCGGCAAGCAGACCTGGGCGAAGACGTATGACGGCCCAGGCCACAAGACCGACGACTCCCGGATGATCGCGATCACGCCTGAGGGCAGGACACTGATCGTCAGCGGCCAGAGCCCGGGCACCGGGACCGGCTTCTCCGACTGGGGCACGGTCGCCTACGACGCCGCCACCGGCGCACAGAAGTGGACGGCTCGCCACGACGGCCCGTCGCACGGGCTCGACATTCCGTCGGCGATGGCGGTCTCCGAGGACGGCACGTCGGTCATCGTGACAGGCGCCAGCAGTTCGGCCAAGACCTCGACCGACCTGGTCACGGAGGCCTACGACATCGCCACCGGCAAGCGGCTGTGGACCGACCGCTACGACGGGCCGGGTCACGCGTCGGACAACCCGTACGCCGTCACGGTGGCCGGCGGCAAGGTCTATGTCACAGGCAATACCGAAGGCGAGGGCACCCGGATCGACATGACGACCGTGGCCTACAACGAGGCGACCGGGCAGCGGCTGTGGGTCCAGCGCCACGACGGCAAGGCCCACTACGACGACACGTCGTGGGGCATCGCCGTCACGCCGGACGGCAGCAAGGTCGTCATCACCGGCACGAGCAGCGACAGCAACGCCGGCAGCGACTACGTGACGATCGCGTACGACACTGCCAGCGGCGACCAGGTCTGGCTCGGCCGGTACGACGGCCTCGTCGGCTCCCTGGACAGCGGCCACGCGATCGCCATGCACGCGACCAAGCACGGCGTACGAATGTTCGTGACCGGCCAGAGCTCGACGGCCGGAAGCTTCGACACCGGCGTCGAGATCGACACCGCGACCGTCGCCTACTTCGATCCCTGGACCGAGAAGTAGGAGGCAGACAAGTAGCGCGGCCGCCCGAGACAGGACGGCCGCGCTACTTGCGCTTTTCCGTACATTCCGGGCGTTCGGGCGACCCGGCTGGCGTTGAGCAGGAGACGTGGGCCCTCCTCACTCTCTACCAGGCCCTGCGGGTCGTGATGGTCGAGGCTGCGGAGTCGCTGCCGGGCACCGAACCGGACCACTGCTGCTTCACCGTCGCGCTCCAGACCACTCGTGACCATGTTGTCCAGGCCGCCGCCGTCGTCACCGACCCCGCCGACGCTGGTCACCTCGGGCTGATCACTGTTTTCGGTGATGTAACGTTGTGAACGTGGATATGGAAACAAAGATTCTGGAGGCGGCTGCGGCGCTGCTCGTCGAGTCTCCGGCAGGAGACATCTCGATCCGTGCGGTGTGCGAGGCTGCGCAGGTCGGAGCACCGACTCTCTATCGGTTGTTCGAGAACAAGGACGCGCTGCTGGCTGCGGCCGTCGACCACGGCTTCGAGCGGTACCTGGCCTCCAAGCGCGCTGCGGTGGTGTCCGACGACCCGGTGCAGGACCTGCGTGATGGCTGGGACAGTCATGTGGCTTTTGCCCTGGCGCAGCCCGCCTGCTACAAGCTCATGTACTCCCCGGCCCTGGCTAGCCGTCCGGAGGCCGCTGCGGAAGCTCACCGGATGCTGATCGCGGTGATCGAGCGGATTGCGGTCGCGGGTCGGCTGAGCGTGCCGGTTGACCGGGCCGCGCAGATGGTCATGGCCGCGAACATCGGCCTGGCTCTGTCGCTGCTCTACCGGCCCGACGTCAACCAGGACCCCGTTCTGTCGAACAGTCTCCGAGAGGCCGTCGTCACCGCCATCACCACGAACGCCACCGCTACGGAAGCGGCCGCCTCACCGGCGACGACCCTGCGCACCCGGCTGCGGCAGACCCCGCCGCCCGGGTTCACCCCTGCTGAGACCGCACTGCTCCACGAATGGCTCGGCCGTCTCGAGATCCCCACCACCTGAGAAGGACCCACTGCGATGACCACCACCAGCGACACCATCCCCCGGATCGCCCTGGTTACCGGAGCTTCCGGCGGCATCGGACATGCCACCGCGCTGCGCCTTGCCCGCGACGGCATGACCGTCGCCGTCCACTACGCCGGCCGCGAGGCCGCCGCCGAGCGGCTGGTCGAGGAGATCTCCGCCGCAGGCGGACGAGCCATCGCCATCGGTGGCGACATCGCCGACGAGGCGGCCATGGCCGAGCTCTTCGACGAAATCGAACGCACCCTCGGCGGCGTCGACGTAGTGGTGAACACCGCCGGCATCATGATCCTCTCGCCCGTGGCGGAACTCGACCTGGACGCGCTGGACCGCATGCACCGCACCAACATCCGCGGCACCTTCGTCGTCTCCCAGCAGGCAGCCCGCCGACTGCGCCGCGGTGGTGCCCTGATCAACTTCTCCACCACCGTCACCCGGACCGGCTTCCCTACTTATGGCGCCTACGTGGCCTCCAAGGCCGCTGTCGAAGCCCTCACCCCGGTCCTGGCCCGTGAACTGCGCGGCCGCGACATCACCGTCAACACCGTGGCACCGGGCCCCACCGCCACCCCGCTCTTCCTAGACGGCAAGGAGGAGCAGACCATCGCCCAACTGTCCAAGGCCGCCCCTCTGGAACGGTTGGGACAGCCCGAGGACATCGCGGAGACTGTCGCCTTCCTTGCCGGACCAGCCCGCTGGATCAACGGACAGACTCTGTTCGCCAACGGCGGCTTGGCCTGACGCCTCCATCCCGCCGGAGACTTCTCCCCCCGAGGCGGGACTGTAAAACGTTCGGTGTAACTCCCGATCACGGAAGATGCATCGATGACCAGCTGTGATTGGTCGTGGTGGTGTCAGCGGGTTGGGTGTCAGCGGGTTTTGACGGCGTGAGTGGCTAGCTGAACAGGGTGTTCGTTGTTGGGCGCTGTCGAGTCGTGGCTGTCATGGGATGACTATTCCGCTGTCATGGCGTGAGGATTTTGCCTACCACACTCGTGTTCTGGCTGACACGAGGATGAGTATTCCTGTGTTCTTGATCGGGGCAGGGCAGTGTGCTGGTGGGTATGACTGCTGAAACATCGCTGCCGTCGCCCTTGCTGTCCTTGGGCTCGGCGGGAGCCGAGAGATCGGTGGTGGCTTCCGGTTCGCGGGACCGGGCCCTGATGCGCTCTGTGGCGGTACGGCGTCTTCTCTCGCTGGACGAGGCCGGGACGCTGCAGACGGTGCATGTCCGTATCGTCGCCGAGACGACGGGAGTGCATGTCCGTACGGTATGGCGCTGGCTCGCGGACGCGAAGGAGTCCGGCCGGGTAGAACCCGTACCGCGGCGTGGGGTGTTCGCTCTTGATGACGTGTTGTGGGCCCGGCTCGGGGAGCTGGGCGGGAACGTGAAGGCGCTGTACTGGTGGATGGGCGAGCACGCCGATGAGGTACTTGCCGGTCTGGGATGGGACAGGCTCCCGTCGTTGACGACCCTGCATGATGCAGTGCACCGGGCACAGCGTGCGGGCCGGGTGCTGGAGGTTTCCCGCCCTTCTTACGCGCGCCGGGATCCGCAGGGGTATGACCGGGCGCTGGCCGAGCTGGCGTTGCCGGGCACCATCGACGAGGCCGGCCAGGCGGCCGTCGGACCCGTACCGCAGGACGACACCGACAGCTCCGATGCGGCAGGCACCTCGCCCTTCACCGACAGCGGCGTGCGCTTGTACGTGCCGGGCGCGCATGTCGTGCCGACCAGGCAGCTCGACACGGTCACCGGGGCGATCACCCATACTGTGGCCGCGCGCGGGGTCGTGTGCGTGTACGGGGACCCGGGTCACGGTAAGACGGTCGCGGTCCATCAAGCGCTGCGCCTGCTGCCGCGCCGTATCCCGGTGCACCACGCGCGGGTGGCGGTGAAACCGGCGCTGCCACAACTGCGCCGACAGCCGCGCCGCCCACGGCAACTTCCGTAACTGGGCCCGCCTCACCGCCCACACCCTCACCGCCCTGAACCGCACCGGCCGCCCCCGCGTCGACCAAGAAGTCCTCCGCTGGGCCTTCAGCCGCCTCGGATCAGGCACATAACCCCCCACTCGCCTCTACCAGCGCATGCCGAGTTGGTCGAGGTCCGCTCGGCGCTGTTCGGTGAGCCTGCCAGCCCGTTTCCGTACGTTGTCGAGCCATGTGCCGAGCTTGACGGCCACGACCCCGTCAGCGCCTGCCTGATGGCCCGACGGGCCTGCCGTGCCCTCCGCTGCTCCCGCCAGGTGTTCGACGTGCTTCCTCGGTACCCTCAGATGCCCCTCCCGGGCATGGAACTGCCGTGCGGCGCGGAGGTTCACCGCCCACATGTCGTCCTGTGTCCGCTTCACCGGCCGCTCCGCCTCCTCGGCGGGTTCGATTCCGAGGGCGTTTTCCAGGAGCCATTGCTGTGCGGGCAGGAGCTGTTCCCATCCGTGCCGCTGCGCCGTGACCCACCTTCCGAGGTCTTCGCCCTGCACGATCACTTTCCCGGCTACCACCGGCAGGGCCCCGCCGTTCTGGAGGAGGTTCTGGGCGAGGCGAAAGCAGCGTTGCCACCCGGTGTCCCAGACCGGGCACCATCCCGGGTCGATCTCCTCCAGCGCCACGCGCCGCGCCTCGGTCAGCGCGCCCGCGCTGCTCTCGACAGCCAGGCAGGCCTGCCGCCGCTGCGCATTGGCATCCGCGGTCCGGGCGGCGAAGCGTTGGTTCTTGACCCAGGCCCCGACGGGATACCCGTCCCAGACCGCAGTCGTGGGAGGCAACAGATGCCCGTGCACGGCTGCCCAGGCGCGGGTGGCGGTGAGGCCTTCCTCGAACGCGACGTCCTGGTGCGACCACACCATGCCCAGCCCGGCCAGCTGTTCCACCCGCCCCGCGTCCAGGCGTCCGGCCTTGTGGGACTTGCGCTGGTCCGCGAGCCATGTCCCGAGCGGAAATCCTGCAGGGGTCCAGTCATCGGGTGTGGTGTAGTCGTACGGCACCCGTAGCTGCTGCGCCCCGGTCTCTTTCACGTACCGCGCCGCGGCCTGGATCCCGCGGCGCCAGAACGTGTTCTCGGGTTCGATGACCCGCAGCTTCACGAACCGTGCGAGCAACGCCGGGTCCCGGGGTGTGCTGAACTTCAGCAGCTCCCGCGCGGGCGCGCTCGGTCCCCGCTCGCCTTCCGGCACTTCCCGCTCAGCTACCGCCTCGCCTTCCTCGGCCCCCTCCGGGTGCCAACTACCGCTGCGGACACGGGGATCGGCGAGGTGTTCGATGGTGTCGGTGTCGTGTGCCCGCAGCGCTGAGAGGACCTTCGCGAGGGTTCCGTAGGCGTCCGAGGTCAGCATTTCGTCCGGTGTTTCACCCGGAGCGAGGAATACCGGAACGATCAGAGAAGCAATTTTCCCTTCGCCGGGTTTGATTCTCAGCGCGCGTCCGACCATCTGCACGATGTCGATCATCGATCCCCGTGCGTCGCAGAATGCGACGGAATCACAATTCGCGGTATCGACGCCCTCGCCCAGTACCTTCACCGAGCTCAGCACCCGCAACGCCGCCGGCAACAACCCCTTCCCCGACCGATCTCCACCCCCGCTGCGCCCACCATCACCACGCCCGCCGCCCCTGCCGCACCCGCCGACGCCACCCTCGACCAGCTGCGCCTGGCCCTGGTTCTGGTTCGTGATGGTGTCGGAGGCGAATTCCTCCAGTACGGCGCGCCGGTGGGCGGGCGGGTGCTCGCCGCACAGCCAGTCCGCCCATACCCGTCCCGGTTCCGGGTACCGCCTGGGGTTGTCCTCCCATAGCTTCCGGGCTGCGTCGGCGACACCTGTGGTCATGGCTTCGGCTTCACTGACGCGGCTGTGGAACGTCAGGACCTTGCGCAGGTTCTCCTCGGCGGCCGCGGTCACGAGTCCGGTCTGCAGTGCGGCGAGCCGTGCTCCGCGTGCGGCGTCCGACCCGTATCCGGCTTCCTGGCGCAGCTGATGGAACTCGGGATCGGAAATATCGACGCACACCACCTGATACGGCGCAACCAACCCCCGGCTCACCGCCTGTGAGAGCGTCAGCTTGTACGCCACCGGCCCGAACACCCGTGACCCCGGGTCCATGCTCGCGATCAGCCGCGGCTCACCGGCCTCGCCACTCCGGGCATGTTCGGGTGCTTCCCAGATCCTGGCCGTGGCGGTCATGTACAAACGGCGGGTCGCCGGCATCTTCGTCTGGTCGTGCACCGCGGCCCACGGCTTACCCGCGTACCCACTGGTGCGGTGCGCCTCGTCGATGACCATCAGGTCAAACGCACCAAGCCCGGCACTATGGGCGCGCTGGAGGATGCCGAGGCCGACGGCGGCGTACGTGGCGAACACCGTGACCCGCTCCAGACCCCTTACCCAGGAGACGAGTTCGCCCGGATCGGTCGTGCACGGCACACCGTCGGAGTCGTCGGCCCGGAGCGAGCAGACCCCGACCATCGCCCCTGTACGGCCTCCTTCCCGCCACGCGGCCGCGGTCTGGGTCAGCAGGTCCAGGGTCGGGACCAGGACCAGGACATGCCGCGCGCCGAGTTTTGCGGCGGCCGCGACGGCGATCAGGGTCTTCCCGGATCCGGTCGCGGCGATGACCTGGGTCCGCAGCCCCTCGGCCGGCAGGTGTCCGCTCGTGGGTGTCTGCAAGGCCCTCAGAACCGCGTCGACCGCCTCCACCTGATGCGGGAACAACTCCTTCAGCGTCACCAAAACTTCCTCTCTTCGACCGCTTCAGAGATATTCCCAAGACAGAAAAGACCCGGATCCCTGTGCAGCAACATGCTTTTTCAGCGACAACCAAGACACAGAAAATCGACCCCATTTACAGCGGCAGGGCCTAGGCTCATACTCCTTAATCTAGCTGGGCATCAAGAGTGACGCACACACCGACTGCAGAAATGGTTTCGAACCACCATTCTGTCATCTGCGCAGAGCCGTCCCTGTCAACCCACGAACCCTCCTGACAGGGACTCAAGGGACCAGAGAACGGGTAGCAAGCCCCGGACTTCACGACCCGTCACCGCACATCCCAGCAAAGCCACCCCAACCCCTCGCCAGCTTAAGGGCCGTGCGGAGCATGGCCCGCCGCCCGGATCGCGGAGCGATCGGGGCCGCAGTCAACGGAGTTGACTGCCCGGGCCACGGAGTGGACCGGCAACCCCGGACGAAGTCCGGGAACAACGCACGGAGTGCGTTGTCGTCTTCCGCCGCGTAGCGGC
>NZ_JBIDCA010000037.1:0-12782 GCF_043204345.1 Streptomyces sp. NPDC047917
TCGCGAGCGCCGGCGCCGACCACCCCTCGCGCTCCATCCAGGCGACGAACGCCTCGTTCCGTGCACGTGCCATCCCCTCACGGTAGAACCCAGCCTCGCCCCGCCGAAGGTCAACGAACAGTCAAGTCGCTAGGGAAAGGGTGGGCAGAAACCGCGACTTCGCTATGCACCCCGCCCCGGCCCGAGCGGTTGTCTGGAAACAAGACACCAACAGCCCGCCTCTGAGGGAGACAGACCCGTGCCCGACACCCACCGCACCCAGCCCGTTCCCACCGATACACGAGGCACGGCGCAGCGCCTCCGCACTGCCCACCACCCGACCGGCATCCTCGCCACATACCTCCCGCCCAACCGCGCCTACACCCGACTGCTTGCCGCCCAGGCCCTGGACGCCAGCCCCGGCGACCACGACCAGGACGACGCGGGCCGCCGATGAGCGACACGCACACCGTGCTCCACGACCCCCACGGCCTGATCGAGGCCGAACTCCCGCTGGACCGCGCCCCGCACGAAGCACTCGTCACCGCCGTCCTCGCATGGAAGAACCCCAACCTCGAACCCCGCGACTACGAACAGATCGCCCTCCAACTCACCGGCCACGCCCGCGCAGTGGCCGCCGACATCCGCCGCCACGCCGCCACGCTTCCCAAGAACGACGGCCGCGGCGCCCTCGCTGAAATCGTCCTCCACGAAGCCGACCGACGCCTGACCGCACCACTGAAAGGCACCGCCCGCTGCGCCCAGAACCGCGCCCGGCTCGTACAGGCGCTCTACACACGGCTGGACCGCCTCACAGAACCCCTCCCGGCCACCAGGTAGCCCGCACAGGGGTGCGATCCCGCTGGCCCGGAACGAAGCCGGCCAGTCCCTTGCGCGTCGGCGGGGCCGCGCGCGAGCCGGGTCCGGGTGGGGCCTGAGTGCATCGTGCTTACTCGCCGCAGTGGCATCCCACGCACACCCGGCAGCCGGGGCACTGCTGCTGCATCAGGTCGCCGCGCGGCTGGTACCGGTCATCGGTCGGCCCCGGGCAGTAGCACTCGCAGCAGGAGCCGCATGCGCCGTGGACCCGGTCGACACGGCGGCCGCCGGCCACGGTGGTGCCCCGGTCCCCGCAGTCCCGGCATCGGCGGGGCACGACCGGTACCGGCTCCAACAGCGCACGGCCACACCAGCGATCAGCTGCCTGCGGAGAGGTCCCCGTCAAAGGAGCCGTGCCGTGAGTTCCATGCACCGCGTCCGGGCCGCGGAGAAGCCATAGGGCATCTTGGTTACCGCTTCGAAGGCACTCATCTGGACGTCCTCCTCGCCGCTCGCCTCGGCGTCGTAGGTCTCGAAGAGCTTCTCCTCGGCCACGTCCAATCCGGCCGCTTCAATGGCCTGGAGCAGGGCCTTGTGGTGGGCGCAGTGCTGCGCGGCGAGTTCCTCGACCTGCGGGTCGTGGGGGTCCTTTTCCGCGCCCCGGCGGCGTGCTGGTGGGCCCGGCACACGGTGGAGTCGACGTTGATGTCCCAGGTTATGAGTTCCTTGGCGTCCGACTGGGCCTGCAGTTCGGCAAGGATGCTCTGCCAGGTCCCGTCCCGCTGCCAGTGGCGGAACAAGTCGTACACCCGGCCCCAGGGGCCGTACCTCTCCGGGACATCTCGCCATGGGGCGCCAGTGCGGGTCCGAAACCGTATGCCGTCGATCAGCTGCCGTCTTGTCCGTATCGGTGGACGTCCCGGCTTCTTGCCCCCGGGCAGCAACGGAGCCAGCCGGTCCCACTGGGTATCCGTCAGATCTCCACGCGCCACCTGGCGATCATCGCAGAGGCTGATCGACTTCAGAACTGGAGGCCAGACTGGTCGCAGTCAGGATCGCTTCGACTGTCTCTTCAACCGTCTGCGCAGCGTTGTCGATCCAGGTTCCCTGCTCCCCGAGCTCGGAGCGCATCGCCTCATCCAGTGGCGACCAGTCAGTGGCCAGGGCCTTCTCCCGAGCCTGGTTGCGCCGCCATGCCTCTGCCGGGCCGGGAGCCAGGATGACGACGTGGAGTGGCACGGCCGCCAGCGTCGTGCGGTAGAAGTCAAGGTGGGAACGACGGACCACGACATCATCGAGCACCGGGATGAAACCGGCCCGCACGAAACTGTCCGCCAGAAGGCACGCGTTGCGGGCCCGCAGGAAAATCTGCCGGTCGGCTTCCGCGTTCGCGGTCGGCGAGGGCCATTGCCCGCCGCTGACGATCATCTGCTGGAGTGCGTCCACCTCGATATGGGCCGACATCCGGAACCGGCCGGCCAGCGCAGTGGCCACCGTCGACTTCCCACTCCCGGGGATGCCGGTCAGCAGGACAGCCCCGGCGGCCGGCTCGCGGTCGACGGGCACCAGATCCAAGCTCATACGACTCCTCCAAGCGCAAATGATCAGGGCCTTGAGGGTACGTGCTGCCCCTGATTCGCCGAGTCGGCGACTGCTTGATCCACTTTCAACACACTCCCTAGCCGGGGTTGCGTTCCGAGTCGGTCTGCGGGGGTTCCCGGCGCTCACGGTCGATGAGCTCGGTGATTCCCTCGATGCTTCCGTCGCTGCGTGACCGTCGCGAGCGGACGCGGCGAATCACCCCGCGGGTGGCCGACTTGAGAGAGCTCGCGATGACGTCGGAGGCTACGCCGCCCGCGATCGAGAGGGCAATGGTGACGATTTCCGAGACGCCGAAGCCGTGTCCCTCCTCGACGGCCACCACCTTGAGGCTGATCCCGTGGTCGGTGAAGTCATGTCCTTCGACGTCGATCAGCGCCGACCCGGGAAGACCGGAGTCGTGAGGGTCGATCTCCACGTCGAGCTCGATGATGGTCATTCATACCTCCGGGGAGGGGTCGGGGAACATGGGCGAGGCGTGCGCAGGTGGGCGGTTGGCTTCTTCGGATGTCAGGGTGCTTTCCCAGCGGGCAGCGCTTTGCCGTACGGCCTGCGCGCTCGCAGCTGCCAGCTGACGGCGCATGGACTGTATGACGTAGAGCCCGGCGCCTCCCAGGACGATGTCGGTGCTCGAGGGGCCGGCAGATCGAACGAAGGGGTGGATCAGGGTCTGTTGTGGTGGTTCGGTGACTGCGAAGGTCCCTTCTTCGCCGGCCAGGCGCCACGCCAGCAGCTTTTCCACTGCGAGGATTTCGAACAGCCAGCGGATCGCCATCCAGATGTCGCCGAGGGGGATGTTCTCGACGGGGTTCCTGAAGAGTACGTCGTAGGCGAATCGATCGGCTTCGGCCTCCAGATCCGGACCTGATCTGCCCTTTTCGTGCAGGAGGAGGTGCGCAAACTCGTGGGCAATCATGAAGGTCATCTGGATCCGTGCGGCATTGACGGCTCCTCCCCCGGCCAGCTCTGAACGGATCCGCATCATGGGGATCTGGTCCCAGCGGACGTTGCGGTACAGCGGCAGCAGGAACGGAAGAAGAACCTCGTAGGACGGATTCGGCAGCGCGGCGTTGCTGCCGATCGTGCGTATCAGTTCCTGCCGCACGCTCACAGCGTTCCAGAGGAGTAGGTCGATGGTGTGCCACAGCTGTCGGGTGACCAGGGACAACCGGATCTGGCGCGTCGAATGGTGTGCGCGGACGTACAAGCGAGGGTCGAGGGTGACGACGACCTCAATGTCATCGACGCGGGGGAAGGCGGGACGAAGGTGATCGCGGACCTGCACGACTGTTTCTTCCGCCCAGGTGGGCAGCGGCAAGGGATGCCCTTCTTCTGTCCACCAGTGCAGGCGTAGCGCGCGATCGAGAGCGGACCGCCGCCACTGGCGATGGGCCTGCACGGCCGCCTCGTCCGCGGCTGATCCGAGGATCGCCACGGACCGCAGGACGAAGTAGATCAGTGACTGGCGCTCACGGACCTCTTCCCACGGCGAAAGATCGGGGATGGATCCTGGAGGGAAAGGGGGTTCTGACGACTCGTCGGACAGGTAGTTGAGGTAGGAGTCGTTGTCGAAACCGATCGCAGTGAATTCCTCAGGCATAGGTGACACCAAGATTGTCCAGGTGAACGAACAGGGTGAGTTCGTAGTCGGCGGCCATGTGCCCCGCCATCGTGGCTTGCGTGCCGACCCCGTTGGACATCAGGTATTCCCCGATGCCCTCGGCCACACCAGTGAGGACGTCGGCATAGGAGTCACGCAGACCGGTCGTGGAGAAGAACGCCTTCAAACCATCAAGCGTCCAGGCGAAGCGCACAAGCTCGTCGCTGCTCACGGTCTTGCCCGAGGGTGTCTGCAGGCCGTCGAACGTGGTCGTGTCGGAAGGGATCAAGAGGGCGCACCGCCGAAGGATCACCACGGTCAGAAGGTAGTCGTGCACCAAGCTTTTTGAAACGGCGCGGTCGTAGGCCCTGAGCGCCAGGTTGAGCAGCAGCCAGCCGGCGAGCTTGGGCAGTCCGTAGGGAGTGAGATGCGATTCCACGAGCGCAATGTGGCTGAGCAGCTCATGTGCGTAGCCGCCTACGTGTATCCGCTCTCCCACGAGGTTGACGAGGTTCTGGAGTCGGTGCTCGGACTCCACTGGGTCGGTGGAGGCAGCCACAGCACGTGCCAGGGCCGACACCGTGTCGTTCAACGAGTCGAGATCGCCGACGAGACGGTACCGGGCGAGATGGGCGAAGCCGAGATTCGACAGGAACGGCATCATGGACGGCCCGCTGAAATCCGCCTCGGCGACGGCTCTGCCGAGGAGGGCGACCGCCTCGTTCAGATCTTCCGATGAGCGATCTCGTTCACCGCGGAGGCGCAGGGCGCGCCCCAGCAGGTAGCAGGCATCAGCGGCGTTCAGCCGGGGACTGGTGAGGGTGGACACGGCCCGGCGCAGCGCGGTGACTGCCTCGCTCAGGGACCCCGGCACGAGAGCCAGCTCGTAGTGCATGAGGAGGGCTCGGCCCATGGTCTCGACCAACCGGCCTTGCTCGCTGCTGCCGTCCACCGCCGACTCCGCGAGGCACCGCGCGATGCCTGAGACCGTCAACCAGTCCCCCGCCGAACGGGCGGGGTCTGTGGATTCGGTCATTGAAGCGCGGATCCCGTAGGCGGTGAGCCGGGCCCGCAGGACGTCGACCCGAGTGAGCGCTTCTGGGGAGCGCGCCATGGCGTCTTCCATACGGCCGATGGCCCTCGACAGCATTCCCGAATCATCCAGCACCAGGCATGCGCCGGTCTCCACGTGCACGAGTTCCAGGAGCGGCAGCAGCGGATCGGGGACGCTGGGGTCTCGCAGGACGGCTTTCCACAGCGCGACCGACTCTTCGAGTGCTCGTGCATCCCTGTCGGCCAGGGCTTGTTCGGCTAGGACTCGGGCGGATTGAACCCGCGTGGCGGAGCGGCCCCAGATGCAGCCGTCATCGGAGTCCGTGCGCAGTAAGTCTGTCACCGCGTCAGTATGCTTCCTGACTCGGCATGAGCACCCCCGAACGCCGCAGAACTCTCTCCCGTGGAGAGCTCCTGGATGAGCCACACCGGACAATGCCCCGGCCCTCGTCCCGCCTCCCCCGGCAGCGGGCGGCAGGATCAGAGTTGGAGACTACCGACGCCCCGTGGGCCGGAGGCTGGCTCACGGCCGGTGGCGCCGACTGGGGCCTGTACGTTCCCGTGCACCGCGACCCGGCGACCGGCATCGTCCTGGCGGAGGCCCGGCCGACCATCCCGCGCCGCTGGTAGCCGGCCCCCGGGCACTCGCTGCAATACTCGAGCCGAGCCGCGTTGCACACCCGACCTGTGACGACAGGGCCGGATGGCCGTCTGACTTCGTTCATCTCCGGAGGTTCTGGGTCAACGGCGCTGTCACGTTGTTGGATGTGTGGACGCACGGTCCACACCCGCCCCGTCACCCGCCCGCTCGCTACCTGGACCTGCGTTATGAGCCGCCCCTCACTTCACCGAAGCCCCGACACCCCTGGCCGACATCATCCGATATCCGCTGCTCCCGCCGCAGGACACCGGTCACGCCGTGTCCACTCGACCTCTCCTCATCACCGGTCTCCCCGCGCCGCGGCTGTTGGGCTTCCAGGAACAGCTGACCACCCGGCCCGGCACCGACGTCGTGGTCCGCCGGCTCCACCGAGCAGGACGCCGAGGACGCCAACCGCGTCCTGTGGCTCCCCCTGGCCCACGCCGCCGGATTCCACCTCTACCCGGCGGCTGGACCGCTGCTCGCTGCACTGGCCGCAGGCACGACGGCTACCGCGGCGACGCTGCCGCCGATGGACGATCGGACGTACAGTTGGCGGTAGCCACCGCATCAGGCATCGGCGCCGTCGGGCAGCCCCTTTCCTGTGAGCAGGTCGGAGCCCGAGGCAAGGCGTCGTCGTCACTAGGCGGTGGCGCGTTCCACGTCGTCGGCGTACCGGCCGAGGGCTTGCCCGAGGTCGGCCCGGCCCGCGGCGCCGGGTTCGGAGGCGTCGACGGCGTCTTGTGCGGCGCGGATCACGGCGTGGCGGCGGTAGTCGATCCGGTCGTCGTCCCCGCCGATTCGGGAGACCAGCACGGTGAGGATGCGCAGGGCATCGGGTTCCTGGGCGCTGCGGGCGGCCCGCTGGGCGACCCGGTCGGGGAACTTGATGTCCGGGCCGATGCTGACGGTCCGCAGGGTGCGGGCCAGCCACCGGCGCTGGTCGACTCCTTCGGCGAAGGCGAAGTGGCCGGCGCCCGCGACGGCGTCCGCGAGGTCGGGGTTGCCGTCGGCGAGGTCCAGGACCTGGTCCCAGAGCTGGAAGGCACGCTGGTGTAGGGGGAGGGGACCGGCGACGTCCTCGCGGGGCAGGAAGCGGGCGATGTCGCCCAGGAGCGTCGAGACGGCGGCTGGGCCGCCGCTGCCGGTGATCAGCTCGGTGAGGAACCCAGGGCCGAAGGTGTCGGGGGAGCGCAGCAAGGTGGCGGCGAAGCGGTCGAACACCTCCTCGGGGGCGCCGGTGCGCAGGTAGTTCACGGTCTGGCCGGGGTCGAGGTCGCCGAGCACGGCGTACTCGTCGTCGCCGAGGCAGCGCAGCGAGCGCAGCCAGGTGTGGATCGGGGCGGCCGGCGCGGTGATGTCGAGCAGGGCGGCCCGGTGGGCGGTGTACCAGGGCAGGGCGTGGCGGCGCAGCGGGGTGAGGGCCGCGCCGATGGCGGCCAGGGCGCGGTCGTCGCGCCCGTCGGTGACGAGGCCGGTCAGCAGGGTGTCGGCTTCGGCGGGCAGGCGGCCGGTGTCGGCCGCGCGGCGCACGGCCCACTGGAGGAAGGCGGTCAGGGCGAGGCCGCCGGAGGTGGCGGTCGCGGTGGTGTAGGGGTCGTCGCGCACCGAGACGGGTTCGGTCCAGGCCCGGACGGTGGCCGTCAGCCGGGTGACGGCGGCGCTCTCGTCCACGCCGGGATCGGCGCCGAGCACCCAGGCCTGGCGCAGTAGATGGACCAGCGTGGAGCGGGCGCGTTCGTCGATGGCGGGGTCGGCGCTGCCGTCACCCGCGTCGAGCCGGGCCTTCAGCACCCAGGCAGCGGTGCACGCCGTGGTGCAGGCGGCGGTGAGAGGGCGTCCGTCGGCGCCGGTGAACCCGGCGGCCTGCCAGACGGTGTACAGGCTCTGCAGGTAGACCGTACACAGGTCGAACGTGCCGAGCGCCGCGGTGACGGCTTCGACGTCGGCCGCCCAGGCAGCGGAGTCCGCGAAGACGGCGTCCTCCAGCATCTTCAGGTCGACGCGCTCGAAGTAGTGCCCCTGCGAGGGTACGCGGGCCGCGAGCTCTCCGGCACCCGCGAGAACACCGTGCTCCTTGCACCGGGCGACGAAGTCGGTCACGGTGCTCTCGCCACGGTCGGGGTACGGCAGCATCCTGATCAGCGGCTCGGTGAGGGGCGGCGGCGGCCCGGTGAACTCGGCCAGCAGGTCCACCACCGGGCGCCACGGTGCCATCACCGGGTCGGGCGCCACCTCGGAGAGACAGTGGACGGTCCGCCAGACGGGCGGCAGCGCGGACTCCCACTCCGTCTCCTGCGTGTCCGCCTCCGCCACGTCGGTCCCGTCCTCGCCGAGCAGGCCGGCCAGCACCTCCCTGCCGCCCAGTACGGAGGCCAGTACGCGGGCGAGACGGGCGCCGTCGTCGGCCAGTTCGGCGCGGGCCGCCTGCAGTGCCTCCGGGCCGGGCACCGGCCCGAAGCCCTCCGACAGGGCTGCCTCGAGCTCGGCCGTGCCTGCCGGCGGGCAGGTGCCGATCGCGACCTGGACGAACTCCCCGACGTCCGGGGTGAGGTAGGGCATGGCGTGCAGGCGGGCCAGCACCCCGAAGGCGGCAGTCCACCACGCGCTTTCCACCGGCCCGGCACCGGCGACGTCAACGAGATGAACGGCGATCAGCCGCTCGCGCTCCCACCCGCCCAGGGTCTTGGCCGTCCACGCACCGGTCCGCACCGCCAGGGCGGTGCCGCCCTCGTTGAACTCGGTACGGGCGAACTCCACGCAGGCCGCCGCGGCAAACCGGGCCCCCGTCAACTCCCGGCCCCCGGCCAGGCTCGGCGCCCGCAGGTCGTCACTGATCTGCAACTGCCCCCGGACACCTTCGACCGCCAGGTGGGAGGCCAGGACAGCCGCGAGACCGGTGCGGACCCGCCGGGCCAGTTGGGGGCCGCCCGTCCGGCCGGCCTCCAGGAGCTGGGCCAGCACGGTGCGGATGTTCCAAGGGTCGGCCGCAGAGCCGTCCGACCCGACACACAAGGCCTTGACGGCCGCCTCCACCCATGCGCCGTCCCGGTGCACGGACAGGGTCTGCTGCGCCCAGTAGACCGCCATGGTCCGCACGGCGTCGGTGGGATGCGCCCTGAGCGCTCCGGTGACCAGGGCCGCCCCGCACCCGCCGAGGTGCTGGCACAGCCGGACGAGTTCGGCACTGGCTCCGGGGCCGGTCCGCCAGATCGTCTCCAGGCGCCTGCCCTCGTTCAGCCATCTGACCAGGCGGGCCGGGTCCTCTTCGGCGAGGCGCTCGAAGTAGGGCCGCGCCGACCACCGGTCCTCCTCCGGCAGGAGGCGGACGTCCTTCAGGTTCTCCAGCCACTCCCAGCCGGTGAACCGGCCGAACAGGTAGGGGGCCGCGGAGGGGTTGTGCAGGCCGTTGACCTTCCGGACCTGTTCAGGGGTCGGGGAGGTGACCGTGCCGAGCTCGACCCACTCGGGGGCCTGGTCGACGACGGTGGCCACCAGTTCCTGGACCAGAGCCAGGCAGTCGTGCAGCATCGCGACCGCCGTCACCGCGGTCGCCTCGTGGCCCGGGTGCACGACTTTGGAGCCGATGCCGTACTGCTTCGTCCAGTCCCGGAACGCTTCCTGCTCAGCCCTGCCCGGCGCCCGGCCGGTCTCGTCGTGGACCACCTTGGTCAGCTGCATGATCCGGTAGGAGCCCTGCCGGCCCTCCATCTCGCACAGCCGCGCGTAGGCCGCGCCGACCGCCTCCACCCGCCGGTCGAGCAGCGCCTGACGGCGGAACTCCTCACCTGAGCGGATCCCGTGGAGCTCGCGCAGCACGATCGTCAAGGGGTGCCCGGCGGCCAGCGTCCCGGGCACCGCGTGGCCGAGCCCGTCGACGGCGTCCAGCACCTTCTGGGTCGCGCCGAACGCCGACAACAGCGGGTGGTCGTTGTCCTTGGCCCTGGAACGAGCGCTGAGCAGCTTGACGACGGCCTGCCGGAGAGTGCCAGCCTCCACCGTGCGAGGGAACGCGGGCAGGGAATCCAAGGCGGCGATCAGACCGTCCAGGGGGGTCGCGGCCTTGAGCGAGCCGTCCGTCTCGTAGACGGCCCTGAGGGACCTGGTGACCTCATTCCGGGCCGCCTGCAGGCCCTCGAAGTCGTTCCCACCGATCTCCATCAGCCGTTCGATCGCGACCCGGCACATCGCCTGCGCGATGACGTACGGCTCCTGGCGGCCCTCCGGCTCGCACAGCATGGCGCAGACGTCGCGCAGCAGACCCAGCGCAACCGCGCCCTCCCTCTTCGGCCCGAAGTCCTGCAGGCGCTGGGCGAAAGCAGAGCCCTCGGCCAGCAGCGCCACGTCGTCCGCCGACGGCCTGCTCCGGTCGGCCTCGAAGATGTTCACGTGCGGCACGGTAGCGGCCGAGTGAGCGGGTGGCGATCGGTTTCGGGGGACACCAGCCGCCCAGATGACCCGGCTCACGGGACGGCCGCGAGAGGCCGGCTTCCCGCCGGCCACAAGCTCAACGAGCCCGAACACGGCGAGTTCAGGTCCGCCGTGGGTGTGCGCGAGGCCGATCGTGTAGGCGAATCCAGGACCGATCTCGTCTTCGGGAACCATCAGGACGTGCCATCCGTGCTGCTGCACGTGCTCGATGACCGTCAGATCCATGCGGTCCACTTCGTCCCGGTCGCCGTAGTCATGGCAGAGGACACACCGGCACTGGAACGGATCATCAGTTATGTGCGGAGGGTATGAACTGGGTCTTCAGATCGAGCAACCGGGGTTTGAACCCTCTCAATCGAACAGTGCCATCACCCTCCGCGACGGCTCCCCAAGATCTGTGCCAGAACCACAACCCGTGAACAAAGCCACCGGGTCGCCGACCTTCTGGTGGAGTTCACTCCACCAGAAACGGGGGAGCAGCGTTCACTGCGCCACCAGGGGACCGCGGGTGAGGATCTTCATCACGTCGCCGGTAGCGAACCCAAGGAGCACACCAGCATGACCAGTCACCACCCCCCGCGCATCGGCCGCAGGGCGATGCGCGTCACGGCGGCGAGCGCGATGGCAATGACCCTCACCCCCGCGGTGGCGCAGGCGGCCCCGACCGCCCAGCAGACCCCGACGGCGACCGCCACCCGGGCTCAGGACCCCGTCGTCCGCGAGCTGGAACGGATCGCCCGCCCGCTGTGCTCCACCGAACCCGGCTCGCAGACCACCGATCTGCGAGCCCTCGGCGCGATGATCGGCGGCGCGAAGGTCGTGGGCATGGGCGAGGCCACCCACGGCTCCCACGAGTTCTTCACCATGAAGGACCGGCTCTTCCGCTACCTCGTCGAGGAGAAGGGATTCCGCGCCTTCTCTCTCGAGTTCAGCTGGGCCGCCGGACTGAGGATCGACGAGTACCTCCAGACCGGCAAGGGCAACGCCCGGAAGATCGCCAAGGAGAACCTCACTAACTCCCCCTGGGATCGCGAGGAATTCGTCCGCCTCATCGAGTGGATGCGCGACCACAACCGCCGCAACCCCACCCGTACCGTCCACTTCGTCGGCAACGACCTCTCCGGCCCGTCCATGACCGACGACCTCTTCGGCCGGATCACCGGCTACGTCCACCGGCACCACCCCGCGCTGGCACCTCGCGTCGACCACCTCTACGCCGGGCTGCGCCCCGTCGACGACGTCTTCGAGTACTTGAAGAAGCCGCTCGCCGAGCGACAGCTCTTCGCCGACCGGGCCCAGGAGGCGCACCAGCTGATCAGCGCGGCGCGCGGGCGCGACCGCCAGGCCCATGAACTGGCCGTGCAGAACGCCCGCTCCGTCGCCGACACCACCCGGTTCCTGACCGCGGATCCCAGCAACCCGGCCGCCATGCCCGACTTCCAGCGCCTCCGCGACGAGGCCATGGCCCGCAACGTCCTGTGGTGGCAGAAGCGCACCGGCCACAAGATCCTGGTCTCCGCGCACAACGACCACCTCGGCCTGATCGCCGGGACGGCCGCGATGTACCCCAAAACCCAGGGCTCCTTCCTCCGCGACGCGCTGGGCCGGAACTACCTGCCCATCGGCATGACCTTCGACCAGGGCTCCTTCCTCGCCACCTCCACCCCCATCGGCGGCGACTGGAAGAAATTCACCGTCGGCGCCGCTGCCCCGGGCACCAACGAGCACACCCTCGACCAGGTCCGCCACCGCGACTACTACGCCGACCTGCGCACCGCCGCCCCCGCCGCGCGCGACTGGCTGGACACCGCCCGCCCCACCCGCAGCATCGGCACGCTGTTCAACGACCACTACCCCCTCTACGACCTGGCGCTCGGCCGCGCCTTCGACGCCCTGGTCCACCTCCACGGCGTACGGGAGGCGGACCTGCCCCGGCCGTGACACCTGAGAGGCCGGGCCCGTTGGTACGGACCCGGCCCCTCCCGGACACCGGCGGTGGTTCAGCGTGCCACAGCGCCGGTTGGCCGGGAGAGCACGGCGGGCCGTACACAGACGGCACCCGAACGCGACCGGCCCCACCACCGCACCCCCGGAACGCCACACCGCCAACGGCTCCCCACCCTCCCCGGCGGGGAACTCGGCATCATCCCCTCCCCAGGACGGCAACGCCCGCCCCAGCACCTCCTGCCCCACCCCGCACAACCGGGCCAGAACCTCCCGCCCCGCCGCGTTCAACACCACCTCGCCATCAGCCCGCACACCCCCGCCCTCATGCCGGGGCCGCGAACCACGCCACCGCCAGCACGACCACAGGGCCTTCGCCTCCATCCCGTAGGAGGCCGCGACACGGCCGATCAGCGACGACGTCACCTCCCCGGCAAGAGGAGCGACGCGAAAGACCCCAGGCACCACACCGCCGACATGGACAACACAGCCACCATCAGACATCCGCACCCCTCCACCTGTTACCCGGCACCCAGACTGGCCCGAGCGGCACCAGGACGTCCGGCAGAACAGCGAAGAACAACCCCCGTCCGGTCAAAGGACGGTTCCTGCACGCCCACCCCTACCAGCGCATGCCGAGTTGGTCGAGGTCCGCTCGGCGCTGTTCGGTGAGCCTGCCAGCCCGTTTCCGTACGTTGTCGAGCCATGTGCCGAGCT
>NZ_JBIDCA010000038.1:0-9362 GCF_043204345.1 Streptomyces sp. NPDC047917
AGGCCCTCTACGAAACATGGGGATACCGCAAGATCGGCGAACGCCAGCCCTTCCCCGACTCCCCGCTCTACGCCGTCATGCTCCGCGGCCTCCCCAACGCGTAGACCGGCCTGCTGATCGCCGCGTACTGCCGGCGCACCGGCATGGCCATGGACTGTCCACGCCTTCCAGCCGCCGCAGGCAACCGGGGCTTGCCCAGGGTCGCCTTGGGCTTGCCCAGGGTCGCCGGCGGAAGGCTGCCCGGGTCAGATGCGCAGGCGTGAGAACCAGCCGCCGGCCTTCTGCCCGGGGATCTGCTCCTGCTCCTGGTGCTCGTTCTCGGCCCGGCTCGCGGCCTCGACGGCCTGGTCCTCGCAGCCGTCGCACAGCGTCGGATGCCACTGCGGTCCCGGCGTCGGGTGTGCCTGGGCCGCCTTCCAGCGGTCGTCGGTGAGCTTCGTGCCGCAGCCGGTGCAGGCCGGGCGGCGTGCTTCCCGTTCGGCCTTCTGCTGCTCGGCCGCGCGGCGCTGCTGCTCCTTGTATGCGCGTTGGTGGGCCTGTTGCTCGGCTCGTCTGCGTGTGTCGGCCGCTTCGCGGCGGGGGTTGCCGATCGCTTCACGCAGGGGCTGCATGTGGTCGCGGCCGAAGCGGAGGAACACTGCGCCGTGCGGGCCGTGCTCGCGCAGGTTGCGCAGCCTGGTCGCGATGATGGGGATCTTCCCGTTGTAGAGGTGGTGGTCCTCGAACCGTTCCCCGGCCCACAGGTGGTGGGTGAGTTCCATCAGGCTCGGGATGGTGCGGTTGGGGTTGCGGTCGCCGAGGCGGTTGAACACGAGCAGGACGGGCGGGTGCGGTACTTCGGCGGGCCTGGCCTCGGGGACGGTCCAGCGGGTGCGCCACATCGGGCGTTCCCTGCCGTCGGTGTCCTTCGTCTTCCGCCGGAAGAAGCAGGCGTACTTCTCCAGTTTGTCGGCGAGTTCCTCGGCGGTCTCGTGGCAGTTGTCGGCCTCGATGAACAGCAGCGGCACCCGGTCCTGCGGGGCGGTCAGGACGATGTCGGCCTGGGCGCCGCCCTTACCTGGCGTGCTCCAGGTGCCGGTGGCGGGCAGCGGGACCTCGGTCCAGTACTGAGCGATCATGCCGATCCCACCGGGTGCATCGATGGCGGCCTGGGCAGCCGCCCGGACCTCGGCAGGATCCTCGGTCATCCGGGCGAGGTTCGGCTTGGGGCGCAGCATCGCGATGACGGTCTCGTTGACGGTCATGGGGTGGGTGGCGCCGCTGGCGCCCGCGCCGCGGGCGGTGGAGCCCATCTCCGTCACGGGACGACCGAGTTCGTAGGAGGCGGCCTCCAGGCCCTTGATGGTGAGGTTGCGCAGGGTCTCCCCGCCCGAGGTGGTGCCGCCGCTCTCGGTGAGGCCGTGCTTGCGCATGTCGGAGAGCGCGCCGGTGTGTGAGGCGGCGCGGGCCTGCTTCTGCCTCGCCGGAGTGTCCTTGCCGGTGCGCCGGCAGGTCAGGCGCGGCGCGCCGATCCGCTGGATCTGATCGGCCGTGGCCACCTTCAGCACTCCAAGCACGCTCAGCACATCCCCGCGGAAACTGTTCGTGGATCCCGCTGGGTTCGTCTTCCGCTTCCCCACCATCAGCCCCGCTCCCCCGTTGTGCGCCAGGCCGGCCGCAGAGGGCATCCGGCCCCCGGAACCCGATGATCTCCTCCTCCACTGACATCACCAGCAAGTACAAGAGGAGAGAAGAGGGTTGTGACGGTGCGGAACATGGCCGGCTATGCGGTGTGACCAGCCGGTTTACCGTCCTGCCTGGTGCCAGGCACCAAAGGGGGGTCCCAAGCGGTATCCGGAGGGGGTGCCGCAGGAATGCACCACAGCTTGCCCGGCGCGGCTCGGGCCCGTGGTCGGGCCGGTCACAGCGGGGGCTGGCTGCTGGTCGGTGTGGCGTCATCGCAATGGTCTCCCTCGGTCCGAACGCCCCAGGTCGGGGCGGTGATCGAGGCAGCAGCGTGCACACCCGCCCCTTGTCCGCCGCCTGACGGCGGCCAGTAGCGAGCCCGGACAAGGAGAAACACCGTTGCACGCGGCCGGCAGCGGACGTGGACAAGGGGTCATGGTCGGGCCGACCACGGAGACCTCGCCGAAATGAGCGGCCTGGAACAGAAGACCCACGCCCGTCTCCCGTATGACCTGCGGGAGTTTCAGGTTCCGGAACCCGCCTGAGGCGGCTGCCGGGTCGCCCGCAGGTACACCAGGAGCGGGGTCGAAAGCACCCGGCCGCTGACCCAATTACTGACCCGCGCACCCGGCTAGGGTGTCATGCGCAGGCCGAGGCCGATAGGTCCGGTGCTGCTGCACGTCCGGGCTTCGGCCAGGAGCTCGATCACCACCCCTTGACCGCACGGCTCGTCCGTGGCCGATCCCACACCGTCTGACGCCGGTTCTCGCCAACAACCGCCAACAGACGACTCCATCGCGCGTACCTACGTACCGCTCCCCCGAGCCGGCACGACTGAACACCACGTCACCGACGCCCTTCAACACGAACAGCCACCACCACTGCCCCCGGCCACCGGCCGGGGGCTTCGTGCTTTTTGGAGGAAATCGCCGTGCCCACCTACGAGGCCCTGCCCCGCTTCACCACCGACCTTCACCATCTCACCCCCGACCAGCGCCGGCGCTTCCGCCGCATCGTGACGCGGGCCTTCGTGCCCGACCTCCGCTCCGGACACTTCCGTGCCGGCCTGCGCATCAAGCGCGTGCGCTGCGCACCGGGCGTCTACGAGCTCACGTGGTCCGGCGGCGGCCGGGCGACCTGGTCCTACGGAACGGAACAGATACACGGCGTGTTGACTGAACTAACTTCGACGTTTTCGCAGGTCAGATGGCATGTCTGCTAGCTTCTCGGCATGCTTGATCACAGCGGTCCCGGAAGGGATCTCAGGAACTTCGCCCTGCCCGAATCCGGTCAGCTGCTGGCGACGGGAGACGTCTGGGAGCCGTACCGGTTGCTCGATCGGCATGGTCTGCGGGTCGAGCCGGTCGCCGTGTACTTCAAGGACCTGCTCGCGGCAGACACCCCGGCAACCACGCTACGGTCGTACGGAAACGACCTGCTGCGGTGGTGGCGGTTCCTGTGGGCGCTCGACATCGAGTGGGATCGGGCCGTCCGGGAAGACGCGCGGGACTTCGTGCTCTGGATGCAGCTGGCCGACAAGCCGGTGCGTGTGCACTGGCGGCGCCGAAACGCGCCCGCAGGCGAAGGCCGGCCTGCCCTGAAGGCCGCTACGGAAGCACCCGTCCCGGGATCTCCGAACCCGGTGACCGGAAAACCCACCATCGGGAAGAAGTACGCCGCGAGCACTCGGGCCCACTGCGAGACGGTTCTGCGGACCTTCTACGACTTCCACCTCGCCAGCAACTCCGGCTCGCTGCTGGTCAACCCGTTCCCTCTGGACCGTTCCCGCCGCCGCGGGCGAGCCAATGCCCATCACAATCCGATGGAGGACTTCAAGGCCCAGCGGACTGGTCGGTACCGTCCTCGCGTTCCTGAGCGGATTCCGCGCCGGATACCGGACAACAAGTACACCGAGGTCTTCGCGGGGCTGCGCTCGGACAGGGACAGGGCCCTGCTGGCCACCTGGGTCTCCACCGGTGCCCGGTCGGAGGAGCTCCTGACGAGCCGGGAACGCGATGCGATCCCCGGGCAGCAGCTCATCGGCGTGATCCGCAAGGGCACCAGGGTCTACCAGCAGCTTCCCGCTTCACCTGACGCGTTCGTCTGGATGCGGCTCTACCAGGAGGATGCCTGGGCCAACGGAGTCCCCCGAGGCCGTGACCAGCCATTGTGGTGGACCCTCCGGAGGCCTTGGCGCCCGCTGAACTATCACGCTGCACGCGCCATGTTCGTCCGTGCGAACAAGCTGCTGGGCTCGAACTGGACCCTTCACGACCTGCGGCACACGGCCACCTTCCGGATGACGCAGGACCCGGAGCTGTCCATGGCCTACGTCCAGCACATCCTGGGCCACAAGTACCAGAGCACCTTGCAGAAGTACATCAACCCCAGCACGGACGAGGTCATCGAGGCCGGGCTCGCCCACCATGCCCGCCAGGAGCGCAAGCGGGCCCGCCCGTCTCCCCCTCCGTCGGCACCCGCCTACAACCCCGAGTCCCTCGGCATCCTGTTCGGAGGGACCCTCGCATGACGGCATCGAGTCTTACCTTCGCTACTGCTGTCCCGGCACCACCGAACCGGGTGCTGGCGGGAGCCGAGGCGGTCGCGCTCTTGAAGCGGTTCCCCGCCCGTCCCCGGCTGACCATCTGGCCCGAGACGGCCGCGACCCGCGACGAGGTCATCGCTCGTCTCGGACAGCCGCCGCTCAGGGTCAAGGGCCGCCCCTCCACGCAGGACAGCCGGATGGTCGGGGTACGCATCCTGCTCTCCTGGCTGGAGACTTTCCCCGGCGATACCTGGCAGCAGCGCTGGGAGGCCAGTCCGATCGCCGCCGAACCGGAACAGTGGTACGAGAAGGTCCGGGAGTGGACACCGACGGTCGACAGGGCGACCAAGACGGGCCATCTCCAGGCCGGGGTGCTGGCCCTGCTCTGCGCGGACGTGGTCCGCCCGGAGACAACATGGCTCGCCGTGAACTACTCCAGGCATCTGCGGCCGGCCCTCGCACAGGCCCGCGACCCGGAAGGGTTCGTCAGCCTGGAAGCCTGGATCCCGCAGAACGTCCGCGTCACCCGGCACGCTTCGGAAGCGCTCGCTGCCCTCGCCCAGGTGTTGGCGACCAGGGGCGGGAAACTTCAGGACATCGTCGTCGGAGACCTTCTGGAGCGGTGCTACGCGCCCGTGGCCTACAACCGCACCACTCGCGGAGTGCGCCTCGCCTATCTCTGGCTCCGCGAACGCGGCCAGTTCCCCCACGACGCCCCCACGACCCTGCTGTTCACCACGCACCGCGCCGGGCAAGTCACTCCGGCAGAGCTCGTGGACCGCTACGACCTGAAGTGCCAGCCCGTCCGTGACCTGCTCGTCAGCTACCTCACCGAACGCCAGCCCACCCTGGACTACGCCACCCTCAAGAGCCTGGCAGCGACCCTCGCCGGCAACTTCTGGGCCGACCTCGAACAGCACCACCCCGGCATCGACTCCCTCCGGCTGTCGCCCGAGACCGCCACGGCCTGGAAGACCCGCCTCGCGACGAAGACCCCCCGCCGGAGGCAAGCCGACGGAACCGTGATCACGGTGACCGAACCGCGGACCAGCGCGCCCGCGATCAAGATGACGGTGCGGGCGTTCTACCTCGACATCGGCGAGTGGGCCCTGAGCGAGCCTGAACGGTGGGGACAGTGGGCCTCTCCTCCCCCGGTCACCGAGGCCGAGTGCTCCGTCAAAAAGCTGGAGAGGCGCCAGAAGTCCAAGTCCGACCGACGCACCCGGGAACGTCTTCCCGTCCTGCCGGTGCTCGTCCGGGTCGCGATCCGCAGGCTGAAAGAGGCCACGGCCAGGCTAGATGCCCTCAACGCGGCGCCGCTGGGATCCACCTTCACGGTCCTCGGCGAGACGTTCACCGTCCCCAAGAGCAGCGTCCGTCCCGACGGCCACCCCACAGGTGTCCGTGACGCCGCAGGCGAGCGACGCGACCTGGGCGCCGAGGAACGGCGGGCGTTCTGGGCCTGGGCGGCCATCGAGATCTTCCGTCACACCGGGATCCGGATCGAGGAGCTCCAGGAGCTCAGCCACCACAGCATCATCAGCTACCGGCTGCCCGGCGGGGACGTCGTGCCGCTTCTCCAGATCGCGCCCTCGAAGACCGATCAGGAACGGCTCATCCTCATCAGCCCCGAGCTTGCCGACGTGCTCAGCGCGGTCATCTCACGCGTCCGCGACAACACCGGTCGAGTGCCACTGCTACCCAGCTACGACCTGCACGAGAAGACCTGGAACGCACCGATGCCCCTGCTCTTCCAGTGGAGCATCAGCCACGAGCGCAGGCCCGTCTCAGGGAGCATGATCCGCAAAGCCCTCGACGAGACACTGAGACACTCCGGGATCACCGACAGCTCCGGGCATCCGCTGCTCTTCCAACCCCATGATTTCCGCAGGATGTTCATCACCGAGGCGATCCTCAACGGCCTCCCACCACACATTGCCCAGGTCATCGCCGGCCACAGGAACATCAACACCACGATGGGATACGCGGCCATCTACCCGACGGATGCGCTCGAGGCGCACCGCGCCTTCATCGCCCGTCGCCGCGGCCTCCGCCCGGTCGAGGAGTACAGGTCCGTCACCGCTGAGGAATGGCAGGAGTTCCTGTCCCACTTCGAGCGGAGGAAGCTGGCGCTGGGCGAGTGCGGGCGGGCCTACGGAACCGACTGCATCCACGAACACGCCTGCGTCCGCTGCCCGGTCCTGATCGTCGCCGCGGACGAGAAGCCCCGCCTGGAGGAGATCCGCGACAACCTCAAAGACAGGATCGCCGAAGCCGAACGCGAAGGATGGCTCGGCGAAGTCGAAGGACTATCCACCAGCCTCGCCGCCGCCGAAGACAAGATCGCCCAGATCGAAGCCCAGCAAGAGAGGAAGCAATCCCCCGTCTTCCTGGGCCTACCCAGCCTCGCCAAGCTCACCGCGCGCACCAGCGAAGCCACCAGGTAACGGCCGAGGGCACGGGGCCCCGGCTTCCACAGCCGCTCTCGACCAACCCTCAGTTCAGAGAAGCTTGCGTCTGACCGTGATCTAGGCGGACAGCCCGCCGTGCTGGCGCTCGCATCTGTCGTGCTGCAAGTGCAGCCGACGGAGGTCTTGCAGCGCAGCAACGGGGAACGGGTGCTGAACCCACTTCGCCCTGTAGCCGTCCTCCCCGTGAAGCCGGACCACCGATTGAGCAGCCTCCAAGACGACGTGCCCAAGGAGGCTAAGGGGCTGAGTGGAGGACCACGAGAGTGCGCCTGCCTGGTCCGGCGCGTCGAAGCTCGTGGACATGTCGGGAAACCGGTAGATCGCGACGTGAACTTCTGAGCCTTCGCGGCGGAGAACCCACCTCACCTCAGCTGGCTCAAGATCGAAAGAGAAACGCTGGACGGAGGTGCGACCGTAGAGCCCTACGACACCGTGGAGCACGTCCGCAAGGGCGTCCGTGCAGTAGCTCACGAAGTCCTTCCGCTCCGACACACCGTCCGCGATGCGGCAGGTCGCCCAACCACTACCACTGAGTTCCCAGCTGAACTCAAGCTGACTCATCCCGCCCCCTGCCAGTGATCTTCTACCCAATGACGGTACAGCGGCGTTGAAGGAAGCCCTCACCCTCCCTTCGCACTGCCGTTGTACGCGTAGTTCAGAGAAGGCGGCGCGCACATCGTCTGGCGCCGTATCGGCGGGCACGACATCTTCACCAGCCCCTAAGCAAGGTCTG
This sequence comes from Streptomyces sp. NPDC047917, assembly GCF_043204345.1. Lineage (NCBI taxonomy): Bacteria > Bacillati > Actinomycetota > Actinomycetes > Kitasatosporales > Streptomycetaceae > Streptomyces > Streptomyces sp. NPDC047917. The sequence continues at coordinate 7,415 of NZ_JBIDCA010000038.1, forward strand.
ACCAGGGGCTACTCAGAGATCACCGGAAACGTGGCCCTCACGTCTGGAAGGACAACAGCTTCTCAAGTGGCTTGCCGCGGCTGTCGACTGGCAGGCAGCCTGCTCCACCCGCCGCCGACCTTTCCCGCCAGACGTGTAGATCCGAGCCCCCCAGGGCCGCTGCGGCTTCGGCTCTCCCAAGAAATACTGAAATTCGTATACGACGACATCCGCGTCCATACGCCAGCCTGCCCATGGGCCAGACGCTTCGGGGACGACGGGGAGGTCGTCGAATGCCCGGGCTATGGGTCCTGTTGCGCCGTGCCACTCATCCCAGTCAGCCACAAGGTCCGAGAGGGACTGCGATTCGATCATGTGGAGGATGGTGGGGTATTCGGACTCGAACAGGGGGGGACGGTTTTCAAGAGGGAGATACGCGCCGCAGCGGCCATCGGTGTGCTGAACCCAGTTGATTGGAGCGGCCACATCCTCGCCACCCCAGTGGAAGAACCATCCGCGGCGATCCTGCCACACTCCGCACTGCAGGTCGAAGTCCCATCCCAAAAACCTGCCCCACCGCTCCCGGGGGCCCTTGGCGGCGCTGCGGGTCATGCGGTCCAGGAGCCATGTCCTGACCTCATCCGGGTATTCGTTCTGCATCTGGCGGACGCTTGAGGGGACATGCATGTACCCGTGTGGGCCGCCACGAACCGTGTACCTCAAGCCACCGAATTTCTGGGCGAATCCCTCCCGGCGTACTACCAGCTCCCAGGGTGCCGACACGAGTTTGCCTCGGCGATCACGGACCTGCATGAAATCGGTGGGCAGGCGCTCCCACGTGGGGAGATCCATGTATGCGGAATGTGCCAAAAAATCAACAGCACGACGTGAGAGCCCCGACGGATCGTCGAGTATGTGCACCGAAAAAACACTTCCTCAGATCGACCAACAGCGTAGCAGCCACGGCGTCGCTGATCTCCCCTTACTGATCGTTTCAGAATAAAGTTCGTTGTGGGTCTTGGCGGTTGGGTGATGTGTCGGCAGGATCTGTTGGGTGTCTGCTGATCTTGTGCCTGATGACCTGTGGGAGCGTGTGGCCCCGCTGTTGCCTGCTCGTCCGCCGCGGCGGCATCGGTATCCCGGGCGGTTGCCGGCGGATGACCGGGCTGCGTTGCGGGGCATCGTTTACGTGCTGTGCAAGAGCGTGAGCTGGCGGGACGTTCCGGCCGAACAGGTCGGCTGCAGCGGTGTGACGGCCTGGCGTCGGCTGCGGGACTGGACCGAGGCCGGTGTCTGGCCGCAGCTGCACGAGGTACTGCTGGCCGAGCTGCGGGCCGCGGGCCTGCTGGACATGGGCGACGCGGCAGTCGACGGCTCTCATGTCCGGGCCCTCAAAGGGGGGCTCACACCGGACCTTCGCCGGTCGACCGCGCGCGTCCGGGCAGCAAGCACCACCTGATCGTCGACCGGCACGGCACCCCGCTCGCCGTCTCGCTGACCAGCGGAAATCGTCACGATGTCACTCAGCTGATACCGCTGCTGGACGCGATACCCCGCATTCGCGGGGCCCGCGGGCGGCCGAGGCACCGGCCGGGCCGGCTGTTCGCCGACCGTGGCTACGACTACGACAAGTACCGCCGCCTTCTCTGGGCCCGCGGCATCACACCGAAGATCGCCCGGAAAGGAACAGCCCACGGCTCCGGCCTGGGAAAGACCCGCTGGGTCGTCGAGCGCACATTCGCCTGGCTCCACCAGTTCAAGCGGCTCCGGATCCGCTACGAGATACGCGCCGACCTCCACCTTGGCCTAATCCAACTCGCCTGCAGCATCATCTGCTTGAGACGACTCCGAACTTCATTATGAAACGATCAGTTAGAGGTCCTAACAGAAGCTGTTGATCATGTGACTGTCGGCTTGGTTGCTCGTTGGTCCGTTCGTGGCAAAGAGGAACTCCCGACCGTGGCTCGTC
>NZ_JBIDCA010000039.1:0-5352 GCF_043204345.1 Streptomyces sp. NPDC047917
AACACAGTGGACGCGAGCAACTGAGGACAAGCCCTCGGCCTATTAGTACCAGTCAGCTCCACCCGTTACCGGGCTTCCACATCTGGCCTATCAACCCAGTCGTCTACTGGGAGCCTTAACCAATCAAGTTGGTGGGAATACTCATCTCGAAGCAGGCTTCCCGCTTAGATGCTTTCAGCGGTTATCCTTTCCGAACGTAGCCAACCAGCCATGCCCTTGGCAGGACAACTGGCACACCAGAGGTTCGTCCGTCCCGGTCCTCTCGTACTAGGGACAGCCCTTCTCAATATTCCTACGCGCACAGCGGATAGGGACCGAACTGTCTCACGACGTTCTAAACCCAGCTCGCGTACCGCTTTAATGGGCGAACAGCCCAACCCTTGGGACCGACTCCAGCCCCAGGATGCGACGAGCCGACATCGAGGTGCCAAACCATCCCGTCGATATGGACTCTTGGGGAAGATCAGCCTGTTATCCCCGGGGTACCTTTTATCCGTTGAGCGACAGCGCTTCCACAAGCCACTGCCGGATCACTAGTCCCGACTTTCGTCCCTGCTCGACCCGTCGGTCTCACAGTCAAGCTCCCTTGTGCACTTACACTCAACACCTGATTGCCAACCAGGCTGAGGGAACCTTTGGGCGCCTCCGTTACTCTTTAGGAGGCAACCGCCCCAGTTAAACTACCCATCAGACACTGTCCCTGATCCGGATCACGGACCCAGGTTAGACATCCAGCACGACCAGAGTGGTATTTCAACGACGACTCCACAACCACTGGCGTGGCTGCTTCAAAGTCTCCCACCTATCCTACACAAGCCGAACCGAACACCAATATCAAACTGTAGTAAAGGTCCCGGGGTCTTTCCGTCCTGCTGCGCGAAACGAGCATCTTTACTCGTAGTGCAATTTCACCGGGCCTATGGTTGAGACAGTCGAGAAGTCGTTACGCCATTCGTGCAGGTCGGAACTTACCCGACAAGGAATTTCGCTACCTTAGGATGGTTATAGTTACCACCGCCGTTTACTGGCGCTTAAGTTCTCAGCTTCGCCGACCCGAAAGTCAGCTAACCGGTCCCCTTAACGTTCCAGCACCGGGCAGGCGTCAGTCCGTATACATCGCCTTACGGCTTCGCACGGACCTGTGTTTTTAGTAAACAGTCGCTTCTCGCTGGTCTCTGCGGCCACCCCCAGCTCATGGAGCAAATCCAATCACCAGTGATGGCCCCCCTTCTCCCGAAGTTACGGGGGCATTTTGCCGAGTTCCTTAACCATAGTTCACCCGAACGCCTCGGTATTCTCTACCTGACCACCTGAGTCGGTTTAGGGTACGGGCCGCCATGAAACTCGCTAGAGGCTTTTCTCGACAGCATAGGATCATCCACTTCACCACAATCGGCTCGGCATCAGGTCTCAGCCTCAATGTGTGACGGATTTACCTACCACACGGCCTACACCCTTACCCCGGGACTACCACCGCCCGGGCTGGACTACCTTCCTGCGTCACCCCATCGCTTACCTACTACCACCTTGGTTCATCGGCTCCACCACTACCCTCAACTCCGAAGAGATCGGGCCGGCTTCACGGACTTAGCATTAATGGGCTCAGTACTGGGCGTTTCAAAGCGGGTACCGGAATATCAACCGGTTGTCCATCGACTACGCCTGTCGGCCTCGCCTTAGGTCCCGACTTACCCTGGGCAGATCAGCTTGACCCAGGAACCCTTAGTCAATCGGCGCACACGTTTCTCACGTGTGTATCGCTACTCATGCCTGCATTCTCACTCGTGAACCGTCCACAACTCGCTTCCGCGGCTGCTTCACCCGGCACACGACGCTCCCCTACCCATCCACACAGGCGTTGGCCCTATATGTGTGAATGACACGACTTCGGCGGTACGCTTGAGCCCCGCTACATTGTCGGCGCGGAATCACTTGACCAGTGAGCTATTACGCACTCTTTCAAGGGTGGCTGCTTCTAAGCCAACCTCCTGGTTGTCTCTGCGACTCCACATCCTTTCCCACTTAGCGTACGCTTAGGGGCCTTAGTCGATGCTCTGGGCTGTTTCCCTCTCGACCATGGAGCTTATCCCCCACAGTCTCACTGCCGTGCTCTCACTTACCGGCATTCGGAGTTTGGCTAAGGTCAGTAACCCGGTAGGGCCCATCGCCTATCCAGTGCTCTACCTCCGGCAAGAAACACACGACGCTGCACCTAAATGCATTTCGGGGAGAACCAGCTATCACGGAGTTTGATTGGCCTTTCACCCCTAACCACAGGTCATCCCCCAGGTTTTCAACCCTGGTGGGTTCGGTCCTCCACGAAGTCTTACCTCCGCTTCAACCTGCCCATGGCTAGATCACTCCGCTTCGGGTCTTGAGCGTGCTACTGAAACGCCCTATTCGGACTCGCTTTCGCTACGGCTTCCCCACACGGGTTAACCTCGCAACACACCGCAAACTCGCAGGCTCATTCTTCAAAAGGCACGCAGTCACGACTGCATGTGCAAGCACATACAGCGACGCTCCCACGGCTTGTAGGCACACGGTTTCAGGTACTATTTCACTCCGCTCCCGCGGTACTTTTCACCATTCCCTCACGGTACTATCCGCTATCGGTCACCAGGGAATATTTAGGCTTAGCGGGTGGTCCCGCCAGATTCACACGGGATTTCTCGGGCCCCGTGCTACTTGGGTGTCTCTCAAGCAAGCCGTCAATGTTTCAGCTACGGGGGTCTTACCCTCTACGCCGGACCTTTCGCATGTCCTTCGCCTACATCAACGGTTTCTGACTCGCCTCACAGCCGGCAGACTGTGAAAGAGAGATCCCACAACCCCGCATGCGCAACCCCTGCCGGGTATCACACGCATACGGTTTGGCCTCATCCGGTTTCGCTCGCCACTACTCCCGGAATCACGGTTGTTTTCTCTTCCTGAGGGTACTGAGATGTTTCACTTCCCCTCGTTCCCTCCACACTGCCTATGTGTTCAGCAGCGGGTGACAGCCCATGACGACTGCCGGGTTTCCCCATTCGGACACCCCCGGATCAAAGCTCGGTTGACAGCTCCCCGGGGCCTATCGTGGCCTCCCACGTCCTTCATCGGTTCCTGGTGCCAAGGCATCCACCGTGCGCCCTTAAAAACTTGGCCACAGATGCTCGCGTCCACTGTGCAGTTCTCAAACAACGACCAGCCACCCATCACCCCGCTCCGAAGAACAGGTTCACTGGGGCCGGCAACTGAAGGCGACCATCACGGCCGTACCCTCAGATACCCAACAACGTGCCCGACCCGACCTGCCGTCCCCCACGTTCCACGCCGAAGCAGTACTAGTGAAAAACAACCTGTCGTGCCGAATAGTCAACGTTCCACCCATGAGCAACCACCGTCGAACATTTGCCGACGTAATGGCCTCTGGACTCCTTGCGGAATCTAGATGCTCCTTAGAAAGGAGGTGATCCAGCCGCACCTTCCGGTACGGCTACCTTGTTACGACTTCGTCCCAATCGCCAGTCCCACCTTCGACAGCTCCCTCCCACAAGGGGTTGGGCCACCGGCTTCGGGTGTTACCGACTTTCGTGACGTGACGGGCGGTGTGTACAAGGCCCGGGAACGTATTCACCGCAGCAATGCTGATCTGCGATTACTAGCAACTCCGACTTCATGGGGTCGAGTTGCAGACCCCAATCCGAACTGAGACCGGCTTTTTGAGATTCGCTCCGCCTCGCGGCATCGCAGCTCATTGTACCGGCCATTGTAGCACGTGTGCAGCCCAAGACATAAGGGGCATGATGACTTGACGTCGTCCCCACCTTCCTCCGAGTTGACCCCGGCAGTCTCCTGTGAGTCCCCATCACCCCGAAGGGCATGCTGGCAACACAGAACAAGGGTTGCGCTCGTTGCGGGACTTAACCCAACATCTCACGACACGAGCTGACGACAGCCATGCACCACCTGTACACCGACCACAAGGGGGGCACCATCTCTGATGCTTTCCGGTGTATGTCAAGCCTTGGTAAGGTTCTTCGCGTTGCGTCGAATTAAGCCACATGCTCCGCTGCTTGTGCGGGCCCCCGTCAATTCCTTTGAGTTTTAGCCTTGCGGCCGTACTCCCCAGGCGGGGAACTTAATGCGTTAGCTGCGGCACCGACGACGTGGAATGTCGCCAACACCTAGTTCCCAACGTTTACGGCGTGGACTACCAGGGTATCTAATCCTGTTCGCTCCCCACGCTTTCGCTCCTCAGCGTCAGTAATGGCCCAGAGATCCGCCTTCGCCACCGGTGTTCCTCCTGATATCTGCGCATTTCACCGCTACACCAGGAATTCCGATCTCCCCTACCACACTCTAGCCTGCCCGTATCGACTGCAGACCCGGGGTTAAGCCCCGGGCTTTCACAACCGACGCAACAAGCCGCCTACGAGCTCTTTACGCCCAATAATTCCGGACAACGCTTGCGCCCTACGTATTACCGCGGCTGCTGGCACGTAGTTAGCCGGCGCTTCTTCTGCAGGTACCGTCACTTTCGCTTCTTCCCTGCTGAAAGAGGTTTACAACCCGAAGGCCGTCATCCCTCACGCGGCGTCGCTGCATCAGGCTTTCGCCCATTGTGCAATATTCCCCACTGCTGCCTCCCGTAGGAGTCTGGGCCGTGTCTCAGTCCCAGTGTGGCCGGTCGCCCTCTCAGGCCGGCTACCCGTCGTCGCCTTGGTAGGCCATCACCCCACCAACAAGCTGATAGGCCGCGGGCTCATCCTTCACCGCCGGAGCTTTCAACCCCGTCCCATGCGGGACAGAGTGTTATCCGGTATTAGACCCCGTTTCCAGGGCTTGTCCCAGAGTGAAGGGCAGATTGCCCACGTGTTACTCACCCGTTCGCCACTAATCCACCCCGAAGGGCTTCATCGTTCGACTTGCATGTGTTAAGCACGCCGCCAGCGTTCGTCCTGAGCCAGGATCAAACTCTCCGTGAATGTTTTCCCGTGATCGGGACAACACAACACGAGAGCGGAACGACCGGACGGAATAAGACCGGTCGTTCACAGCGTCCTCGCTGTGTAAATTGCCTACCGGGTCAGTGACCCCGTAGGACTTTCAAAGGAACCTCCAACCTGCCGAAGCAGGCCGGGGTATCAACATATCTGGCGTTGACTTTTGGCACGCTGTTGAGTTCTCAAGGAACGGACGCTTCCTTTGTACTCACCCGCAGAACACTCTCTGGGGCTTTCCTCCGGGCTTTTCCCTTCGGTCTTGCGTTTCCGACTCTATCAGACTCTTTCGTGTCCGATTCCCGGTCGAAGCGGGATCCTGCTTTTCGCTTTCCAGTTCTTCGCTTTCGCGTTTCCCTTTCCGGCG
>NZ_JBIDCA010000040.1:0-3918 GCF_043204345.1 Streptomyces sp. NPDC047917
ATCAACGTCCCCAGATCATCACTCGACCCACGCGACTTCGACGACAGACTCGTCAGAACCTGCGCCCCCATGTCGAACTTCATTCAATCCCCCTGTCGAACAGAGCAAACAAATGTGCTGACCATCCCTATCAACTCCGGGATGCCGAAGGCAATCGAGGGCCCTGGACCTGTGGACAGTCTGTGACATGGCCGCCGAACAACCGTCACGGGCAATGAGGTGCGGAAACGGAGCACTTGACCGGAGCGCGGAGGACGGGAGCCCTCCCGGTGCGAGGGGGGCCCGAGGATCTCCGGCAGATCTTCACGCCGTGCACACGGCCGTGGGCGACGGCCGACCGTCTGTCGACCGCCTGCCGACCCGGCGGATCACCACGATCCGCCGAGCCGCTTCACCGTCGATTCGATGAACGCGGCCGCTTCCCGCTCGGAGATCTGTACGTGGTCGATGTCGTTGTGCCCGAGCTCGTAGAGCCTGAGGTACTCCGTCGGCTCCCAGCGAAGAGCACGGGTGAAGGCCTCGTCGTGCGTCTTGGCCTCCCTGCCGACGAGACGCCGCCGCAGGATGCCGCGTGGGCCACTGCGCGGATATCCCTCACTGATCTTCGCGTAGTACGTGATCCTGCCGGCCGCTCCGGCATCGAGGGCGTCGAGAGTGCTCGGGGCCAGCGTGAGGAACGGCTCGGCGTTGAGATTGGACTCGAACTTCCCGTACGGGATCATCACTCCATACAGGTCGATGAACTCCTCGATCGAGTAGCCACCGCCCCGCCCGTACATGAGCAGCAACGGCTCGTACGGGTCAGGGAGCTCCGGAAGGGCGACCTCGCTCTCGGCCCGGAGCGCCGCCCAGCGCACGGCACCCCGGCACGTCCTCGCCGTGGACGGCGTGCCGACGTTGTGCGCCACGTAGTCCTCCAGCTCGGACTCCATGTCCGGGTCCAGCCGGAACGCGGGATCGACGAACTCGGTGACGTCGAAGAAGGGCCACTTCTCACCGGCGCCGTACGCCTGAGCCCACAGCGCCGCGCGACGCATGTGCTCCCGCATCAGCAGGGCGCGGGAACGCGAGTGACCCGCGGCCAGGTCCCAGTCGCCGTCCCAGTCGACCGCGCGCAACCGTTCCAGGACCGCGCGTGGCGGCTCAGCGCTCACTCAAGATCAAATCCCTTCAGGTGCGGCTCCCGAGGAACAGCCTTCGCCGCGTCGTCGGCACCGGACGAGCCGCGGGGTGTCCGGGGAACTCGCGGGCGCCCGTCAGGCCATCACCCCGTCAGGCCATCACCTGGACACCCAGTTTCTGGAGGAGCAGCCGGCAGACCTCGCACGGCTCCGTGGTCCTGCCGTGATCGGGGTGCCCTTGACCACGGATCATCTTGGAAATGATGGCGGATCCCGCGAAGTGCGGCGTGGCTTCGTCGAGGGTTGTCGTGCGGCCGTCGCCCCGTGCCGAGTCGAGCGCCCACAACTGGTCGGACACCAGGGCGGATTCGGCGCAGCGCCCGGTGAACGGCTTGCTCACGTCGGCCGGCAGCGTGGCGACGAACGACCGGATCGCCGGATGGAGATCGGCGGTCCCCTCCCCGACCAGGCTGGTATGGCTGACCACCTGGCCGCCGATCAGCAGGGAGGAGGCCACGGCGGGATATTGCTCAGACAAAGAAGTCCTCCGCGTCCAGGGGGGCAGCCCCGGTCAGAAACCTGGAAAACGCATCTGCGTCGTTCGCTCCCATGTAATAACCACCGGTGTGGTGGAGAACGAAGAAGCGGCCCTGTTCGTCGATCAGAATGATTCCGTATTCGAGGGACTCGTAACCGATGGGGAAGAGTTCCGTGCCGAGTTCGAAGGCCAGCTCTTTGATGAGCGCGGCGTCGCCGTCGTATCCGAACGTCGGGTTCATGATCCACGCCGATTCCCGATCGGTGGGATGAACGAGTCGCAGATTTCCGTAGCTGCGGATGGCGCGGACTGCCTGCGGTGTCGGGATCAGGGTCACCCCGTGCTGCTCGGCGTCCTTCAGTCGAATCTGAATCAATTCCTCGGCAAGGTCCCCGATGTCACGACTCGGAGACCAGTCGCACGCAGTCAGCCAATTGCGCACTTCGGGTGTCAGCTGTTCAGGGTTCACTATTTGTTCCGTTTCGTGAAACAGGGGTGCTACGAGTGTACTCGAATGCCCAGCTGAGGCAGTACGTGCTCGCAGGTGCGGCAGGGGGGCAGGAATTCATTGTGCACGCGGTCGAGTTCCCCTGTGACGCGGTCGCGGAGGTCGCCGATCTGGCGTGAATGCATCACGCCTCCCTCCAGGGCGTCCTTGGCGTCGTCAATTGTGCGAATCGATTTACCCGTGGGGTCGATCTGATGCAATCGATCGCTGATCAGTGAAATCTCGGCGCATTTGCCGTGCCCTATCCCCTTGGTTTTCCCTTGGGCTTCAAGCGTTTTTTCCACGTTCTTCAGGATGTCGTCGAGCACGGCATGCCGCTTCGGGAGCTTCTGGCCGTGCATCTTGGTGGTGCTGCTGTGCGCGGTGATCGTGTTGTCGTGCAGGAAGCTTCCGGCGCAGCCGGATTCGAGGTGGTTCAGGCCGGCGGGTGCCGCTCCGGCCGGAGCCTTCAGCGCGTCGTCGGCGAGAGCGGACGCCTCCCGCTCCAGAAGAGGCAGCTGATCCTTCAGAGGCAGGTGCGAGACGTCCAGGGCGGGGCGCCGGTAGTGCCGCATCTTGTCCGCGCTCTGGCCGTGCCAGCCGGGCTGAGGGTCCACGGGCTTGCCGTGCGGCTCGTTGCCCGGGCCGTCGCCACCGGGGTGATCCGGGCCGTCGGGGCCGTCGGGACCGTTCGGGCCATCGGGGTCGTGCGGGACGCCGTCGTCGTGCGGGACGCCGTCGTCGTGGGGCAGCGTGTCGTCGGATCCGTGGTGCGGGGTGCCCTCGTCCTTGCCGTGGTGGGCGGCGTCGTCGGCGTGGCTGTTCGGCGTGTGGTCGTTGTGGTGGGGCGGGGTCGGGTCGTGCGGACCGCGCGGGCCGTCACCGTGGCCGCCGGTGTGGGTGTTGGGCGGTTCGTGTCCGGCGGTGGGGCCGTGGCCGAGGTCGTCGGCGTGACCACCGGGAAGGTGGTCGGCCGCTCCTGCGTGGGGGAGGCGGTTGCCCGCGTTTCCGCCGGGGAGGTTGTCACCGGCGTGGCCGCCGGGGAGGTTGTCGGCGGGGTTGTGGGTGGTGGGCAGGTCGTCCGCGAGGCGGCCGGTGTCGCCGAGGTCGCTGCCGAGGTGGATGACGTTGTCACCCGCGTTGGCGCCGACGTGTGCGACGTTGTCGGCGGTGTTGGCGCCGGCGCCGACCAGGGCCGGTTCCCTGACCGGGGCGTCGGGATGCGGGGTGGTGGGGTCCGGGGTGTTGGTGTGGGGGGTGGTGGGGTCCGGGCCGTCGGTGTGCGGGACGGTGGGGGAGGGCTCCTTGGGAGCGTCCTCGGCCTTCTGGACGATGTCGCCGTGTTCGTCGAGGAGGTTGCCGTCGTGGTCGAAGTACTGGACGGGTGCTTCGGTGTGGGTGGGGAGCTTGGTGGCGTTCTCGGGCAGGACGGGGACGTCGTCGGGGAACTTGACGTTCCCGTCGGGGAGCTTGATCCCGCCCTCGGGGACGGGTGCGCCCTCGGGGAGGTGGAAGGTGCCGTCGGAGAGTTTGAGGGAGCCTTCGGGAATGGTGATGGCGTCGTCGGGGAGTTTGGGGATGTCGATGTTGCCGATGCCTTTGAGGCCTTTGGTGATGTCGCCGATCTTGGAGAGGCCGGCGCCGGCGCCTTTGGCGATGTAGGTCATGGGGTCGATGACCTTGCCGGCCTTGCCGGCGACGGAGAGTACCTTCGCGACGGCTCCGGCTTTGCCGGCTCCGGCTGCGGCGCCGCCGGCGCCGCCGGTGAAGAC
>NZ_JBIDCA010000041.1:0-3579 GCF_043204345.1 Streptomyces sp. NPDC047917
TCCTGATTGACCGCACTGCCCCGTACCGTCGCCAGCACCTCATGCCCATTGCGCCGCGCATCCGACAACCGCTCCAGCACCAACCAACCGACACCCTCTGCCCAGCCGGTGCCGTCGGCTTCCGCCGCGAATGCCTTGCACCGCCCGTCCGCCGACAGCCCACGCTGCCGGCTGAACTCGACGAAGGTATTGGGGGTCGCCATGACGGTGACGCCGCCGGCCAGCGCCAAGGAGCACTCGCCCTTGCGTAGCGCCTGCCCCGCCTGATGGAGGGCGACCAGCGACGACGAGCACGCCGTGTCCACGGTCACGGCGGGCCCTTCGAGGCCGAAAACATAGGCGATCCGGCCCGTGGCGATGCTGCCGAGACTGCCGTTGACCAGATATCCCTCGAAACTCTTGGGTGCGGGCTTCAGCCGGGACGCGTAGTCGTTGTACATGACGCCCGCGAAGACTCCGGTGTCGGTGCCGCGCAACGTCTCCGGCACGATCCCGGCCCGCTCGAACGCCTCCCACGCCGTTTCGAGGAGCAGCCGCTGCTGAGGATCCATCGCGAGAGCCTCACGCGGCGAGATCCCGAAGAACTCCGCGTCGAACCCGGCCGCGCCATACAGGAAACCACCACTGCGCGTCGTCGACTTCCCGACCGCCTCGGGGTCCGGATCGTACAGATCCGCCACGTCCCAGCCCCGGTCACCCGGGAACTCCCCGACCGCGTCCACACCCCCCGCGACCAGATCCCACAAACCTTCCGGAGACACCACACCACCCGGAAAACGACAAGCCATACCGACAATCGCCAGCGGCTCATGAGCCCTGTCCTCGACATCAGCCAACTGACGACGGACCTGGCGCAGATCGGCCGTTGCTCGCTTGAGGTACTCGCGGAACTTGTCTTCGGTGTTTCCCACGGGGCGGACCCTTTCGAGGCGGCCTGGCATGCGATCGGATGGAACGGTGCGGAGGGAGTCCCTCAGACTTCCTGCACGTCAATGGCGAGCGAGGGACAGCTGCGGGCCGCCTTCTGTGCTTCGGCGTGCAGGGCCGGCTCCGGCTCAGGGTTGAGCAGCACGACGACTCCGTCCTCGTCCCGCTGGTCGAATACGTCCGGCGCGGTCATCGCGCAGATTCCGGACGAGCAGCACTCTTCTTCATTGATCGTGATCAGCAGACGGCTCACCACGTCACCTCCAGTCGGTGGATTCCGAATACCGTCGCGTCCTTGAAGGGAAGTTCCTCAGGAGGCGACACCAGGCGCAGTTCGGGTATGCGCCTGAAGAGCGTGTTGTAGACGATCTCAAGTTCCGCACGGGCGAGGTTCTGGCCGAGACAGGCATGGACCCCGAAGCCGAAGGCGACATGGCCCGACGTCTCGCGTTGCAGATTCAGCTCGCCCGGGTCGGGGAACACCCGCTCGTCGTGGTTGGCGGCGGCCGCCGAGGCGATGAAGCCCTCGCCGGCCCGGACGACGACATCGCCGACCTCGATGTCCTCCAGGGCCACGCGGGCCGTGGGGTAGTCGACGATGCTGAAGTACCGCAGGAGTTCTTCGACGGCGCCTGCGGTCAGTGTCGGATCGGCCGTGATACGGGCGAGCTTCTCGGGCTCGCGCAGCAGGGCCGTCACACCGAGCGAGATCATGTTCGCGGTGGTCTCGTGACCGGCGATGAGCAGCAGTACGGCGAAGCCGGTCAGCAGCTCTTTGTCGTAGATGCCTGCCTCCCGGTACTTCACGGCGAGTCGGCTCAACAGCGCGTCGTCGGGTTCCTTGTCCTTGCTGCTGACAAGGTCTCCGAGGAATGTGAGCAGGGCACCGAAGGCGTGCTTCCGCTCATCGGGGGTGCTGGCACGGTCGAGCAGGACCTCGGTGTACTTCTGAAAGACGTCCCGGGTCTCGTAGGGCACACCCAGCAATTCGCATATGACGAGCGAGGGAACCGGAAGTGAGAGTTCCTGGACCAGATCGACCGGGCGGGAGTTCCCGGAATCCAGAATCCGGGTGATGCACTCGTCGACGATCTCCTGAATCCGAGGACGGAGCCTGCGCATCCGGCTGGCCGTGAACTCGCTGGTGACCATTCGCCGGTGCAGTGCGTGCTCCGGCGAGTCCATCGAGAGCAGAAAGCCCTTTTGCGCAAAAACCCCGATGTCGGCGACGGTCGCGGGAAAGGCGGGGTGCGCCCGGTTCGAAGAGGTCGCCGGATTGCTCAGGAGGGTGCGCACATGTTCATGGCGCGTCGCCAGCCACGCTGTCCTGCCGTTCTGTAGAACGACATGGGACATCGGTTCCTCGGAACGCAGCCGCGCGTATTCGGCGGGCGGGCTGAAAGGGCATGTACGAGGCAAAGGAAAAGAAAGTTTTTCAGAGGTGCCGGGGTCGGTCATTTTGTCGACCTCTCGCTCGAACTATATGCATCCGTACGGTCAGGCTGAGAGAGCGTCGGGCAGCGTAGACATCGCTGCTTAACTCCTGCTAAATGGCGGCCGCTGTCGTCCGCCGCAGCTGCCGTGCACGCGCTCCTGCACCGATTTTCGGACGACGCTTTAGGTCGCATTAAGAGCAAGCCAAGGCCCGACCTGAAGGGTTACGAGCCGAACGGGTGGGCGCATGTAGGTCGGGCTGCCCCCCATGCACCGGTGCCCGGGTAGTTCGAGGGGATGGCTCTGCATGCCGACGACGGAAGACAAGCTCCGCGAGTACCTCAAGCGTGTGACGACCGATCTGCAGCAGACGCGTCGTCAGTTGGCTGATGTCGAGGACAAGGCTCATGAGCCGCTGGCGATTGTCGGTATGGCTTGTCGTTTTCCGGGTGGTGTGGTGTCTCCGGAAGGTTTGTGGGATCTGGTCGCGGGGGGTGTGGACGCGGTCGGGGAGTTCCCGGGTGACCGGGGCTGGGACGTGGCGGATCTGTACGATCCGGACCCCGAGGCGGTCGGGAAGTCGACGACGCGCAGTGGTGGTTTCCTGTATGGCGCGGCCGGGTTCGACGCGGAGTTCTTCGGGATCTCGCCGCGTGAGGCTCTCGCGATGGATCCTCAGCAGCGGCTGCTCCTCGAAACGGCGTGGGAGGCGTTCGAGCGGGCCGGGATCGTGCCGGAGACGTTGCGCGGCACCGACACCGGAGTCTTCGTCGGGGCCATTCCCCAGGACTACGCCCCCGAGGTCGGCCAGGTGCCCGGTGATGTCGAGGGCTACGTCGGCTCAGGCGTTCTGACCAGCGTCGCGTCGGGCCGTATCGCGTACACCTTGGGGCTCGAAGGGCCCGCGGTCTCCGTGGACACGGCGTGCTCCGCGTCGCTGGTCGCCCTGCACATGGCGGCGCAGTCCCTGCGCAAGGGCGAGACCTCGCTCGCGCTGGCCGGCGGTGTGACCGTGATGTCCGCACCTCGCATCTTCGTCGAGTTCAGCCGGCAGCGTGGGCTGTCGGCGGACGGGCGGTGCAAGGCATTCGCGGCAGGAGCCGACGGCACCGGCTTCTCCGAAGGTGTCGGTTGGTTGGTGCTGGAGCGGTTGTCGGATGCGCGGCGCAATGGGCATGAGGTGCTGGCGACGGTACGGGGCAGTGCGGTCAATCAGGA
>NZ_JBIDCA010000042.1:0-3373 GCF_043204345.1 Streptomyces sp. NPDC047917
GGATACCGCATCGAACTCGGCGAGATCGAAGCCGCCCTCAGCACCCACCCCCACATCCACACCACCGCCGTCACCACCCGCGAAGACACACCCGGCAACAAACAGCTCGTCGCCTACATCGTCGCCACCCCAGACAACACACCCACCACACACCAACTCCGTGCGCATCTCCAGCGGCAGCTTCCGGACTACATGGTCCCCAGCGCCTACCTCACCCTCGACCACCTGCCCCTGACACCCAACGGGAAGGTCGACACCAAGGCCCTCCCCGCGCCGGACGGCCACCGCCCCGAACTCGCCACCACCTACACCGCACCCCGGACGGACACCGAGCGCACCCTTGCCGAGATCTGGTCCGAGATCCTCGGGATCGACACCGTCGGCATCCACGACAACTTCTTCGAACTGGGCGGGGATTCGATCGTCAGCATTCAGATGATCGCCCGGGCCAAGAAGTTCGGCGTGCACCTCACTCCGCGGCTGATCTTCAAGAACCAGACGATCGCCGAGATCGCGGTCCACGCCGCCGCGGCCACGCCGGTCGACGCGGAGCAGGGCCGCGTGACGGGCGAGGTCCCGCTGACACCGATCCAGCACTGGTTCTTCGAGAAGGATCTGCCGACGTTCGACCACTTCAACCAGGCCGAGCTCCTCGTCACCGACGGGCTCGCCCCGGACGTGCTGCGGCTCGCGCTGGCTGACCTGATCGAGCACCACGACGCGCTGCGCCTGCGCTGTGTGGACGGGCCCGACGGCTGGCGGCAGTACCTGGACGAGACCGTGGACACCGACATCCTCGACGTGCACGACCTGTCGGGAGTCCCGGACAAGTCCCTGGCATCGGTCGCGCTGGACATCGCGGAGGAGACGCAGCAGAGCCTCGGCCTGGCCAAGGGCCCGTTGCTGCGGGCCGCCCTGCTGGAGTTGGGACCGACGCGAGGACAGCGGTTGCTCACCGTCGTACACCACCTGGCGGTCGACGGTGTGTCCTGGCGGATCCTCCTGGAGGACCTGGGCAGTTGCTACGAGCGGCGGGCCGCCGGCCTCGGGCCGCTGCTCCCTGCGAAGACGACGTCGTTCCGGTCGTGGGCCCAGCGGCTGAACGGCTTCGCCGGCTCCGCTCAGGCACGGGCCGAGTACGCCTACTGGGCCGAGCCCAAACCGGCCGGCCGGGTGCCTCGCGACCGGGACGGCCGCAATGACCTGGGATCCGGCGCCGCAGTCATGGCGGCGCTCAGCCCCGAGGAGACGCGTGCCCTGCTGCGGGACGTGCCACGGGCCTTCAGCACCCAAATCAACGACGCGCTGCTCACCGCACTGGCGCACGCCCTCCGTGACTGGACAGGGGACGACGAGACCCTGATCGGTCTGGAGGGACACGGCCGCGAGGACCTGTTCCCGGACGTGGATCTGTCGCGAACGGTCGGATGGTTCACGTCCGTCTTCCCCGTCGCGCTACGCCTGGCACCGGGAGCCACCGATCCGGTGGCCTCGCTCCAGTCCGTCCGCGAGCAGGTGGCGCGGATCCCCAACAAGGGTGTCGGCTACGGCATCCTGCGCCACCTCGGCGCCCCGGACGTGGCCGCCGAACTGCGACGACAGCCCACTCCGGAAGTGAACTTCAACTACCTGGGGCAGTTCACCAGGGACCTGCCGGGCATCGGGCGGTATGCCGGTCCCGACGAGCCCAAGGGCCACTCGATCAGCCCGGACGGCACGCGCTGGAACGTGCTGGACGTGACCGCCGCCGTCGAAGGCGACACGTTCGGCCTCTACATCAACTACTCGACCGCGCTGCACGAGCGGAGCACGGTCGAGCGCCTGGCCGCCGGTGTCGTAGACCACCTGCGCGAGCTGATCGCCGGCACCGCCGGCAGTGTCGGAGGAGCCGACGACGCCCGCCGGGAGTCCCCCGGTGTTCCCCTCACCGATGTCGGTGACGCCGACATGGCCGCGATCCTGAAGAGGTTCTCGATATGAGTGCGCACAACGTGGAAGACGTCTACGGCCTCTCGCCCCTGCAGTTCGGCATGCTCTACCACTCGCTGGAGGACACGTCCGACACGCGCCCCTACATGGTGCAGATGACGGAGGAGGTCGAAGGACCCTTCGACGAGACGCTGTTCGGAGCCGCATGGCAGCAGCTCGTCGACCGGCATTCGATCCTGCGCAGCGCGTTCGTGTGGGAGGGAGTGTCGGAGCCGGTCCAGGTGGTGCAGCGCCAGGCTCCCCTCCCCTTCGAAGTGAGGGATCTGCGCGGCCTGCCCGGTCAGGAGGAGCAGCTCAGCACCTTCCTGGCGGAGGACTGGGACCGGGGGTTCGACCTCTCACGGGCCCCACTGGTCCGGGTCACCGTGCTGCGGATGGAGGAGGAGCGCCGGATCGTCGTCTGGTCGTTCCACCACATCCTTGTCGACGGCTGGAGTGTGCAGATCCTCCAGAAGGAGCTGTTCGCCCTCTACCGCGCTCTGCTCGGCGGCACTTCCGCCGGACTGCCGCCGACCGTCCCCTACCGCCGTTACATCGAGTGGCTCAACTCCCGGCAGGACGACGGCTCCGGGGCGTTCTGGACCGACTACCTGGCGGGCGTCACCGAACCCACTGACCTGCACGTCGACCGGGACACCGGTGACACCGGAGTCGGTGAGTTCGAAGTGGTCGCCTCCGCAGAGCTGTTCGCGCATGCCCGGGACTACGCCAAGTCCCAGCGCGTCACGATGAACACACTGGTACAGGGCCTGTGGTCGGTCCTGCTCTCGCGGTACAGCCGCCAGGACGAGGTACTGTTCGGCTCCACCATCTCGGGCCGGTCGATCGATCTGCCCGGCGTCGAGTCGATGATGGGCCTGTTCATCAACACGCTGCCGGTGCGCGGCCGGCTCACGGGCGACCTGGTCGCCTCCGAGTGGCTGAGGGATCTCCAGGACGAACAACTGGAGATGCGGCAGTGGGAGTACTGTCACCTCGTCGATGTCCAGAAGCACAGCAGGATCCCGCGCGGCGAGCCGCTGTTCCGGTCGATCCTCGTCTTCGAGAACTACCCGGTGGTGCAGAAGCCGTCGGACTTCCCCGAGGGACTGACGCGGCGCCTGGTCAACTGTGTGGAGCGCACCGGGTACCCGCTGACCCTCGTCGTATCGGCGGGCCGGGCCCTGGAGTTCCGTTTCGTCTACGACCGGAGCAGGTTCGACGCGAAGACGATCGAGCGCATGGCCGGCCACCTTGAGAGCCTGCTGATCTCCTTGGTGGAATCGCCCGGCGCACGCATCGCCGATCTCAACATGCTCACGGTGGGGGAGCGGCGGGAGGTGTTGGTCGAGTGGAATGGTGTGGCTGGTCCGTATCCGGATGCTGCGACGATTCATCGGCTTGT
>NZ_JBIDCA010000043.1:0-1739 GCF_043204345.1 Streptomyces sp. NPDC047917
GGTGTCGGTTGGTTGGTGCTGGAGCGGTTGTCGGATGCGCGGCGCAATGGGCATGAGGTGCTGGCGACGGTACGGGGCAGTGCGGTCAATCAGGATGGTGCGTCCAACGGCCTGACCGCGCCGAACGGTCCCTCGCAGCAGCGGGTGATCCGTCAGGCCCTGGCCAATGCCCAGGTATCGGCGGCCGAGGTCGACGCGGTCGACGCGCACGGTACCGGTACCAGGCTCGGCGACCCGATCGAGGCCCAGGCACTCCTGGCGACCTACGGCCAGGCCCACCAGCAGGACAACCCCCTATGGCTCGGCTCGCTGAAGTCGAACATCGGTCACACCCAGGCCGCCGCCGGCGTCGCCAGCGTCATCAAGATGGTCATGGCCATGCGCCACGGCACCCTGCCCAGAACCCTCCACATCGACGAGCCCACCCCGCACGTCGACTGGACCAGCGGAGCCGTGGAACTCCTCACCGAACAACGCCCCTGGCCCCGGACCGACCGCCCCCGCCGCTCCGCGGTCTCCTCCTTCGGCATCTCCGGCACCAACGCCCACATCATCCTCGAACAGACCCCCACCCCCGACACGGAGGAAAACCCCCACCCAGCACCGAACCCGGCGTCGGACGCGGGGATCGTCCCGTGGATCCTCTCCGCCAAGTCGGCAGAGGCGTTGCGTGAGCAGGCGGGGAACCTCGCCGGGTTCATGAAGGACCGGCCGGAGGTGGAGCCGGTTGATGTGGGGTTCTCCCTGGCGACGGCGCGGTCGGTGTTCGAGCACCGGGCGGTGGTGCTCGGGGAGAGCCGGGAGGAGCTGCTGGAGGGTTTGCGGGCCCTGGCGGAGGACCGGCCCGCTGCGGACGTGATCCGTGGCCGGGCCTCACAGACCGGCAGTGTCGCGTTGCTGTTCTCGGGCCAGGGAAGCCAGCGCGCCGGCATGGGCCGTGAGCTGTACGAGACGTTCCCCGTCTTCGCGGCGGCGTTCGACGAGGCCTGCACCTTCCTCGACCGTGAACTGCACCAGGAACTGAACAACGGCTCGGTCGGGTCGTTGCGGGACGTGGTCTTCACCCGTCCCGGCGACGGGGCTGCGGGTTTGCTGGACGAGACGGTGTTCACGCAGGCCGGCCTCTTCGCGGTCGAGTCGGCCCTGTACGCGCTGGTGTCGTGGCTGGGAGTGCGCCCGGACGCGGTGATGGGGCACTCGGTCGGTGAGATCACGGCGGCCTGGGCGGCCGGGGTGTTCTCCCTGGAGGACGCCTGCACTCTGGTCGCGGCCAGGGGGCGTTTGATGCAGGCGGCCCGTCCCGGCGGCGCGATGGCCGCGATCGCCGCGCCCGAGAACGAGATCGCTGAGCATCTTGCCTCGTACGAGGGGCGGGTGTCGGTGGCCGCGGTCAACGGACCCGCCGCCGTCGTGATCTCGGGTGATGCGGATGCCGTGACCGAGATCGCGGACCACTTCCGTGAGCAGGGCACGCGTACGAAGCGTCTGACGGTGTCGCACGCTTTCCATTCCTCCCACATGGACGCGGCTGCTGCCGCGTTCGAGGAGGCCCTGGCCGGGGCCGTCTTCCGTGAGCCGTCCCTGGCGGTGGTCTCCAATATCACCGGTGCCATGGCCGGGCCGGGTGAGCTGACGGTGGCTGCTTATTGGGCGCGGCACATCCGGGCAGCGGTCCGTTTCCATGACGGCGTCGAGTCTCTCCACTCCCATGGCATCTCCACTTTCCTGGAGCTGGGCCC
>NZ_JBIDCA010000044.1:0-1431 GCF_043204345.1 Streptomyces sp. NPDC047917
AGAAGCCGTTTCTTATGGCTTGATCGTTCGTTGAGTTGTGCATGGCGAATCTGGTTGAGCGGCTGGTGCCGGATGAGTTGTGGATGCTGTTCCGGCGGGTGGTTCCGCCCATGGAAGTGAAGCGTCCGCAGGGCGGAGGGCGCCGTCGGGCTGGCGACCGTGAGGTTCTGGCCGCGGTCATCTTCGTGGCCACCTCGGGCTGTACTTGGAGGCAGCTCCCGCCAGTGTTCGGTCCGGCCTGGCAGACGGTCTACCGGCGGTTCGCCAAGTGGAGCGCGGACCGGGTCTGGGCCCGTCTCCACCGTGTGGTCCTGGATGAACTCGGGGCGCGGGGTGAGCTGGACTGGTCGCGGTGCGCTATCGACTCCGTGAGCGTCCGGGCGGCAAAAGGGGGCTTCTGACGGGACCGAATCCGACCGACCGAGGCAAGTTGGGATCGAAAATCCATCTGGTCACCGAGCGGAACGGCCTGCCGCTGTCCCTGGGCATCTCCGGCGCCAACATGCACGACAGCCAGGGACTGGAACCGCTCATCCGTGGGATCCCGCCCATCCGTTCCCGTCGCGGCCCGCGTCGCAGGCGACCGGCGAAGCTGCATGCGGACAAGGGCTACGACTACGACTACCTGCGGCGATTGCTCCGTTCACGCGGCATACGCCACCGCATCGCCCGCAGGGGAGTCGAGTCCTCCGCCCGGCTCGGCCGCCACCGATGGGTCGTCGAACGAACCGTGTCCTGGCTGGCCGGCTGCCGACGGCTGCACCGCCGCTACGAACGCAAGCCCGAGCATTTCCTTGCCTTCGTCGGCATAGCGGCCCTGCGCATCTGCTTCCGTCGGCTGACCATCTGAGCCTGGGAACTTGGGCAGGGTGGCCATCCTGATCCGTCAAAGACCCGACGGGCTGCCGGAAAGCCAGTGGGCATGCCGGTCGCGGGTCCGATCCCGTTCCTCAGGCGTGGTGAGGAAGACATCGGCGCCCCCGTCGTAGGGGTAGTGAATACGTCTCATCTGAGTGTCGGTGACGAAGACGCCTGCCACCTTGTCGTCGGCGATGTTACGGAGCAGTTCGTCGAGGCAGCCATGTCGCCAGGGTCGGCGGGCGGCGAAAAGATGGCAGTAGGTGCGGAACTTCGGGTCAGGGTCGTCCTCCACCAACAGGCTCTGCCAGTAGCCAGCGTCAGGTTGGAACGGTGGAACCTCGGCTTCGGTCGTCCAGACCGGTGTGATCACGTACACGTCCCCACCGGCAAACAACTCATCGAGGACCGTGTTGTACCGCCCCAGGACGATGGCGTACTCGCTCTCGTCCTCTGCGTATCGTTTCGACTCCGGCAGGCTGTGGAAGCGCACCCAGACATCCCGGTGCGGGTCGCGAAGCTTGTACCCAACCGGCGGGCAGTCGGGCCAACGCCGCTGCCACAGGTCCGTCA
>NZ_JBIDCA010000045.1:0-1349 GCF_043204345.1 Streptomyces sp. NPDC047917
TCGCAGATGACGGCGCCGGAGGAGACCGAGCTGCCGACCTCGGCGGCGAGGCCCTTGACGGTGCCGGAGCGGTGCGCGTTGAGGGGTTGTTCCATCTTCATGGCTTCCAGGACGACGACGAGGTCGCCTTCCTGGACCTGCTGGCCTTCTTCGACGGCGATCTTGACGATGGTGCCCTGCATCGGGGATGCCAGGGTGTCGCCGGAGACGGCCGAGCCGGACTTCTTCGCGGCGCGGCGTTTGGGTTTGGCGCCGGCGGCGAGTCCGGTGCGGGCCAGGCTCATGCCGAGCGAGGAGGGCAGGGAGACCTCCAGGCGTTTGCCGCCGACCTCGACGACGACGGTTTCGCGGCCGGTCTCTTCGTCGGTCTCGGTGTCGGCGGTGGCGGTGAAGGGTTTGATGTCGTTGACGAACTCGGTCTCGATCCAGCGGGTGTGGATGTGGAACGGGTCGCTGGTGAAGGCCGGATCGGTGACGACCGCGCGGTGGAAGGGGATGGCGGTGGCCATGCCCTCGACGTTGAACTCGGCCAGTGCGCGGGCGGCGCGTTGCAGTGCCTGTTCGCGGGTCGCGCCGGTCACGACGAGTTTTGCGAGCAGGGAGTCCCAGGCGGGGCCGATGACGGAGCCGGACTCGACGCCGGCGTCGAGGCGGACGCCGGGACCGGTGGGCGGGGTGAAGGTGGTGACGGTGCCGGGGGCGGGCAGGAAGCCGCGGCCGGGGTCCTCGCCGTTGATCCGGAACTCGAAGGAGTGGCCGCGCATGGCGGGGTCGTCGTAGCCGAGTTCCTCGCCGTCGGCGATGCGGAACATCTCGCGGACGAGGTCGATGCCGGTGACTTCCTCGGTGACCGGGTGTTCGACCTGGAGGCGGGTGTTGACCTCCAGGAAGGAGATCGTGCCGTCCAGGCCGACGAGGAACTCGACGGTGCCGGCGCCGACGTAGCCGGCTTCCTTCAGGATCGCCTTGGACGCGGCGTACAGCTCCGCGTTCTGTTCCCGGGACAGGAAGGGGGCCGGGGCCTCCTCGACGAGTTTCTGGTGGCGGCGCTGGAGCGAGCAGTCGCGGGTGGAGACCACGACGACGTTGCCGTGGGTGTCGGCCAGGCACTGGGTCTCCACGTGCCGGGGCTTGTCGAGGTAGCGCTCCACGAAGCACTCGCCGCGGCCGAACGCGGCGACGGCCTCACGGACCGCGGAGTCGTACAGCTCCGGGATCTCCTCCAACGTGCGCGCGACCTTCAGGCCGCGTCCGCCACCGCCGAAGGCGGCCTTGATCGCGATCGGCAGCCCGTTCGCCTCGGCGAACGCCACGACCTCGGCGGAACCCCCGACCGGGTCCGGGGTACC